>CAZAIU010000089.1:0-1506 GCA_964485265.1 uncultured Oscillospiraceae bacterium | reverse complement strand
GCTTGTTAATGAGGTATGATAAGAGGATAGAAATTAATCAAAAAGAAGCAGTTTAAGTCGCATATGGCTGTTTCTTAACGGAAATTGCAGGTGAGCATATGGAAAAACAAAAGAGTATTCCCAAAGGACAAATGGTTAAGTTTCTGCTCATTTCCATTGTAGGAATTGGGGCATTCATGGTGCCGTTCAAAATTGACGGTAATGTTAACACTACTGTCGGTCTGCTGACCTCCCTGGTAGAAAAGCTGCTATCCGGTATTATGAATGAAATAGTTCTTATTCTTGTAGCAATTTCAGCTATAGGCTCATTATCGGACTATATTCTCACAAAAACCGGAAGAGAGCCAAAAGGCGTTTTCCATACAATGTTCGGAACCAGCATTGTGTATTTACTGACAAAGCTTTTTGCATTGGTAATAACCATAATGTTCTATTTCGGAATTGGACCTGAATTCATAATCGGAGCTGACGTAAGCGGCACTATGATAGGGCTGGGAAAAACATTGGTAGCTCTTGCATTGGCTTTCAGCTTCCTTCTTCCCTTCCTCACTGAGGGCGGCTTAATGGAGTTTGTCGGCGAGATAACGAAGCCCTTTGTGCGGCCTATGTTCAAGGTTCCCTCTGACGCATCTCTTGATTTGATTGCTTCTTGGTTGGGTGCGTCTAATGCCGCTGTTTTACTTTCGGCGGAGAAGTATAACAAAGGCTATTATTCAAAGCGTGAGGCCGCCATTGTAATGTGCAACTTTTCGCTTGTTTCCATACCTTTTTGCATGGTGATAGCAGAAACCGCAGGCGTGTCACAGCATTTTCCTGCGATGTACGGAATTTTATGTGTTTTGGGCGTTATTCTTGCAATTATTTTGCCCCGCATTTATCCACTAAATAAACTTAAAGACGAGTTTGCTGCAACTCTCCCGGGAAATCCCGATGCTGATAGTGAGAAGCATATGCTGCGCCGCGCTGTAATAAAAAGCTGCGCTGCGGCAGATGATTTTTCCGCGAAAAAGGTTCTTGCTTCTGGCAGCGGCGTATTGAGCAGCGTTTGCATAAACCTTCTGCCCACAGTAATCGGTTGGGGCGTGCTTGGATTAATAATAGTACAATACACTCCAATTTTGGAATGGATATCGATGCCTATGGGTTGGCTTCTAAACCTAATGGGTGTTGAAGAGGCCTTTGCGGTTGCTCCTGCAACCCTTGCCGGTTTTGTTGATATGTTCATACCTGCGCTGCTTTTAACCACTGTTGAATCCGTGCAAACACGATTTATTATAGCAACTCTCTCTCTTATTCAGATAATTTACATCACTGAGGTCGGCGCAGTTATTATCCAAACAAAACTGGGCGTTGATTTAAAAAAGCTCTTTTTAATTTTCCTTGAAAGAACGCTCATCTCTTTGCCGCTAATTGTGCTGGCAAGCATGTTGATATTTTAAGCAAAAGATTTTACTCAAACAGGAGACGAAAATGTCAAAGATAGTAATAGCACTGGGCGGAAACGCC
>CAZAIU010000088.1:0-1617 GCA_964485265.1 uncultured Oscillospiraceae bacterium | reverse complement strand
GAACAAGACAAGGCAAAAAACTAAAAACAGCATTTTTCTCAGGTTAACGCACCTCCTTTTTTGCATCGCATGCAATTAAGTGTTGGCAGTCTTTTTAAGGTCCGTCCATAAAAAGACAATATAGCCGACTAAAATAGCTGAATAAATTATTATGGGCAATGGGCCATGCATGACACAGATGTCAAAGAACAGAAGGTAAAACCTGTTATATATCGCTAAGCCCCCGGGACCCCAAATACTTATATTTACAAGATATACATACACGGAAGCCAAGGCCAAAATGGAATATGGTATCGTCATGAAAAGCAAACTATTTTTTCCTTTGATTGTCATACCCAATAATATAGCCCCTGCTACCATACACACAAATGAATGGAGCAGTACCAGTAGATTTATTCTACCAGTAATGGTCATTAACAATGTCGTATCTTCAACGGGGGTGAACTTAAACCAGTAATGGATGAGACTTTTCAGTTCAGCCGAAGCCCGCAAATAATCTTCCGGGCCGAGGCGGATATGTATTACAATTGATATCACAATCGGCAGTACGCCTAATATAAATAAAAATATATAACTCGATATGCTAGGCGACGGCGTTTCTTCTGACAATTGTACAGGAGTCAGAACCTTCAAGTCTTTTTTCACTATGCATTCCTCCTTTTACATACCATTTCATGCATGGATTAACTATGAGTTTGAGACAGAATCACTGCCGATTAGCTCATCATCGCAATAAACGCTTAACTCAAAGGTGTATACATTATCGATCAAGCCATTCACCGTATCCTCGGAAATGCTGTCCGGAAACACCTCCAGAGCTATAATACCTGAATTGGCGGCGCTTGTTTTCGGCAGGTCTACTTGGAAGTTTTGACCGCTTACACCAATTGCCTTGAAATATTCTTCCGGATATTGCAGCTTCACAAGAACCTGGGCGTCCTTTTCACTAATCCCGTTTGCTGTGACGCTGTAATCATATGAAAACCGCAAGCCGAATCTGCTGTTGCCGTTAATAACGGACTGCACCTTTGAAATTGAAAGCGAGTTAAGCTTAAATGCCACAGTCGCTTCTTTTTCGGACGGAAGGGGAGCGGGTAAAACCGTACCGTCGGGAGAAGGGGATTCACTGGAATGACAGCCGGAAAGCAAGCCAAGAATAACTATCACAGCAGTTAAAATGATTCTTTGATACAGCGGTTTTATTTTCATGTCGTATTCCTCCAATCATAATATTCATCATTCCAAACTCCGAAAGGCGGCATTTCCTATCCCTGCTCTGCAAGGTAAAGGCTAACACGGCTTTGGATAAGCCTTGCCGCATCCTCGGCGCTTCGCTCACCGGCGAAAAACGCCGACGCTTCCTCACTAATAATGTTGGATATAACCAAGTCTCCTCCCTCAACCACGGTGGTACGCAAAAGTAAATCCATAAACTTATCAATATCCGACTGATTTACGGCCGAGATATCGGCATTTGCATTTTCAACGCCTTTTTTTAGCTCCTCATGAAGCCGAGCTTCCAGCACCGCCATATTAAACGGAAACGAGTATTTAACATGCTTCTGTCCCGCCTCGCTCAAGGCAAAGCGGACAAACTCCCAAGCGCCCTCCTTGTGA
>CAZAIU010000087.1:0-1729 GCA_964485265.1 uncultured Oscillospiraceae bacterium | reverse complement strand
TCCGCGCAGAAGCATTCATCGAAATGATAGAGAAGGAGGACTAATCATGGCTGACCTGAAAAACCTTGAAGAACTCGTACTTAACGGCGAGATGACCATAGTTGATTTTGCTTGCGCAAAGATAGACGGTTCAATCGAACGTATGAAGGAAAGAAATCCCGATATGCTCTGGACCATGGAAATTCAGAAGTTTATGTGGGACGGTTACCGTGATGCCCAGAAAAACGGCAAAAAGCTTGTTTTCTACGGCGGCTCCGTACCTACCGAAATCATTGCAGCTTTTGACTGCGTTGGCTTCTACATGGACGTTATACCCTTCCGTCTTTCCACCAACCCGAGCCTTACCTCTAAGTATATCGACGAGGCTGAAAAGTATGTCGGCGCATCAATGTGCGGTCTTGACAAAACAGAGCTTGGCGCATGGCTGTGCGGAGCATACGGCATGAAGCCCGACATCTTCGTTTACAACTCCGTTCCCTGCGATTCCTCCCGCGTTGCTTATCCGGCACTTGAAAAGATAATCAACGTTCCCACCTTCAGCTTTGACATGCCCTATCGCCGTGACATGAGAGGCTTCGATTACATGGCAGACCAGATTGAGGACTTCATCACCTTCATGGAAGAGCAGACCGGCAAGAAGCTTGACTGGGACAAGCTGAAATACTACATGGAAAACGCAAACCGCAACTTCGAGCTTCAGGCTAAGTGCGCAGATTTGCGCAAGCACAAGCCCTGCCCGCTGCCCGGACGTCTTTTGGTGCTAAACGGCTCAACTAACGCTGTTGCCTGCTATCCCGAGATGGGCGACCTGCTTGAGGCTGAGCTTGGTGTTGGTCAGATGATGATTGACCTTGGCATGGGGCCCTGCCCCGACGGCGAGAAGTATCGTGTTGCAATGCTCCAGAACATGGTTTGGTCCAATCAGGGCATTATGGACTGGATGCAGAAGGAGTACAATGCTGTTGCTGTTATGGACGCTTTCGGCTTCCAAGGCGACATTATGTATGAGCACATGGATGACCGTCGCGACTGCCTGTATGTCATGGGCAAGAAGATGCAGAATAACCCCATGATTCACGGCGCATCCGGACCGTCTGTACACCATGTAAAGCTTGTTGACGAAATTTTTGCTCAGTACGAGCCCAATGTTTCCATGTTCCTTGGCCATACAGGCTGCAAGCACACATGGGCATCCTCCAAGATGATTACAGACATGGTTCAGGATAAGTATGGCCTGCCCACCCTGTTTGTTGACATCGACTGCATTGACGGACGCTACAAGTCCGGCGACGAAATTAAGGCACAGATTTCTGAATATTTTGAAACTGTTGTCATGAAATAAATAGTGTTTGCCAGCGAGGAGCTGCGGTGTTTTTGCCGCAGCTCTTTTCTATGTAAGATTTTTAAAGAGATTTATCTGCTGTTTGTTATATGAAACCACAATGATTTATGCCAGTTTCAACAAATATTTTGTAAGCATATCAAAATCCCTTGCACTGACCGTTCCAACGAGTTAAAGTATAAGAGTATACCAAAAGGTTCGCTTAAACACCAAAAGCGGACGTTCGTTCCCGCAAGTTCCAGCAATGCTTAGCAAATTCATGTAATCACTCGCAAAACCAAGGGCTTATTTTGTACGATTGACTAACGCAACAAATAATAACGAACAATCACAGGAGGAGAAACATGGATTACCGGAAATTATTCGAATCGGAGGTTTCGAGCGAAG
>CAZAIU010000086.1:0-2347 GCA_964485265.1 uncultured Oscillospiraceae bacterium | reverse complement strand
TTATATAGTTTTAAACTCTAAGCTGACCTTAAAGAAGTCTCCGTCAATAGTCAGCTCCAAGCTGCCGCACTGCAATTCGATAAGGCTTTTTGCTATTGACAAACCAAGCCCGCTGCCCTCGGTGTGACGGGAGCTGTCACCGCGAACAAAGCGCTCCATAAGCTCATCTGCTGTGATATTCAGAGGATATTTTGAGGTGTTCTTGAAAAAGACCGTTGCCGAACCATTTTTGCTTTCAAGGCTTAAATATACCCTTGTACCCGGCTGAGCATATTTGGCAATATTGTTCATCAGGTTGTCGAACACCCGCCAAAGCAGTCTGCCGTCAGCCATTATCATAACAGGAGCTTCGGGCTTTGCTACCACAAGCTCAAGGGAGCAGTCGGAGAGCTTTGTTTCATATTCACCCGCCGTTTGGGAAAGCAGCACGCCCACATCGCAGGGAGACAGTGACACATCAACGTTGCCGGTTGACGCCTTTGAAGCTTCCACCAAATCCTCTATGAGCTTTTTTAGCCGTTCCGACTGACGGGACAGAACCTCAACATACTCTTTGATTTTTTTGTTATCGCACTTTTCCTTTGAAATGAGGTCAACATAGTTGATAATGGATGTGAGTGGAGTTTTTATGTCGTGGCTTACATTTGTGATAAGCTCCGTTTTAAGCCGCTCGCTTTTCAGGCGCTCGTCCACCGCGCGAGTCATGCCGATACTTATGTTGTTTAGATTTTCTCCATGCTCCTTGAAGTCCCAAAGCATATATTTCGTGTCTACCTGCTCTGATAGGTCGCCCTTTGCAAGCTTTTGCGCCGCAAGCTGAAGTCTTCTCATTGCTATAGCAGAGTAGCCAACTATTACGCATAGAAGCAGCATACCGAAAATCCAGCACATCACTCTGAAACCGTCATCATAGGACATGATGACAAAAAGACTTAGCAAGCCCAACGCCGCCATGAAAAGGGCTGTTTTCCAAATCAGCGGAAGATTGCGGAACAAATATACGGTGCTGCGGCCGATTGCCTTTAACACCTTCCAAAGCCAATATAGTACGAAGTATATTATGGTGTTTTGCCACCATTTGCCCAGTTTCACCCGTGTGGCAAAGCTCATGCAAAAGCCTATAAGTATTGCAAAGCACGCAACACCGGCACTGACTGTTGTGATAATAGCCAAAACTGCGGAGTTCATTGTATAGGTGGCTTCAATGGCTAGCTGAAGAATTAAGAACATTAGAAGCCCCGTTGCTCCGGTCAAAAGGTCAAGGGGAATTTTTGTGAAAAATCCCGCCGATATATCGTCCGTTTTGCCCCTGTGTCCCGATGCACACATCAAAAACACGAATAGCGCTATGCTTGCAAGCAGTGATAGAGCACCAATTACATAAACCCAATAGCGCAGAGCGTATATTATGTTTACAAGACTGTTTCCCATGGAGTACCTGTCTGTTACGGGAAAGGACTTGTCAACATAAACAAGAACCTTTGCTCTGGCCTCACCGTTATCATCGTATGTCGGTACATTTAATACATATGAGTTTTTTGTATTGGTACTGTTGTCAAAAAGTATTTTTCCTTCTACATTGTAAACCTTGCAGGAAAAATTTACTTTTCCGTAAGCTGAATCAAAGTCGAACCCGTCGTTGGTGGTTACTGCACGATATACTTCTGATCCGTCACGCCACGCAAAGTTTTGAAACATTTGTTCTTTTAGATGTTCCGGCGAGCTGATGTAAAAATCCTCTTCCACCATAACGCAGACACTTCCGACGGAAGCGGCTGTAATACACACGAAAAATACAAGCAGTATAAAAGCTATGACCGTTGCGGGAATGCTGTGTGTAAGCTTCGTTTTCTGCGCTGAAGCAATCGGTGCTTCGATATCATAGTTGTCCATTTTTATTTACCCCTCTCCATTTTGTAGCCTTGACCCCAGACCACCTTTAAGTACCGTGGATTTGCAGGGTCGATTTCAATTTTTTCTCGGAGGTGGCGAATGTGCACAGCAACGGTGTTTTCACTGCCCAAGGGTGAGTCCTGCCATACTCGGGAGTATATTTCCTTTGGGGAAAAAACCTGATTTGCGTTTTCCATGAGAAGCTTTAAGATGTCGTATTCCGTGGGGGTAAGGGAAACAGTGTCGCCGTCTATTGCAACGCGCTTTTCCTTGTCGTCAAGCTCTATGCCTCCAATGGCAAGCTGCCGGGGCTTTGCCTTGCCGCCGCCAAGCTGCATATAGCGGCGAAGCTGGGACTTCACTCTTGCCTGAACCTCAACGGGGTTAAATGGCTTTGTGATATAGTCGTCAGCACCCACGTTAAGACCCAAAACCTTGTCGGTGTCCTCGCCCT
>CAZAIU010000085.1:0-2353 GCA_964485265.1 uncultured Oscillospiraceae bacterium | reverse complement strand
AAAGTATCACGATATAGGAGGTTATGATGAAACATAAAAAAGCTATAGTTTTGGCCACAATTATTGCATTATTGCTGACGACAACAGCAGTTGCATACATAAAAAGCAGCATAGTAACCACTCGCACTGAGACAAACAGTGAGTTTGATATAGAAGCTCTTGAGACACATAAAATTCTTCGCGTCGACTGTGGTGCGAATACCTGTGACAGTGAAATAGTTCTTGACTTAAAGTGGGGCAGCAAAGAATCAGATGTAGGCATGAGCATATATCAAGAAGGGCCTGAAATGCCCGTTTCATATACTGTCCCCAGCGCATATGCAATCGGCAGAGATGGGAAAATATATGTTGCAGATACCGAGAATAATTTACTGAAGATTTTTAAGGACGGCACCTTGATTTCAAGAATAGATATGCCGGAGAGATGCTCTGACGGTGAATATTCAATGCCGTTTGTACTCCGAGATATATCTATAGCTGACAATGGTAATATATACGGTTTGAATACCTTTGCAAACAAAATCGTGTATATCGATGTCGAAAAGAAAAGCGTTGAAAATGCTTTCGAAAGTATAGACTTTAACACGTTGTGGACAGTTGATGTTCTCTGCGATTCGAGTGTGCTTGTACGGGATAACTGTGGGCAAAATGGCACACGTGTTCGACGATTTGCTCCATCTGTGTCGGACAAGCCTGTTTTTGAAAAATCTATGGAAAACATCATTGATTTCGATTTATACGAATTTACTGATGGCAAGGGAAACAGGATATCGGTAACACCTTATGGAGTGAAGGAATACCAACTGACGATATATGACTGCAAAGAGGATAGCGTTATAGCGCTCACAAATTTCAAAGCGCCTCAGGATAATCCTGATAGAGAAACGAACGTTAGACTTCTGGGTGCTGACACAAATGGGAAGGTATATTTTTGGATTCAATATACCCCACTGTCGGGAGAAAAGGCAGAAATGGGAACCCAACGATGGCTGGCAAACAGTGATGAATTCATCTGTCAAGTTGATATTAATGAGCAGGCCATAAATACCTGCAGAATTCAAAACACAAATTTCTCAATGTCCAGCTCCACAGCCTTTGGCGCTGGAAAGTCAATAAGAATTGATAATAGCGGAAGCGTATATCAGCTAAATATGGATGATGACGGATATCAAATCATAAAGTATAACCTTAATTAATACATCCATGTCCCCTGTGTTAATCCCTTGGTGGCAAACTCATCATTTAAGTAAATCTAATGTGCTGTAGTATGCACTTGTTTATCATCACGACAAGTACAGAATAAGCGCGACGGCAACGGTGTTTTGACCGGCAAGCCCGGAACCGTCTACGATGTGAATATCAAGTACAACGCGCCGGACGGCAAAAAAAGCTACATGAAGCGCGGCTTTGCCACCAAGAAAGAAGCCACGCAGCATGAGGCCGAAATGAAAACCAAGCTGCTCAATCCGACCTATACGCCCACCAACTCGGCGCAGGGCAAGCAGACGGTCAAAGAATACATGGAGGACTGGATAGAAACCCACGGCAAGGCCAATCTTCGCCCAAGCACCTATGCAAGCTATCAAGGCTGGATTAAGAACCACATCGTTCCCAATATCGGCCATGTTCAGCTCAACCAGCTTTCCCCGGCCATGCTGGATAAGCTCTTTCAGCAGCTTTTCGACAAAGGGCTTTCAAACAGCAGTGTCAAATACACGCAGCGCATTTTGAGCGTGGCGCTGGAAGCTGCACGGAAATATCACTACATCGAAACCAACCCCGCCCGCGACATCATCACCAAGTTTGGGAAGCAGGGTAAAACGCCCGACCCGTACACCATCGAGCAGATGCAGGAGTTTATGAGCAAGGTCATCGGCACAGAATGGGAAATGCCGGTTATGCTGGCCGGAATGTACGGCCTGCGTTTGAGTGAAATCCTTGGTCTGCGCTGGCAGAACGTCGATTTTCAAAACAACACTTTCGGCGTAGTCGAGCAGTTGCCTTTCAATCTCCCGGCTGGAACAAAGGAAGTCGCGGAAATGGCACCGACGAAATCCAATGACCGCATCCTGCCTATCACAGATCAGACGCGGCTTTACTTTGAACAGCAGCTTACTTTGCAGGAGCGCCGCAAGGAACTGACCGCCGCATCGGGAGCGCCCTACTATGATAACGATTTGGTAGTTGCCAAGCCGGACGGCGCACCATTCCGGCGTGACACGGTATCAACCGCTTTCGGGCAGCTTATCCGTCACCTTGAATTGCCACACTTGCGTTTTCACGATTTGAGGCACACGGCGGCCACCAATATGCACCAGCTCACCGGCGACTTTTATACTGTCGGTGAGATTTT
>CAZAIU010000084.1:0-2403 GCA_964485265.1 uncultured Oscillospiraceae bacterium | reverse complement strand
ACAAAGCATATTTTAAAGATCAACTGCTTAGTAGATTTCCGATAGAAATAGAATTCTTTGAAAAACACGGGGTGAACTTTTTTGAAATAACAATAGGAGGATAGAATGAAAAAAAGAATGGCGATAATACTTCTTGTTGTGCTACTTATGTTTTCCGTTTCATTATCTGCAAACGCCGCCGCCAACAAGATTGGCAATTATGTCTTAAACGGCGGTGTCGGGAGTGGGGGTTACTACAACAGAGAATTTTACATTACATCGTCAGCATCTACATATGCATCTACAATTCAAAATTCTATGGACTCATGGATATATACTACTGCTCGGTTAGGCGTATCTACGTCAATATCATGGACAAGAACGTATGCCCAGTCATCAAGTGTTATGGATATATATTATGGGCAATACTTTTCAAGCAACATAGCTGCGGGAACTTCTTTTTGGCTGTATCAAACGAGCATAAATCCCGCTACCCAAAACTGGGGATGGGGGAAGATTCAGCTGAACCAAAGCGCAACTTCCACAGGTGGGTATAATAATCTGACTCCGTATAATCGGCAAGGCACGGCAGCGCACGAAATTGGTCACGTTTTTGGACTGGACGAGACAAATGCTGATACGACCAGTATAATGTGCCAGTTGGGATATGGCCGCACTGTGAATGAACCTCAAACCGGAGACCTTATACCGATTCAAGAGATGTATCCGTAAAAGCGCTGTTTGCGAAGTATGCTGAATGATTCGGCGTAACAAAAAACGTGCGAAGGAAAGGAATAGTTGATAAATATGAAGAAGAGTTTATCTATGTATATTGTGCTTATTCTGATTGCCGTATTTCTGGGCGGAACTTTTATCGGATGCACTGCTCAGCCCAAAAGCGCAGACGAGGGGTCTGCCCAGGGCGGCAATATTGCAGAGTCAAAGACCGAGAATAGTGTTTCCGGTGAGCATGGGTTGACGGAATACGATAGTGAGGTTTTAACCGTTGGGGATTTTATTGTGCCATTTAACACGGTAGACCAACTGGATAAATACGCAACTCTTGCTGTGGAAGGCACTGTTAAAAGCAAATCTGTTCATCTGCATGAAGTCAATGGAGAAGCAGTCCCATACACATTGTTTGATATTGAGGTGGCAAAGTCTATTAAAGGTAATGTTGAAAGCGGGTATGTTATTACTGTTGCAGAATACGGTGGAATAGTGACGGCTGCGCAGGCGGGGCTTGATAAGAAGTTTCCGGATATGAAGGAAAGCGAGAAAGAGAAGAAAATCTTTATTTCTTTTGGAAATAAGCCTGTCGAGGTTGACCAACGGCTGCTGCTGTTCCTTTCAAATGAGCCGGGCTACCAAATCCTAACAATAAATACGCCATACTACATGCTGGTTGGAGAGTACCACGGAAAATTTGTTCATGATTCAGATAATTCATACGTACAGTCTCTTCCAATTAGCGATGAAAAAGATGAAAATCCGATTATCATAGATGATAGTTTAAATGTTTTTAGTTAAAAACAGCTTAATACACATGAAACAGCTTGATAGAATCAAAAGGAGCAAGGTTACTAATCCAAGCTAAAGCCCCGCTTTACTTTCGTGAGGCGGGGGCTTTTTGCGGCATAAGGAACAATTCTGAACTTTTTGCGTCGTAAAGGCAGCAAGACTCGGCGTGTTGCGAAAAATTATCAAACTATGGAGGTGCGAAAATGAAAAAAAGCATAATTTTTATTCTGACTTTATCCCTTGCTCTTGCACTGGTAGGCTGCGCTGCGCCGTCAGAGACATCCAGTCCTCCTCCAGATGAAGAGAATATCCCCACGCAGAACCCTGGGGAAGAAGCTCCTGGGAGAGATCTGGTTTTTGACGCTGACGGCAAGGTGATTGAGGACGAGAACGGACATGTGGACGGAATTGCGGCAATTGATAATATGGACAGCTTTACACTTGATGAGGTGATAAAGCTTATACCCTACAGCGACGGGGCGCTGTCTACTGCGGTGAATGTTAGCTTGGGCAAAAGGCTTATTGCCGATTTTGACAACGTAATCTCAAAGCTTGCAGCATCAGAGGACTCCTTGCCGAAGGAGAGCTTGGAAACCAAGAATGCCGTGTACTATGGAATAGGAATTGAACTTGCATGGAATGTGGAGGGACGCAGTCTTACAAAGGAGGACTGCCAAATCCTCTATGACAGCCACGAGGCTATGTCCCAGCGGGAGAAGGACATTTTACACTGGATCGTGGCAGGTTATGAGCAAATCCCCTATGACCAAGTGAAATAGACTGTTGCGGATAAAACGGTGCGTTACAAAGAAAGAGAAAGAAATGGTGCCAAAAAAGTACACCATTTAGCATAAAACGCAACTGGAAAGAACTTGCTGCTTATCCAGTGATGCCATGCTTTAG
>CAZAIU010000083.1:0-2775 GCA_964485265.1 uncultured Oscillospiraceae bacterium | reverse complement strand
ATGCGATATAACGGGATCAACGCCACCATGCAATCGGTTGTTCAGTTTGCAGCTCCTGCCGCCGCCGGAGCCTTGCTCACTGTCAGCACCTTGCGTTCAACCTTGGCGGTGGATATTCTTTCTGCTATATTAGGCATCGGTCTTTTGACCTGTGTGCTTATTCCAAGACGAGCTGCAACCACAGAAAAGGTGTCTGTACTGGAAGATATGAAAATCGGCGTAGGCTATGCCTTTTCTCACAAGCTGATTGGAAGGCTGCTGATAGTCTATGGACTGTTCATCTTCCTGAGCGTTCCCGCAGGCTTTCTGGCACAACTTCTGGTTAGCCGCGTGTATGGCGACACCTACTGGTATCTCACTTCCGTTGAACTGGTAGGATTTGCAGGTATGGCTTTCGGCGGATTGTTGATGGGCACATGGGGCGGCTTTAAGAGCCGCGCCAAAACTCTGGTTGTTGGTCTTCTAGCCTTCGGCATACTTGCAATCGGCATGGGCTTATCCCGTAATTTTGTGCTCTACCTTGTACTTATGCTGCTGTATGGTGTGGCACTAACCATGGTACAGACTGCCACCACCACGCTGATTCAGGAAAAAGCAGAGGCGTCCATGCAGGGGAGAGTGTTCGGATTACTGGGCTCCATGTATAGCGGAGCGCTGCCTATCGGCATGATGGTATTCGGTCCGCTGGCGGACGCAATTGACTTGCAGCTTATTATGGTAGGCTCCGGACTTGCGTTAATTTTGATTTCCTTCGGTATGCGGAGCAATCGACAGTTTAGAGAGTCTTAAAAAAATCACCATTAGGTAATACGCCTAATGGTGATTTTCACTTGCCTTGATATCAGTTCGTTCTTTATGTGTCTGCCACAGACGGCAGCCATTTTTAGAAAAAGAGTGTCAGCTGTGGTCGGCTCGGATTGTAATGAAAAAATGAACGGCATAATTTATTGGTAGTGGAATTTTGCTTTGAAGCAGCCAAAAAGTCTGAAAAGATTTTTGCAACAGTATAACGCTACATATACAGAATTTTTGTTGCTATATTTTCGCAAAAGGCTCGGTCGTGCTCAACAAACAATATTGTGGGCTTAAATTCAAGCAATAGATTTTCTATTTGAATTCTTGAAATTACATCAATATAGTTTAGAGGTTCGTCCCAAATAAGCAAATGCGCTTTTTCGCAAAGACTCCTTGCAATGAGCACCTTCTTCTTTTGTCCTCCGCTGAAAGCGCTCATATCCTTTTCAAATTGGACTCGTGAAAAATCCAATTGACGCAAGACTGCTTTAAACAGACTTTCATCAATGCCGTTTTCTAATGCGTACTCTGTCAAGCTGCCTTGTAGAAATGACGTGTCTTGCGAAACGTAGGAAATTTTCAATTGGCTGCCCGTCTCAAGAGTCCCTGTAAAGGGTATAGATTCGCCGCAAATCAGTTTGATGACACTTGACTTTCCGCTTCCGTTTCTTCCGAAAAGTGAAATCCTGTCACCTTTGTCGATCGTAAAATTAATGTTATCACAAACAGTTTTTTCTCCGTAAGCAATGGATATATGGGTCAGGGAAGCGAATCGGCTTGTGTGGTAATCAAGCTGTGTGATTTTGAGGTCATTGGATTTTTCGAGGTTTTTAAGAAGCTTTGTCTTTTCGACAATAGCGTCAGTCTGCCGCTTTTCAATGGATTTGGAACGCTTCATCATTTTTTCGGCTTTGTGTCCGATATAGCCTCTATCCGGCCGCAAGCCGGAGTTTTTTGTGGCATACTTTGTTTTTTCAACGCTGTCAGACCAGCTTGCCTTTTCCTTTGAGCTTTCCTTTAACCTGCCGATTTCCTTTTTAAGCTTTTCGTTCTCGGCAAGCTCAAAGCTGTCCCTGCGCTCTTTGTTTAAAAGCCATGAAGAAAAATTACCCTGTTGGATATCAATGTCGCTTCGATTTATTGAAAGTATGTGGTCAATACATCCGTCAAGAAATGAACGGTCATGGGATACAAGAATAAAACCGCTTTTGCCGCTCAGGTATTTGCTTACAAGCTCTCTGCCGTTTGCGTCAAGATGGTTTGTAGGCTCATCAATAAGCAGAAAGCTACTTTCACTCAAAAACAGCGTAGCCAGAAGCACCTTTGTCTGTTCACCGTTTGAAAGTGTTTCAAACGGTCGGTAAAGGACATCCTCCGATATTTCAAGCAGGTTAAATTCCCGGATGAGCTTCCAATGAATATAATCATTACATATATTCTCCACGACATCGAGAGTGCTTGCACTGCTATCAGCCACATGAAAAGGGAAGTATTCAAAGTCCACAGAGGAAGAAATGCTGCCTGAATATTCGTATTTACCGAGTAAAAGGTTTAAGAATGTTGTTTTTCCCCTTCCGTTTCTCCCTGTGAAGCCGAGCTTCCAATTGGTGTCGATTTGAAAACTGACGTTTTCGAAAATGTTGTCATAGCTGCCGTCATAAGCAAAGGTGAGATTTTGAATGTTTATTAGTGACAAGGCTTTGCCCTCCTGTAAAAATAGTGGCTGCAAGAAAGTCATTTCTTGCAGCCACTGCACAATCAAACAAAGCCATACCTATGGCTAAGGTCTATTATGAGCGTTCAAAAATACATAACCTTCTTGCACAGGCACGACAAAACAGCGGTTTAAAACCGCTTAATAACTTTATCATACCTTAAAATGTCAGCAAGAAGTAATATGCATCCTTTCAGCTCCAATCCGTGTATAATTAAAACTATTATATAGCAATTTGCAAATAAATCAATGAAGAAAATATAAAA
>CAZAIU010000082.1:0-3499 GCA_964485265.1 uncultured Oscillospiraceae bacterium | reverse complement strand
GCGCCGCCGTTTTTGCCTCGCTGCGGCGGCTGACTGACAGCTTTTGCAGAATGTGGCTAACGTGACTTTTAACCGTGGGCAGCTTTATGTCCAGAATTTCGCATATCTCCTGATTGCTCAGGTCGCTGCATAAAAGCCGCAGCACCTGCATTTCCGCCGCTGTTAGCGGCTGCGCAAGGGTGCTTGCGCATTTTAAAAAGCGGGGATAGAACACTGCCTGTGTCCGTGCGGCGGCAATCAGCTTTTTGAGATATGCTTCGTTTTTCTTCCATGTGCATTCCGTCAGCATGGGCAAAATGGCAGCGCCCAGCTCCGACAGTGGCGTTACGAAGCGGTATTCACAGGTTTTGTCCAGCACCGCGCAGAGCTCTTCCTGCCACATGGTGTTTTCTGTGCGAAAGTGGCAGATTGCGGTTAGAAGCTGACCGTATATTAAATCCATGGTTCGCTCGCAGGTTTTGCAGTAGTTTTGAAGGGGTGCTATGGTCAAAAGTGCGCCGTCATAGTCGGCGGCGGCAATTTGAACCATGGCAAGCGTTATGTACTGATACCGCCACAGCGCTCTGATGCGCAGCCCGTCCCTGGGTGCGTTTTCGCTGTGCCAGCGCTCAACCCAGTTCGTGTCACCAAGGCGCAGATGAAAGCGGCAGAGCATTGCGTCCATATTCGGCAGAAAGCGGGTTTGACCCGCGCTTTCAAAGCGCTCCCGCAGGGCTTGAAGGGTGTTCACCGCACTTTGAGCGTTTCCCCGCTGCATTTGGTCACGGGCAAGCAGACCAACCACGGCAAATTCGATATCGGGTGTGCCCCGGTTTTGAATTTCGTTTAACCGCGCCATAAGGTCAAGAAGCTTGCTGGAAATGTTCTCGCCCTTTTCAAACCCGCTCTCGCAAATTGCGCAGTCGGCAAGTCCAACGCCATCCCGTCCCAAAACCGTCTCCACCGCCTTTCGCATGGTTACATACAAAAGGTCGTCCTTTTTTGACCAGCTGCAAAAATCCTTGCCGCCGTTCATTATGCTGGGCAGCGTGCTTGTTACGGATAGGGCGGGCATAATAAGCTCGCGGTTTGAAAGCATTTTGTAAGCGGAATTTATCAAATCAAAAAGTCCTCCGCTTCCCCGCTGGGGAAGAGCAATGTCAAGGTAGGCAAGCTTTCCCCGAACCTCCTTATATTCTGCATCTGAGCGCTTTAGGCGGGCGGCATATTCCTGAAGCTGCCTATACCAAAGCTCAGACTGTTCAAAGTCAGTTGTGAGCGCACTTAGCATGCACATGCCGCTCATAAGCGTTGGAGACGAGTTTATAACATATTGGGGCAGTGCAAGATAATACGGCTCCATCTCGTAGTAGTAACCAATGCCCGGGTGAAGCTCAGCATGCTTTTCCAGCAGCGCGGGAACCTTTTCTCTATCCCCCGCTTGGGAAAAGCAATACAGCGCATGGGGAATGTCACCTTGAAGCTCGTAGTAAAGCCCCGCTCGGCTGTATAGCATTTGGGTTTGACCGCTTGTGTACTCCTGAGACATTTTCCACGCAAGAAATTCTCGGAATATGGGGAATATTTGAAAACGCTCCGACCCATGCACACGCAGCATGCTTGTTTCCCGCTGCAAACGCGCGAGCAGCTCGCCTGTTGCGCTGTCGCCCTTTATTAGCTTTGCCATTTCGGCGGTGAAGTACTCGAAGGGGGACATGTCCATCAGCAGGGAGCGCAGGGGTTTGTCAAACCGATTAAAGACTGCTTCGTCAAAGTAGACAAATAACTCGCGCTTTGCTGCTTCAAACATAACGCTGTCATATTTTTGTCCGTCTGCCATGCAGCGTGCCAAAATGGTCAGGGCAAGCGGATAGCCCTTGATGTCCCGCTCAATGGCTGAAAGCTCATGGGCTGATACCTCGACGCCGTAGGAGAGCAAAAGCTTCTCGGTGTCATCTCGCCCAAGTAGAAAATCAGTAATATCAAAGCTTTCCAGCAGACCGGAAAACTGAAATGGCATCAGATAGCCCGGGGTTTTGCCTCGGGAAAGAAGCAAAATTTTTTTGTCTTGATTTGACCGCAGTAAATCGCATAGAGCCAGTTGTTCTTCTTTTTCTCGGAGCAACTGCAAGTCGTCAAGCACCACAACCTCTTTGTCGGGTGCAGCGGGAGCAAAAAAGTCATTATCGCCGACGGTGCGGAACGCCGCATTTTTCCCCATTAGCAGCTCATGCGCTGCAACTGTTTTGCCGCAGCCGCAGGGCGCACTGAAAAGAATGAAGCGCCTCCTTGTGTATTCAATATTAAACCGCTCCCGAAGAGCGGCTGTAAGTATAGTGGCAGTCGCATTTTGCATTTGCAGTGTTCTCCCTAACTGTGCTGATTTTTGTGTGAGAGGGTCGAAGCTGACAGGCTATTCCTTAAATACCATATTATTATATATCCAGATACCTTGCTTGTCATCATTCCAAAGTATGAAAACAAGTTTAAAATGTGTAGTACAGGCTTGGGAGAAATGCACCAAAATGCCGAGGCTTGTAAGTCACTGCACGATTTTTGACCCGAAATTGCTATGCATCAGGCTGTAATACCCTGCGGGTGAAACGCGATTGAAGCTCTGAGCGTGCACGTGTAAAAAGGCAGAACAGGCGATTTTGTGATTTACCTGCTCTTTAAAATAAGTGCTGAGCGGATAATTATAACACAGGGAGCGAATAAATCCATAATATGAACCGGCGGACCATTATCCCAGCCGCATTCTTGCGGACAAGATCTCCCGGAATCGAGACAACTTGCGTTACTGCAAAGAGCATGGGATTCATCTGACCAGCCCTGCATTAGGCAGGCCGAAGAAGGATGATATCCGGGATGTCACGCAAATTAAGCAATCACTTTATATTCCAGCAGCGTTTTAATTACTTTAGAGAATACATTCCTGATACAGCATCTGAGGATGCGATAGAGTTTTACAACGAAATTAAAGCTTTACTTCAGGAATACGCAGAAAATCATACAGGGAAGAAAAAAGCTAAAAGCCTTATTAAAGGCATTTCCCCAGAACCGTCCTTAATGGATAAGATTTTAAAAGTATACAGAGGTTGTCCAGGCTAGATTGGCTTAGATTCTGTTTTATATGAGTGGTTTGGTGACAAAGTTGATAACTTGGCAGAAATCGCAAATGAATGGCGCAACGAGCTTGCTCACGAAAAGGGTGAATATGAATCTGATACGCGTGTGATATTAGCTATTCGTCTTGTAGAATATCTAAACTATAGCCTACAATTTTCCGTGTGCAGACATCAAGCACACTGGCAAGGTATGTCCAACCGTTGTGGATAGTGTGAATGTACGTTATGCCAGAAAGCCAAATTTGATTAGGTTTAGCAGCCGCAAAAACTTGGTTTACAAGATTTTTATAGCTGCCTTTTTGTTCTTTTTGTCTATAATAGGTGCTTCTGGCTACCTTCAGCACCTTGCATAACAGGGTGATAGAATGCTGAGTGGATAGGCGAGTTATTAA
>CAZAIU010000081.1:0-3735 GCA_964485265.1 uncultured Oscillospiraceae bacterium | reverse complement strand
GGACCCGAAGGGATTCGAACCCTCGGTCTCCGCGTTGCGAACGCGGCGCTTTACCAGCTAAGCTACGAGCCCGTATTATATTATTTTGAAAAAAATTTATATCTTAAAACGAAAATGTATGTAAATGTTTATCGTTTGCTTTGTTAAATTAAAATGAGCTGTGACCAAAACAAATCAAATATCTACGCGTGGGATATTATAGCACAGTTTTCTTTATTGTCAAAATAAAATTTTACTATTGTATTGATATTTTAAAATATTTGTAGTAAAATAACTGAACGTGGCCCATGACAAGGCTGCACTAGTCGGGGAGCTAGCGGTGCCCTTTACCTGCAATCCGCTACAGCAGGGATGAATTCCCACCCCAGGATAATTGATGTGTTGTCTGACCGCAGTAAGTGGTGTTGAAGACTTGGTCTTGCGCAACGGAAGCCTGTGAACCATGTCAGGCGGGGAACCGAGCAGCATTAAGCGGGTAAATCCGTGTGCCGCGAGGTAGCCGGGTTCGAGCTAACTGCTCCGGTAACGGGCATATCAATTTATTCAAAGGTGGGTGTGCAGTCTTGTCATGGGTCACCTTTTATTTTATTTATGACAAGCCAACAGCCGCATGGTTTGCTTTCATTTTCTATTTGCATAAATGCAGCTTGGGAATAGCCATACCTACGAAAGTATATGCAAATTACAGAGGGCAATTATTGTTGTTTTAAGAATAACTCATACAAAGGAGGGGTTTCGTGTATCAAGCTTTATATCGGAAATGGCGTCCAAGGACCTTTGACGATGTGGCTGGGCAAAAGCACGTTACAGAGACCCTGAAAAATCAGATAGTTTCCGACAGACTCAGTCATGCCTATCTTTTTGTCGGAACCAGAGGAACAGGAAAAACCTCTTGCGCGAAAATATTTGCCCGCGCGGTTAACTGTGAAAATCCCAGCAACGGAAGTCCATGCAACAAATGCAAAAGCTGCTTGGGTATAGAGGATGGCTCTATTTTAGATGTCGTTGAGCTTGACGCGGCATCAAACAACGGCGTGGATAATGTCCGTGCCCTGAGAGACGAGGCGGTTTTTTCACCCGCAGTTGTGAAAAAGCGTGTTTACATCATTGATGAGGTACACATGCTTTCAACCTCCGCTTTCAACGCACTGCTGAAAATTCTTGAAGAACCTCCTGAACATCTAATGTTTATTCTTGCAACAACAGAGCTTAACAAGGTTCCGGCTACTATTCTGTCTCGCTGCCAGCGCCACAGCTTTAAACGGATTTCACCGTCTGACATGTCGGAAAGACTTTCCTATGTTGCAAGGCAGGAGAATTTGCAGCTTGACGAAAACGCTGCCGCGCTGCTTGCGCGCCTTGCGGATGGTTCACTGCGAGATGGGCTGTCACTGCTGGATCAGTGCTCCGGCAGCGAACATATAACTGCGGAGGCTGTACTTTCCGCAATGGGGCTTGCCGGAAATCTTCGTACGATTGAGCTTCTCACAGCGGTGTCGAACGGTGATACACAGCAGGCGCTATCCGTATTTGGAGCAATGTGGCGGGACGGTAAGGCTCCTTCAACACTGCTGACAGAGCTTTCTGCGCTTTTACGGGATATTCTTATGATTAAGGTTGCTCCAAGCGGTGGTATAGAGCTGCTGTCCGGTGGTTTTGACCTTGAAACGTTAAAAGCTTTCTCAAATGCTATGACCTCAGAGCAGCTTATTTCCGGTATTGACTCAATTCAAGGGAGAATTGGAGCGCTTCGCGACGGACGCGACCCCAAAACAGCGGCAGAACTATGTATAATTGGTCTTTGTGAGCCGGATTTAGGAGATGATGTAGGTCATCTGCGTGAGCGGATTGCAAAGCTTGAGCAAGGTCTTGAAAATGGCAGCTTCGCTGTGAAAGAGGTTTCGTCATTTCCCGACGAAACGAAGCAAGGAGCAAAGAAAACAGAGGAAAAAGCTTTGGCTCATTTTGATGATGAGCCGTCCTTTGACCTTTACGACGAACAGCCGAGGGAGAGCACCAATAGCCTTGATGATGAGCGTCCGCCCTTTGAACCTGATGATTTCGATGCACCTCCGGAAATAACCTCCGTGGGAGAAAATGCACATAAAGTGGATAAACGTGATGATGCGTTGAGCCTTGCGCCGCCTAGTGAAACAGAAAAAAAGACGCACATGCAGGTAAGCGAAAGCGATGAGGTCTGGAAACAAATTCAGGCAGAGCTAAAAAAGACTATGCCGATTTTTCTGTTCATACATCTGAGTGAAGCAACGGGAGAAATTCGTGATGACACGCTCATCATTTCCGTTTCAAGTGCATTTCATCAAACGGGACTTGAGCAGACTGCGCCTCAAGATCAAATCCGCGCGGCAATGCAAAAGGTTTTAGGCAAGACGCTGCCGTTTAAAATTACCGTTAACAAGGGGGGGCAAGCCTCCAGCACGGCAAGCCTTTCCGATCTTTCAAAATTCGGCAACGTAAAATTTGAGTAAGTAATGCTTCTCAACTATGATATAGGAGGACACACGATGGCAAAGGGAAATTTCCGCGGCGGTCAAATGGGCGGCGGCATGAACATGAGCATGATTAAGCAGGCTCAAAAAATGCAGCAGGACATGATGAAAATGCAGGAGGAGCTTGAGAAGGCGGAATATACCGCCGCTGCGGGCGGCGGAGTAGTTACCGCTGTTGTAAGCGGAAAGAAAGAGCTCGTTGCACTTACTATTGACCCAGAAGCAGTAGACCCTGATGATGTTGAAATGCTTCAGGACATGGTGATGGCAGCGGTAAACGAGGCAATGCGCAAGGCTGAAGCCAGCGCGAGCGAGGGAATGGCTCGTCTTACAGGCGGATTGAATTTGGGCGGTCTTGGACTGTAAACGCCTTGGCATAATGCATAACCGGCAGACAGAAGAATTATGAACAGCCCCCCTCTTGTTAGACAGTACGATATACTGAATAACAAGAGGGGTGTTTTTCTATGCCGAAGGTAAATCCAAATGCTCGATACACAGGAGAATTGAAGCAACAAGTGGTCGAGGCTATGCAAAAAAACAAGTTGAGTCAGAATGGGGCATCATTAAAATACGAGGTGCCGAGCTCTGTTATCCAACAATGGGAACGTACCTATCTGGAAGAAGGAGCGCATGGACTATATGTGGAGCGGCGAGGTCGTGCAGGTGCTGTCAGTGGGACGCAAAAAGGCCGTCCGGCAAAGCTGTAAAAACAGGTAGAAGAATATCTGATCACAGAAAACCAGAGATTACGTGCAGAGAATGACTACCTAAAAAACTTGCACGCCTTAGTGTCGGAACGGGTGCGCCGCGAGAACGGACACAAGTAGTTCCGGCGCTAAGGCACAAGCACAAATTAGACATTCTACTGGAAGCTGCAAAGCTTCCCAGAGCAACTTATTAATATCATAGAAAGCAGAACCAAAAACCAGATAAATACGCAGCAGAAATGATAGCAATTACGGAAATATTTCATGAACACAAGGGGTGTTATGGTTACTGCCGTATCACAAACACATTGAAAACACTGGGATTTGCACTTAATCACAAGACGATGCAGCGCCTGATGAAGAAGTTGGGGCTTGCCTGTCGTGTACGGATGAAAAAGTATCGCTCTCATAAGGGCAAGGTTGGGAGAATTGCACCAAATCTGCTGGAACGCAGTTTTGAAGCTGAAAAGCCCAACGAGAAAGGAATTCGGCAGAGCATGAGTCGCAAGGGGCAA
>CAZAIU010000080.1:0-3932 GCA_964485265.1 uncultured Oscillospiraceae bacterium | reverse complement strand
ACAAAAATAATAAAGGGTATTACAAGCTCAAAAAACGGAGCATAAATTAAATAGTATCGTACGCTGTTAAACATTTGCATGGTGTTTTCAAATAAGAAGGCAGAGCCAACTGCCATAATAAGAGACAATGGCGCAGCAAGCTTTTTGTGGCTGCTGATTTTAAAAAGTCTTGCAAAGCCTTTACATCCGACATATAGACAAACGGTTGCTTTTACAAGACCAAAGACTATAAAATTGCCTGAAACCAAAATTTCTACTCGGGAAAAAAATTTGCCTGCTTCGATTATTGCTGCTCTGGCATAGGTTGGAAAATACAGGCATTCGATTAAAGGATAACCCAAAACCATGGTGTTTGTAAGCATTAACACAAACAGAA
Source organism: uncultured Oscillospiraceae bacterium (assembly GCA_964485265.1). GTDB lineage: Bacteria > Bacillota > Clostridia > Oscillospirales > Oscillospiraceae > UBA2658. The sequence goes on along the minus strand of CAZAIU010000080.1, from coordinate 3,556 downwards.
TAAAACCTGCAATAAATATTGAAATCAAATATAATTTTGCGGGATTTAATTTTGTTTCAACAGAAGCAAAAACCACTGTAAAAAGAACAGTTTCGGAAAACGGAAATACCAGAACAGAATATGCACCAACAAGAACAGGTTTCAAGTTGTTATAGAAAATGGGTTTTAAATTATTTATATCCATATTTTTTATTGAGAATAAAAGCAAGAATACAATTACAAAGATGGAAAAGGGCAGTATAAAAGCGCTTCCCCGCCCCAACACCTCAAGTCCCTTTGCAACTGTAAAAAACATAATAAGCCCGATACATATGGCAACAAAAACTTGCGGTGTTTCGGGAATTGAAACTACATGGATATACTCTGTGAAATTCTTGATTACAAGCGTTCCGAGAAGAATTGTATAGGCACTGAAAAGAAAGGTGACGATAGCGCCTCCAACGCGGCCGAAAACGATATATGACAGCTCAAACAGGTCTTTGCCGGGATTTCGCTTATACATATTTGCATACATCAGGGCTATAGGAATTGAAAAGACCATGCCAAGCAAAATGGAAATCCATGAATCCTGCTCAGGTATCAGGCTGCCGCCCGTAGCAATAGAGCTTCCCAAAATAAACAGGATCATCATTTTAACTGCTTGTATGCCGCTGATTTTCTCGTTTATCATATTTCACCTGCTTTAAAACATAGTTTGGAGAGTCAGCGTGAGTTGTGCAGAGAACCTTTTTTGAAAATTCCGCTGCCAGTGAGTTTTACTTTGCAATCAACATTAAAATCAATAGTTTTGTAGGTTTCGTTCCAGCCTGTCTTGCATTTTTCCCAAGCCTCAGGATAATCCCTGTAAATTTGCCTGCCTATGCCGAATATATCGCAGCCAAGCTCTGACTGGGATTTAGTAATCAGCTTATATAAATCCTCTTCAATTTCGCTTTCAAGCCCAGAGCGTATTTTTTCCACATCTTCATTTTTCGTAAAATCAGCGTCTGATTCAATTTCTCCTATGCTTACAGCTGTGCGAGTGGAAATGTTGACCGTTATCTTGTTGCTATTGTTGTCAAATTCTAAATCCCGTTTGCATTTATTGCTGTAAATTTCGTAGGAAGCGAATGAATCCGTTGCATCCGCTGCTGGATATGTCAATAATCCGGTATGCAGCTTGTCATTAATTATTGATAGGTTTCGGGTTTCATCCTTGTCCAAATATCCCACCAACTTATCCTTGTCAAAAACACCGGTACCGTAAAGCTTCAGCTCTTTTTTATCATCTGCTGCATTTACAATTTCAAATGCAGGAATTACAACATTTACGCCCTCAGAATTAATATCATTATAGACATGGTAGGAATGTACGGCAGGGGCATCCCCAAAGCCCTTTTCAGGGGTATCAAACAGGTCGTCTACCTTGTAGGAAACTACGGGAGAAAACACCCCTCCTGATTTTAAAGCGTCTTTTGCATCACAGTCCTTGGTTATAATTACGTCCATTTCAATGCGTGCTTCCTGATCCCGTATGGTGATATCCAGTATTTCTCCAATTCCTTTTTTGGCTAATTTCTCACTTATAAACATTACCTTGCAGTGACCGAAATATAGCTTTTTTGAGCTCAGTGCGATAAAGCTGCGAAGTGCGTCAAAAACGGTATCGCCGTCTATTTCAATTATATTTGTTTCTATTTCTTTTGAGGTGGGAGAAATAGTTTCCACAGACACGTGGTACTTTTTTCCTTGCTGCCCCTCGTCAATTGCCATGCCGGAAACCATTATCTGGCGGTCAATGTCCACGTAGCAGCCCGATAAAGAGCAAAGGCTTGTTAAAACTATAAAAATAATTACAATTCTTTTTCTCATTTCATTTTTTCCTAATCGGATCTTTTTGTGCAAAAGCAGGTCTTGTGGTCATGTATTTCCATGGAGCGCGGATAGCCCTGTCTTTTGCTTCTCTAAAATTGAGGGATGACAGATGAGAGGTGTAGATAACGCCAAATGACTTGAGGGAGAAAAGGTGTATAAGAAAGCCGATAACAGCAAAAGCATAGCCGTATAGTCCCAAAACGGCAGCGGAAAACAAAAACAGAAAACGAAACAGAATTGCAGCGCCCTTAAGCTTCGGGTTAATTAGTCCGGTAATTGCAGTAATTGCAACAATTATGACCATTGGGGCGCTTATAAACTTTGCTTCAACTGCGGCCTGTCCTACAACCAATGCGCCGACAATGCTAAGTGCCTGCCCAATGTTTGAGGGCATTCTTATTCCTGCCTCGCGAATTATTTCAAAGGTTATAAGCATTATAATGCATTCAAGAAAGGTTGGAAAAGGAATACCCCGCCGCGCTTCAATAATACTCAGCGCAAGGTCGGTTGGTATCATCTCCCTGTGAAAGCTCGTAAAGGCTAAATATATTGCTGGAACACTCACGGTTAATAAAAACCCCAGAATCCGCAGCAGTCTTCCCACAGAAGCAAAGTAGAAGTTTAAATAGTAATCATCGTTAGCTTGAAAGTTTTCAATGAACAGATAGGGAAGCGTTAACACAACCGGTGTTCCGTCAAGAAAAAGCGCAACACGACCCTCCAAGAGTTTTCCTGCAACAACGTCCGGTCTTTCTGAAATGCCGATGGTTTTGAAAAATGACATAGGAGAGTCCTTTATAAGCTCGCTTATATAATTGACATCAAGCACCCCGTCAATATCTATTTTGTCCAACCGCTGATTAAGCTCATTTAGGATTTTGTCATCCACCAGACTGTCAATATAACAGATGCAGGCCTTGGTGTTGGATCTTGTTCCAAAGGTCCTAAACGTAAACTTCAAGTCTGGAGTGCTTATTTTTCTTCGCAGCATGGACAGATTTACCATTATAGCTTCCGTGAACCCCTCACGCGGCCCACGCAAGCCTTTTTCCGTATCCGGCTCTGCTATGGATCTGCTTTGCCAACCCTTTGTACTTATTATAAGAGCACGACTGCTGCCGTCAATAAAAAGTGCTGTGTCTCCGCTTATAATGCCTTGAACAATACCATCAAAGCTGCTTGCTTCTTTAACATCATTGCTTACAATCACCTTTGATATGATATCGGATGCCTTATCTCTGCCAAGCTCACAACAGCTTGTGATTATGGGCTTGATAACGTATTCGTCTATTATTTTGTTATCCACCATTCCATCAATAAAGAAGGCGCAGTATCCGGTTTTTGTATTGGTTTGATTTTTAAAAACCCTTTTTCTAAGGGTTCCGTCATCTTTAAAAATCTGTTCAATCATCTGAATGTTTTTGTCGAGCTTTTTTTCAACGCTGCATTCATCCAAATGAAGCTTGCCCTCGCTGTCGGGGGATATTGGTTTATTAGAGGATTTGTTAAAAAACAAAATGCTGACACTCCCATACGGTTTGGTGTTAGTAGTATTTGTTAAAATATTAAAAATAAACAAATAAGCAGGGTTTGCGAAAATTTCATTTCTCAGACCCTGCTTATTTTGTGCTTGTTACTGGTTTATTATTGCTCCCATCTCCAATTTATTATCTCCGGCAGGTCAAGGCCGTTTTGGTAAATA
>CAZAIU010000079.1:0-4047 GCA_964485265.1 uncultured Oscillospiraceae bacterium | reverse complement strand
CTTAGGAGGCGCACGCTCTATCCGGGTGAGCTACGGGGGCTCGTATTACAGACGTTTTGCTTGCGTCTCTTACTAACTGTGCTTTGGTATTCTATCTTAAATTATTTCACATGTCAAGGCATAAACTGGACGATAGCTCTAACCGCAGCTTGTTTGCAAAAGCAAAACATTGAAATTATCTTGATAATTTCAATAAAAATCGTCTTTCAACATAAGACACTCATTGGCACGCCATAGGTCGAAAATCTTACAGGCTGAGTTATGTCAAAGTTGTCAATGGCTTTAATTAGTCCTATGCAGCCCACTTGAAACAAATCATCAACTCGCTCGCCTCTGGATGCAAACTTCTGTATTACTGATAACACCAGTCTTAGATTGCCGGATATCAGCTTTTCTCTTGCGTCGGTATCACCTTCCTTGCTCAGCCGTAAAAGCGCCATGGTTTCTTCGTTTTTCAGTACCTTGAGCTTTGCGGTGTTTACACCGCATATTTCAACCTTGTTCAGCAAAATAAATTACCTCCCCGTTGATTGATAAACGATAGTATTCCCTCAAATGTATATTTCATTCCAAGTATTAGCAAAGATGATTGTTAACCTATATAAATAAAATGGTTGACATTGGCTAAAGGACATTGTATAATCACGCCAATCGGAGGTGGATTAATGTCAACAAAAAGTGATATTCTTTCAATTTTGGAGGGTAACCGTGACCGCTATGTTTCGGGTCAAGAGCTTGCGGAGAGCCTTATGCTGTCACGCACTGCGATTTGGAAAGCAATTAAGACCCTTGAAGCTGACGGTCACAAGATAAATGCTGTTACAAACAAGGGGTATATACTTGATGCCGACAGTGATGTTATATCATCGGAGAGCGTAACGGGATTTTTACCGGAGAGTTTACGCAGCTTGCCAATCTTGGTTTATAAAACTGTAGATTCAACCAATACCCAGCTAAAAAAGCTTGCGTTGGATGGAGCGGCACACGGAACTGTTGTCGTTTCGGAGGAGCAGACAGCAGGTCGGGGACGAAGCGGAAAGAGCTTCTATTCACCCCCGAATACAGGCCTGTATATTAGTGTTCTTCTTCGCCCGCAATCCTGTGGGGGAAACCCACAGATGATAACTGTCGGTGCGGCAGTTGAGGTTTGTCGGAGCATAGAAGAGCTGACGGGACTGGAGGTTCAGATAAAATGGGTGAATGATATTTTCCTGCGGGAAAAAAAGGTATGTGGTATTTTGACCGAGGCAGTAACTGATTTTGAAAGCGGCGGAATAGAGAGCATAGTGGTAGGAGTCGGAATAAACTGCGGAGCCCCAGAGACCGGATTTCCCCAGGAGCTTGGCAGTATTGCAGGAGCATTGGAAGCGGAGGGACTCTCAAGAAGTCATCTTGCGGCAAGAATTGTGGAAGGGATTATCAAGAGCTTTGAAGAAAAAGAAAAGTTGAATGAGCTAGTGGATGAATACAGAAGGAGATCTCTTTTGATTGGCAAGGGCGTGTCGTTTGTGAAAAACGGAACTGAGATAGCCGCTATAGCCACTGGAATTGACGACGATGGCTGCTTACTTGTTAGGTGTGATGACGGCAGCAGCATGGTTTTAAACAGCGGAGAGGTTTCGGTAAGAAAGATATAGGAGAATAATAAAATGAAAAACAAATTGCTTGATACAAAAAGTCTTGTGCTTTGCGCACTGTTTACAGCGCTTATTGCTGCGGGGGCATTTATTAAGGTTCCGGTACCGCTTGTTCCGTTTACACTGCAATTTTTGTTTACGAATCTAGCAGGATTGCTTTTGGGCAAAAAGCGTGGGCTTATTAGCGTGCTGCTATATATTTTTATTGGTCTTGCAGGTATACCTGTTTTCACTCAGGGCGGCGGCCCGGGCTATGTTCTCCAGCCGACCTTTGGATATATACTGGGAATGGCGCTGGGAACTTGGCTTGCGGGGCTGATAGCAGAGCGCGGAGGAAACAGCATAAAAACCTATTTGATTGCCGGCGCTGTTAATTTGGCGGTGGTATATGGGATAGGCATGATATATCTCTATTTGGTAAAGGGTCTTTACCTGGGAACCCCCATAAGTATATCAAATTTGCTGATTTACTGCTGCCTAATTTTTGTGCCCGGCGACGGACTGTCATTTGTTCTTGGTGCTATAATTGCAAAGCGCTTGAAGCCTGTTTTAAACAAAGAGCCCGAAGCAAAAATAGCTTGAAAAAAATATGAAGCAATCTCGTAATGAGGCTTTTATGCTTGAAAAACAACAGCCAAAGGTGAAAATATGTAATTCTGCATTGAGATTAGAAAGGTTTTAAATTGTTTTCTCAGATTATTCATTGTTATTAGGCAATAGGCGTGAAAAGGTTCACGCCTCTGCCCGTTTACAGATAACCGTTTACTCCTTGCGTGGGTTCGGTTATCTTTTTTATGCCTTGCTTGGCTGTCCCTAGTATGCTGTGTGCTAATCTTTAAGTTATGTCTTCTAATGGTGTTGCACACCGGCTCTCAACGGGCTATAATACTAAAAGTACGTTTTGACCAAAGGCGCAATTGCAGGGCGTGAAGGCCGACAGTGCATTGAGCAAAGCGGAGAATGCACTGTATAATGGGGCGGCAATCTAAATAAGCTGCTGATGAAAGGACGCGAAACAATGGATAGTTTTGATAGGGTAATGTATTTTTTTGAGGAGCTTTCTTGTATTCCCCGGGAAAGCGGTGATGAGAAGGCTGTAAGCGACTACTTGCTGGAATTTGCTAAGCAGCGGAATTTGGAAGCCTACCGTGACGAAAAATACAATGTTATAATTAAAAAGCTGGCAACAGCTAAAAATTGCTCATGCCCACCTGTGATAATCCAAGGACACACAGACATGGTATATGTCCGCGACCCCGATTGCAAGGTTCCCTATGAGGAGGGGATAAAGCTGGTCTATAAAGATGGCTGGATTTCTGCCGAGGGAACAACTCTTGGTGCTGATGATGGAATTGCCGTTGCCTTTGCACTTGCGGTTTTAGACAGTGACGAAATTGAGCACCCAGATATTGAGGCTGTTTTTACCGTATCTGAGGAAATCGGTCTGCTTGGTGCAGAAGCTTTGGATTGCGGCCGTCTTAAAGGAAAATATCTGATCAACCTTGACACTGAGGAAGAGGGAATACTTTTCACAAGCTGTGCCGGAGCATTTCGAAACGAGCTTATTGTACCCATCGAGCGTGAAAAGTTATTAGGAACACAAAGCTACAGCCTAAAAATTTCCGGTCTTTACGGAGGACATTCCGGTGCGGAAATTCATCAGGGCAGGGGAAATGCCATCACTATAATGGGGCGTGTTCTTGCCGTTTTAGGCAAAACTGTGCGGGTTTATTCCATCTCAGCTGAAGGCAAAATGAATGCAATTTGCAATAATTGCGCAGCAGAGCTGTGCGTTGTGCAGGATGTGCACCGAGAAGTAGAGGATAAAATAAAAGAGCTCGAAGCAGATATTCAAAAAGAGCTTGGAGAAAGAGACACAGTTATACTGACACTTTCAAGGTCAGAAGCAATAAACGAAATGTGCTACAGCGAAAAGAGCCAAAAGGTAGTTACGTCGGTTCTCAATCTTATTCCAAACGGCGTTATCGGCATGAGCTACAATATGCCTGACTTGGTGGAGACCTCCGCAAATCCCGGCATAGTTGAGCAGAAAGACAATGAGCTTTTAATCATGTCCTCCTGCCGCAGCTCTGTAGGAAGCAGAAAGCTTGAAATGCGGGAGCATTACGCTGCTATTGCCGAGCTGTGCGGGGGAGAGAGTATTTGCTCCGGAGATTATCCTCAATGGGAGTATAAATCGAATTCACCTCTGCGTAAGCTTGCTGCGGAAAGCTACAAGGAGCTTTTCGGATGCGATGCAAAGGAAATGGCAATTCATGCAGGCTTGGAGTGTGGGTTCTTCTCCGAGAGACTGCCGGAGGTTGATATAATTTCTTACGGTCCAAATCTTATTGACATTCACACACCGAAGGAAAGAGCGGAGATTAAATCCATAGAGCGTGTTTGGCAG
>CAZAIU010000078.1:0-4591 GCA_964485265.1 uncultured Oscillospiraceae bacterium | reverse complement strand
TGGTGCGGGTGAAGGGACTCGAACCCACACGTCTCTCGACACAAGAACCTAAATCTTGCATGTCTACCAATTCCATCACACCCGCATATGAAGCGCAAAGCACCGTTCGCAGCTTTTTTGACCAGCGGCTTACATAGCACACACTAGCTTTGATATGTTAGCATAATGATCCGAAATTGTCAAACCATAATTTATCACATGGGCAAAAATTAAAGTTAAAAAGCTACAACGCTAATCGGCTTTGTCCTTGGATTTGAAAATCAACGCCACAAGCAGGCCAAAAAATACCGCAGCGGCAATGCCTGCTGATGAGGCGGTAAATCCGCCTGTGAATGCACCTGCAAGTCCATCTGTTGCAACAGCTTCTTTTACACCTCTGGCTAGCACATTGCCAAAACCTGTCAGCGGTACTGTTGCCCCTGCTCCTGCCCATTTCGCAAAAGGCTCGTACAGTCCAACAGCGCCTAGAATAACGCCTGCGACCACATAAGAGGTTAGAATGCGTGCAGGAGTAAGCTTAGTTTTATCAACAAGAATTTGACCGATTGCGCAAAGCACTCCGCCTACCGCAAACGCTTTTATATACATTAACAGTGTTTCCATGTTAATCTCCCTGAAATCAGAATATCCGATCTTTTTCTATTGCAACAGCGTGACATATACCCAGAACGCTCTCACCTTGCAGCGCGGTTGTCGGTGACATAAGTGCACCGGTTGCGGCAAACAGCAGCTTGCTTATTTCACCGCTTTTAATTTTCGGCAGCAGACACCCTGCCAATACAGAAGCGCTGCATCCGCAACCTGAGCCACCGGCATGGACATCCTGCTTTTCCCTGTCGTATATAAGCATGCCACAGTCACTGTAGTTATTTGAAAGGTCAAAGCCTGCTTGCGCAGCTAAATCCGTTACTATATCATGTCCAATAAAGCCTAAATCTCCCGTCACAATAAGGTCATAGTAATCAGGTGAGCGCCCTGTATCCGCAAAGTGTGTGCACAGCGTCTCCAGTGCGGCCGGCGCCATAGCGGCTCCCATATTTGCAGCGTCGCAAATTCCGCCGTCAACAATTTTACCTGTGGTAACATGAGTAATAAAGGGACCTTCGCCCTGAGATGAAAGAATGAGCGCGCCTGCCGCTGTTGCTGTCCATTGAGCTGTGGGAGTTCGCTGACCGCCGTAGGCAAGGGGCAGACGGAATTGACGCTCCGCAGAACAAAAATGCGAGCTTGTAAGTGCGCACACCAAGTCTGCAAACCCGCCGTCTATAGTCAGCGCAGCAAGTGAAAGAGACTCAGCCATTGTTGAACATGCACCGTACAGACCGAAAAATGGTACGTTATAGCTCTTTAATGCAAACGCAGAACCAACACATTGATTTAGCAAATCACCTGAAAAAACGTAATGAAGAGCACTGCTCTCGCAATTCGCTTTTCCCACAGCGAGGTCAAAGCACTTTTTAAGCATTGCACTTTCTGCTCCTTCCCAGCATTTTGAGCCAAAGTGTGAGTCGTTGCAAAGATAATCAAAGCAATCCGAAAGCGGTCCCTGAGCCTCCATTTTACCGCCGACTGCTGCTTGCGCTATAATGGATGGCATATTTGTAAGCTTGACAGTTTGCAAGCCGATCCTTTTGTTGTTCAATACGGAAACCTCCGTCCCTTTTTATTCAAATAGCATTTCCTAAAGAAGTGGAATTATGACAGATGATAAAGTAATGAGCACAATTCGTTATTTAAAATTGTTCTTGTGCCAAAGAATAAAAAGATATAAAATCAAAGCCGAAGAAATAAAAAAGGTAAAATGATTTGGAGTGTAGCCCATGCGAAAAAGCGGAGTATTAATGCACATAAGCTCGCTTCCCTCACCCTATGGTATTGGAACCTTGGGAAGCGAAGCCAGAGAGTTCATAAGATTTTTAAAGGACAGCGGACAAAGCTATTGGCAGGTACTCCCCGTCTCCCCTACCGGATATGGAAATTCGCCGTATCAGTGTTTTTCCTCCTTTGCAGGAAACCCGTTTTTTATTGACCTTGATATGCTTTGCGCCGATGAGCTCTTGCACAAATCGGATTTTGAGCACATTGACTGGGGTGCAAGTGACACCGCTGTTGATTATAATGTGTTAACCACAAATCGATACAGTGTACTGAAAATTGCAGCTGACAATTTACTTAGCTCAAGCCCTTCCGATTTTGATGATTTTTGTGCCTGCAACTCATACTGGCTTGATGATTATTCTCTGTTTATGGCTATAAAAGGCGCAAAGCTCAATAAGCCCTGGTATGAATGGGAACGTCTGCTGCGTCTTCGGCAAAGCTCTGCTCTTGACAGGGCAAGGGCGGCTTACAGCTCCGACATTTTGTTTTATAAGGCTGTTCAGTTTCTTTTCCATAAGCAGTGGAGTGCCTTGAAGCAATATGCCCACCAAAACGGAATTTCAATTATAGGTGACATACCAATCTATACCGCTTACGATTCGGCGGATGTCTGGTCTGACCCGCAGTGGTTCTATCTTGATGACGAGTTGCTGCCAATCGAGGTTGCTGGGTGTCCGCCCGATGGCTTCACAGAGGATGGACAGCTTTGGGGTAATCCGCTTTATGCCTGGGACAGGCAGAGGGACAGCGGCTTTAAATGGTGGATAGCAAGAATTGCTCATCAGTTTGAGCTTTATGACGTGCTCAGACTTGATCATTTCAGAGGCTTTGACGAGTATTACGCCATACCATATGGAGCTGGGAATGCAAAGAACGGAATATGGCGAAAGGGACCGGGAATCGACTTTTTTAAGACCGTTAACTTTGCATTAGGTGCACGAAATTACATAGCGGAGGATTTGGGATTTTTAACTGACAGCGTGCACAAGCTTTTGGCAGAAAGCGGCTTGCCGGGCATGAAGGTGATGCAGTTTGCCTTTGAACCCAGTCAGGACAGCATCTATCTCCCCCATAATTACACACAAAACTGCGTGGCTTATACAGGGACACATGATAACAACACTATTTCAGGCTGGTTTGAAGCCGCTGAAAAAGGAGAGACAGAAAAAGCTGCAAGGTATTTTCGCATGAAATCTGAAGAAAGCCGTCCGCGGGCTATGATGTCAGCACTTATTGCAAGTGCTGCTGACCTAGTTGTTCTGCAAGCACAGGATCTTCTGGAGCTAGGAGCTGAAGGAAGGATGAATACTCCCGGTACAACCTGCGGTAACTGGCAGTGGCGAATGAAAAAGGGCGCATTGACTTCGAAAATTTCAAGCTGGCTGCGTGAGCAAACTGAGCTTTACGGAAGAATATAATATAAACTGGCAAAAAACGAGCTAGATTCACCGTATTTTACCGTTTTTTTATATATTTGTTGCGCAAATCGCTATGGTTATGTATAATTATGGTGAAATCGCATTAAGCGGTAAATTTTTCTATTAACGGTGTAGTTTTATGAAAAATAAGAAAAGCAATGCTTTACGATTTGTGCTTAGGCTGATATGCGTAGCCCTGACAGCACTGTTTTGCCTTATGCTGGGCACGGCAAGCTATCCGCAGTCAGATTTCTCATCAAGCACGGCTGGACATAGTCAGGCAGCCGCGTCTACGACTCCTGAGCTGAACTTTGAGACTCCCTCACCCACACCGGAGCCTACACCAGAACCACAGCCGGAGTACTTCACGCTTAATTTTGTTGGGGACTGTACCCTTGCGAGCACGGTGTACAACAAGCCTATTTCCGTATCATATGAGAGCGTTGTTGGAGAGAACCATGCCTTTCCCTTTGAAAAAACGGCAAGCTTCTTTTCTGATGACGACTTTACCTTTGCAAACCTAGAGTGTGTATTATCCGGTTCAACGGAGGAGAACACGAAAAACTTCTGCTTTAGAGCTGATCCGTCATATGTAAACATACTTAAATCGGGAAGCGTTGAATTTGTTAGTCTTGGCAATAACCATGTTTTAGATTACGGTGAAGCGGGATATGCTGAAACTAAAGCGGTTTTGGACATTGCGGGTATCTCATATGCGGGACGGAATGAATGGAAGATATACGAAACTGCTTCTGGACTAAAAATAGGTGTTTATTCCGCAAGCTTTGAAAAAACAGATAAGATTAAAGCAGGTGTTGCCGCAGTTAAGGCGGAAGGCGCTGAGTTTGTAGTTGCATCGCTGCATTGGGGTGACGAGGGAAGCTACGACGTTAACAAGCTTCAGAGGGAGCAAGCACACGCAGCAATTGATGCAGGGGCTGACATGGTTTACGGCAGCCACCCCCACGTGCTTCAAGAGTGTGAGGAATACAACGGGAAATACATATATTACAGCCTAGGAAACTGGACATTCGGCGGAAACACAGCACCACGTGACCCTGACACAATCATACTTAAGGTAACAGTTATGCGCGATGTTGACGGAACTGTTTCCGTTGCTTCTCGGGAGCATATCCCCTGTTCAATCACTGGGATACCCGGCGGAAACAATTACCAGCCGTATCCATATGAGGTTGGCAGTGAGGCATATAACCGTACTTTTTCAAAAATTGACGGAACTTTTGACGGGGCAAACCTCAGCATAAATTATGAGTACACTTTTTCCGAATACTAAT
>CAZAIU010000077.1:0-4637 GCA_964485265.1 uncultured Oscillospiraceae bacterium | reverse complement strand
GCGGCTAAGGGCAAAACGCTGAGTGCCGAGACTGAGCAGGAGACTCAGAATACTCAGAATACTCAGACTGAACAGACAACTTCGGAGATACAGACGGAGCAAAACGCAGACAACTGGCAGGAAAACCCAAATGGAGCAAATAACCGTATGTTCCCCGGGGGTAAAATGGAAGATGCAGCTAAAATGGCAAACGACCCAGATTGTAAAATTATCATATCCGGCGGATATATAAGTATAAATGCATACGGTGACGGGCTTGATTCCAACGGTTCTGTTGAGGTTTCAGGCGGAGAATTGTACATTTCAGGGCCTACATCGGGTGCGGACAGTGCTTTGGATTATAACGGCGATGCAGTTATTACGGGCGGCGTGGTAATTGCGGCGGGCAGCATCGGAATGGCGCAGAATTTTGGAAGCAGCTCTACTCAAGGAGCCATGCTTGTTACCTTTGAAGCAACACAAAAAGGAAAAATCCTGTTATGCGATGAAAGCGGTGAGATTCTGGCTGAGTACACTCCCGAAAAGGAATACCAGTGTGCGGTTATCAGCGCGCCTGAAATAGCAATCGGAAAAACCTATACTGTCACGGCAGGTGACGAAACCCAAACCATTGAAATGACTCAGCTTGTATATGGCAGCGGCGGCATGGGCGGCGGTATGCAGCACCAAGGCGGAGGAAAAGGGCAAATGATGCCGCCAAATGGTGAACTGCCCGAGGGCATGACACCGCCGGAGGGCGATGCAGGACACACGGCTCCGGCACAGGATGCTGTTACATCAGCCACTCTGACAGAAAGCTGACAAATTGAAATTCTGAGGGAGATTCCCCGTCGGTAAGCTCTAATATAAAAAAGCGTGGTATAACGTCTGTTTTTGGACGTTATACCACGCTTTATCTGTTTTTAGCTGGATATCTTTAGGTGCTTATGCTTTAAAAACCACCTTGCCGCCGAGAATGGTGCATTTTACTTCGGTTTCTGCAATGTCCTTTAGCTCAAGGGAAAACAAATCCTTGCCGAGAACTACCATATCAGCAAGCTTGCCCACTTCAATGGAGCCGATTTTATCCTCCATGCCCATCTGGTATGCGCCGTTTATGGTATAAGCCTCTACCATCTGCATAAGAGTTGCGGCCTGATCTGCATTGCGTACATATGCAGGGTCTGTATCCTGTCCCTCGTAGGGGCTGCACTGGGTGGTGCCCGCCTCGATGCCGGTAAGGGGACGATAGTCGGGAAGCACGTTGTAGTCGGCAGAGCCAGTCATTACTATGCCTGCATCCAGCATGTCCTTAATAACATACATGCGGGAGAAGCGCTCGCTGCCGAGCATCTGCTCCTCAAGCTGAGAGAACCACGGGTCGCGGTAAAACCATGTGGGCTGCATAGCGGCAATTATGCCGTCATTTGCCATACGGGGAATTTCAGCAGGATCAATAAGGGTTATGTGAGTGATAACGTGGCGGGCATCCTTCGTGCCGTTTTGAGCGTATGCGTATTCAACAGCGTCAACGCCCATTCTGGTGCTGCCGTCAGCAATGCAATGCATGTGCATTTTATAGCCCGCCTTGTCAACCGCTGCGACCATTTTGTTTATGTTTTCCTGCGTCCAAATGGGAACGCCCTTATAGTCTGCTTCAGTTCCTGCCGCAGCGTCATAGGGCTCAAGGAGAACACCTGTGCGTCCTTCAACAACGCCGTCAATAAATGCCTTCACCGTGCGGATGACCTGATAATCGGAGGCATACTTCTGGCTGTCGTCGTAAAGCTTGATGATGTTTGCAATGGCTTCATCGGAAGCATCGTTGGGAGTGGGAACAATAGACATGTTTGCGCGAAGTGTAAGTGTTCCCTCGTCCTCAAGGCGGTCAACCATTGCCCAGCGCTCCTCGGGAGCGAAGTCAAAGCCGTTTAGGATACCGCCGTCGGAGAATGAGGTGATACCGAAGGAGTTTGCTTCCTTCTGCCAGTTCATCCATGCAGCCTCGTACTGCTCAAGCGTGGTTGCGCCAAGGGCATAGATATCATCAAAAAGAAAACAGTCTGCAAAATATCCGCTGGCACTGCCATCGGCACTGCGATAGATTTTTCCGCCTTCGGGGTTGGGTGTATCAGCTGTGACGCCCGCCATTTCAATGGCCTTGCTGTTTGCCCATGTGGAGTGCTGGGAGGTGTCGCTAATTACAACGGGGCGGTCGGGAACCACGCTGTCAAGGGCCTCCTTGGTCGGACCGTTGTCGCCGAATACGTTCACCTGAAAGCTCTGACCGATGATGACCTCAAGGTCGGGATTTGCGTCCGCAAAGGTCTTTACAGCCGCAAGATATGCCTCCTCGGTTGCGTCAACATTTGCCAGATTGCACTGGTACATGTCTGCAATCCATCCGGAAGCACCGTGTATGTGGCTGTCAACAAAACCGGGAAGAACCATTTGACCGGCAAGGTCAACAACCTCGGTAGCTTCACCGATGTATTTTTCCACACCGGCATCATCGCCTACATATACTATTTTGTCGTTTTCAACTGCAACTGCGGTTGCGGTGCTGCGGTCCTTGTCCATGGTTTGAATAACACCGCCGCGAAGTACCATTGTGGCAGTGCCGCCCTGTGCGGCTGCGTCTGGGGTTGCTGAGGGTGTTGCAGGAGCTTTTTTGCCTGAACATCCGGCAAACGCGGTGAGCATTAAGCATCCTGTCAGTGCAAGTGACAATACTCTGATCGTTTTTTGCTTTTTCATATTTTTCCTCCTCTGTTTTGTTGTGAAGATGAATTTCAGCGTCTTTCTTTGCATGGACTTAAAGAGCAAGACCTGCAAAAAAAGATGTGCTTCATCAAAATGAATTTTACATTCAACAAGGGGAGTTTTCTATAAACCGCGGATATAATTGACGGCGAAATGCGAAAATATATCTTAAGATTAGATGAAAAACAGAGAGATTTAGTGCAATTAAGCTAAAAAGGCACCACCTGATTTGGCGCTGCCTCGCCTCCTTGGTGGTGCCGGTTAAATTATAAATCTGATTTTTTATAGTCGGAAAGCTTTGATAGCAATTGAAGTCTGGATCTAACACCAAGCTTTGTGTAGATGTTGTGCACATGAGCCTTTACAGTGCCCTCAGAAATATAAATTTTACTGCTGATATCGGCGTTGCTCAGACCCTGAACGAGCAAATTTAACACGTCGCGCTCTCTGCGCGTAAGCTCAAATTTGTCGCAGAAATCCCCCAGCATATTGTTGTCACCTGCGGCAAGAACAGTGCTTTTTTCTTCCGTTGCCGGAGAAGACACGAGAAGGGGGACAAGAAACCAAACTGCGGAAAAGGAATAGAGAATACTTATAAATTCAATTGAAAGGCTTCTTCCTTCAATAAGGCTTACATGTCCGAAAATTTCTGCAAAGCCTTCAATTGTGGCTGTAATTTGCAAAACAAGAGAGGCAATGATAAATGCAGGGCTAATCTTTGGTACAGCAAGATGTTCTGCTTGGCATCGAAGTCCCATTTTGCGTTCTTTAAGTGTTTTATGCAAGGCAAAGGCGAAAACACCGATTGCAGTTCCGTGACGTGAAAACAAAACTACGTATTTGAAAACGCTTATACCGTATAAGGCGGTGGAAGCAAAAATCAGCAGCAGAAGTCCAATCCACATCAGCTTTTCTGACATACGCATTTCTTCGTCACGAAGGGAACAAAATATGGCTCTGTAGCAAAAAACTATTGCCAGCCAAAGAAAGTTTGTAATGTATGGCTCGGGTGCCACAACGATTTCATAATAGTTTGAAAAAACGGGCAAAAATTCTATCATGTATAGAACAAGGTTGTCTGTTATAAAAAGGAGAAACATTAGAGAAATGTACAGCTGACAACGTTGACGGTATTTTGTGTAAAGCACAAAAAAGATAACGCAGCAAAATATGAATGCCGACATTATCAGTATATTATAGAAAAAGATAGCAATATCCATCTTTTTGGCATGCCTCCAAGCACTGCATAAATTATATGTTCAGCAGCAGAACGGCTTAACACAATGAGTTTAACACAGTTCTTCAATGAACGCAATTATGCTTTTTACTTGTGTATGAAACTTTCACAGGGTTTGCACATGAACGTACACATTTTGCTTTTTCCTCGCAGAGATGAAAGAATTTTCACTTACGGATGATGAAAATATATGTAACCCATTGCAAAAAAAGCATAGTACAAATCGACTTTTTACATGGAAGCTGCAAGAATCGGAGCGCGCGGAAACAGAGGATTTGGCGCGCCTAAAGCGGAACAGCGGCGAAAGCACTGGCAGAGGAGGCAGAAAGCTTCGTTCACAGTTCGCGGCTATCGAGCGTTCTGATGTCTGCGGATAGGAGCTTTGGTGACTTTATTGTGCATAGCTCCTGCGTGGGATATAACAAATATCTGTTTGTAAGTGAGACTGTGGAAAGCTCTTACATGCGCTGCGAGAGCTTGCATGGGAGGATGTATACACTCGAAGAATTGGCGAAAAAAGCCGTGCTCAGCAAAAGAGGATCTCGAGTTTTTCTACGAAAAGGTGTTTGACGGCTACACATCGTCGATGCAAATTAACTCGGTCGTGCCGGATACCCTGCAATTGGCACTGCGCCGCGACCTTATCGCGTTTGACCGC
>CAZAIU010000076.1:2319-4795 GCA_964485265.1 uncultured Oscillospiraceae bacterium | reverse complement strand
CAATTAAAGTCATGTATGAGGTTATGTGCTCACGCATGACTTTTTGCTATATATTTGATATAATAAGCGTATACATTGTGAAGCCAAGGCTTGAACCTTATGAGACGAAGGGATTTGCTAATGGAGGAATACTACGTAAAAGAAGCTGCCGCATATATGCGATATCAAGATTTACCGGGAGAAGATACTCCGATTTTGTTTGTTCATGGTTTAGGCTGTGCCGGCTCGTTTGACTATCCACAGGTGGCCGCGCAAAGCGAATTGTCAAAGCACCGATGTATTCTTGTTGATTTGCTTGGTGCCGGGTATAGCGATAAGCCCGAAAGCTTTGAGTACAGCGTACATGCACACGCAGTATATTTAAAAAACTTTGTAGATAGCCTTGGACTAACAAAATTTGCTGTTTTCGGGCATAGCTTGGGGGGTGCGGTTGCCATAGAGTTATCTGCAATGAGCACGCAAAACGTCACTTATCTTGTGTTAAGCGAAGCCAACTTAGATCCTAGTACAGATGGATCAAGTAGTTATAAAATTGCTTCTTATTCGGAAGAACATTTTATAAATACAGGGTTTAATGACATTATCCTTGAAAGTTTACAAGACGGTAATACCATGTGGGCATCTACGTTAGCAAACTGGTCTCCTGTTGCGGCTTACCGTTTCTCAAAAAGTGCACATCAGGGTGGAAACCCATCATGGAGAAAAATAATATATGAATTGCCTGCCTCAAAAGGTTTTATTTTTGGCGAATCTTCTCTGCCTGATGATGACTATTTACAAATGATACAGCATGGAATTCATGTTTCGGTTGTTCCTCACGCCGGACACTCCATGGCATGGGAAAACCCAAAAGGACTATCTTTAGCAATTTCACAATGCCTCACACTGTAAATCATATGGTTTACGGAACATAAAGAGTATAATTTTCTCAGGGATTAAGGTTATAATCTTTCTTAAAAATGAGGTACATCCTTAATTGTATGTATGACAATTTACTTACTCTATGATAGAATAGGGTAAGGACTACTTATTTGATGAGAAAAGTGGATATACACAATTATAGAAATAATCGAAAACAAAAAACGGAATATACATTTATTATTGCTTGCAGATAAGCAGGAGTAAATGATAGACTAATATTTAGAAAAAGAAAAAATGTTTGCCTTAATTGAAGATTACTTAAAAGAAATTTGTATTGTTTTTTTGGTGTGATATATTTGAACTTATTTTACGAGGTGCAAAAAGTGATAGAAACTGAAAGACTGGTTCTGCATCCATTAACAGCAAGTCAACTGAAATTATGGATTGAAGATATTTCCGCACTTGAAAAAGAATTGAATTGCTTTTACAAAGCAGAAGCAATGGAAGGACTCTTCCTGGAAATAGTAAAGGGCCAACTAAAGCTTACAGAGAGCGATTCTTCAAACTACTTATGGCACAGCTTTTGGTTTTTAATTCGAAAAAGCGATAGGGTTGTTGTTGGTTCTGCGGATTTTAAGGATACTCCAAGTGCTGCCGGAGAGGTCGAAATCGGTTATGGCTTGGGAAAAGCCTTTGAACATAATGGCTACATGACCGAAGCGGTACAGGCAATGTGCAGATGGGCGAGGGAGCAAGAAGGTGTGTCTCATGTGATTGCCAAAACTGAGTTAGATGGATTTGCATCGCAGCGCATTTTGCAAAAATGTGGATTTACGGAAACAAAATGCGGAGAAACGGTATGGTGGAGCTTATAACACAGACTGATTAGTATTGTCTGCATGCTTGTTTAATTTGTGTTTTACGGTATTTTTTTGTAAAAAGGCTGATTAAAGTTATAAGGAGAGAATTGTCTTGAAGAAAACTATTTTGGTAGTATTCGTGCTTACAATTGCCATGACTCTAGCTGCTTGCTCACGAAAAATAGATATGAGCAAGATTTATGATGAAGTAGGGCTTGCACCATACGAACTGTCTGAAGGTGAGCGTGACTTGCTACAATCCTTTGGAATGGATGGCACCTCGCAGATTATTTCCTTTAAAGCGCCTCAAGAGGCTATTACATTAAAGGTTTGCGTTTACAGCCTTGAAAACGGTGAAGGATGGACAGACATTGGAAATGGCGCTGTTTCAATAGGCACAGAAAGAGAACCGCAAGAGATTCTGACCGGAACCTTTACAATGCAGCTTAGAGAAAACTACTCCATAGATTTTAATATAAATTCCAGCGGAAGAGCTTCGTATAAGACTGACGAAATCTCAAATAACAGCAAAGCAGCTGCGTCATCAATAGGATTTTTGCATGAATTTCAAGACATTGAAATCAACAAGGAAATACCTGTTGCTATAATGGTATACGATGACGGAACGAGTATGAAAAGCTTCTCGCTTCAAGACTATTTTGAGCCTTCCAAATTTGACGGAATGGACTTAGTACAGGCTGTAACCCTGACATTTTCGAATCAGACACTAAAATAAGCATTTGTATACGTACTGC
>CAZAIU010000076.1:0-2219 GCA_964485265.1 uncultured Oscillospiraceae bacterium | reverse complement strand
AGCGGTTAAGGCACATAACGAGATTTTCCTTGGCTGCAAACGAATACTTGACGGGAAATTCACAATTGCTATCAATTCGGACAAAGCCGATAGCATTATATTTTCGCCTCACGATTATCTAATTGTAATTGCACAGGAGCAGGATTGAAGCACAAGCAGCCCTTCGTTGGGCGAAAAATATGATAAATTGACGAAGCGGAGGAAAACAAATGAAGTATTCATGGCTTGACGAATATATGCTTTCAAAGCCCGGCGTAACAAAGGATTTCAAGGCAGAGTGGGAATGGCTCCGATACATGGTTGGCGGAAAGATGTTTGCCGCATTTATGCACCCCACTGAAAAATATGACAGTGCTTATGCTGATAAGGACTTATTGAACTTGAAATGTGACCCTAAGCTAGGTGAGCTGTGGAGAAGCGAGTATGAAGATGTAATGCCCGGATTCTATTCCGATAAACGCTGTTGGAACTCCATAGATTTGGGTGGCAGTTTGCCGGAGGATACCTTAAAGCTAATGGTTGATGACAGCTATTGCTTGGTGTTTGAAAAGCTTACAAAGAAATTGCAGAAGGAAATACTGGAATAAGCCTTGCTTAACTGATAATTTGGATAATCGTGAAATGGGGCATAGTTTATTTGCATTTTGAGGAATAATCTATAGAAAGCTTAAGCACCAAAATTGAGTTTTCTTTTTAGCGGGAGGCAGGCAATGCGGCTTTTTATCGCAATTAATTTTGACGAGCAAACGAAGAAGAATATAATCTCTGTGCAAAGCAGGCTGAGACGATTGGGGCAAGGAAGTTTTTCGCTTCCTCAAAACCTGCATTTGACACTTGCGTTCCTCGGAGAGATTGAACCTAAGCGCGAAATAGAAATCCGCAGTCTTATGGACACGTTAACTATACCGCAAATGCACCTTACATTTGATCGTGTAGGCTGTTTTAACCGAGACGGCGGAGATATATGGTGGACTGGGCTTGCAAGCAGCAAGGAACTTTGCAATATCCAGCGGCAGCTTTGTGAGAGCTTGAGGGAATGCGGATTTTCTATAGAGGATCGCCGCTTTTCTCCTCATATTACCTTGGGCAGGCAGGTGATTTTGAACAGCGAGCCGGACAGGGCAAAGCTCTTAGGCAGCCCATTTTCCACGGACGCGGATACAATAAGTCTTATGCAGTCTGAGCGGGTAAGAGGAAAGCTGACCTATAACGAGAGGTACTTCGTGCAGGCTTGAATTTTGCACATTGAATGTGTAGAAAGGCAGTCTCATATATTTTTTTATGTGATAACATACGTTTAACCAAGTGAAAATTTAAAAATGAAGGGTGTAATTAAAATGAAAAAATTATCAGTTTCTGTTTCTGTGCTAATGGCAATTGTGATGCTGGCTCTTTCGGGATGCGCCTCAAACAAATTGGCGGATATCTATTCCGAAGAAGAGGTTGTTGCCAAAGCAAAGGAGGTTGTGGATGTAATTAACACCTCCGATTATGAAGCAATAAACGATGTGCTGCGTGAGGATCTAAAAACGCAGCTTACAGCCGAGCAAATCGAGGAGGCGTGGGCTGGTCAGCTTACCGAGGCAGGTAAATTTGAAGAATACACAACAGTTGCAACTGCTGGACAAAAGAGTCAGTCTACGGAAGAAGATTTTGCTGTTGCCGTTCTGGTGTGTAAATATGAAAACGCAAAGCTTACATATACGGTAGTTCTGGATAAGGACTTAGAGGTAGTGGGATTATACATGAAGTAAACTCGTTTTATGTAAATTAGCAAGGTAGAACAGGATGAAAAACGACCGCTTATTTAGACTTTTATACATACTGTTGGAACGCCGCAGCATTACGGCGCCTGAGCTTGCAAAGCTTTTGGAGGTATCTACGCGTACTGTTTATAGAGATGTGGAGGCTCTCTCATTGGCAGGAATTCCTGTGTATGCTGCTTCGGGAAAGGGCGGGGGCATATCCCTCATGCCGGGATACACATTTGACAAGGCTCTGCTCACGGACGAAGAGCAAAACCAAATTCTCTTTGCGGTGCAGTCCTTTGGCGCTGCCAATCAGCAGGTGGATAGCTTGCTGTCAAAGCTGGGAGCGGCGTTTAGCAAGACAAATACAAATTGGATAGAGGTAGATTTTTCACGCTGGGGCTTTCGCTCTACTGACAGTCAAAGGTTTGATCAGCTAAAAACCGCAATTTTGGGAAAACTGATACTGTA
>CAZAIU010000075.1:0-4918 GCA_964485265.1 uncultured Oscillospiraceae bacterium | reverse complement strand
GACCAAAATATGATAATCCGAACTACATCATCAGAATTGGTGTTGGGTTCGGATTTATCATTTTTATTGAGAGTATTCTTTTATAAATCGAGGGCGGGAAGCGTTTCCGCCCTTGTGTTTTTTCCATGGTTTAGTATAATAGTATGTTGAGAGTTGGAGTCCAAAATATGAAAACCGCGCAACTGTGAAACATTGGTTTGAAGAATGGAATACCCGTGGAAAAGTTTTGGTGTGGGATATAAAGCAGTATTTTCACAAAGAGAATCAAACGATTGCGGAGTGGTATTTTAAGAACGAGATGAGTAACGGCTGCATAGAGGAATTTTATGGAATGTCACTTATTGACGGACAC
The DNA here is from genome assembly GCA_964485265.1 of uncultured Oscillospiraceae bacterium. Lineage (GTDB taxonomy): Bacteria > Bacillota > Clostridia > Oscillospirales > Oscillospiraceae > UBA2658. Next base: position 4,566 of record CAZAIU010000075.1, on the reverse strand, counting down.
TTGATAACAAAATAAAGGTCCTAAAAGAGTTTGGCTGCAATTTTAATAAAACAGTTCCTGTTATATTAAAAAATAATATAACGGCGCTACGCGCCATTAAAACTGTCCGAGACAGTTTTAATAATTATAATCCATATCAAAACAGTGATGCGCCACAGTTTAGAACCGCTAATTGATTCTGATAGGATAATTTATTTATTAAGTTTATATCAGCGTCTTGTTGAACTAAGGCGTTCCTGGAAAAGCGAGGATTCCCGTGCCAAAATCGCTTTATTTTTGAACCTTCGTGGTTTTCTTTTCAATCATGTCATAGTGTCGCATATAGCGGTCTACGTTTATGCCGCGGCTGATATAGTTTTGCAGAAGCTCTGCACAGGCATGGCTGTCACTTCCTGCGTCATGGTGAGACAGAGTTATACCAAGATAGCCGCAAAGCGTGTTCAGCTTGTGATTTTCAAGCTCCGGATAGCAGGCACGTCCCATGGCGCAGGTGCAAGCATAGTAGGAAAAAGGGTGCCATTCAATTTGGTAGGCGTTAAGGCACTTTGACAATACCGACATATCAAAGGGAGCATTATGTGCAATAAGCAGACCGCTGTCCATTATGTACTCAATTTTTCTCCAAAGGTCGGCAAATGTGGGCTTGTATTGAACCATATCAGGCGTAATACCGGTCAGTCTGATGTTAAAGTAATCAAAATCAACTTCGGGGTTGATAAGGCTGGAAATCTCTTCAACAATCCTTCCGTTTTCTACAACGGTGATTCCGATTGCACTAATCCTATTATTAGCTGAATTCGGTGTTTCAACATCAAAAGCTATATATCTGTTGTTCATGCCATATCCTCTTTCTCTGCATTGTACGATTCAATTTCTTATCTAATGGCTTTATATCTGCGGTTTTGGCTGACGAGATATAATCTGGTAAAGTGCTCCTTAAAAATCAGCCCTACAAAGCCTTGCAGGGCATTAGCATTTGTTCCGTCGGCAGCTGCTCACGTTGGAAAGGTGCTACTGGCTTTATGACATCATTTCGACGGAAAAGCTGAATTATTTACACGATTTACTATATATTATATTCGCTTAAACCAGCTATTGCAATGAGCATTTGTCATCCAACAGCGTTTTCTGACAGTAACGGGAAAGCAGAACCATTTGACAGGTACGCTGCATTATGGTAATATCGCTCGGGATTCAATTGAAAGGAGAATAAGTATGGAAAAGTTCATACCATTTAAGAAGCTCTCAAAGAAAAAGCAGCGGGAGCTAGCAGTGAAGAAACGCGGTACATGGGGAGCACTGAACCCAGTGACGCGCAAAGGCGAAAATTCAAAAGTCTACAACAGACGGAAGGCACAGAAATGGAGTGATGATTCCATGACTGAGCCTTCTGTTTTTGTATCCATTTTGCCGTATTTGTGTTATAATGTCTTATAAGACATTATATTGGTTTAATAATATATATCATAGCGCTGCATTGCAGCTATGATATAAGTCCACAGGACGTTTATAGATTTATATCAATTAAGCCGAGCATTGCTTTCACACGCAGGAACAGATTGCGAAGCTCAGTGCGTAGGAGACGGAAAACATAGGAAACGAGGCAACAGGATGAATGAAATAGAAGTAAGCATTCAATCACGGCTTTTTGAACTGCAAGACCTTAAATACAAAGATTTTCAATGCAAGCTAATGCCCACAGTGCCGCCGGATACTGTAATCGGTGTACGCACGCCGATTTTGCGCAAACTGGCAAAGGAGCTTTCCAAGGTGCCGAAGACGGTGGAGTTTTTGAAGCTGCTGCCCCACAAATATTACGATGAGAACAATCTTCACGGTTTTTTGGTGGAAAACATTATGGACTACGGCGAAGCGGTGGCAGCGGTGGATGCCTTCTTGCCCTACGTCGATAATTGGGCAACCTGCGATTTAATGAACCCGAAGGTGTTTAAACGGCACCGACAGGAACTTTTAACGGAGCTTCAGCGGTGGATTAGTTCCGACCGTACCTACACTATACGCTTCGGGATTGAAATGCTGATGAGCCACTATCTGGACGAGGATTTCCTGTCAGAGTACCCGAAATGGGTTGCTGGCATTCGCTCTGAGGAATACTACGTCAATATGATGATTGCGTGGTACTTTGCAACGGCGCTGGCAAAGCAGTGGGAAGCAATAATACCCTATCTTGAGCAAAACCGACTGGACAAATGGACACACAATAAGACTATTCAAAAAGCAGTTGAGAGCTATCGCATAACTGAAGAGCAGAAGGTGCATCTGCGCTTGCTGCGGATGAAGTAGAGACATGAATGGCTTGTTGTGAATACATACGAGCGGCTAGATGAATTTCTTTGAAACGAATAGGAGGAGCATTGCCTGTGAGGTTTAAGCTGCACTGGCAATGCTTTTTGATTATTTTTGATTAGCCTTCTGTTTCGTGCCGATTTTCAGTTGCCTGCAAGCGTAACGGAGCGTAAGCCGATACCAACCGTAGAGCGCAGCGGAGAGGACTGCGATTACAGCAACACAAACGGCGAAGCCGCTTAGCTCACTGACAGAAAACATCCCGTCATTAAAGTAAAGAATCATGCTGTAGAACGCGCAGATGACCGATGTGCCGATAAAAATCGGTACGAAGAAGGACTGAGAAAACTGCTTTTTTACCGTTTTATAAAGATAGGCGTCAGATGCGCCCAAATATCTAAGGTCACTGTAAAGATGGGCGTTGTTAAGTGCAATGGTCATGCAGCGGGTAAACAAAATAACGAACACAGCGGCAAAGCAAAGCAGAGCGATGAAAATAAACAGCATCAAATATACTGCCGTGGTTTTGACGAATTCAGATTTGTCCAGAACTCTGAATTGAGGCATATATTTCCACCCCAGCCGGAAGTTGGAGGAATCTCTCTGGTCGTAGTCGATGCTCTCAAAACTATTGGTTTCCAGTTGGTTGCGGTCAAAGAAATAGGCTTCGCCTTCCTGCTCTGCCCGCATTTTCTCCACGGGCTCCCATGCGTTATAAAGCTCTACCTCTGTGCCGGAGCGGTCTACTATGTCGTTGAACAGCGCTTTAGCAAAGGGGTAGGTGTCGTGCACATCTTTTACATTGAACAGTACCTCTGTCTCCTGCCAATCATGAGGCAGGCCAGCGGCGAGTGCTGCGTAATCGCTGTCATCCAGCACGCGTCGGCCAAAAAGCGCATCGCTGCAAAGCACAGGCTCCACGGACTTTACTGACAACTGCTGTCCGGTCAAGGGGTTTGTCACCAGCGAAATATCGTTGCCCATTCTTCCGTTTGACTGACCGTTTCCGTCAAAGACTGATACCACTGTGCCGGGGGCTAAGTTTAAAGCTTCTCCTGTCAGTGCATTCCATGCGCTTTCCGACAGAAACGTGCAGCTGCTGAGCATTTCCCGATACTCCTTGTGATAGGTAGTTCCAAGGGCATCCTCTGTTTCAACGTGTTCCATGCCGTCGTAGGCAAGCACCGCACCTGACTGTAAAACAAAATCGGTGATATTTACCTTAAACTCCGCAGCAAGCTGACGGATTTCCTCCTCCGTGGGCAGATTCTGATCCTCACGATAATGAAAAGCATAATCCACCGCGCGGGCATCAAAGCTCTGAAGAGCACCAACACCTATAATCGGTGTATAAAACGAGGCAAAGTATGCGCCGCCCACAAGCAGTGTAACTACAAGCAAATTTAGAACGGTTTGCTTTCCCTGAAAGCGCATCATGCTGGTGGTGATCAGATGGGTATAGCGACTCTTGCCCATACGCCAGCCGTTTACAACGGTGTGCAGTAAAATCATATAAAGCCCCACTAGGGCGGGCAGATAAAAGATTGCGGTGAATCCCTCCGGCGGATACCAATGCAGCCTGAGAATGAAAAAAGAAGGTGCAAGATAGCCAAGCAGTACGCCGACAATTGTTAGCACAATGCCCAAGATGCCGCACCAACGGGGCAGCACACGAACCGGCTCAGAGGTATGGCTTTCTCGGATTATGTCCAGAATGTTGGCTCGGCGGAGAAAGCGGTGCAGCATCCAGAATAGCATTATCAGCACGTACAGCGAAAAGGCGAGTGAGAGAAAATATGCCATTATGTCAAAGCTGAGCACCATCTCTGCGGAGTCCACCACAAGCTTACGAAACAGCTGCCATACAAGCCAAGCGAGCGGTCCGCCCAGAGTCATGCCGGCACCACAGGAGATTAGTGACAACAGTGTTAATTCACGGCGGAGCAATGCTCCAAGCTGCCCTTTGGTGGCGCCTAATGCTAGAAAAACGCCGCATTCCCGAGATTTGTAGCGAAAGAACAGACCGGATGCATAGGCGGTAAACACGCCGCAGCCAATCATAGTAAGGGCAAAAATCATCATAACCTGCTTGCGGGAATCACCGCCCTCAGGCAGCACTGTCAGCACGGTGGGAGAACGCATCATCAGTACATAGGCGGTTATGAGCAGAGTGGAACAAAAGCAGCAGCCAGCCAAAAGTGCATATTGCCCACGGCTTTTGCGGCGAAGCTGGGCGTACACTTGAGAAAAGTCGCTCAT
>CAZAIU010000074.1:0-5776 GCA_964485265.1 uncultured Oscillospiraceae bacterium | reverse complement strand
GCACTCTCCTTTTCTCGCTGCTTCCATGTCCGATAGTCAATCTGTGATTTGCAGCTTTCGCTTTGAGTTACATACATTTTCATCCTCCTCTTGTAAAAGGTCTTTCATCCTTGGGAGGAAAATGAGAAAAGTTGTACGTTTGCGTGCACAAATTTCAAATAAGTATTGTATTTTTTATTACTTGGGCGTTTAATGTCATTTCGTTAGAGGGAGGATGGTGATAATCCTCTTTGTGATTTGTATAGTAAATCTACACCCGAGAGACATAGAGAGTGTTGTGGAGCTCATCTTTAAAACCCCTGACCCGCTTCGCTGGGTTCGTGACTTGTTTTTGAATAAAAACGTAGCATCTAAAATGACCTGACCTGACACAAAAGTTAGGACAACACGTGCTTTGCAGCATTCGTTTTGCCCTAACTTTTTTATTTTTGGATACAAAACTTCTATTTGCTTTATTAGGAGGAGTCTATGAGTGAGTTATCGCGGCTGCCTAATATAGGTAAAATTTTGGAGCAGCAATTAGTGCAGGTTGGTATAAAAACGCCCGAGCAGTTAAAACAACTGGGCAGCAAGCAGGCATGGTTAAGTATCAATGTCATTGACTCGCCTGCCTGTTATAATCGCCTGTGCGCCTTAGAGGGTGCAATTCAAGGTGTTAGGTGGAATTCAATAAGTGATTCTGTCAAAAAAGATTTAAAAGAGTTTTACGACAGTTTCAAACTATAATCGGGGAGTGTACAACGTTTGAATCAATATGCGGCGTTTGCTGTAGCAGCTGTGAACGCACAAAGCAACAACACAAGATTCAAATATTGCCATACCACCTGATTTCAACAGATGTGGATGCACTGAAAAAATGTATCTCACTTATTAGTTTTTAATCAAAAAAAGGCACGGAAATGGAGTGATAATTCACCCATTTCCGCGTCTTAATTTTTTTAAAAAAGCATGATTTAACAGAGCTTTTTAATACGATCATGAGCATTTCCGTAGTTGCAAGACGAGACGGTCTCCTTTCTCTTAAAAAGTAAGCGGAGAAGCTTGGCAACCCGATTCTAAAAAAGGGCTTACATACATTGCAGACGGAATAACCCCTGATAGATTAAGGCAGAACATTTTTGCTGAAAGCGACGCTATTTTGTATGATTATGAGGAAGCTGCAAGTCCCTTTGAGGGCATGGGCGAAACGGCTCCAACCATGGACATTCTGTGAACCGTCATGGGAATAGCGATTATAGACCCTGTATTTTTTGTTCTCTTAATGGGTGAACAAAACTATGAACAGAAGTGTAAGCGTGCTGGTGAGCTTTATTAGCACGTGCAGCGAAGGACCGGCGGTATCCTTGAATGGGTCGCCTATTGTGTCGCCGACAACTGATGCCTTGTGAGCCTCGGAACCTTTTCCCTCAACGTGTCCCATTTCAACGTGCTTTTTTGCATTGTCCCATGCTCCGCCGCTGTTATTAAGAAACAGCGCTACGATAACGCCAACTATGGTGCACACCATGAGGTATGCAGCTGCTGCCTCTTTTCCCAAAATCACACCCACAAGGATAGGAACTAAAACGACGATAAGACCGGGAAGAAGCATCTCGTGCAGAGCACCCTTTGTGACGATATCAACGCATCTTGCATAGTCCGGCTTTGCCTTTCCTTCCATGATTCCCGGTATTTCTTTGAACTGACGTCTTACCTCAATAATAACATATTGAGCGGCGTTACTGACAGCGCTGATGGCAGTTGAACTGAACAGAAAAACGACCATAGCGGCAATAAATGCTGCTATAAACACTGTAGGCTTTCCAATATCAACAGCGAACCAAGAATCCTGAGGCAGCCCCAAGGAGGCCTTTACAGCATCAAGATATGCGGCAAATAGAAGGAAGGTTGCAAGTGAAGCGGAGCCGACGGCATAGCCCTTTGTCAAAGCCTTTGTTGTGTTTCCGCAAGCGTCAAGCTTATCTGTTGTTCTTCTGACGGCTTCAGGTGCGCCGGACATTTCAATAATTCCGCCTGCGTTGTCTGTAATAGGTCCGAATGCGTCCATTGCCAGAACAAAGGTGCAGGTAGATAACATTCCCATGGTAGCAACTGCGGTGCCGTAAAGTCCGGCATTTGGAATGCCACCCATTGCAGCATCTCCGAGAGTGTATGAGGCATAGATTGCTGCGCAGATGAACAAAACGGGAAGCGCGGTGGATCTCATACCCACTGCAATTCCGGAGATAATGTTAGTGGCTGCGCCTGTTCTGCTCGACTGAGCAATGCTGCGGACAGGTCTATTATTATATGATGTATAATAATTGGTAAGCCAGACAAAAACATAGCTCAAAAGTATTCCGGTAAGACCACATCCGAAGAGCATCCATGTGTTGACAGCAGTTCCCTCGGGAGTGACGCCGCTGAGCATGGTGTTTACCAAAAACGCAAGTATAACCGCCATAATAGCTGAGGTTATTGCGTAGCCAAGGTTCAAGGACTTCATGGGATCCTTGTTCTCATCCTTGACTTTAACAAAAAGAATACCGACAAGTGATGCAAGTATGCCCAGTGCACGGGCAACCAACGGGAATAACACTCCCTTCCAGCCAAAAACATTATATAGTGTTACGCCCAGAATCATTGCGCCGACATTTTCAGCAGCGGTAGATTCAAAGAGGTCAGCACCTCTCCCTGCGCAGTCACCCACATTGTCACCCACAAGGTCAGCAACAACCGCCGGATTTCTGGGGTCGTCCTCAGGTATACCGGCTTCGACTTTTCCGACTAAGTCAGCGCCTACGTCGGCTGCCTTGGTGTAAATGCCGCCGCCGAGCTGCGCGAAAAGAGCAACAAGTGATGCACCAAAGCCAAAGCCTATAATAAGGTTGGGCGCTTCACAAATCAGCTTTTCCTCTCCGGAGCCGCCGCCGAATGCGAGAAATAATGTTACAACTCCGAGGAGGGAAAGTGTTGTAACAGAAAGACCGGTTACAGATCCACCCTTAAAAGCTATCTGAAGTGATTTATCAAGACTTGTTCTTGCTCCTTCGGCTGCTCTGATGTTGCTGCTGACTGACATATACATTCCTATGTACCCTGAAAGTGCGGAGCATATCGCACCGATCACGAAGGATATGGCGGTATGTATTGCAGTGTTTAGTGCAACATCGCTGCCTTTTTTCAGATCCCCGTAATATACCGCTAACATGATTACGACCAGCGCTATAGCAGAAATTATGGCAATGGTTTTATACTGCCTCTTTAAAAACGCCATAGCTCCGTCCTTAATCGCATTAGAGATATCCTGCATTTCCTTACTTCCCTTGCTTTGCTTGAAAACATAGCGAAAAAGCAGGGCGGTCGCAATTATTGAGATAATAATTACGCCGTAAATGATTCCTAAATACAACTTCATTTCGGACATTAGTCTTCTCCCCAAATTTCTCTTATTGCTCAAAACAGAAAAGCCCCTCGTTTTTCCGTTAGAGCCAAAGTTGATTTTACCTCTCTTAACGTTAAAATGGTGTTTCAAAAGAAGCTGGCGGTATAAAGCTTATGTGAAGTCATACAGACAACCGAATGTTCGGTTTTTCGTATTATTACAGGCGATTGTGGCAATTTCAGCACCGTTTTGTGTAAAAAAACATAAGAATTTTAACTTAGCAAATGATTTGTAACATGAAAAATTTGGAGAAAAATTTACATCCTGCTTTTGTTGCTGTGCATGGTTTTATGCCTATCATAAATACTTCTATTATCTTATAGTCCAAATGTAAAACTATTTTGAACAATGCCCCCATCTTATTGACCACGTGGTCGGTTATTGCGTATAATAGACTGCGTGGTCTATTATGCAGAAGGGATGATATTATGAAACAAGAAGAGCGAACAGAGCTAACGCGTGAAAAAATCATTACAGCTGCCATGAAGGAGTTTGGAGCAAAAGGCTATATCGGAGCATCATTGAATACCGTTTGTGAGGCAGGCATTTCGAAGGGACTGCTGTATCACAATTTTGAAAACAAGGATGCTGTATACCTCGCCTGTGTCAAGCGCTGTTTTAATGAGCTTACCTCATATTTAAAGCAGCAACAAATCGGCGTAGATATGCAAAAATACATGTCCGCCCGCCTGAGTTTTTTCAGTTCCCACGAAGCAGAGGCTCATTTGTTTTTTGAAGCAATCTTACAGCCGCCGGCATCTCTTCAAGTGCCAATTCAAGATTTGAAAAAAGACTTTGACACATACAATAGGGAGCTGTATCTACAAATTCTCTCCACTATCACTCTACGCTCCGGCGTAACAAAGGAAGATGCCCTTGACTATTTTTCTCTGGTGCAGAATATGTTCAACGGTTATTTCAGCAGTCCTGCCTGCCGCGAAACTTCTCTTGCCGAGCGTATGGTCACCCATGAAGAGAGCCTTGAAAAGCTACTTGACAATATACTTTACGGTGTTGCGGAAAGAAGGCTGGAGGTATGATTCTATTAATACTCCGCTGGGCTGGTTCCATCGCTGTCGCATGGCTTTGCGGCAAGCTGATTTCCAAAATCAAGCTCCCTTCTATTCTAGGCTGGCTGATTGCTGGAATGATTTTAGGCCCCCACGCTATTCAGCTTATGCCGAATGCTCTCATTGACAGCGTGTGGTATCAAACGGTAATTCACACTCTTGAATGTGCAGTCGGGCTAATGATTGGCACAGAACTTGTCTGGAAACGCATGAAGCAGTACGGAAAGGCCCTGATTATAACTACACTCACGCAGTCCCTTGGCACATTTGTACTTGTATCTGCTATATTCTGTGTTGTGTTTGCTGTCTGTAATATTCCAATTTACCTTGCATTTATATTCGGCGGCATTGCTTTGGCAACAGCCCCCGCTCCGGCTCTGTCTATCGTGCGTGAATTTAAAACGGATGGTCCTGTTACCAAAACGCTTATTCCGATGGCAGCACTTGATGACATGGTAGGTGTCGTTGTGTTTTTTACTACAATTGCTATTGTGGCACGCCATATTTCCGGCGGCGGACTACCAATATATATGATACCCGTCATGGTGCTTCTACCGCTGGTTATTGGTGCCTGCACCGGTATTCCTACAGGCTTTTTGCTGAAAAAGGAGCACCCAAAAGCTGTAACGCTTTCTGTTTTAGTCGGGGCAATTCTTGTAACAACCGTAATCGGATTTGTCTGCAACACCTATCTTATGCCATCGCCGGTACTCAACTTCATGCTAATGGGAATGGCGTTTTCCGCAGTTTTTTCCAACATGGTATCCGAAGAACGCCTTACACAAATTATGACCGACTTCAACTCCATCCTTGGCATTTCAATGATAGTTGTCATTCTAAATCTTGGTGCACCGTTGGATTATCATGCAATTCTGGGCGCGGGGCTTTTCACAGCTATCTATATTTTTTCCCGAAGCGTTGGAAAATACTTTGGCGCTCGAATTGGCGCAAGTGCAACCAAAATGCCAGAGACTGTCCAGAAATATCTGGGTCTTACTCTTCTGCCTCATTCGGGTGTATCACTGGTCTTTACAGGAATTGCCGTATCCACCTTGTCGGCTGCTGCGCCTGAAGGTGCGGCTATTATTCAGGGAACCATTGCGGCGGCTGCTGTATTAAATGAAATCGTAGCTGTAATTATTGCAAAAAAAGGCTTTGAATTGGCTGGAGAATTTCATAAAAAGGAGCAAACTGATATGGAATATTCGATATTGTCCGATGGAGAAGTGGAAGGTGTATAATAAACTGGACACCAAGAAAAGAGCGAAAGGTGGAACAGTTT
>CAZAIU010000073.1:0-5851 GCA_964485265.1 uncultured Oscillospiraceae bacterium | reverse complement strand
CCGTCGACCTCCAGCGTGACAGGCTGGCGTTCTAACCAACTGAACTACTGGGCCATATTGCCGCGCTATGGGTGCGATGGTGGGAACAACAGGGATCGAACCTGTGACCCCATGCTTGTAAGGCATGTGCTCTCCCAGCTGAGCTATGCTCCCATGTTTCGCACCCTCAAGCGGCTTTGCCAGTATACTAAAATATGACGTAATTGTCAAGAACATTTTAACATTTTTTTATTGCGAATCCTAATTCTTGTCCTTTTTGGTTAAATTGACAATAATTGCCCTAATTTCGTCTGTAGTAAAGTGATAAGCTGCATTACAAAAGTGGCAGCATACCTCGGCAGTTTCTCCGCTTTCACATATTTCCTCAAGGTTTGAAAGACCCATGCTTTCAATGGCTCTTTGTACGCGTTCACGGCTGCAATAGCAGCGGTATTCAACGGGAGAACGTTCAAGTATTTCCGGATCAAGACCGAAAAGAACCCGTTCAACCAACTCATCGACTCCGCCAATTTGCAAAACCTCTGTTACACTGCCCATTGTAGCAATATTTAGCTCAATCTGTTTTATCATCAGCTCGGGTGCTCCGGGCAAAAGCTGCACCCAAAAGCCGCCAGCACAGTTCACCGAGAGGTCGGTGTTAACAAGCACACCCAACCCGCAGGCTGAGCCTACCTGCTCGCTTTCAACGAAGTAGTAGGTGAAGTCATCTGCAATTTCACCGCTGACTAGCTGTGTAGAACCGATATAAGGCTCTTTAAGTCCCAAATCACGGCTAACTGTCAGCATACCGTTTTTACCCACAGCACCGCCTACATCAAGCTTACCGTTTTCCTTTAAGGGAAGGTCAATGTCGGGGTTATCGACGTAGCCGCGAACGTTTCCTGCGCTGTCAGAAACCGAAATTATAGTACCGATTGGACCGCCGCCGTTAATGCGAACAGTTACTGTTGCGTCATCTTCCTTAAGAAGATTTCCAATCAAAGAGGTGGCGCAAAGTGTGCGCCCAAGTGCGGCTGTTGTAACAGGAGTAAGTCCGTGGTATTCACGGGCTTTTTCTACTATATCTCTGCCGCTTATTGCCGATATTTTTGCAAGTCCATCTGCTGTTACTGCGCGAATGATTTCGTCCATATTTTACCTTTCCAAATTATCAGTGGGGGGTGTTTTCTGCGATGATAAACAATCTTCCCAGCTCACTTTGAGGGCCGTCTATGCAAACAGTTACATTGCAGAAGCCCGCATCTGACAGAAGCCTTTTAAGCACTTCCGGCTCGTGCACATATTCAACATGTTCTTCGAAGGAACGTTGCCAAAGCCGTCCCCGACGAGTGAAAATGTCCATGCCGTAATAAAGTGCGTATTCTTCTTCGTCAAAGTCTGCCCGCCAGAGGCACAGCTTATCCTCGTCCTCGTCAACACTGGTGTATCCGTCGAGTGAGCGCAGGCGCTCCGGTGAATTTATGTCAAAAATCCAGATACCGCTTGGCTCAATAAAAAGATGAAGAAGCTCAAAAAGCTTCGGTACGTCCTCAGGGGGAAGATAGTTCAGCGCATCAAGACAGGATACAGCAGCATCCACGGTTCCGTACAGATCAAGCTCTGTCATAGACTGGCATAAAAACAGCGGGGGAGTAATGCCGTTTTGAGAAGCTGCCTTTTCTCTTGCAACACAAAGCATATCCGCAGAGTCGTCAGCGGCAATCATTTCGTAGCCGCGCTGTGCTAGAAGACAGGTAAGAGTGCCGGTTCCGCAGCCCACATCAAGCATGGTTTTGACATTTTTTTTGCGGCGCTTAAAGCAATCTTCATAAAAATCAGCAAAGTCGTTGTAATTTACATCGCTAGTGAGATCGTCGTATAAAGGCGCAAGCGGACCGTATGCACACATAAAATATCTCCTTTTTGTAAAAATATAGCTACAAAACGACCACATGGGAAATGGTCGTTTTGTATAAGGTATGGAGCCAAACCTTAAGGGCAAGGCCTTATTTTATGCTTTTGAGGTGTCTATGCGTTTTCGTCCTGCTCGGAAAGACGTTTGAAAACTATGGAGTAGCCGTCCTGACCGTATTGGAGACTGCGATTAACGCGGCTGATGGTTGCACTGGACGCGCCTGTTTGCTCAAGAATTTCGTTATATATGCAGCCCTTATTCAACAGCGATGCCACTTGATATCGTTGTTCCATTGCTTGAAGCTCTGTAATTGTGCAGAGGTCTTCAAAAAATTTAACACACTCTTCCTCTGTTTTTAAAGTGAGGATGGCTCGATACATCTCTTGGTTACGGGGTTTTTTCAGTTGTTTGTTCATCAAGACACCACCTAGTTATTTATTCGGAAAATTCTTCCGTCATTTGTGACAAACTGATTAGCATAATAACATACTAACGTAATCTTATTTTACAGCAGTGAAGCGCGAAAGTAAAGCCCAAATTTTTGCCTTGCAAATAAAGAAGAAATAATATACAATACATCGGTAAATATATGAATAAATGAAAATGTATTTTTAAGATTTTAAGAGGTGACTTGTATGGTTAAGGCTGTTGTCGGCGCAAACTGGGGTGATGAGGGAAAAGGTAAAATCACCGATATGCTTGCTGAGGACTCCGACCTCGTTATTCGCTATCAAGGCGGTGCCAATGCCGGACATACTATTATAAATGAGTACGGAAAATTTGCACTGCACACATTACCCTCGGGCGTATTCTATCCCCACATTACAAACATTATTGGCAACGGAGTGGCTCTAAACATACGATCCTTCATAAAAGAACTGAACGCGCTTGAGGAAGCAGGCGTACCTGCCCCCAACCTCATGGTATCTGACAGAGCACAGGTGGTTATGCCTTACCATATTCTGCTTGACAGCTACGAAGAGGAGCGCTTGGGAGGAAAGGCTTTCGGCTCAACCAAGTCAGGAATAGCTCCGTTTTACTCTGATAAGTTTGCAAAGATCGGTTTTCAGGTAAACGAGCTTTTTGATGACAAGTTGCTCAGATCACGTTTGGAAAATGTATGCGTGATTAAAAATACACTATTAGAATATCTTTATCATAAGCCGCTGCTAAATGTGGACGAGCTATTCAAAGAAATGGTTGAGCAGCGTGAGCTAATTGCACCCTTTATGGGTAATACCGCAGGTTTTGTAAGGGACTCACTGGATCAAGAAAAGAAAATATTGCTTGAAGGTCAGCTCGGCACATTAAAGGATACAGATTTTGGCATTTACCCGTATGTTACCTCCTCGAACACCCTTGCAGGCTACGGGGCCGTAGGTGCCGGAGTCCCGCCCACGGAAATTGAAAGCGTTATTGCAGTCACAAAGGCATATTCAAGTGCGGTAGGCGAAGGAGCCTTCGTAACTGAGCTTTTTGGAGAGGAAGCTGAAACACTGCGTCATCTCGGCGGTGATAAGGGTGAGTACGGCGCAACTACAGGCAGACCCCGCAGAGTGGGCTGGTTTGATGCTGTTGCAACTGCTTACGGCTGCCGTATGCAGGGTGCAACCGAGGCAGTGATAACTGCTGTTGATGTTTTGGGATACCTTGACACCATCGAGATTTGCACTGCATATGAAATAGACGGAGAAATTACTACGGAGTTTCCCGCCGGCTCAAGGCTTGATAATGCAAAGCCGATTTACACCTCTATGCCCGGGTGGAAATGTGATATACGCGGCGTTACAAACTACAATGAGCTTCCGATTCAGCTTAAAAACTACATCACTTTTATCGAGTCCTTTATACAGGTACCCATAAACATGGTTTCAACTGGCCCTAAACGTGAAGATATCTGCATAATAAAATAATACAAAAAGCTCTGCCATTTTTGGCAGAGCTTTTTAATGCTTGTACGTACGATTTATATTGCTTTACAATTGCATATATTGTATAATGAATGTACTCAGAAATAAATACTCGGTTGCATATTGATAAGAGGGTTAGTTTCTGAGCAGAAGGATGTTCTCAGGAAAGGAAGGGAGTGTCTATGGAAACAATTGTTATAATTTGGGCAGTTTTGATTGTTGCGTTTTTAATAGTTGAAGCGGCAACTGCGGGACTTGCGTCCATATGGTTTGCAGCTGGAGCTGTTGCAGCTCTGATATTGGCGCTGATTTCGCCGCAGGCAATCGTTTGGCAGATTGTGTTGTTTGTTGTTGTATCGGTAATTGCGCTGATAATTACAAGGCCGCTTGCCAAGAAGTACGTTAACTCAAAAATCAAGGCAACCAACGCAGACAGAGTGATTGGTGCTATGGCTACAGTAACAGAAAAGATTGATAATATTGAAGGAACAGGAACAGCCACTGTTGGCGGCAGGGTTTGGACTGCAAGGAGCTTCAGCGGTGAACCGATTGAGGCAGGAGCTACAGCAACGATAAAATCTATTGACGGCGTAAAGCTTATTTTGCAGCCGCAGGAGCAACGACAGCACATTCAGGTGTAGCTTGTTGAATTCAACAGGCTTTGTGATTTTAGATTTCCATATAATATCTGGCGGACATTATATGGATTAAAAAATATATATCATAATGCTGCTTTGCTGCTATGGTGCAATAATCGCCTTGCGATTTTTATATGTGCTTTGCGCAAATTGAATAATATATCATTAAGCCGCTTTGCGGTTATGATATAAATGGCACGTCGCTTGCCGTAAGGCGGCAGAAATGGGAGGTTAGAAATGCAATATATTATCCCCGGAATTCTCATTTTGATTGTTATAATCATCTTGGTCAAGAACATTCGCGTTGTCCAACAGGCCCAGGCATATGTCATTGAACGTTTGGGTGCTTACAGCACCACTTGGCATGTGGGCTTGCACTTCAAAATACCATTTATTGAGGCAATTGCAAAAAAGATTTCACTAAAGGAACAGGTATATGATTTTCCGCCCCAGCCTGTCATAACAAAAGACAACGTTACTATGCAAATAGACACGGTTTTGTATTTTGAAATCACAGACCCTAAGCTCTATACATATGGAGTTGAAAATCCAATAAATGCAATTGAAAATCTCTCTGCAACAACCCTGCGAAACATAATCGGTGATTTGGAGCTTGACCAAACTCTAACCAGCCGTGACGTAATTAACTCAAAAATGCGCTCAATTCTGGACGAAGCAACAGACCCATGGGGAATCAAGGTCAATCGCGTTGAATTAAAGAACATCCTTCCTCCGCGGGAAATTCAGGATGCAATGGAAAAGCAAATGAAGGCTGAGCGTGAACGCCGAGAGTCAATTCTAAGAGCTGAAGGTGAGAAGAAGTCTGCGATTCTTATTGCCGAAGGCGAGAAGGAATCAGCTATCCTTCGTGCTGACGCAAGAAAACAGTCGCAGATTCTTGAAGCAGAGGGTGAGGCAGAAGCAATTCTGACGGTTCAGACAGCAACGGCAGAGGGTATTCGCAGAATCAACGAGAGTGTTCCGTCTGAAGCTGTCATTAAGCTAAAAGCACTTGAAGCTTTCGCGGCAGCGGCTGACGGCAAGGCAACAAAAATTGTTATTCCCTCGGAAATACAAGGACTTGCAGGATTGGCAACTGCTTTTAAGGAAATCATTGTTGACGAAAAGAAGTGAGTTAAAAACTCAATAACTCGGAATTACAGTATTTTTAAGATAAGGGTTTTCGGCAATAATTAGTTCAGAGGTATCTGTGATTAACGCAGATACCTCCTTTTTTATTAAATAGCCCCCGAAGAATTTCGTCAACACATCGGCGAAGTATTTGTTAGATATTGCAGCTTGTGTTCACATAGCTGTAAAAATGCTTCTCCCTAGCAAGTGTTGAATGCTAGCCAAAGTCTGACACCGAGGAACATAGCAAAGAATTATTCTGACTTATCAGAAAAGCC
>CAZAIU010000072.1:0-6060 GCA_964485265.1 uncultured Oscillospiraceae bacterium | reverse complement strand
TAAATATACTGCTTGTGCTCCACAAGCTTATCCTTCATTTCCTGAACAAGAGCAGAACCTCTGTTTCCTAGCTGCGGCAGGCGATAAATTACGTCCATGACCAAATGAAAACGGTCAATATCATTTTGCACACGCATATCAAAGGGAGTTGTTATCGTCCCCTCCTCCTTATAGCCGCGGACGTGAAGATTTTTGTTGTGCCTGCGGTAGGTCAGCTCATGAACCAGTGTGGGATAGCCGTGGAAGGCAAATACAATGGGCTTGTCCTTTGTAAAAAGCATGTCGTAATCAGCATCACTCAAGCCGTGAGGGTGCTCGGCTTTTGGCTGAAGCCGCATAAGGTCGATAACGTTTATAACTCTTATTTTTATTTCCGGAAGTGCTTTGCGCAGAATTGACACTGCTGCAAGTACCTCTAGTGTGGGTGTATCGCCGCAGCATGACATTACAATATCCGGCTCGGCCCCGGTGTCGTTTGATGCCCAGCGCCATATTCCTATTCCTTGAGTGCAGTGCTTAATTGCTTGCTCCACCGTCAGCCACTGAGGACGCGGGTGCTTTGAGGATACTATAACGTTGATATAATTTCGGCTTTGGATGCAGTGGTCAAAGGTACTCAAAAGGCAATTCGCGTCGGGAGGAAGGTATATGCGTACAATGTCCGCTTTTTTGTTTGCGACATGATCCAAAAATCCCGGATCTTGATGCGTAAATCCATTATGATCCTGCTGCCATACGTTTGAGGAAAGAATATAGTTGAGTGAGGAGATGTCCTGCCTCCACGATAGCTGACTGCAAACCTTCAGCCACTTGGCGTGCTGAGCAAACATTGAGTCTACAATTCTGATAAACGCCTCGTAGCTGTTGAAAAAACCGTGACGTCCCGTCAAAAGATAGCCCTCAAGCCAACCCTGACACATGTGCTCGGAAAGCATGGAGTCCATGACTCTGCCGTCCGGCGCAAGAAACTCGTCATTATCGCAAAGCTCGGCGTTCCAGCTTCGGTTTGTTTCCTCAAATACCTTTCCAAGCCTGTTGGACATGGTTTCGTCCGGACCGAATACTCTGAAGTTTTTTGCCTGTCTGTTGAGCTTGAAAATATCTCTCACAAAGCTGCCAAGCACCAGCATATCCTGAGCGTTTACAGCGCCGGGCTTCGGAACTTCTATTCCATAGCCGCGGAAGTCAGGCATACGCAAATCCCTCAGCAACAGTCCGCCGTTGGTGTGAGGATTTGCACCCATTCGGCGCTTGCCTTTGGGGGCGAATTCAAGAAGCTGAGGGTGGGGTCTGCCCTCCTCATCAAAAAGCTCCCAAGGCCTGTAGCTTTTCAGCCAGCTTTCCAATATATCCACATGTGAGGCATCATCCATTGCAAGCGGCACTTGGTGAGAGCGGAAGGTACCTTCAATTTTGTTGCCCACAACCTCCTTTGGACCTGTCCAGCCCTTTGGCGTGCGCAGTATTATCATGGGCCACGCGGGTCTTTGGCTATCTCCGCTCTGCCTTGCGTTTTTCCTTATTTCAAGAATTTCCGAGATTACCTTTTCCATAGTTTCCGCCATAAGTTTGTGCATAGTCATTGGGTCGCTTCCCTCGACAAAGTATGGCTTCCAGCCACAGCCCTCGAAAAAATTTTCAAGCTCATTATGCGAAATGCGTGAAAAAACCGTCGGATTGCTTATTTTATAGCCGTTAAGGTGCAATATGGGCAAAACCGCACCGTCGGAAATCGGATTTATGAATTTGTTTGAATGCCACGCAGTTGCAAGAGGTCCGGTCTCAGCCTCGCCGTCGCCGACGACACAAGCGGCAATTAGCTCAGGATTATCCAGAACCGCGCCAAAGGCATGAGCAAGGCTGTAGCCCAGCTCACCGCCCTCGTTAATGGAACCGGGAACCTCCGGCGCAACATGGCTTGAGGTTCCGCCTGGAAAGGAGAAGTGCTTAAAGAGCTTTTTCATTCCCTCGTAGTCCTGACTGACATTTGGATAAACCTCACTGTAGCTCCCGTCAAGCCAGTCTTGGGCTATCATTGCGTTTCCGCCATGTCCCGGTCCGGATATATATATCATGTCAAGGTCATACTTGTTTATAATTCTGTTTAAATGCGTATAGATAAAATTTTGACCGGGAACTGTACCCCAGTGACCAACGATTTTTTTCTTTATATGCTCCGGCAAAAGCTTTTCTTGCAGTAAAGGGTTGTCCAATAGGTAAAGCTGGCAGGCGGAAAGGTAATTAGCGGCGCGCCACCATTCGTCAAGGGTCTTTAAGGTGTCTAAAGAGGCGTTCTCTGTTGCGGCAGTTGTTGTATTCATTATTTCTCATTTCCTTTGAATAATTTTGCGTATATGGCTTGTTATAGTATTTTTCAACAGTTGTGCAGAATTATTCAGTACAGGGGGATATTGCCGTGCTTATGGGTGACATTACTGTAAACAAAATCACCAAAATACCGCATTTTTGTTATTAAATATTTAGAGTAGAAAAAATGAATTCTTGGATAGAATGAGGTGTGCTTTGATTGGTGCGATTTTTAAAATCAAAATTCCGAAAATATAATAACGCTGCCTTTGACAAAGAAAAATACATTAAAGAATTCATCCTCAGCAAGGATGGCTATGCTGTAGTCAACATCCGTCTTGACAGTATAGACAGCGCATTTTCCGCATTTTCTGTAAAAGGAAGCGAGGTACTGGAGCAAAGCCTTGCCGACTATATTGACAAGGAAATTTATAATATCCCACTTGAGAATCCGATTGTTTTAAATTTTGAGGTGCCGTGTGCTGAAAGCTGCCAAAAAGAAAAGCTAAAACAAGTGATATCCAATCACTATGGGCTGATGCTTGAGGATAAAAATCAGGATTTGATGATAAATCTTATGACAATTTTTGGACTGCTTTTCGTAGGAGTGCTGCTGCTTGCCTTTTCATATCTTTTGTCCAGCAATAACATTGGACAGCTTTTTACGGACATTATTAATATTGCAGGCACCTTTTCTCTCTGGGAAATGGTGGATTTGTACTTGTTGGACAGAAATCAAAAAAGAATTGATAAGCTCAATGCAGCGCAGACATATGCGGCGGAAATTGCTTTTTCAAATTGCGATAACGCTTGATGCTTGTTACCGGGTAATACAGTAAATTGTTTCATAACTGATTTTCTCCTGTA
Source organism: uncultured Oscillospiraceae bacterium (assembly GCA_964485265.1). Lineage (GTDB taxonomy): Bacteria > Bacillota > Clostridia > Oscillospirales > Oscillospiraceae > UBA2658. The sequence continues at coordinate 2,886 of CAZAIU010000072.1, read as the reverse complement.
ATAACAATGAGGGCAGATCAAGCTTGACCTGCCCTCATTGTTATTGCGTTATGCAGCTTACGTACAAAACAATGCGAAAACGTTCACTTCGTCTGCATCATCCTTGACATAAGCCGGTCAAAGCACCGGTCTCCAAGAAAAGTGCGAAGCGCCGGCAAAAGCTTTGCCCCTCTGCCCTTGGCGTATCTGGCTTTAGGCTTATTCTTGTTGCACACCTTTAATACGGTTTTTGCAATTACCTTAGGCTCTGAGCCTAAGGATTTTCCGTATGCATATGTAGTAAGCTTAGTTACCCTATGCCTTGTTTTAGCGTAGGAGCTGCTGTCAAAGCCTTGTTGTGCTGCGTCGTTTGCAACTGCTGCAAATGGTGTGTTTATCATCCCGGGCTCAATTATGACCACCTTTATGTCAAAGGGGGCAAGCTCCATCCGAAGACAGTCGGACCAGCCCTCAAGGGCATGCTTTGAAGCGTGATACCAAGCTCCGTATGGCGTGCAGATTTTTCCGCCAATAGAGGAGGTCATGATTATTTTTCCGCTGTGCTGCTCTCTCATATATGGAGAGACAAGCTGCGTTAGCCTGGCGTGTCCAAAGAGATTGACCTCAAGCTGATACCGTGCCTTATCCAGAGGAACATCTTCAACAGCTCCAAAAAGCCCAAAGCCTGCGTTGTTGAAAACTATATCAATTCTGCCCTGCTCAGCTATTATTTTTGAGATTACCTCTTCACACTGTGCACTGTCGGTTATATCAAGAGCAATCGGATGAACGCCGTAGGGTGCAAGTTCCTCCATAAGACTGAGCCTTCTTGCCGCCGCGTAAACCGTGTAGCCGTTTTGCGCAAGCAGCTTTGCTGTTTCAAGCCCGATTCCCGATGATGCTCCTGTGACCAAAACCACTTTGCCCATACTGTTATCTCCACCCTTTTAAATTCCCTTTTCTATACAGTATTTTACTTTGTGAGAAATGTCAACAAAAGAAGGAGCTTTTATTCTGGGAGTTTATTGATGTGTTCATTTTTCTCAATAGGAATAACGAAGCTTAAAAGTGTAGTGTTTCGGGCAAGCAAACCGAGAATTTCGATTGCTTGCCCGATGCTTTTGAAGTTTAATTTACAGATTCTAACTTGAATACGACTAAAGCTTGTGCTTTACTTGATATAACATTTAGAAAGGAGCGGAGCGTATGCAGGCAGGAATTTCAGAATTAGATTTACACGGAAAAAATCAATATCAGGCGCGGATAGCAATAGAGGCGGCACTTAAACGCTCGGCGGGAGTGTACCGAATTAGACTAATTCACGGATACAACAGCGGAACAGCGCTGCGTGACATGATTTTTGAGGAGTATTCCAAGCACCCCAAAATACTGCGTCTTATCAGAATAAGCGATGGAATTACAGACATGGTTTTAAAAGAACTGTAAAGTGTGGAAAGGAAAATTTGTAAAAGGGATTTTAGTACAGGGCTTTCCCCAACCCGTCAATAGACTGTATAGCCCGCACAAAGCCGTCTGCAATAACATATGCAACATATTTATAGCTGCTGTCGTCTAATTTGTAAACTAACACCTCGTCACACCTGCCGCCGTAGTCGTCAACTGCAAGCTTGTCGGTTCGTATGATATTTGCGTTACCAATAATCTTATCGATTTCATCTGCCTTGTCCCCAACGGATATGCCGAGAATGTCACGATCTCCCGTGACAGTTGTGAAAATGTCGTATAGGTAATAAACACCCTCATCCGTTTCAATAAAGCGCTCTCGCTGGCCGCCGCACTCCGCTGTAATGCTCTTTCCGTAGCCCTCGATGTCAGACTCGCTGATAGTGACTTTTTTATCATCGCCGTAGCGGCTCAGGGGGAAAAACTCAGGGTAATTTGTAAGCGTGACTGTGGCTTTTTTCGAAAAGGTTACGGAGCTTCTGACTAGATTTTGATAGTCAAACAGCCAGTAGCAAAGCATTTCTCTCAAGGGGGCGGAGTCTCTATCGGAAAACCCTTCACGCAAGCATTTCGCGTATACTGAACTGTCAGCTAACCACTGGGTGACGATTATCTCCCTAAGTCCCTCTGTACACGCACCGTCAGAAGCAAAGAATGCTTTACCTACATAGTAGTCACGCATATACTGCCCGCTGCCGATTGCGGATCTCCTGATTGCGGAAAACAGGGGGTTAAACCAGCTGTCACCATATTTTTCGTTAAGTGCTTGCCATGTTCGTATGTTGAAGCTTTCAAGGCAGGGCAGAAAATCATATTCGCTTACATGGTTTCCGGCAATAAGCTCCGGCAAATAATCATCAATATCGCCGCTTGATTTTGCAAACAGCGCGTTGGCTTCCTCGTCGGAAATGGATTTTTCCCCGCTGCGGATACTCCAGCTGGCTCCATAATCGCAGCTCTCAAGATATATGGTTTTTAGAGCAGTGGAAAACTCGTTGCCAAGTAACACGGGAAGAATGGTAACCGAGCCGTCAAACGACGGAGACAACGGTGTCTTTGTATACGCGGCGTATTCGCTGGGAAGCTGAATGTCCAGTGCTTTCCACGTTTTCCCCCCGTCGCGGGTTACGCAAACAGCGGGATTTCCGCTTTCGCAGCGGAAACACATAAAGCCATTCTGACTGTCCATAAAGCCCGCACCGCTGAGCACACGTCCGTACACCTCGTCAATGTTCGTGTCCACTGCTTTCCATGCTTTGCCGCCGTTAGAGGTGGCATAAAGTCTATGCTCCTCGCTTCCCATTGCAGCAGAGCCGCAAACAATAAGCCAGCCGTTTTCAGGAGATGAAAAGCCGACGCTTATCCAGCTTTCAGTAAGATTATCTTCAATGGTGACAGTAGACCAGCTTTGCCCCTTGTCGTCACTTGTGAGCACTGTTAAGA
>CAZAIU010000071.1:0-6174 GCA_964485265.1 uncultured Oscillospiraceae bacterium | reverse complement strand
CCTTAAAATAACAGTTGAATCCACCGGTGCTTCCAAGGCCAACATTCAGCTTGTTGATGCAGGGGAGTGCCAGCTTGCAATAGTTCAGAATGACGTTATGGCTTATGCATATGAAGCAAAGGACATGTTTGCGGGTGAAGCTGCTGTTACCAGCTTTTCCGCTGTTGCCTCCTGCTATCCTGAGCAGTGTCAGATTATTGCCAACAAGAACATCAAGAGCATTGAAGATCTTAAGGGCAAGAAGGTTTCCGTCGGCGATGCAGGCAGCGGCGTTGAGTTCAATGCCCGCCAGGTTTTAGAAGCTTACGGCATCACCTTTGACGATATAACTGTTAACAACCAGTCCTTTGCAGACAGCGCGGACTCCCTTAAAAACGGAACTATTGACGCAGCTTTTGTCACAGCGGGTGCTCCCACTACAGCTGTAACCGAGCTTTCCTCCACATATGAGTTCAATGTCCTCAATATTGATGATGAGCATGTTAAAGTTTTGCAGGATAAATACGGCTTCTATACACCCGTTACAATCCCCGGCGGCACCTATGGCTGCGTTAAGGACGATGTTCAGACAGTCGCTGTTATGGCCACAATAGTTGCTGCAAACAGTGTTCCCGAAGAGACTATTTATGCTTTAACAAAGGCTCTTTTTGACAACAAGGCTGAAATTGCCGCAGGTCACACCAAGGGCGAGCTTCTCGACCCTGCAACCGCTGTTTCCGGTATTTCTATACCTTTCCATCCCGGTGCTGATAAATATTACACCGAGGTCGGCGCAAAATAAGTGAAGCGCTTACCGCTTAAAGTAAAATTACTTACAGCCGCGGCGCTTTTAGTCGCCGCGGCTGTTATTGTTATCTTTGCCCTAAATCAGAGTAAAAGTCTTGTTTTACAAGACCGCAAAACAGGAGAAATTTACGCCGAATATCCAATTTCCCGGGGAGAACGGTTTTCTGTGGAATTTATCCACTCTGTAAATAAAACTCCCGTGAGGGATATTTATGAGGTGCGCAAGGGCGGCGAGATTTATGTGGTCGAAACTGATTATTTCGGCTTCGGCGCAGGAGTGCAAACCGAGCTGAATCCCGGCGAAACCTTGGAATACGGGGAGGACGGCTCTATGCAGGTGAAGAACATCAACATACTGATCCCAAACCTTACCTATGTTGTGGGTACGGTTTCGGATCACACGCTGCGCATTGGCGATGAGGCTGTATCTCTTCGTGAGTTGTGCGGAAGAAATAGCAGCGTTACGTTTACTGTGAAATAAAGCTTTATTTTTGAGGACAAGGCGCGGAGCAATGTCTTACTTGATTTTGGTAAGTAAATGTGACTGTGTTTTTATAGAGATTATACGAGGAGGTAGAGATATATTGACTAAAAATAAAACTCCATCGGTTGAAGAAGCTGCTGAGATTGCTGTTGAGCACGCTGAAAATGCTGAGCATCTTTCAGGTGACGAGGCACAGGCCTTGCTTGAAAAGTATGACAGGGAATCGAATATACGCATTTGGGACGGAATGCCCCGCAGAATCATTCGCTATCTGTTGGTAGCTTTTGCGGTGTACTGCGTTGCAATCAATCTTGTTTTTAACTGGGAAACAAGAATTGAAAGGGCATCCTTTGTGGGCTGCCTTGTATTCTTGATATTTCTCGTTTTTCCCGCAACCAAAAACGGGCAAAAGAAAAGCAACTATGTTCCTTGGTTTGATGTTATTTTGGCTGTTGTCGGCGGCTTTGCATACTTTTACTTTGTCGCAAACTGTACGGATATCATAAACCAAGGCATAAAGCTGAACATGTTCCAAATTGTACTGGGTGCTGTAGGCATTGTTATAACCCTTGAAGCGTGCAGAAGGGCGGTAGGATTACCGATTGTTGTTGTTTCCTCTGCGTTTATAATTTATGCCCTCACTCAAAAATCCCTCATGCTCACAGTGTATAATATGTTTTATACAACTGAGGGCGTTATAGGAACACCCATCCGCGCATGCTCCACCTTTATAGTTCTGTTTGTTATTTTTGGAGCCTTCCTTGAACGAACAGGCATATCAAATTTCTTTATAGAAATGGCAAACTCAATCGCGGGCAGTTCATCGGGTGGTCCGGCAAAGGTGGCGGTTATTTCTTCCGCACTCTGCGGTATGGTCTCCGGTTCTTCTGTCGGCAACACGGTTACTACCGGCAGCGTTACCATTCCCATGATGAAGAAGAACGGCTATAAGGGTGAATTTGCAGGCGCGGTTGAAGCAGCAGCTTCAACCGGCGGTCAGATAATGCCTCCCATCATGGGTGCCGCGGCTTTTCTTATGGTTGAATATTCCGGATATGCATACGGCTCAATTGCCGTTCGCGCAATTTTGCCGGCAGTACTGTATTTTCTGGGGATTTTTATCACCGTTCACCTTGAGGCACGCAAGCTGGGACTAAAGGGCATTCCCAAAGAGCTTCTTCCGAAGTTTTGGAATTTGATGCTGCATCAGGGACTTTTACTTTTGCCTCTGGTACTTCTTGTATACCTTATTATAAAGACAACCATGTCTATGGCTGCTGTTTACGCAACCGCATGCATTTTTGTTGTATCCTACCTTATTTCTGCTGATAAGCTTGCAACAGCTTTGAAGCGTTTTGGCTTAATGATAGTCGCCTTTGGAGCCGGCTATGGTATTGCCATCCTGCTTCCCTCACTTGCAAAGCCCCTTGACCTTGCAATGCTTACCTTGTCTGCCTTTATTCTCGTTGCGTCTACTATCGGCAAGAACGAAAGTATAAACCTTCGTATTTTCGGAGATGCTCTTGAAAACGGTGCACGCAGCACTCTAACGGTTGGTATAGCATGTGCGGTCGCAGGCACAATTGCCTGCGTCATTACCACCACGGGAATAGGAACAAAGCTTATTTCCCTTATTGTCAGCATCTCCGGGGGAATACCCATATTTGCAATGCTGCTTACTATGGTGACCTGCATAATACTCGGAATGGGCGTTCCAACAACCGCAAACTATGTTATCATGGCGACTACCTGCGCGCCCATCCTAATTAAAATGGGCATAGAACCGTTGGCTGCTCATATGTTTGTTTTCTATTTCGGCATTGTAGCGGACATTACGCCTCCTGTGGCTTTGGCAGCTTATGCAGGCTCGGCAATTGCAAAATCACCGCCGATGAAAACAGCTTTCAACGCAACAAAGCTTGCTATTGCAGCGTTTATCGTGCCATATATTTTTGCTTTGAACCCTGCAATGCTGTTCATTGACACCTCAATTCCTCAGGTCATAGGGATTATCTGCACTTCGATTATTGGTATTTTTGGCGTGGCAGTTGGAACTGAGGGCTATGTTTTTGCAAAGGTTTCCATACCGCTGCGAATAATTTCCGCCGTTGGCGGTCTTACGCTGCTCTATCCGGGGTTGGTGACAGATATGATTGGCTTGGTGCTGGTTGGCGGCGTATGTACCTTCCAGTATTTTAAGTCAAAACGCATCACACCGGAGCTTGCTTGACAAAATATGCTTTAATTGGTGTTTAGCTTTAAATTCAATATGTCAAAGCAGTAAAGCTGCGTTACATTATGCGGCAAAGCGCTGTCACAAATTTTTGTGATAGCGCTTTCGATTTTTACTGTTCAAGCACAATGCGTGCAACCTCATCAGTGTTGGAAGCAATATACGCAGCACCCGCTGACTCCAACTCCTCGCGGCTGCCATAGCCGTACAAAACACCGATGCAGTCAATACCGTTTTTTGCGGCTCCCACAACATCGTGGAAGCGGTCGCCGACCATAACGACCCTTGAGGTGTCAGAGATAGCCATGGTTTCAAGAGCATAGGCTATTACCTCGTCCTTTTTGGTTCGCGTTTCATCCAAGGTGCTTCCGGCAATGTATGCAAACGCCTCGTCAATGCCATATCTGCGAAGAATATCACGGGCAAATGGCTCAGGCTTGGAGGTTGCAACGACCAAAGTCTTTCCGCTGTGTTTGAGCTCAACGATGAGATTCTCTATACCGTTGTACATGGAGTTTTCTAAAATCCCCTTTTCCGAATAGTAATGACGAAAATGCTTGATTGCAGCGTTAGCATCTGGCTGAGAAAGACCAAGGTACATGGTGAAGGATTCTTGGAGCGGAGGACCAACAAACCGCTTAAGTAGCTCGCGGTTTGGTTGTTCAATACCCATTTTATCCAGCGCATATATAACTGAATTTACTATGCCCAAAGCGCTGTCACTTATTGTACCGTCTAAATCAAAAAATACGTAATCGTATTTGCTCATTCGTATCACCTCATCGGTATATTTTACACCGAGCCGCAGCTTTAATGCAAATTTAATTGCAAATTGCGACAAAATTAGCTACATGTCGCATAATCATATCATAACAGGGGTCAATATTCAACAATTTATTCAGAAAACACTTGTAATTTGCAAATTACGTGTCATAATATAGAAAACAGACATAAACAATATGAAGGAAAGGGTGTTTTTATGGATATCATGGCTATCGCGGCGGCAAGCATAAATATAAGTGCTGCTCAGACGCAACAGGCTGTTCAAACTGCTGTTCTCAAAAAAACAATGGATGCACAGGAAGCTCAGGGAGAACAAATGGTACAAACCCTTCGCGAGCTTCCGAACCCTGCAAGACTTCTTGATATCAAGATTTAATTTTGATTTTGGCACAGAACCTTATAGGTCTGTGCTTTTATTCTGAGTAAAATTTTAAGAATGCTGAAAAAAGTCGGCTATCTTTTCACACTTGTGACAGACATGCGTTAATTGAATCCTACAAGCCGCTGAAACTGTACGATGTATACAAACTTACATATATTTAATCTGCAAATTATAACAGAAAACAACAAGAAAACTGTCATGAATCTTGACGTATTTTACGTTAGCGTTTAAAATATGGGTAAAACATACAAAACTTTTTGTTTTTACCATTTTTTGATAACGAGTTTTAACGGATTAATAATTTTTGCGCATTTTGTAAGGGGTTAGTTTAGTTTTCAGTATAATTCCAGAGGTTTATGCCGGATTGGAATAATTATAGAAGAGAGAGGTATTGGCATGAAAAAGAAAGAAAAAAAACAGAAATCCCTTAAAACCAGAATTGTTGTGCCGCTAATATTTATTATTACAAGCATAGCTTTGGTTCTGGGTGTTGTATCAGCATATCTCAATTATAAGAGTACTACAGATTGCCTGTACTCAACAATGGATGCAACTGTTAAGATAGCAGCCCAATCTATATCAAACGAGCTCAGGCTGCTAACAAACGCTATCGGCGATGTTGGACAAAGCCAGATTTTAACATATCCTGATGCAACCGATGAGATGAAGCAGGATTTTATTAATTCAAAGCTTGAGGAGTTTGGCTTTCTTAATGGATTTTATACAAACGCAGCGGGAATTTCCTCACAAAGCGGAGCTGATGTTTCACAAACTGATTTCTTTAAACAAAGCATAGCCGGCAATACATATATTTCTTCTCCCACGTTTGATTCGGATTCAGGCGGATTGGTTCTTGTTGCTACAGCTCCTATTTGGAGAGACGGCATCAAAGGCTCAAATATTATGGGTATTGTTGGATTTACAGTTCCTCAATCTGAAATAAATGATTGCATTATAAATATTAGAGTAAGTGAGAACGGTTATTCATATTTAATTGATGAGAATGGTTTCACTATTGCAGACCCCAATACTCAGATTATTCTTGATAAAGAAAATATAGAGGAGCTTGCAAAATCTAATTCAAAGCTTAAAGCATTGGCAGATTTGCATGGGAAGGCTAGAAATGGAGAGTTAGGCTACGGAAAATACACCTACAACAATGTTAAGAAGTTCCTTTCCTATGCACCTGTAGAAGGCAGCAACGGTTGGTCTGTCTGCATAAATGCTCCCGAAATGGACTTCACAGGCGGTGTAACCAACTCTTTAATAGTAACTGCTGTTCTCATTTTAATATCTATCGGATGCGGAATTGGATTTGCAACAGTTACAGCGCGCAAGCTTACGGATCCTGTTGCTGTGTTTGAAAAGAGACTTGCGGGGCTTGCCAACGGTGATGTATCATCTAATTTGCCTGAAATGCAGTTGTCTTCCGCAGAGCTTTTGAGCTTAAAGAACTCAATTAATGAGACGGTGTCTAAAACAAAAGAAATTATTCTAGATATTGAC
>CAZAIU010000070.1:0-6290 GCA_964485265.1 uncultured Oscillospiraceae bacterium | reverse complement strand
GATTAATAATAAACGCTCTGGAGGCACCTTTAGTACTGGTGTAGCCGGAACCCAAATATAGTATTGGGTAGCCGCGGGGGTCAAGAGCTCCCGCACCCTTGAAGGTGAAGCCCAGATGCATTTCGTCACGGGTCTTTTTTCCTGTTTCAAGCTCTAAGAAATATACGTTGCCGTCCATGGTGGCATAAATCACTTCGGTTAAGGTTTCTGCTTGCTTTGCCCAGTCGTACATGTTCATTTTTGCACGTACTTCCTTGGGCCATGTCATCATAAGCGGCTGACCGACCCATCCGCTGCCCGTCCAGACTTCGCCGTCAGGAGCTTGCAGTGAGCCAGTTGTAACTGTCCAATTACTGTCGGAAGAAAACTTGCCCCGCTCCATTGAAACCGTACCGTAGGAGGCACTGTCTCTGAAGTTGTTGCCACGGAAGGTTACAATACCCTGTACATCGGTGTAATCAGAGGGCAGGGAAAAGTCTATCGGCTCGGAGGTTTGATAGCTGTTAGATTCCTGACCGTTTACCATTATGCCTGTTGAGGCAATGAGGTTTGACGGTGCGGTGCTTGCAGCGGCCTGAGGATTAAAATCGGGAATAGACGGAGTCTGAATAACCGCAGGGGTTTCCTCAGGCTCGGAGGTTTCGTTTTCAACAGGAGATGACGGCGTATGTATGGGTGTCTCCAAGCTCTCTTCTGTTTGTTGCAGAGAATCGGTTGTGGCATTTTTCCATACAAAAAAACCAAGTACGATAATCAAAGCTATCAATACTGCGGAGAAAGCGCCTTTTGGCTGCTTTTTCCCACGTTGTGTCTTTGTAAGCTGTGTTTGAGCCATTTGCTTCCCACCTAAACTGTCATTTTGTGCGCATTTAAAGGATTATTACCCATTATAGCAAATTGAAAAAGCAAAATCAAGCGCAGTTAAATCAGCATATTAAAGTGCCGAAAAAGGGCGTTAAGACCTTGCTTTAAGCTGCAAGTGAAGATTCCAATGCTGAGAATGCACTCTTTTTGTTTTGCTCTGACAATATGGCAAACATAACATAGTTGCCGACTACCTTGACCTCTGAATTTTCAAGCTTAGGGAATTCCTCTGGCATATATTCAACCATCCACGTGTCAATTCTAAATTGGAGGTAATCCTTCAAAGCAGTTTCAAGCTCTGCCGCCTGCTTGGAATCAGAAGCCTTAAAAACACCGTACTCGTCGATGTTGACACCGCGGGAGTTTATTTTTATGTTGTACTCGGGATATGCGGATACATCAAGCTTCATTGTGCCGGTGATGTAGCTTTCCGGGGCACTGACAAGATCGCCGTTGCTGCCGATGGCAGTGTCGATTGAGCTTCCGATTTCTGAAACAGCGACATCGTCTCGAACCTTACCGCCGCCGCAAGAGGCAAGAAGGGCAAAAAGCATAACAGCGCACAGAACAATTGAAATTGTTTTTGAATTTTTCATTGTAACACAGTCCTTTTCTTAAATTGCACACGGCTTAAACATATCCGTGAGTACGAATATAGTTGAAAATTTTGTTGAAGCCCTCAGAATTAAGATGTATTCCGTCACCGTTGGAAAGCGCTTTAGGAAGATAGCCGTCCTCACCGGCTAAGGCTTCATAGCTGTTAAGGAAACGCAGATCCAAATCCTCTGCAATTTTCTCAATCCATCCGTTGGCTGCACGAATACGCTCAAGGCTGATACTATCCTTGTGCTCATAGTCACTGCAGGTGGGGTAGATGGAGTTCAAAATAATTTTCGTGTCGGGGCTGGCTTTCTGAATTGCCTCAACCATTTCGGTGTAGGAGGTGACGAAGCTGTCCTCGTCCATGAATGAAACGCCGTTTGAGCCGAGAGTAATAAGCAGATATTCCGGCTTTACTGCGGCGAAGGTATCCACAACGGAAAGCTCGGTACCGTCGGCGTGGCTTTTAAGGAAATCAATATTCCAGCGGTTAAGGGTGAGTGTGCCGCTGGCGGGTGTCCATACATTTGAACTGGAAACAATGTCCTTGGCATAGGTTATCATGCCATTGGTTGTGCTGTCACCGAAAAAGTGGAATTTGTCGAGGTATTCCTGACCCATGTCCTCTGTTTCAGCTAAAACAGCGCCACTGGCTGGCGGGTCTGTATCAACTACTCCGGGAACGGGGGTTTCTGATGTAGTGTCGGGGACCTGCGCATCACCGTCTATTGGCTCGTCCGGATTAGCCGGCTCGATAATATCCGGATTCGGTGTTGTTTCCGGCTCGCTGCTTGGCTTTGCGCAGGATGCAAACAAAAGAGCGAAGAGCGCAAGAAGCATACATATGATTATTGAAGCAGACCAAAAAAAGTAGATATGATCCTGTTTGGGTTTATTCATTGTTACCTCCGTTGTTGATATAGTAGATATTTTTGCTTGTTCAAATAAAAGAAAAACCTTATGCGAGCTTTGCAAATTTTTGTCAATATATAATGAACAATATTATCACTTTCGCAGCAAAGTGTCAATATACCCAAATGTGAGAGCTTGTTAAGACTGCATTTTTAATTGCCGGCTCTTTCACCGCAATAAAAGTTATATGCATCAATGCCTAATGTAATGCTGCATAACAAGTTGAAGCCTATCATAAAAAAGCAGAGTTGTTTGCCCGAAGAATTGTGCTAAGATTGGCTGAGCATTGTAAAACTAAAAAATCAAGCCGCCATTTTTGGCGGCTTGACAGAGGTGCAGACCGAAGCGCAATTAAAAAGTTGTCGGGAAAGGCATTGACTTTTTGACACGAGCAAGTTTATTTAAGCTTACTTAAAGCCTTCATACGCATGCCGTGATCAAGAATACGCTTACGGATACGCAGGTTTTTGGGAGTTACCTCCAAAAGCTCATCGTCAGCAAGAAATTCCATGCACTGTTCAAGACTCATCTGCCTTGGAGTAATAAGACGAAGGGACTCATCACTGCCGGAGGCACGCATATTGGAAAGCTGCTTTTTTTTGCACACGTTGACGGAAATATCCTCATTTTTGGGGCAGCTTCCAACAACCATGCCTGCGTAGATGGGAACACCCGGTCCAATGAACAGAGCGCCGCGCTCCTGCGCATTGAAAAGACCGTAGGTGATGCTCTCACCGGTTTCGAAGGCAACCAGCGAACCATTATTGCGGCGGCTTACTTCGCCCTTCATGGGGGCATAGCTGTCAAAGATGGAGGCAAGTATTCCTTCACCGCGGGTATCTGTCATAAATTCGTTGCGGTAGCCGAAAAGTCCTCGGGCAGGAACAACGAATTCCATCTTCATACGGTTGCCCACGGGATTCATCTGAATGAAGTCACCCTTACGAGAGGAGAGCTTCTCCATTACGGCGCCTACAGCGTTTTCGGGCACGTCCACCACAACGCGCTCCATAGGCTCGCAGAGCTTGCCGTCAATTTCCTTTGTAAGCACACGAGGGGGCGAAACCTGGAACTCGTAGCCCTCTCTGCGCATAGTCTCAATTAGAATGGAAAGGTGCATTTCACCGCGGCCGGCAACATTAAAGCTGTCACTGTTTTCAACTTCGGTGACTCTAAGTGAAACGTCCTTCAGTGTTTCACGCATGAGCCTGTCACGGATCTGACGGGTAGTGACGAACTGACCCTCACGTCCTGCAAAGGGACTGTCATTTACCGCGAAGGTCATCTCAATGGTGGGAGCAGATATCTTAACAAAGGGCAGCGGCTCAACGCAATCACTGGCACAGATAGTGTCGCCGATGGTGACATCACCTATTCCGGACAGGGCTATAATGCTTCCTGCGGTAGCTGTTTCAACCGGTGACTTTGCAAGACCCTCGAATTCATAAAGGTTAACTGCCTTTGCCTTGCGGGTGGGACGGTCGCCGTGATAGTCACAGACGGTGATTTCCTGATTTTGAAGTATTTTACCCCGCTCTATACGGCCTATTGCAATACGCCCGACATATTCGTTGTAGTCAATAGCTGAAACGAGCATCTGCAAGGGAGCGGCTGTGTCCTGCTCGGGTGCGGGAATGTAATCCAATATGGTGTCGAATAATGGGCGTAGGTCCGTTCCCAAATTATCAGGATTTACAGAGCATATCCCTTGACGGGCGGAGCAGAATAGCATGGGGGAGTCAAGCTGCTCGTCGGTTGCGTCAAGGTCCAGCAGAAGCTCCAAAACCTCGTCAATAACCTCGTAAATTCTCTGGTCGGGACGATCAATTTTATTGACAACTACTATTACTCTGTGTCCAAGCTGAAGAGCCCGCTCCAAAACAAAACGGGTTTGGGGCATGGGACCCTCGGCAGCGTCTACCAACAGTATAACGCCGTTAACCATTTTGAGGATACGCTCAACCTCACCGCCGAAATCGGCGTGACCCGGAGTGTCAACTATGTTTATCTTAGTGTCGCCGTAATGAATTGCGGTGTTTTTTGCAAGAATTGTAATTCCGCGTTCACGCTCCAAATCATTGGAGTCCATAACGCGCTCCTGGACGCTTTGGTTTTCTCTAAAGGTACCGCTTTGAGCAAGCATTGCATCGACCAGAGTTGTCTTGCCGTGGTCAACGTGGGCTATTATTGCAACGTTTCTTAAATTATTCACTGTATCTCCACTTTTCTATATAGATTGTAATTTTTATTCCAAAAATGTACTATATCATTATAATTGTTATATTGCAAGTAATATTGCACAAAACAGCATGGTATTTTTTTGCTGCCATGCATTTTGCATAACTGAAAATCGAAAGAGTGGGCAGGGATATGCTTGACTGATTGAGGGAAAAGTAGTATCATAACAAACAAATGATTTGCTGAGGCTTTGCTTGGCATAGAGAAAGGAAAAGCTGCCATGGGTCTGCTTCAAAAGAAAATTTGCCCCAAATGCGGGGAAGAATATTCAGCACTTAAATCCTCATGCCCCAACTGCGGCACAAAAAAGCAAAGTCCAAGCACTCGTACACCTGCAAATTCCGATACAGTGCGGCACGGAACTGCGGCAAGCGTCCGTGCAGAAGAAAACACCAGATGGCAATTCGTCTTTGGACTATGCCTTGTTGCCGCTGTAATAATTGCGGTAATTGTCCTCATTGTAACTTCCCTAAAAGGCAATTATGACACGCCCGCAACGCCGTCTCCCTCTCCGGTGACTGAGACAACACCATCTCCAACGCCGAAACCGACACCAACACCTACTCCGACTCCCACATTAGAGTGGATTAAAATAACTTATTATAACGACGAGCGTACAGGGTTTACCACAAGCGTTGGAGGAATTACCCCTATGGGAACATCTCATTTCCCGATAGAGATTGAAGGAACAGTGGAATGGAGTTCACAAAATGAGGATGTCTGCACAGTGGATAGCAGCGGCACGGTAACCGGCGTAGGAAAAGGAACAACAACCATAACAGCAAAGCTTTATAATGTTGAAGCAGTATGCACTGTAGCTGTAAAATAGTATTTGAATTAGCGTTATTAACGGACAGCAGCGTCGGGGGCTCCCGCTTCTGCTGTCCGATTTTCAGCAAAACGGCAAGTGATGCAAACACCAAATGCAGCATTTTACGGTATAACTAATACAGAAACTTTGTTTTTTATTGCAATTATGCGGAAAGGAAAGCAATTGAGTAAGCTTAACGGAAAACCAAACTGCTGGGCTATTTTTGTCCATACCTTAACGCTTTCAGCCTTCACGATAGGCGGGGGATACGTGATGATTCCGCTGATGAAGGAAAAATTTGTTGAAAAGCTCGGCTGGATAGACGAGGACGAGCTTGCGGAGCTGACGGCTCTGGGACAGTCTGCGCCGGGTGCTATGGTGGTTAACGCCAATGCGCTTATGGGCTACAGGCTATTGGGGTTTTGGGGTGCTGTTTGTGCAGTGCTGGGAACTGCTTTGCCGCCCTTAATAATTCTATCCCTAGTTTGCACTTTTTATGAGCTTATTCGTGACAACCGCTATGTTTCTGCGGCGTTTCGCGGTATGAGAGCGGGCGTTGCCGCGGTTATAGCGGATACGGTTGTGGCAATGGCGTCTCCGTATATGAAAAGAACCGAGTTTCTGTCAATCGCCATTATGGCGGCAGCCTTTGCGGCAGCATTTTTCTTTGACATAAACGTTGCATTTATTATCATCTCCTGCGGAGCAGTGGGCGCAATCATTGGTTCAGTGCAGCAGCACAGGAGGAAAAAGCTTTGATATACCTCCGCTTGTTTTTAAGCTTTTGCTATATTGGTGCTCTTGCCTTCGGCGGCGGCTATGCGGCCTTGCCCCTTATTTCCCAGCAGTGCGTTGAGCAAAACGG
>CAZAIU010000069.1:0-6579 GCA_964485265.1 uncultured Oscillospiraceae bacterium | reverse complement strand
CAATGCTTTATGCCGCCTTGAGCAGCTCCATAAACTCCTCGCCCGTAATAGTTTCGTGCTCATAGAGATACTCCGCAAGCGCTTTGAGCTTTTGCTCATTTTCGGTTAGTATTGCAAGTGCGCGGCGGTGCTGCGCCTTTACAATTTCCCTTACCTTTTCGTCCACCTGTGCCTGTGTAGCCGTTGAGCAGGTAAGCGCCGTGTCTCCGCCGAGATACTGGTTTGTGCCGATTTCCATTGCAACCATATCAAAATCATCGCTCATGCCGAATCGGGTTATCATTGCGCGGGCAAGCTTTGTTGCCTGCGCTATATCGTTGGAAGCGCCTGTTGTAGTGGTGTTAAACACCAGCTCCTCCGCTGCGCGTCCGCCGGTATAGGTGGCAATTTTGTTTTCAAGCTCCTCCTGTGTGAGTAAATAGTGCTCATTTTCCTCCACCTGCATGGTGTAGCCCAACGCTCCGGAGGTTCGGGGGATTATGGTTATTTTGTGCACGGGAGCGGAATCGGTCTGCATTGCCGCCACCAGCGCATGGCCAATCTCATGATAGGCAACCATGAGCTTTTCTCTATCCGACAGTAAATGGTTTTTTCTTTGGTAGCCTGCCACGACAACATCTATGCTGTCCTCAAAATCCGTTTGACACGTGAACTGTCTGCCGTCACGCACTGCTTTGAGCGCCGCCTCATTGACAATGTTCGCAAGCTCTGCCCCGGAGGTACCTGTTGCGGTTTTTGCTATTGCTTCAAGGTTAACATCGTCAGAGAGCTTAATCTTTTTTGCGTGTACTTTTAAAATATCTGTGCGTCCTTTGAGGTCTGGCAACTCAACAGGTATCCTGCGGTCAAAGCGCCCGGGGCGCAGCAGTGCAGGGTCAAGGGACTCGGGGCGGTTCGTGGCAGCCAAAATAACCACACCGCTTTTGCCGTCAAAGCCGTCCATTTCCGTAAGCAGTTGGTTTAGAGTCTGGTCGCGCTCATCGTTTGAGGCTATGCCGCCGCCGCGCTTTTGCCCGATTGCGTCAATTTCATCAATGAATATGATGCAGGGTGCTTTCTTGTTCGCCTGCTTGAACAGCTCACGTACCTTTGACGCACCAACGCCTACGAACATCTCCACAAATTCTGAGCCGGAAACGTAGAAAAACGGTACCTGCGCTTCGCCTGCAACCGCCTTTGCAAGCAGTGTTTTGCCTGTTCCCGGAGGTCCCACGAGCAGCGCACCCTTAGGCATTTTTGCTCCCATTTCCGTGTATTTATCGGGGCTGTGTAGGTAGTCAACTATTTCTGACAGAAGCTCCTTTGCTTCATCTGCTCCGGCAACATCATCAAATTTTATCTCGTTTTCCGTCGGAACGTAAGCCTTTGCCGGGCTTTTACCTGCACTGAAATCCATGCTTCTTGCTTTTGTACCGCTTGCTGAGCCTGTGCCCTTTGCAAAGAAGATCCCGCCAAGAGAAAGCACCACCGCCGGAAGTATCCAGTAAAGCAGAAGGGTTTTTACTGATATTTTCGTAGTTTTTATATTTTTTGCAAGCTCCGCGCCTGAATTATACAGCTTTTCAACCATGATAGAGTTTTTTATAAGGTTAGTTCTGTAAAGCTCGTCACCGCCCTTGTCAGTGAAGTAGATTTCCTCGCTGTCAATTTTGAAGCGTCCTATATCGCCCTTTTCGGTCATGGCGGAAAAGGTATTGTAGTCCACCTCAATCGCCTGCTGACCGATTATTCTCGGCGCGACAAACACGTTAAGCGACACTAAAACCAGAGCAGAGGCGAGAATGTAAAATATATATGGTCGTTTAAGCTTATCCTTCAACAGGCTTTTTAGTCTCATATTGCTGTCCTCCTTAATTATTGCTGCCTAAATATGATACCCGTATAACGCACTGCCAAAACTACGTGGCAAAGCAGTATTTTAGAGGTTTTAAAAAAGCAAAAGTCTCTAAGCTATCGGCGGGACTGCCGATGAGCCTAGAGACTTTCGCCGCACCTTTGGTGAGGGGCAGCACACCAAACGCGCAGTTGCCGGGGATCAGATGAAGTGTAACATCTGTAATATGATGCTACCATTGAAATAAGGCGTAGGCAGACACCTTATTCAATTAGGTAATTAGCTTATTTGTTGGATATCACTATCCGATGGAGGCAGTTTTTATAATAAATTTTACTCTGCCACTCATGTCCTGTGTAATACCGCCAAAGCTCTTATAGGATTGACCTGCTTCCTTGACAGCCTGCAAGCGTGCAATCAGCTCACCGTAATCGCCGTCAAAGGCTCCTAACAGCTTTTTAATGCCTTCGTCATAAAAACGCTTAGTTCCCTCGCTTAGCGAAGCTCCGCCGTCCTTTAGCTGTCCGACACCGTCGATAAGCTTGCTGTTGCCTTCATTAAGGGTGTTGATACCGTTTAGAAGCTGCTGTGAACCATCCTTCAGCGCGGACACACCTGCCGCAAGCTGCTGTGAGCCGCTGCATGCTGAGTCTACACCTGCTGTGTAGGATGCAAGACCGTTGTAGAAGCCCATAACACTGTCAAGCTGTGCCTTTGCCTGTACAAGTGCCTGACCCTGTTCGGATGCAGATGACGCAGCCGCCAAGCACAGTGAACTGATTTTAGCCTCGTCGGCAGTGGTTCCCGCTACCTTTGCAGCGTTTTCCAGCACTGCACCTGCATTTTCAAGCTGAGCGGTGGGATTTGATGAATCAAGTACTAAGGCAACCGCAACAAGCTTCGCTGCCGTGTCGCTGTCTTTGCCGGTTTTTTCTACAACCTGCGCAATTGCATTGCTGATTTGGGGATTTGCAAGCCAATCATCGTTTATTGCGGAGCAAGCCTTTTGTGCAACGGCAGCATTTTGCATCATGCCAGCTGCTGTTGTAACAGCTTGAGTAACGGACAGACCCGAACCTTCGGTAACTAGGTCGCTTGCTATTGTCATTGCAAGATTTTGCTGTTCGGCAGTCATCGCGCCCAGTGCCGAGCGAATCTGTGCTTCGGCAGCGGTCTGTGCCGAGCTTGTAAACTGTGCAAATACGGATGAATAGTTAGACGGTGTAAGGGTAATTGCATTTGCCTGCTCCACGGTCATAACGCCGCTTGCTGCAAGCTGCGTTCTAATTTGAGTTGTTGCAGAGGCAAACACTGCATTAACAAGCTGTAGAGCACCGCCGTTGAGTGCTGCACTGTTAGCAGACAGCGCGGAAAGTCCGCCGGTAAGCTGTTGTGCACCGTCATTAGCGGCAGCGGCACCGTTGCTCAAGCTCTGCGTGCCGGAAAGCAGTGCTCCCACGCCGGATTGCAGCTGACTACAACTGTCATACAGTGTGGATATGCCGTCATAAAGCTGAGTTGTGCCATTTACCAGCTCACAGGCTGCACTATCCAGTGCCTGCATAGAACCTGACAAATCATCCAGCTTTCCGTTTTCATCAAGCTTCAAATCCTCTGTCAGTCCCGCCATTGCCATGGTAAGAGTTGTGGAAAGCACAAAATTTGTAGTATCCGCTTCAATTTCCACGCTGTCGGGAATATCTATATCGTCTGCTGTCACATCAAGGCTTTCAGCCATACCGGGAAGTGCGCAGCCAACAATTATGCTGCGGCTCCCGTCGTCTACGACAGTGCCCGTTGTAACGCTGATGTTGGAGAAGTTTTCATCATCCAGAATTACACCGCTAGCCACCAAAAACGGAACATAAACCTCGGTTTCTCTGCCGTTTACAACAGCTGTGTGCTTTTCGGTGTTTTCATAGTCGAAGCGGATTTTAACATGTCCGCTTTTGTTTGCAAGCTGCTCCGGCTCGATTTGGGCATTGTCTAGGTAATAGCTAACATTGACCTTAACCGGAACCTGCTTGTCGGATACACCGCGGTAATGAATATCATGCCCTGCCGCATTCCATGTCAAATTGCCGCTGCCGTCATTTTCAAAGGTTTCTTCACCGTTGGTATTGTAAATGTCCTTGAGGTCTGTATAGTCCTTGAGTGAGCTGCTGTTCTCCGAGTTTTTAAGCCATTCGCTTACGATTACTTCGTTTGGGGTTCCCTTTGCGTCTGAAATTACATAAACGGTTTCCTCTTTGTCCTTTTCGCTGAGACTTGCAACAGCACTGTTTATACTGCTTTGCAAAGTATCTGCGTCAGTTGTTTTGTTTCCCGCACTTGCGGTAAAGCATTGTCCCAGCACGCCTGCAAGAAGAAGCGCACTGAGAGAAACACCGAGAACCTTATTTGTGTCTCTACTAAATATTTTCATTTTGTTTCCTCCAAACATTTTTCATCGTTTTCCGCTTTCATAGCATGGCCGTACAGCCATGTTGATTTGCAAATAAGCTTATCGAGGAGTAACAGCAAAGACGGAAGTACAAATATTACGGATAGCATGCTTATCAGAGCACCCCGTGCCATCAAATTGCACATTGAGCTTATGAGACTGATGTTTGAGTACAGTCCAACTCCAAAGGTAGCGGCAAAAAATCCCAAAGCACTGACCAAAACAGATGGAATTGCAACAGTCAAGGCTGTTGTAACTGCTGCGTGCTTATCCAGTCCGCTCATACGCTCCTGTCTGTACCTGGTCGTCATCAAAATTGCATAGTCAACAGTTGCTCCAAGCTGAATTGTGCTTATACATATCGGGGCGATGAACGGCAGAGAGAAATTCGTATAATAGGGAATGCCCAGATTAGTGAAAATAGCAAACTCAATTACCAAGACAAGAATAAAGGGTAGCGAGTAGCTCTTTAATACGATGGCAAGAATTGCAAAAATTGCCAATATAGAAATAATGTTTACAACGTTGAAGTCCTTGTCTGTTACCTCAATAAGGTCCTTGGTGCAAGGCGCTTCGCCTATCAGCATGGCACTCGCATCATATTTTTTAATAATGGTATTGATTGCGTCTATCTGGCCATTGCATTCGTCGGTAGAGACCTTATATGTTGAGTTTATAAGGAGAAGCTGATACTTATCGCTGCTTAGGTCATCTCCTATGGAGGAAGGCACCATATCTCTGGGAACATCGCTGCCAATCACAGAGTCAAGACCCAAGGTGTAGGACACTCCGTCCACAGCGTCAATTTCGCTTATCATTTCCTTGACATTCTTAGCAGACACTGCCGAATCCATGATAATCATATGAGTGGACGCAACACCAAAATCTTCGGTAAGCTTTTCGTTTGCGGCAAGGAATTGCATATCGCCCTCATCTATGCTTGACTTATCCTCACTGGTTAAAATGTTTGTAAAGTCATAATAAATAGGCGTGTTCATGTAGCCTATTGATGCCGGAATCGCGATAATTACAAATATTACAAGGAACACCCACGAGTGCTTCGTAATAAATGCCGAGAATTTGTCAGCCTTTGGTATGAGTGACTTGTGGCGTGTTTTATCAAGCGGCTTGTCGAGCAGCAAAATCATGGCGGGAAGAATTGTAACACTGCCGATTACGCCCAGAAGAACGCCCTTAGCCATAACAATTCCCAAATCCTTGCCCATTGTGTAGCTCATAAAGCAAAGGGCTATGAAGCCCGCAATGGTGGTTGCGGAGCTTCCTATAACCGAGATAACGGTACGATCAATTGCCTGCGCCATGGCTTCTTCTTTGCTTTGGCAAACTTGCTTTTCGTCTGTGTAGCTGTGCCACAGGAAAATCGAATAGTCCATGGTAACTGCAAGCTGCAAAACCGCTGCAAGAGCTTTTGTTATGTAGGAAATTTCCCCCATAAAGAAGTTTGTGCCCATATTGTATAATATGGTGATGCCGATGCTTGCAAGGAATACAAAGGGAACAAGCCACGAGTCGAGAAGCAGCAGCATTGCAAGGCAGGCACAAGCAACCGCAATTCCTACATATATAGGTTCCTCCCGTTCACACATTGCCTTAAGGTCTGTAACTAGCGCCGACATTCCGGAAACATAGCACTGTTTTCCGGCTATGCTGCGTATCTGCGTAATGGCATCCATTGTTTCGTCTGCGGAGGTAGCAGTGTCAAAAAACACTGCCATCATTGTCGCATCCCCTGAGTTAAATGCGTCGTAATACTTCTCCGGTAACATTTCAATAGGAACCGACGGAGAAAAGACATTGTCATACCATATTACTGAGTCTACGTGGTCAACCTGTTCAATGTTCTTTTTCAGCGTAACAACATCCTTCGTGTCCATACCCTCAACGATGACAAAGGAAAACGCGCCCTTGCCAAATTCGTCAAGTAAAATGTTCTGCCCCTGCGCCGTATCAATATCCTTTGGCAAATAGTCAAGCATATCATAGTTGATACGAGTATTGAGCATACCGAACACGGAAGGAATCATCAGGACTAAGGATAATATCATTATCCACGTCCGAGATTTTACCACTGCGTGTCCAAACTTTTGCATTCTGCATTACCTCCAATTAGTTGAAAGCAAGGGGTGTAACCATAAGCTAAAAAAACGCTCAAAGTAACGCTCATGCTAACCTCTCTGCCCCAATGTCACTCCACAACATGAGCAACATTACATTTCTGCGTCAGTATATTGCGTCAAGTTCAACCAAACATCACACCAACATCAACCGAAAGTAAACTTTT
>CAZAIU010000068.1:0-7486 GCA_964485265.1 uncultured Oscillospiraceae bacterium | reverse complement strand
AGTTTGAAATACAAAATTCTTGAATTCTTAACTTCGTGTCCAGTTTTTCTTGACCTATGCAGGGAAAAATGTGCGGGTTTCACGGTCATATCTGCAAAGGGTTTACCTGCGGCTACAAAGCCGCACTATATGTCATGGATTTGCTGAGCACCGGCTTCGCCAACGAAGAGCAGATAATCTGCATTTCGGAGAACGCCGCTTGCGGCGTAGAATCGATACAGGCCATCCTCGAGTGCAGCGTGGAAAATTCGTACGGCTGGTGAACTTCGGCAACCCAGAATCATTACAAACGTCGGTATCCTCGTACTGACAAATACCCCTGTCCATCTGAGGCTGCTTTCCCGAAAGCGTCTCAAAGCGCTGTGCTACGGAAAACTTCTTTGACGCACGGTACTGGTGGACATATTCTTTATATGCTTATGCTACTGTTGTAGCCTGCTGCCCGCAGCCTTTTCAGAAGGACAATGCATTAATATGCCGCTGTCCATCAGCTCGTGGGAGGTAAAGCTTGTACTCATCAAGTTTTGAGGGTCAAGTTATGTATAGAGGAAACTCATCTGGTCTGTCCATATACTTACGAACGGTATTCTTGCGCAGACTCATTTTCTTGCCGATGGCGTATGCGCTCATGCCAGCCAACGGCTTTTTTCATGCGCATTATTGTCCCACTCCTTATCATTACGGCGCCTCCATTTAGGCTCCTTTGAATGGTATCCGCTTTCTTTCTGTGAATCAATTTTCTTCGGCATTTTAGATAACTTTACTCAAACGGGGGGACATATTTATTAAAACTGTCTCGGACAGTTTTAATGGCGCGCAGCGCCGTGATATTATTTTTTAATAAAACAGGAACTGTTTTATTAAAAAATGTTGGGTGTTCACCTTCCGTTTCCGGATGGCAACCCCAACATTTATTATAGAGTCAAAGTTTTCTTTTCATGTAAAGCTCAACCTTAAGAAGCAATTAAACCCGGCAAAAAAAGACTTTTCTGCATCTACATATTGCTTTGCTTGCGGTTTACTTCTTGCCGAACATAATTTCCTATGTTGGTAATGCACATAAGCGACGCCACAAGGAAAAAACCGGGAATAAGGATTATCCACCATGCACCCGATAAAAGCGCCTTTTCGGAAAGGGACAGCATAGAGCCCCAAGTGATAATTTCCAAAGGCAGACCAATGCCCATAAAGCTCAGCGTGGACTCGGAGACAATGGCTCCTCGAACGTTCATAACCACCATAAACATAATGGAGGATACGAAATTCGGGGTAAGGTGCTTGCGCAAAACGTGGAAAAACCCTCCGCCCATGCAGCGTGAGGCTATGACATACTCGCTGCTTCTTATTTGCCTGACCTCTGTGCGTATTATTTTTGCGATGCTCATCCATCCTGTCACTCCAATCACAAGAGCGATGGACAGAGCATTTGCCTTTCCCAAGATTGCCTGAATGAACAGCACAACAAGCAGAGAGGGAATGCTCAAAAGGATTTCCGTAAAACGCATCATTATATTGTCCAGCCAAACGGGTGCAAGGCCGCTGATTGCTCCGTAAACTATAGCGATGACAGTAGAAATTGCAGTTGCCAAAACGCCGATTATCAGGGACAGCCTGCCGCCGTGCCATATCATAGAGAATATGTCTCGTCCCAAGGTGTCGGTGCCGAACAAAAACTCACTGTTAGGTGCGTGAGTGTAGTTTAAAAGATCCATATAGCTGGGATTTTTAGTCATTATTGCTTCTGCAAAGATACAGCCTAGAACGATAAGAACCAAGCATATAACCGAAAAAACAGGTCTGCCTTTTCGAAAAGCGGCTCTTTTTCGTGGAGCATCGCACACAAGCTCTGGTCTTATGCCCACAATTGAAAAAGCGGATTCATTCATGCTTTTTGCACCTCCGATGTTTCAACAACCTCTGTTGCACGTATGCGAGGGTCAATCTGCTCGTTTATTATCTGACCGATAATGTTGCAGATAATAACCAGCATACCCGTTATCATGCAAAGAATCATCAGAAGGTTGTAATCGTGATATTTTGCGCTTTCGAAGGAGAGGCTTCCTATGCCGGGATAGGAAAACACAGTTTCCACAATATAGGTTCCTCCCAAAACGTGGGGTACCGATATTGCCATTATGCTGATGTAGGTGGGCATGATATTTTTGAGGCAGTGCTTAAACATTATGCTGCGCTTGGGAAGTCCCTTGGATTTTGCCAAAAGAACATAGTCCGCCCTGACCTCGTCCAAAAGCTTGTTGCGTATCATATATGCATAGTACCAAAGATGCCCCATAACAACCACAATCATGGGCAAGATGAGGTGAATTGCCCTGTCTGCAAAGCCTCCCTGTGTCCCCAAGGTGTAGGCACCACTGCTGGGCAAAAGCTTCAGATTGACACAAAACACAAGTATAAGCACCAAGGAGAGCCAAAATTCGGGAATACAGCTTGTAAAGGTTCCCACCTGACAGGTTATTTTATCTATCCACTTGCCCTCGTTCCAAGCACATAGAAGTCCCAAAAGCAGCGATAGAACAAAGGTTATAATAAAGCCTATTCCACCGAGGATAAGCGTATTTGTAATGCGTGTGCTTATAACCTCTGTGACCGGCTGCTTGTACTTGAATGAAATGCCGAAGTCGCCGTGAAGCGAGCCCTCAAGCCATTTCACATACTGCACATAAATGGGCTCGTTTAGCCCCAGCCTGTCTTTTGTTTGCTCACGCTCCTCGGCGGACATTCGCTCAACTCTGTCACCGTAATAGGATACCAATGGGTCGCCCGGAGCTTTGCGTGAAATGTAAAACACAAGAATAGAAAGAATAAAAATACTCAAAAGCAAAACTAATAGCTTTTTTAAAAGGTATAGAGGTATGTTTGTTTTTTGTTTCATAGGGCTTTCTCCTCGGTTGGCAGTACAAAGTGCCCCGAACTGACTTCTTCAAGCTCGCCCACACACTCAAAGGACTCAAATTCCAAGATCTTGCGGTTTCGCTCAATTCGAGGGTCGGGGACAGGTATAGCGCTTAACAGCCTTTTGGTGTAAGGGTGGAGGGGATTTGAAAAAAGCTCTCTTTTTTCCGCCACCTCTACCAGTCGCCCGTGATACATTACCCCAACACGGTCGCAAAGATACTCCACCATGGAAAGGTCGTGGGCTATGAATAAAAAGGTAAAGCCGTGCTCCTCCTGAAGGTGCTTGAAAAGGTTTATTATCTGCGCCTGAATGGAAACGTCCAAAGATGCAACGGGCTCGTCCGCAACAAGAAGCTGAGGATTCATGAGCAGCGCTCTTGCAATGCTGACTCTTTGGCGCTGGCCTCCGGAAATTTCCGGAGGATAGAGGTCGAGAAAGCGATGCTCCAAGCCCACATAGTCAAGATTCCATTTTAGGTAATCCTCACGCTCGCGCCTGTTTTTGTACATGCCGTTTATTCTAAGAGGCTCTGCCAGAATATTTCGCACGGACATTCTTTGATTTAATGAGGAGTTAGAGTCTTGAAAAATAAGCTGTCTCTCTGTCTGAAGCCGCTTTTTGTGCTCACGCAGCTGCTTTTTGTCGCAGAGATTTATGCCAGAGTATAGAATTTCTCCCTCTGAAGGCTCATACACGTTCATGATGCATCGTGCAAGCGTGGACTTGCCCGAGCCGGATTCGCCGACTAAGCCGAATATTTCGCCTCGCCGTATGTCAAAGCTAACATTGTCCACAGCCTTTATGACTGCCTTTTTGGAAAGTCTGAAAAGGTGGGTTAAACCTTTTACCTTTACAAGATTTTCTTCAGACATAGACACCTCCAATCACGGGAGGCGTAATTTTCGGAGCCATTTTGTCCAAAAGCCATGTTGCCGCATAGTGAGTGTCGCTGATTTTGAACATGGGTGGCGGCGTTTCGTAGTCGATTGCCAGAGCCAAGTCGTTTCGTATGGCAAATGCGTCGCCCTTAGGGGGATTTATGAGGGATGGCGGTATGCCCGGTATGGTGTAAAGCCTGTCCTTTCCCCGTGAAAAAGCGGGGAGCGACTGCAGAAGTCCCCAGGTGTAGGGATGCCGGGGGTCGTAAAAAATATCCTCCGCGGTTCCGAGTTCCACAATTCTTCCGGCGTACATTACAGCAACCCTGTCCGCCACATGGGCGACAACACCCAAATCGTGGGTCACAAACACGGTTGTGGTTTTGAGCTTTTTTTGAACGTCTGTAAGAAGATCGAGAATTTGCGCCTGAATGGTAACGTCAAGAGCGGTGGTGGGCTCGTCGGCAAAAAGTATCCTAGGGTTTGAGGCAAGCGCAATTGCCATAACGCTTCTTTGCCGCATTCCGCCGGAAAAGTTATAAGGATACAGCCCGTAGCGCTCCCCGGAGCTCTCGATTCCCACAAGCTCCATAAGCTCAATTACACGTTCACGAAGCTGTGAGCGTGTTAAATTTCTATTATGAATTTTAACAGCCTCGGCAATTTGATTTCCTATGGTCATGGTGGGGTTGAGCGAGGTCTGGGGGTCTTGAAAAACCATGGAAAACAGCCTGCCCCGAAGCTTTTGCATATTTCGCTCTTTGTATTTGGTAATATCGGTGCCATTAACGCTTATACTACCGCTTTTAATATATGCGTTTTCCGGTAAAAGCTTCATTATTGATTTACACAGCACGCTTTTTCCGCAGCCAGACTCCCCGACTATGGCTAAAATTTCACCCTCGTGAAGTGAAAGGGAAACATCTCGTACTGCCTCAACCTCTCCAGCTTGTGTGTTAAAGCTGACGGACAGGTTTTTTAATTCTAAAATGTCTGACACGTTGTCTCTCCTTTTTCGGAGCTTATTGTTTCTTAAGGCAGAACTAAGCTATTGCCCGTTTTGGACAATAGCTTAGTCCCCTTTTCTTAATTCTTTTGGAGCTAATTACTTGTTATAAGTCCATTCGGCTATGTTCCAGAAGATACCCACGCCGTGGTGACCGAGAACAGTTTTCTCGTTAATCCCACTGATATTTGCGTTGCCCACATAGTTTGCATCAATGTAGCAGAAGAAGGTGTAGGCGGGGTCTTTTGACAGCTCAATTTGGAATTGCTTATATAACTCGGCTCTTTCCTCGCTTACCTCGGTTTGACGGGCAGCAGTCAGATATTCGTCTACCTTTGCGTTGGAGTAGCCGTTATAGTTGCTTCCACGGTCTGTTCCGAAAACCTTATAGGTATGGTCATCGGCATCAAAGGGACTGCCCCAGCCTATAAGGAATGCCTCCTGACCTGCCCAGTCTATCTGAGCCGGAACCTCGACCTTTACATCAATACCGATTTCACCCAACTGCTGTGCGGCAATATGTGCCATGTCGATGCGAACCTGGTCTCCAAGACTGCAGCTTATGGTAAATCCCAGCTTTTCGCCGTTTCTGTAATAGAAGCCGTCGTCCTTCATCGTGCAGCCCAAGCCCTCAAGGAGCTCCTTCGACTTTTCGGGGGCATAGTCGTACTTTTCTACACCGTCGAAATTGTAAATATTTCTCTGGAGGGGACCGTAGCCAACCATGCCCTGTCCAAGAATAACGGCGTTCATCATCGCCTGTCTGTCTATTGCATAGTTTATTGCGGGGATTATGTCTCTGTTTTTCTGCCAGTATTCATTGTTGAAATTGTACATAATACCACGATAGTCGGCGGTTAGCATATCGTAGCGCTTAAAGGTGTCGTCACCCACAAAGGTTTCCGCATCTTTGGGAGTGAGCAATGCAAGGTCAAGCTCACCGCTGCGAAGCTGCAGAGCCTTTGCGTTGTCGTCTACAACGATTTTGAAAATGACCTTGTCAATATTGGGGGTGCCCTTGAAATAGTCCTCGTTTTTAACAAGAGTGATTGCCTGTCCCTCGTCCCAACTTTCCATCTTGTAGGGACCTGTGCCTATGGGAAAACGGAAATAGTCGCTCTCCTGCATATTCTCGCCCTCTAAAAGGTGCTTGGGAAGAATTCCGATAGTCATATATTCGGGGAAAGCCACGTTGGGCGCCTTGAGCTTAAAGCTGATGGTGTGGTCGTCAACAACCGTGATTTCCTCAACGTCCTCATAGTTTGAGAAAATTTCGGACTCATTTTCAGGGTTTCTTATCGCGTCAATGGTGAACTTAACATCCTCGGCGGTGAATGCTTCACCATCGTGCCATTTGATACCCTCTTCAAGATTGAAGGTGTAGGTGGAGGTGGCTTCGTCCCATACCCAGCTCTTTGCCATCGAGGGAATAACGCTGCTGTTTTCATCGTGGGCAGTGAGTCCGGCAAAGATGAGAATGTTAATCTCGCCGTGCTCATCAATTGCAGGGTTAATGCGGGTATAGTCGCCGCTGCCGTAAACCAAGGTGCTTTCTGCGGACGCCGCAGGCTCCGAAGGAGCTTTGTTTTCGGCTGGATTGTCGCTCACTGCGGGCTTTTTGGTGGTGCAACCAGCAAATAATGCGGTAATCATCAAAATCGCAAGAGTCAATGTCAAAATCTTTTTCGCTCTGTTCATAACTTACCTCTCAAATTTGTTTTCCGGCAACGCAGATATGTTGACGGAATTTACCAAGACTTTCTCCTTGTAAACCTTGAAATGTAAGGCTCTTTTCTAGTTTGTATCAAATCTGCGGGCTTATAAAAGAGTATTAGTTCCAAGGATTGAGGAGAAAAGTATCTTATGGATTTTTAAGATAAACTCATTTTATGGGGCATTGTAAGACATTGCAAGCCCCACAGGGGGATACTTTTGCGCATTTTCGATAATTTTTTTGGATTTATATGCCATGGGTAGCTTGCCGTTTTGATGTGCCTGCGCTAAAATGTAGCCGTGGTAAAAAATACAACACCTGTATTTGCTCGGTGAAGCGTTGCAGAAAGAAGCGAGTTTGCGCTTTTTAAGTGCATAGGTCTGACGGATATTTTAGTTGCTAATAATTTATTCTTACTATAATGCAAAAAATGAGATTCCGGAAAATGCTACATTATGCCTTGATTTTATGTCAAGCAAATAAATATCTTTCCTATATTTATTCTTCTAATAATACTGTCGCAAAACCTATAGCTTTTTACTGGATTTGCGAGAACAAGGCAATTTTGACCAACACCCTTTAAGCAGAGCAATAACAGCAAAAACCACACCTAAGGATAAAACCTTTAGTGTGGTTTTAAGTTTAAAATGAAAACTCGTCTAAAGTAACCTTACGCTCCTCTACTGCTCGTTGAATAGCCGCTTTCGAAGCTGCATTAATTGATTGTAATGACTGCAAAAAGACAGGGCTTATTTTGTATTCTTTTGGATTACCATACGATGTGACTTATTTAACTTCGATAACCTTGCGTATAAGCAATTTATTCAGTAAATCCGAATATTTTTTTGACAGAGAATCGTTCAATTCATTTATTTCTTCCCAATTTCTTATCATGTCAGTTTCTTGCGTCTTCTGCCAACCGGCATATAAAGTATCGAGACGAATCCATAATGTATTTTAGCAGTAGTATA
>CAZAIU010000067.1:0-7619 GCA_964485265.1 uncultured Oscillospiraceae bacterium | reverse complement strand
AAAAATTTCAACTCACGCACCCCGTGTGGGGTGCGACCGCAAAATATTGTGCATTTAACGATAGCCTCCCTACTTTTTGGGGTGGACACAAATATGATTATAAAACTCTTTTATTTTTCTTAAGAACCCTATGATTTTAGAGGATAATTCAGGCGAACCTACCGCATATTTTAAATTACCTGCACTTCGCCATATTTATACAATTAACACGCCCTCAGGATTATAGGTTTCCTTTGTACCGACATGTTCTATTCTTTTTTCCCAGTTGTCTCCAAGGTAGTAGAATCTTAGGCTATCTTTTTCTTCATCAATTGCCTTAATCAATCGTTCCTTGAGCTTTAAAAACTTACCATAGTCCAAATCGGCTTCAAACACAGAATTTTGGACACGCTGTGCATGATTTTGGCACTCCTTGGCGACCTTTCTTAATCTTGTCCTTCCCGACTTGTCAATTGTACTTACATCATAGCTTATTAAAACCATCATATCACTCACCTACTTTAGCAAGAAAGAAGGGTATTCGTCAATTTCGCCGCGAATATATTTTGCAAGCAAATTGCTTTGAACATAGGGCAGCAAACCAAGTTGAATTTTTTGACCTAAATATGGATGCGTAACTTCGCTGCGCTTTTTCTCCTGCCATGCCGTAATTACTTTTTTTCGACCCTCATTATTAAGATAAACGGCACCAGTTTCCTGTTTTTCAAAATCCTTATCACTTAATTTTTGCAAATTAAATAGTGTTAGGGTAAGTCTGTCTGCTATGCAGCGAGCCTCCTCCACTAAATCACAGGCAAGCGAGCTTCTGCCGCTGCGCAGTGCGTGACAGTATCCAATATAGCTGTCCAATCCCACAGTCTCAAGCGCCGCTGCATATTCGTTAGTGTATAAAGTATATACAAACGAAAGCACAGCATTTACAGGGTCCTGGGGAGGGCGTTTCGTTCGTACGGTAAATTGATCAGCTTTTGCGGAATTTGTAAACAGCTTCCCAAACACCGAAAAAAATTTGTGCGCGCAGTTACCTTCTATCCCTATTATTTCCTCTATGCCATCCGCTTGATAAACCGAGTCAATTCCTTGTTTCAGCGCTTCAACCGCAGCTTCAATGTCGGAGTCGGAGCGCAGCTGCTCATTGTCGTGGCAAGAGCGCTTGATAAGCCTTATAGAATTTGCAAATTTCGCCGCCATGGTGTTTTGTGTAAGCAGAAGCTTTTTTTCTTTAAAGCAATCAATTTGCGCAATTCTAAGATGAACATTGCCTCTTGTACCCCCGCCAATTCGTGCAAGAAATTTTCCCGCGGGGCTGATAAAGCTTATAGGTATCAGCTTTTCAACGCATTTTCCCATGAGCGCAGGGGAGCAGCCAAGGTAACTAAAGCTAACAACAGACTCAAGGTTGTCAAAGGGGATACGAAATTTTTCGTTTTCCTCAAGAAGACATACTATGTTTTCTCCGTCAACACTTAAATACGCCTGCTCTTGAGTCACGTACAGCGTGTTTAACAGTTTTCTCACGGCAGCTCCTCTCTAAGCATAGTTTTAATCCTCGACTGCGTTGTCCCTCTTTTTTCTTTCATTGGCATACACAAATCCTTCATTGAGCAGCCGCTGCATTTCTGTCCGCTTTCGCGCTTGGGAATAATTCCGTTTTGCATGTACTCTCTCATTTCCCCAAGAGTTTCTTGAAGCTTATTGTCAAGCTCCTCGTGCCTCTCCGAAAAAGGCAGCTTCTTACGTTGCTTTTCCTTTGCATAATACATTTCGCAGCTGCAATCACAGCTAAAAATGTTATCAACACACAGCTTTTGCGCAAAAACCTGCATGGCATCCTCCTCATAGAAATCAAGGTCCTTGGGTGCACTGGGCTTATACTCCACTATGCACAGCTTATACCTTTTGCCGCTGTCATCAACAGCAACGCCCTTTGGATCCGCCGTCAGCTCTATGCAGTCTAAAACTCCGTAAATCTCGTAAGGCGGAGTATCAAGAAATACGTACTGTCCATTCAGAACCCTTTTACCGCGCAGACTATATGATTTTTCAGGGTCATGGACACGCTCATGCATAAGGTTAGCCTTAACCACAAAATAGTTTTCTGCCCACGCCCTGTCGATCTCCATAAGTCCCCAGCGATGAGGACAATACAGAAAGTGCTGTATGTCTCTGATTTTGATTTGCATTACAGCTTTTCAAGCAGACTTACACCGCTCGGAAGAGACTCTTCTACCGTTACAGTATAATCCCCAAAGCAGCGAGGCGGCAGCAGCATGTTGTTGGGAACCACTGTTATTTTATCAAACAGAATATGTGAGGGGCAGCTCCCCAACGGATTCTCATGGCGGAAAATGTAGAGCTTTCTCACACACATTTTGCCTCTTGCAGCACTGTGGTCATTCTCAAACATATTTATGATAGCTGTCCACAAAAGCTCCACATCCTCATCGCTCAGTCCTGTTTTTGCCGCAAGA
Source organism: uncultured Oscillospiraceae bacterium (assembly GCA_964485265.1). Classification (GTDB taxonomy): domain Bacteria; phylum Bacillota; class Clostridia; order Oscillospirales; family Oscillospiraceae; genus UBA2658. The sequence goes on along the minus strand of CAZAIU010000067.1, from coordinate 5,148 downwards.
GGAGCTGATACATAGCCCTCCGCACGGTAAAGCGCATAGGGAATTATGCTTTTTCTGCCCATTTCGGTTTCGCCGGTTTCAGCTCTTGTTTCAGTTGTTCTTGCCTGACGTGTAATTGTCACCTCTTGAATAAACACAGGGGATTGGCTTCGCGCAAAGTTAATTTGCACAGGGCCTCTTACTATGCCGCAAGGGTCGTTGCCTGTGGACATAACCGCACCAAACGCACGGACATCAAAAAAGCTGCTGCACATAAATGCCTTGGCTTTTTCAACGTTATCGGTGTTTTTACCCTTTTCACCCAGAGTAAGATTTTGCTCCTTGTAGGCATCAGTAAACTTTGAGTTTAGCGATTTATCGGGCTTAATAAGAATGTTGTAGCCCTCTCTGCCCTCCATTGCAAGCTCAACAAAGTTGCGAACTTTACGCTTTATGCAAACGTCGGTTATAAAGCCGTGACCTGTTTCAGGGTCTATGCGCGGGCTGTTGCCTGCATCGGGGTCACCGTTCGGGTTTCCGTTTTCAACATCAAACAGAATTACAAAGTTGTAGGTTGCAGATATAGCCATTTTTTATTCCTCCTCTTTTTTCTTATCGTTCTCGGTGCTATCGTTCTTTTTTTCGCTTTTTGCAAAATACTGATGATAGTAGCCCAAAATAAATTTACCCTGATCGTCCAAAATCAAGCTCTGGGGAAAGGTGCCGTCAAGGCTTGCTGTAATCTCACCTATCATGTAGTTCCAATAGCCGCCGCTTTCCGCCTTTGAAATATGGTGCTGCGCAAGCCGCAAAAGCTTGGGAAACACAATTGCAGGCGTAGAACAGGCAGACGCAAAATAGGCATCCTTTATTGTCCTGTTAAGATTGTTTCCCGACGCGTCCTGCTGCAATTTTTCCAAAACTGCGAACAGTCTCCCACATAGGTATGCGGGGGTTTTGTTTTCTTTGTCCAATGCCAAGGAAATCTCCTCCTTTTGTCCTAATAGTCTTGATTTTCTGTTTAAATACGCCTTGATAATTGATACTCTGAGCGGATTTAGCTTTATGTATGAATTCTTCTCATCATTGCTGTCGCTCTTTATTCTTCGTATGACGGTTGCAAGCAGCCCCTCCGGATATCGATAGCCGTTAAAAATTGCTTCCAGCAAACTGCTCAGCAGTGACGGATTAATGGCATCATTTTTGCTGTTTGGAATGGTAAGCTCTTTCTTTATTCTCCAAAGCGGAATTATTTTTCCGTCCTCAGACATTTTCAGGTCCTCTTGGTGCTGCGCTATGTTTTGCAGCAAGGCTCCAAAACGGCTACGGTATATAAACTCAACCGCAAGCCTTGCAGAATTAGGCTTAAGCCCAACCATATAGAAGGTGACATTAGGGTCAATTTGCTCCGAAATATCAAGGAGCTTGCCGCTGACCGCGGCTTCCTGCGCAGACTTTAAAATACTGACAAGCAGGTCGTTTGTTTCCTTGTCCCCCATTTTGTCGTCATCATCCCCAAAGCCGTCAAAAACACCCGCGCTGACAATTTTGTCATACAGCTCGTCTTCGGAGATAGCCCAGTGAAGCAAAACCACATCGTCAAGAATGACTCGGCGGCTGCGGTCGGAAAGCAAATAGTTCAGCGCTTCCGTATACTTTTTCATTGCCTTTTCCGAAATATTACTGTTCAGAGACTGGGTTTTGCCGTAGGACTCCATTGCCTCTCCCTTGAAACAAATAAGAGCATTGCCTGTTGCAAGTCCCCCGGGAACGCCTTTGATTTTATCGTGAATCATGGCAATGGGCGCACTCTCTCCCGTTATTGCACACTGTGAGCAGACACCGTCGGAGCCTTCCTCGGCTTGCAGTGCAGCTTCCCAAGCATTTTTCACAGCAGGCTCATCGTGCAGCAGCAGCTGAGGCCTTCCCGCAAGGCAAAACGCAAATCCCGAAGCGCCATATGCCTTCCCCAAAGCCAAGAGATGCGGGTTTTCGGTTTCCGCCTCCGGCGTCCACGCTTCTACAAAGCGCCGATATGCATTTATCAGCGGAGTGTCAAGCCCATCCAAAAACGCAAGCTGCTTTCTCACAAAATCCTCATGGGATTTCTTTGCTTTATCTGTTCTGTCCTTTTCGGTTAAGCCTTCTTTTTCAAAATTCAGACCAAACAAATACAAGGGTCTGTGCTCAATAATATTAGAGTCTACACATGATTTTTCTGTGCGCTTCGGCATAACAAGTGTGCGGGGCTGCGATAACTTTTTTGTTTTCCCCTTTGAGGCGGAAAGTGAAATTTCCTCGCAATAATCAATGATTTCCGCAATTTCGCCTTCCTGCGTCAAGCCCACAAGGTAATGAATTTTGACATTGGAGTATCCGTCGGGAAGCACCTTGCCGCTTTTTGATAAAATATCGTAGTAGTCACATAGGGCAGAAATCAGCATTTGAGTACCTCCCTGTATTTTGCGACATCAATCACTCCGTTCACCATATGGGGACGATAGTATGCAGCGTCAGCCGTATCTGAAAACCTCGGGTTTTCCCAGTCAGTGTTTAAAGGAATTCCCCTGTCTCCGAAATTTAAGCGGTAGCACATAAAGCCAAGGTCAACATCGCCCATTTCCGAAATGTCCGGGCTTATCTCTTCAAGGGCAAAGTCATCAATAAGCTCGATTTTTCTTGCGGGGAACTCGCTGCAACCAAGGCAGGGCTGCCTGAAGCACTGTCCGTTTTCCAAACGGCGCTTGATGATGTTGTAGTGCTTGTTTTCACCGTCCGCTTCGTTGTCGGATTTCAGTCCCGTCAGTTCAAAGTGAAACTCAATACCGTACTTAACATCTTTGAGGACCACCGCCGCTCTTTGGCTTCTTGAGGCATCTGCGTAGATGCATGGGTCTTTGTCCTGTCCTTTCATCAGTCCTAGCATATTTTGGTAGGATACTTTGTCCTTAACCTCGTTTCTGCGAATATTTGTAAACTTAATTGGGTTGAAAACCACAATTTTGTCCACAACGTAGCGTATAGCAGGCTTCCAATATACGCTTTTGAGCATACCCTCAATCGCACCCGGTGTCGGCACATCATAGCTCACACGCTCTACCTTTAACTCAGGTCTGTTGTATGCTGCATAATCTCCCTCAACCAAAATTTTGAAGCCATAGCTCATTGGCTCACTTCCTTCCTAAGTAATATAATCAATTCCATCAAAGCAAACTCCAGTATTTTTGTTGTAATAGTCCTTGTTTGTAAGGCAATATACTCCGCCGAGGTTTTCGCAAACACCCAAGCGCATGAGCAAATCCAGCTCGTTTTCGTAAATCGAAAACGTATAGCTTTGGAGCTTTCTTGTGTCTGTTATGCCTGTGTTTTTAAGACGTTCTATAAGCTCTTTACTTTGCTCATCCTGCTCAATTGCAACAGCCTTTATATTAGAATCTATAATTTCAAATTTCTCTGCATAGCTTCTAAAAGGTATTTGCATTGGCTTAGGGCACTGCTTTCCTAACGCATTTTTGCACAGCTCATCCCTGCGAACAAAATATAGGCGCTCATAATATTCGTTTATGCAGGTCTCTGAGGAAATGTCTTCAAATTCAGCGCACAGTCCCTTTGTTATGCTTTGGCTGAGGGTAAGCTTTCTTCCTCGGTCATCAAGCCTTTCAAAAACAAATACCCTTGCGTTTTTGCGCTTGCCCTCTCGATTGCAGCGACCTCCGGTCTGCAAAATGCTGTCCAATCCCCATAGCTGACGGAACACCGTTGAAAAATCCAAATCCACGCCCGCCTCTATAAGTGAGGTTGAAACGAGGATAACCCTTCGCTCAAGAGGAACGTTTTCCAGAGTAGGATAATCCTTTTCCAACTGATAAAGCTCTTCTTTCACCTCCGAAATGACCCTTGCTCTGTCCTTTGCTGTCATGTAGGTTGATAAGTGAAAGCGTTTACCCTGCATTGCCATATTATACAGCTTTGCAGCAGCTTTTCTGTTATTTACCACAACAAGGGCACTGGGAACCGCTGTGCAGGAGCTTATGAGCTCCTCGTCTGATACCTCTCCCATGAGGGAATAGCTGCACTTTGCAAAGCAGCCAAAGTCTTTTTTGTCCTGAACCAAATCTTTAATTTCTAAGTTCTGCTCTGAAAGCTCTGCAAACAGCATTTTATAGTTCGGCATAGTTGCCGTTAAAAAAACCGCTTCGCTGTTAAGAAACTTTGTTATGTGAGTAACTGCTTGAAAGCAGGGCTGAAGATAATTCTGAGGCATTAAATGTGCCTCATCAAACACAAGTATGCTATCTGCCATATTGTGCAGCTTTCTAAGCTTTGAGCGCTTGTTGCTGTATACAGACTCAAAAAACTGCACTGCGGTTGTCAATATAATTTGAGCGTCCCAGTTTTCCGTTGCCTTTTTGAGCGCGAGAGCATCCTGCTCGTCCGCGCCCTTAATGCTTTCAAAATCAAAGGTTGACTGATGCCTCAAAATATCTGCGTGCTCCCCCAGTATCCGCTCCAAGGTGTCCGCCGTCTGATCAATGATGCTGTTAAACGGAATTATGTAAATAATTCGGCGCTTGCCGGTACGTATTGCCCGCTCAAGTGCAAACTTAATGCTTGCAAGCGTTTTGCCGCTGCCAGTGGGCATATTCATTAGGTATATATTTGCAGCTTCCTTTGTTTTCTCAAACACTTGAGCCTGCAAGCCCGCTCTTGCCCCTTGCAGGCTTGTTTTACATTCAAAGCCTTGCAATGCGCTATTTACAGTCATAAGGCACTTATGAAAATCGGCACTCAGTTTTTGACGCTCAGTGCCTGTGCAGAAGCTTTCCGTATCCAGCCAGTCTGCGTCTGTAAGACAGGAAAAGCAATATCTTGTAAAAAAAGCAAAGCGTTCGGCAGCCTCCTCGCTATTTCGACAGCCGTTTCCCAAAAAAGCACTGAGCTCTTTTGCCGCGAGCTGAGGAATGGTCAGCTCATCCTTATAGGCATCGTAGCTTTCGCATTCTCGCTGAAGTGTTGCGTAAAGGCCGGAGGTATCGCAGCCGTCTGCTTTTGTGCCACAGTCCGGCAATCCTCCGTGATGACCTGCAATCGCATACTGCAAAATCATTGATGGGGCAGAGCTTCCAAAAAGCTTTTTTGCCTCCTTAGCACCGCAAAGAGAATGAGGCG
>CAZAIU010000066.1:0-7813 GCA_964485265.1 uncultured Oscillospiraceae bacterium | reverse complement strand
CCAGAACCAACATAGGTGTATTTGTTTTCTTTCTGAGAAAAGCACCCAACTTCACCTGTGACAATAGGTCTAAATCCACCGGAAACCGCAGCATATATGTGTTTTTCGTCCTTTGTTTGCGCTGGTTCATTTGTTACTGTTACAGAGTAATATTCTTTGCCGATTTCCATGCCGTTAAAATTCGAATTGCCCACGGTGCCAATATAGACGTAAGTGCCGCCGTTGTTCTCATAAACTGCCGTGCCCACGGAAACCGAATCGTCTTTATCAATCAGCGTAAATGTGGGTTCATACCAATAGTAATTCGTCACTTCCCCAGTTGGCGTTGTTGTAAAATGATCGACTATCTGAACGTGTGTGCCCTTGCCGTTTTTTTCAAGCTCGTACTCGCTGGAATCGATATAGGCCCCATCGGGAGCAGGGCTGATTGCCCCACTGACCTTTTCGGTCTCCTCATGATCAAGGGTGAGTTCTTTGACCTCTTGATTGTGAGTCTTCCACGGATAGGCTTCAGTATAGCTCTCAGATAGAGTCAGGGGATTTTGCGTTGCGCCCGCACCTACCTCGCCTAAAAGTCCAGCTTTCTTTAGATTGCTAAATAGGGTGCTATTGACAAAATCCTTTCGTTTATTCGGAGTGTCTGCATTCTCCTTTTTTCCCGCCTGCTGCGCCCAGCTTGCACATGGCTCCTGTCCACCGATGTAATATCCAATGCTGCCTTGAGCCGCGTTGGGCAAAATCTCAAGAATTTTAAAGGCACCGCCCTGCTGCTTTAAGTGTTCAACATTAGGAAGACTGACACGCGCCTGCGCACTGCTTGGTAAAACTGCAAGGCACATGGGCAGAACAATCGCCACGCTCAAAGCCGTGGAAATTATTCTGCGTGCAAGCGTGGTTTTGTTTTTCATAGGGGCACTCCTTCCGCGTCAGTCTCGGTTTTGGACAATAAGCAACGGATTATTATCTTATAATTCGCTATTTTACTGTTTTTACAGTTGGTTTGTTGCGCAACGCAATTGTTTTTTCAATCGAATATGTTTTTCCTTGGCTGCAAAGCGTGAGACTTAGCTCCGCATAATCTGCCTTTTCCTCACTTATGTGAAGACGAATATCGAAGCTATCAACCTTTGCGCAAAGCAAATCCTTCGCCGAGTCGTTGCAGGCATAGCTGCCGTCGGGTCTGATTGAAGCTTCAGCCGATGCATACCTTATCTCCCCATTGCTATATTCAAATACATTTGCGGTATACTTGCCTGAGCTTGAGTTTATAACAAACAACGTTTCGGCTTCCTTGTTAAAATATATGTTTTTATTGCAGTCAATCAAATACTCCTCAATTTGGTTTGCCGCAAGCTCCCCGTTCATCTGCAAATTAAGCCTTGTATTTACGCTTGCGTATGTATTTGACCCAGCCACCATAAAGCCAAAGACGGCGGCTACAACAATTCCGAAAATCGAAATTGCGACTATCAGCTCCACCAATGTGAAGCCGCGATTGTTATTTTTCATAAGCTTCACCTATTCAAATCTGTGGGCACCCGTGAGCGCATAAACCTTTATTTTGTATTTGCCAATGTATACCCAAAGGTCACTTGAGGGACTTGTTACCGCCCCTGTTGCTCTTGCAAAAGAAATTTTAAGTGCCGGGGAGCTATCCAGCTTTGCTGCTTCTGCACTGCTGTCCTTGCCGACGCTATAGCTTACAGGAATGCTTTTGTTTCCGAGTACCTCTGTTTCCATTAAGGTATCGTTTTCAAAATACCGACCCGTGACCGTGCCGTTTCCTGCATCTCTAGTAATCAATATGTAGGGGTTTCCTGCTCGGGACAAGCAGCGAGTTCTGCACATAGAAATGTATGAATTTATGTTTGTTGCGCACTCTCTCTGCTTTGCGGTAGACGCTGTAGAGATGGAGATGCCCAAAACCCCCGCCATAATTCCCATAAGGGCGATAATGACTATAAGCTCTATCAGGGTAAACCCCCTTTTATTTCTTTTCACGCCCTTTCCCCCTGTTCAAAAGTAATTTGCTTTATTTTTTTGTCCAGTTTTCGTAGTACACCATTTTGTCCGGCGCCCATGCATTGCTATCATCCGTGGGCGCAGAAATTCCTCCGCCGACAAAATCCGAAAGTATATATTCCTTGCCATTACCATTATATGTGCAGGTTGCATCAAGCAAACTATTGTCGAAGGGAATTCCAGTAATGCTGCCGGACAGCTCAAGCTCGCCCTTGGTAAGCAGCATACCGTTATAGTTGCCCGAAACGCTCACCCTCGCTTCTGATACTATAAGCTTGATATCCCCGCTGCTTGAACCATTATGTGAGTAGTCTCTGTTTGTGACCACTGCGACTGTTTTGCCGTCCTTTTCGAAATTGAGCACCGCTCCGCTTTTAAGCTCCTGCATTGCCTTTGCATTAACAAAATCATCATAGGGAGACTTCATGCTGTCAAATCGAGTTTGCAGGCTATTTGACCATATTGCAGCACTTGCCGGAACAAGTGTTAATACATCATCATCCGCAAGCGGCGTATCCCTGTCATCCATATAAAAGGAGTTGCCCGCAGTGTTTATCTCTGCGTCAGTACCCTTGTCACTTAACTCTAGGTAGAATTCCATATACTGACTTATCCTATCTGGATACACTTGAAAATAGTCGCGGAAGTATTCGTTTGCGTACCTCTGTTCCTTGAACAGTAAAAACACATAGGCAAGCTTAATATTCCCGCCGTCCACATTTTTGTAAAGAGTCTTGATTTCGCCCTTACCACCGCCTAGGTAGTCTTTTAACGTCCTGTTTTGATTGCCGATTTTCCAAAGTGCCGAAGCCATGCTGTACGATGGTGCTTCAACCTCAGTGCCATTGAACACCATCGGGTTTGATGAATAGTTGTGAATACACTCCGCAGGAACCAGATATGCAAGCTGATTGCTCTTTATTGACATTGATTCACCCATTGGAATGGGAGCAGTATAGTTTGAGTTATCCGAATTTTGCAGACCCGCTCTGGTAATGTCAATGAAGCTGACACCTGCAAGGGAAAGCCTTTTCAGTGATGATATGTCAAGCTTTGCATCTTTGCCGTTTACAAGTATGGCGCTGCTTTTATCGGGTTTTGAGACTTCATTTCCAAAGCCAAAATATGAGCCTGCAAGTGTTGCTTTTCCGTTTTTCCCAAGGCTTAAATCATTTGCTACATACGCTCTGCCGTTAAGACTCACTGCTCCGTTATTAGCGTCAATGTCCTTTGCCCAAAGCTCGTTGTTTGCTGCATCAAACACAAAGCTCCCATTGGTGACCTCCATCTGTCCAGGAGAAATTAAATCACCTTTGGTAATTGTAAGCTTATTATCTGTTCCCGAAACAGTTACCCCGCCTGCGTATACTTTTCCATTAACCGTGCTGCTGCCGTTGCTTTCTTTTATAACACCGCCATTTGCGACAATCGCATAGCTGCTCATATTGCCTGTCAAAATCGGTCGGGCATAGAAATCGGGGACTGCTATTGAAATGTCCGCAGTAATATTACTCTCATAGCCATTTTCGGTATACTTGAGACTGATCGCCTTTAGTGTTATTACTGACAGCCTTCCGCTGTCATCGGTTTTCAGTACTACATTTCCGGAATATGTATCGGGGCTGTCAAAGCTGTCTGCGCTTCCCACAACAGCAGAAACTCCATCAGGCGCCGAAACAAACGCATTAAGCGCCGCAGGCCTATAGGAGACTGTCTCCGTGCCTCCGTAGGTGCTGGACTCAAAAATTCTCAACTGTGCCTTTTGCAGCTCCGCACTGCTTTGCAGCAGACTGCCTTTAAACACCTCTGCCAATCTTGCCTGCGGGTCATAGTCGGGTTCTGTGTTGATGGAATATTCCTTCAGCACCTGTGTATAAGAAACAGCAAGCGCCTTTGTAACCGCACCTTGCAGCCCAACTCGTACATCGTCCATTGCACTGTCTGCTGTATAGAAGGTTTCCTTGTCCTGCCGCTCCACTGCTGCAATCTTATATGCTGTATAAGCCGAAAAAAGCAGCGCTGCGCCCAATGCCATTACAAATAGCATGGACACAACGACTGTTACTATTGTACTTCCTTTATTGCTGCACGCCAAACGTCGGGCACCAATTATCATTTTCATATGGCACATTCTCCATTTTGCGGGGCTTAATCAAGCTTTTCAGCGTCAAGACTTATCAGAGGGCTACCGGTTATTCCCTCGTTTTTGTCAAAAATCTGTATATTCACCAAATAGCGTCGGTCAGAGGGTTTCTCCTCAACAAGGTATCCCGAAACGGGCATTGTCTTGCACCATATACCGTCCCTATAAGCCTTGTAGCTGATGTGCTCTTTGGGAAGATTGGTAAATACTCTACTGTAGGTCTGTGAACCGTTATAGCGCTGATTTTTATATTCAATCTGAGCCTTATAACCATAAGGAGCCGCTCCGGTGTCCGTATTTACAATAAAAATATTGAAATCCATATAGGCCTTATATGGATTTTGTATTTCGATTGTTTCGGTATAGCCGCCAGCTTTATAGTAGGCATCGTAAAATAAAAACATTGAAAAAGCAGCTTTGCCAAACTCCGTATCTTTTACCTGCGTAACTATGGCAGGTGAGCTGTAGCTTCGGAAAAACCCCTTTGCCGTGCATCTATAGGTGACGGCAACCTCCAAATTGTAATCTGCTGTTTTTGCAGACTCGCTTCTATTTTGGCTGGTAACCGTAACATTTATATTTCTCGTTAAATCGCTGAGGGTAGGTGAATACACGATGTTCCCTTTTTTATCCACCTCGGTACACTCCGCAATGAATTCGCTCAACGCTATTTCGTCATAGCCCGTCATGCTTATAACAGCATCCATTTGATTGCTCACGCCAATGGGCTGATTGTTGGCGTCCGTGTTTCCGTTTAATGTGACTAGCGCAGAATAATCTCCGTTACCGCTATTTACCGATGGAATTTTTATGTAATATATCTTGTCTATAGAATTGGGAGCTGAAACACCCGCTGTAGTAAAGCTTCCATCCGGTGTTTTGATACAAAAAGCTGCACCGTTCCCAAGCAGAGATGCGTTGCTCATCAGCGCCGGAACATCTGTTGCCTCTGTTTTTTCAATTACATTTTCAGCGGCTGTTGTTACAGCAGCAAGCTGAGCGCTTTTCCTAGAGCTGTGAGCACCCACCACAAAGGTGTGCAGCAATGGGACGACGATTATTCCCAGAATAACCACGCCCAAAATAACCTCAACAAGGGTGACACCTCTGTTATCATTTTTCATGCTTTTCACGAGGCTTACCCCCCTTGATTTAAACTCTATTCTTACTGCCTGCTTACTGTGCGGGTGATTCTGTCTGATTAGGCGTGGGCGTAACAGCGAAGGTGCCGAAGGGATTTGAAGCACCTAGGGGTACATCCGGTACGTCTGTGGGTTCATAGGTGTAGTCCATGCTGCTGACGAAATACTTTGACAGGTCTACACTTCCGGAAAGCTCACCATTTTCCGAATTATAGTTTACGAGCACTCTGTCCAGCGTTGTGCAATATTTTGTAGCATAAATGTAGTTCACAAGCTTTTTCAGCTCGCCGTAGCTTAAGCTGCAATTTGCAGATAATCCCGTTCTCATTGCTGCCATGGGGATAAATTCCGGTCCTTTTTCTCCTTCACGGACAATTTGAAAGTGTGAAACCACCTCCACCGGTGCAAAGCTTACACCGCTGATATCGAGCCCAACATCATTTTGCAGAGCAATGGCATACATCAGCAAATCCTCTGAGCGCACGTCTCCGGGGAACTTTTTCAGAGCGGTCTCCACGTGCTCTATGCTGGAATCAATTCCCGCCTCATAATCGGCAAGCTTGCTGTAGTGCCCTTGAAGCTCCTCCAAACGGGGTCTCAGACTGCTGATTTCATTTTTTATCTCATCAGCTTTTGAGTTGAAGTTATTGTAAATGCCTAAATACGCTCCAAGGAAAACCAACAGTCCTACAAGGGTTATCAGGAGGCTTAAATCGCGTTTTGAAATGTTCATTGCTGCACCTGCCCTTCGTTGGTTTCCGGCTGAGCTTGTTCTTCAGTCTCTGTAAACACATCGCCATAAGGGTTTTTGTACGTAAGATACGGGTTTTCTCCGTAAAGACAATTAACTGAGAAGGACACGGTTTCAAAGCCCGCTTCATCGGTTTCCTTGCTGACGCTCGATACCTCAACACTTGACAGGCTGTCAAAGCTGCGAAGCTGCGACAGCACAACTGCCGCCTCGTCATAACCGGGAACGGTTAGATTCATTGAGACGCCCTCAGCAGTGCAGGACGCAGAAAGCAGCAGAATCTTTGCAGGCATTTTTTTCTCGAGTTCTTCAAAAAAGTCAACCAGGCGTGCATTGGGATTATCCGTCATCGCTTCGACTTGAAGCAGTGCCTGATCTCCTTGCTGATAAGCATCGTAGGTTAAGAAAATCTGCTCCGCATATTCCAACGAGCCAATTTCCGCTTTCATTGCTGCACGCTCTTGATTCGCACTTTTATATGCCGCTATAGACATCACCGATACTGCAACTGCGGCAACAACGAATATTGCGCAGGCAGCAACGCCTGTTGCAATTGAGGTTTCATTGGTTTGGAGCTTCGCACCCTTGCGTGACCGGCGCAAATGCTCGGGCATAAAGTTAATCGGCTGAAGGTTTGAACCAATACAGCCTATATAAAACGACGCATTGTCAAGCCCCTGTGATATAAGCTCTGCTTGCGAAAGTTCCTCAAGATACAGTGTTGGCAGCCCCGTTGCTGCTGTGATAGCCTCCTTTAGACCTATAAGGTGACCGCAGGGACCCATAAGCACCACCTGTGCTGTTGCCGCCTCCCACCGGGAGGAGTTGAAATAGTCCGCGCTTCTGGCTATGCTGTTTACAAGGCGGCTAAGCCCATCAGCCGTGTCCTGCTCGGAAACCGCACCCGCTCCGACAAAGGCAGGAGCGGACACTGTCAGCTCGCTGTATGCCTCAAGATACTGTTTGGCGCTTTTTCCCTCAGCGCTCATGTATCCGGAAATAAGCTCATCTCCGCCAAAGGCAAAGGTGCGTTGTAGCAGAAGGCTGTCGTTCTGAATAAAGCTTACAAAGCTTGCCGTGCAGTCAACATCTATGAACATTGTGACGCTTTGCTCCTTTAGTATGCGAAGCGCCTGATAATGACTGTTTGTGCTGCTGTCAATCGCCTTGATATTCAGGCCCGCAAAATCCGCAAGTCTGAAATAGCCCTCAAGCAAATTCAAAGGAGCGGCAAGCACCAAAACACGGCAATGGGCATCGACACCCTTTACTCTTTCCAAAAGCACATATGTAACGTGATACTTGGACAAATCCACGGGGAAGTAGTCGGTTGCGTTTGTTTCAACAAGCTGAGGCAAAAGTTTATCCTTAACCGGCGGCAGCTTTACCTCGCGGCTTGCGATTTTACCCGATGCGACAGTGAAAACAACACCCTTTATGTTTCGCAGTCTGCTTTCGGTAAGCTGGGCTACAAGCTCATCAGACAAGGTTTCCGGATCTTCGATAAGCCCATCTGTAACACAGCCCTCCGGAGTTTTAAACATGAAGCTCTCTAGCACTCGACTGCCCTTTTTGTTGGGCTGTGTGCAGCAAACCTTCACAAGGCGGTCGCCTACCTCAATATTCAAAATCTTTGCCGCCATAGGACAATCTCCCCTCTGCCAATTGTTGCTTTTAAAAATATCTCTTTAGGATAGTTACTGTGCTTTGCAGCTCACACTGTATATCATAGCCGCAAGGCGGCGTTATGATATA
>CAZAIU010000065.1:4457-7944 GCA_964485265.1 uncultured Oscillospiraceae bacterium | reverse complement strand
TTTTTAGAATATCGTCCGTTCTCTCCAGCGCAATTGCAAGGTCGTCATCGGACTTTTTTATTTTATCCTCCGCAACTGTGCAGGGTCTGTAATCGGCAACTGCCGCCGCTTTTATAATTACATCGAAAGCATCTGCGCGGCAAGTCACCTCATCGTACATATCCTTTGCCGACACAATGTCAACAGTGTCTACAAAGGGCGGCGGAGCAAGCGCTGTCACGCCAGAAACGAGCGTAACCTTAGCGCCGCGAAGCATAGCGGCTTTCGCAAGAGCATATCCCATTTTTCCGCTTGAGCGGTTTGAGATAAAACGAACTGGGTCAATCGCCTCACGTGTAGGTCCGGCCGTTATCAAGACAGACTTATTCAGCAGGTCTTTTTGCGGGTATATTATACTCTCAAGATAATCATACATATCGGACGGCTCTGCCATCTTGCCAACGCCAACCGAGCCGCACGCAAGACGTCCGGAAATCGGAGGTATTATCTCCCACCCATAGTCTGCGAGCTTTTTCAGGTTGTCCTGCGTTACGGGATTTTCGTACATAGCCGTATTCATTGCAGGGGCAATAAGCTTTTTGCAGGTGCAGGCAAGAGCCGTTGTTGTTAGCATATTATCAGCTATCCCATGGGCAAGCTTTGCAATCGTATTTGCCGTTGCCGGCGCTATAAGAAGCACGTCGGCACGGCTTGCCAAGGATACGTGCTCAGTTTCCATAGTAAAGCCCCGGTCAAAGGTTTCCGTGAGACAGCGGTTACCCGAAAGGCTCTCAAAGGGTATTGGCGCAACTATCTCCCGTGCGTTTTGAGTCAGAATAACGTGAACGTCGGCATGCTGCTTAACAAGCATACTGACCAAATTAGGCATTTTGTAGGCGGCAATGCCCCCCGTAACACCAAGTACAACTGTTTTTCCTTTAAACATAAGAACCTCCGAAGCTGTTGAAATAACCAAGTGCAATTCTATTATTAAAACTGTCTGAACAGTTTTAATGGCGCGGAGCGCCGTTATGTTAATATATTAATAAAACCGATACTGTTTTATTAAATCCGCCTGTGCTCAAGACTATTTTAAGATACAGTCATTATACATGAGACATTTTGCCAAAACAACAGCATTTTCGGATTTTTTCTTGATTATCAGGGGCTGTCATACTATACTTAAAAAGTATCCGAATTCCCAAAACCAGTAAAACGCATTACACTGCATAATTTGCAGGTAATAGCAAAAAAGCGAAAGGCAAGCCAAATTTTATTGCATTGCACCGTGTTAAGCGGGCAATAGCAGGAAGGAAGAATTATGAACAAAAGGAAAAAGGACATACGCTATATGTCACAAGTTGCACTTATGGCAGCCATCATCGTACTTCTGGCAAACACGCCTATAGGCATGATACAGCTTCCTATAATCAAGGCGACAACGGTACATATCCCTGTCATCATCGGCGCAATTATCCTTGGACCGTCAGCAGGCGCCATCTTGGGTGCTGTGTTCGGCATATGCTCTGTTATAAGCAACACCACCTCACCAACACTTTTATCCTTTGCATTCTCCCCGTTTCTCAGTACCACGGGAGTCCTTGGTATGGTTAAAGCTCTTTGGGTCGCCGTAGGCTGTCGGATTCTCATCGGCGTTGTTTCCGGCTGGACCTTTATTGCTCTTAAGAAAATAAAAATTAAAGGCTCTGAACTCAGTGACATGATTGCTTTGCCGATAGTTGGCTTTATCGGCTCTATGACCAATACAATTTGTGTTATGGGAAGCATATATTTATTGTTCTCGCAGCAGTATGCGGAGGCTAAAAACGTTGCGCTGTCCGCCGTTTTCGGTCTTGTCACCGCAACCGTAGCCGCCTCCGGAATCCCTGAAGCAATCGTTGCATTACTGGTGGTTGCCGCAGTTGGGAAGGCCTTGCTTGTGGTTGTACGCAAGAAAAGCTCCTCCGGCACCGCAAAAGCTGCGGTTTAGGAGTATAGCGTAAAAGAACTTTTACGCTATACTCAAGATTAAATAAAATAATCATCTTATCATTCCTTTGCCTTGCATGATAAAATGAGCAGTATAATTAAAATTTGTGCCGACGCAAGGCGGCGGAACGGATGATTAATATGATTTTGGGAATAGATATCGGCAATTCCAACATTGTCATCGGGTGCGTTGAAAACCACAGTATAACATGTAAATACCGTATCGTCACCGATACATCCATGACAGCCATGGAATATCGCACATTACTTGAGCGTGTCATGAAAAAGCACAAAAACATATTTTCAGAGCTTGAGGGGGCGGTCATCAGCTCGGTGGTTCGCCCTCTCACCGCTGTTTTATCCCAGACAATTCAAGACCTCACGGGACATAATCCCATGCTGGTCAGTTCAAAGCTTAATTCAGGTCTGTGTTTTGCTATTGACGAGCCAGAAGAGCTTGGGTGTGACAGAATTGCAAACTGCGCCGCTGCCGTAAAAAAGTATCCCCTGCCACTTATCGTAATTGATTTCGGTACTGCAACTACAATTTCCGTAGTAGGGGAAGGCTCTGTATTTCTTGGCGGAGCAATCGCGCCGGGCTTAAAAACCTCCGTGAATGCACTTTGCAGAGGAACCTCCCAGCTATCCGAAGTGGACATTGAAGCTCCCTCAGAGTGTATAGGCAAAAACACCGATGAGTGCATTAAAAGCGGAATTGTTCTTGGAGCCGTCTCCATGGCAGAGGGTATGATTGAACGCATAGAAGGCCTGCTTGGAGCGAATGCCACTGTAATTGCCACGGGAGGATTGGCTTCAATTGTTTTGCCCCACTGCAAAAGGCAAATTATACGGGACGATGATTTGCTCCTTGAGGGGTTGGACTATATATATCATAACGCCGCTCCGCGGCTATGATATATATTATTTAATCTGCGCGTAGCGCGTATAATAATCGCTTGCGATTATTATACCATCTTAACAGAAGCTAAAACGAGCTTGTCAACAAAAAAAGTCACCGGAGCCATATAAAAGGCTTCGGTGACTTTTTTGCTTATTCAATGATTATTGATTTTGCTGCAAAGGTCTTGCCATCGGTGTATGCACCGTAGGCAGTAATTTTAGAGTTTATTGTTATGTTTGAAATGTATGTTGTGTATCCTGTTTTTGCATCAACAACCGATGCTACCGCTGACGTGTTAATGTATTCCAGTTTTTCAGATGCTGTAAGAATTGTAATCAGCTTGTTTGCTGTGTCCACCTTTAGCACGGTTCCTGTGGCTTTGGTCGACGATGAGGTGGAGCTGATAAGGTTGACCTCCGTTATTATGTCATCGTATACAACAACCGTCACTTGATCTCCTGCATGCACATCAGAAAGCGAAATCAAAGTCTTGCCGTTATATACTGCCGCATCCTCATCAACTGTGTATGATTTTTTCACTCCATCGGTTGTAATCACCCACACTGTTCCCGTGGTTGACGCAGTAAATGAGGTTAGCTGTCCTGTTATGGTGTTTTC
>CAZAIU010000065.1:2658-4357 GCA_964485265.1 uncultured Oscillospiraceae bacterium | reverse complement strand
CTGTTCCCGTGGTTGACGCAGTAAATGAGGTTAGCTGTCCTGTTATGGTGTTTTCAGAACCTTCAACAGCTATAGATTTAACTTTGCACTCGTCATACTTCAGGGTAATCTTGTTGCCGACCTTGATTCTGTCAATTGTTACAACCCGATCTCCCCGTCTAATCTCAGGCAAATCTCCTATGCTGAACAAAAAGCTGTATTTTATGCCGTTGCTATCCGTCATTTTGAATGTAACCGTTGTTCCGAAGGATATGTCTGTAACAGTTCCGCTTAAAACGCCGCTCTTAGTCGTTGCCTTTATCTCAGAAACCACATTATTTACGAGCTTAATTGACACAAAATCCTTATTTGCTTCAAGGGCGTACAGTGCGGATGCTTGCCCATTTTTTGTGACTACGGCAGCTTCCGGTATTGGATAATATGTGTTTGTGCCTACCGTGGCAATATCCAAGTAAAGATAACTGGAATATACTGCTGTAGCCTTGCCCTGCACCCATTTCACATTAGAATTGCTGTCAACTGAAACTCGTACGACAGTGTTATTTTTAATTAACAACATAGCGTAGCTGCCAACATGCTCTGTACCAAGGGGCTTTGAAACCTTGTTTACGGTAACATTGGCATCAGAAGAAACGGCATACTCTCTGGTCAAGCCGTCAAATCCGCAAATCTCGAGAGCGGCTCCGTTTACAGCAGTAATTATTCCCTCCTGCTTTGCAAGTCCCTTGTACTCTTCAATTACTAGGGTCTTGTTGTTCGCTTTAAGATAATCAAGTGCACGGGAAATCATAGTAGACGCAACCGCGCGTGTTACGCTTGACGCCGGTGAAAAATTATTTTTGTCATCGCCCTTAGCTATCTTGAGAGCCACAAGCTCCGCAATGGAGCCGCGGCAATCCGCCGAAACCTTGTCAGCATCGGCGAAGGAAAGCTTAACATCCTTCAGCGCCTGCGCTTCAGAGGTAAGCTGCATTGCTCTAATAAGAAACACTGCGAGTTTTTCCTTTTGAATTTCAGCGGAAAGGTTAATGCTTCTAAGCTCATCCTTGCTTATAATTCCCGCCGCCAAGCATATCTCCAGATTCTTATATGCCCACGAATAGGTTGTGGGTACAATGCTTTTCACGGTGTCCTCGTAGTCTGAGTGTATGTATTCCGCCTCAAGCTCAGAAACGGAGTACATTCTTGATAAAAAGGTTAAGGTTTCGCCGGCAGTGATGTTTTTGTCGGGCTTCATGGTTCCGTCTGTGTAACCGCTGAGTAGTCCCTTTGCCGCAAGGTCCTCCATATATTCCTTAGCCCAGTGGTTTTTAAGGTCACTGTAATTGACGGCAAAAGCCGGAACTGTAACAGACAGCGTTAGTACCACGGCAAGTAATGCAGACAGTAATCTTTTTTTCATTTAATCATACCTCTCGTAAAAATATTATTGTAAAAACGCTTGTCTTACATTTAAAACAAGTCTTTATTTGACAGCAATTATATTGTACGGATTCAATGCATCAATTTTCCATACAAAGTATATTATATTGTAAAATCTTGAAATAGTAAATGCATTTTAAGTGATTTTCTATAAAACAATTTATGCAAGAATTTTTACGGTTGTTTTATCAGCAGGTTTTTTATTAAAACTGTCTCGACAGCTTTAATGGCGCGCAGCGCCGTTATATTATTTTTTAATAAAACAGGAACTGTTTTA
>CAZAIU010000065.1:0-2558 GCA_964485265.1 uncultured Oscillospiraceae bacterium | reverse complement strand
TTTAATGGCGCGCAGCGCCGTTATATTATTTTTTAATAAAACAGGAACTGTTTTATTAAAATTGAGGGGACATTCCTATATTCCCAGCTTTTCAACTATTGAAGAAATGCTCTTCCAGTCGTTCACAGCTCTTTCAAGTTCCTGTTTTCCCTGCTGTGTAATTTTATAGTATTTTCTTGCGGGTCCTTTACTTTTTTCGCCATAAAACGCAGTCGTGGCTCCCTGCGCATTCAGCCGTCGGAGTATCGCATAAAATGTGCTTTCATTGACCTCCGGAAAGTATTCTCTCATACTCCTGATTATGTCGTAGCCATATCGGCTTTCTTGTGAAATGTAGTGAAGAATACACATTTCAAAAATCCCTTTTTTAATCTGTGCCTCCATATTTTCCCCTTCTTTTAAGCAAGTGTCTTATCAAAGCACCCAGCAGCACAGCCATCAAAATCCCCATCAAATACGGAACTATGCACACCCACAATCTATGTGCAACAGCTTCAGGCGTAGCAAACATCCTCATGGCAGCAATAAAGCTCATGCAGAAAGCACCTACGCCCAAACCGTGAACACATGTTAAATAATGCAAAATTGATGTTTTTACAGACAACACTGCTGAAAAAGCAGAGATTGCCGCAGAAAACAGCGCCAACACTGACAATGCAATATGCAGTATACGTCCAATCTGCTCCGGATTGCTTATATTTGGGGCGTTCTGCAATATTCTGTTTGCAATCACAAGTATTGCAGCCGGCACCGCTGCTAGCAGCAGATTTATCGCAAGCAGCATCGCAGTGTTTGAATAAAGCCTTTTGTTTAAATATGAAAAGCTTGCAATATCGTTTCCTCTGATAAAAAACCACATACTAACCGAAAGCAAAGCAACCGATATTCCGTACTTCGCTTCTGCATACAGGTCGTGAGCACTGTTCCACACCGCAAATGCAAATATTGCCGCCGAAAACAAAGCGGATAAAATAATAGATGCTTTAAACGGCGGTCTTTTCTTTGGATTTTCTTTCAGCAGGTTTTTTACAACAGCCCTTGGGTTTTCCCATGCTCCGTCAGCCTGCGGCGAAGAAAACATTTCCCAATCAGCAACAATTTCATCAGCCTCAGAATAACTGTAGTGCTTTGTCAGCTCACATGCCAACGAAAAAAGGTCTTGATTATTCATTGCAGCTACTTCCTTTCTACTGATCTATAATCAGTAGTCTTAACAGCAGTATACTGTACTACTGTTTAAAGGTCAATAGATAGGCTGTCTTAAAATTTATATTAAAAATATAGCATATCAGGTTGACATTGTAGACCCGCTCGCATATAATGGTCTACAATGTCAACCATTATATGGAGGTGAAATTTAATGGCAAACGAAGTGAGCTTAACGAACGCCGAGTGGAGTCTTATGGAATGTTTGTGGGAGGTATCACCGCGAACGGCAATGCAGACAGTGGATTTTTTAAAAAAAAGCGTGGGTTGGGCGAAAAGCACCACCCTTACCATGCTCAAACGCATGACCGTGAAGGGGCTTATCAGCTGTGACGAATCGGGAAGTGCAAGGCTATATTCCCCGCTCATACAGCGTGACGATGCGGTGGAGCAGGAAACAGAGGATTTTATCAATCGTGTTTACCGCGGCAGCGTGGGGCTTATGATAAATGCCGTTGCGCAGAAGCAGAAGCTGTCCGAAAAGGAAATTGAGGAGCTTTATCAAATTCTTAAAAAGGCGGAGGCGAGAAAATGAGGGAGCTTATTATAACCTCGTCCGTACTCATTGCAGTTACTGCGGCACTTCGGCTTGCGCTAAAGGGTAGGATAAATCCCCGACTGCAATATGCCCTATGGGCAGTAGTTCTAATAAGGCTTCTTTTGCCCTTCAGCCTATTTTCAAGTCCCGTAAGTGTAATGAACACTTTTGAAAACCTTTCTTCGTGGGAAGCTCCGGCACCGCCTGCGGTCAGCACAGAAGGAAACAGCAAAAATGCAGTAACCCAGCGCCACGCGTCCGATATAATTCCGGTTGACATAGCACCTGTAAATACAGTGTTAAATACAAGCAATGACAGCACTGCGGACTATAAACACATTGCAAAAATCATCTGGTACTGCGGCATTGCATTGGTTGGCGCAAGTCTTTTCGTGACTAACCTGGTTTTTTATGCAAGACTTCGGAGAGTGCGCAGGCAAGTATTCATTGCGGGTATAAACACTCCGATTTATATTGCTGAGAACTTGTCCTCATCCTGCCTTTTTGGAATTTTTTCTCCCGCAATCTACATTACGCAAGAGGTCGCCTGTGATGAAACAAGACTTCGCCATGTTTTGGCTCACGAGCTGACACACAAAAAGCATCTGGACAACATTTGGTCACTCCTGCGCTGTCTGTGCTTGGCGATACACTGGTACAATCCTCTGGTGTGGTTTGCAGCGAAGCTTTCAAAGCAGGACGCGGAGCTTGCCTGTGACGAGTCCACCATAAAAAAGCTGGGCGAGGAAAATCGCCTTGAATACGGCAAAACGCTTATAAACCTAACCGTCTCAAAGCATTCTCCCACAGATAT
>CAZAIU010000064.1:0-8261 GCA_964485265.1 uncultured Oscillospiraceae bacterium | reverse complement strand
AATGAAGCATTTTCGTCTTCATTTGACATAATTTATTTATTTTGTTAAAGTATAGCTGACAAATTAAAATTTATCGGGAGGCATAACATGATTTTAACCGTCGATATCAGCAACACAAATGTAGTTTTCTCCGTCATGAATGGATGCCGGGCAGTATTTGACGCAAGACTTGCCTCAGACAAATCCCGAACCGCAGACGAATACGCAGTTATGCTTGATTTAACAGCGCGCCAGCACAGCTTTGATTTGAAAACGGTTGAAGGCGCAGTTATTGCCTCAGTAGTCCCCACGCTCACAGGCACCTTGGAAAATGCGATACAAACTGTCACGGGCTGCAAGCCCATCGTAGTCGGTCCCGGAGTAAAAACCGGTCTTAACATACGTCTTGAGGACCCCACCGAGCTCGGCGGAGACTTTGTTGCGGCGGCGGTGGCTGCCATTGCGCAGTATCCCATGCCCTGCGTTATCGTGGAGCTTGGAACTGCAATAGCTATGGGAATTTTAGACACAATGGGCAGTTATATCGGCGGAATAATTTGTCCCGGTCCTATGGTATCCCAAATTGCCTTGGCAAGAGGTGCAGCTCAGCTTTCAAACGTCAGTATAACCGCACCTGCACAGGTAATATGCAAATCCACAGATACCTGTATGCAAAGCGGAATTGTTCATGGCTCTGCCGCGATGATAGACGGGCTAATTTCACGCATTGAGGACGAGCTTGAACACTCTGTAACAGTTGTTGCAACAGGTGACTGGGCTGATACGATAATTCCTCACTGCAAGCGAAAAAATATAATTACCGACAGGGAACTGCTTATGCGCGGTCTTTGGATGATATATAAAAAGAACAAACGTTAAATTATGTTAACCTATCTTGTTGTTATGTTAACCTTATATTGAAATAAGTAAGCCACCGATTCTGGTGGCTTACTTATTTATTATTTACTTTTAATGTACTTATCAATGCTTTCGGCAGCAGTTTTTCCCGCGCCCATGGCAAGAATAACAGTTGCGGCACCCGTCACCGCATCGCCTCCGGCAAAAACGCCCTCGCGACTTGTTGTGCAGTCTTCATCAGCCACTATGCAGCCTTTTTTATTGGTTTCAAGCCCTTGAGTTGTTGACTTTATTAGAGGGTTTGGACTTGTGCCTATAGCGATTATTACAGCGTCAACATCCAAAACAAAGTTAGAATCTTTGATTTCTACGGGACGTCGTCTGCCACTTTCATCAGGTTCACCAAGCTCCATTTGAACACATTCAATACCCCTGACATGTCCCTGTTCATCGCCCAAAACGGCAACAGGGTTGTTAAGAAGCTTGAAAACTATTTCCTCCTCAACGGCATGGTGTACCTCCTCCTTACGGGCAGGAAGCTCCTCCATGCTGCGGCGGTATACAATATATACCTTGTCTGCGCCCATACGCTTTGCGCAGCGGGCACTGTCCATTGCCACGTTTCCGCCGCCAACCACGGCAACACGCTTTGCCTTTTTAATAGGTGTGTCGTATTCGGGCAGGTAAGCCTTCATAAGGTTTATTCTTGTAAGGTACTCGTTTGCGGAATACACTCCCAGCAGGTTTTCCCCGGGAATACGCATAAATTGCGGCAAGCCTGCTCCAGAGCCGATAAAAACCGCCTCATAGCCATCCTCAAACAGCTCGTCAACGCTGATTGCTCTGCCTACAACCGCATTAGTCTCAAATTTTACACCGCAGTCTGCAAGATTGTTAATTTCATTCTGAACAATGTCCTTTGGCAAACGGAACTCGGGTATTCCATATACCAGAACACCGCCAGCCTTATGGAAGGCTTCAAACACTGTTACCTCATATCCCATGCGGTTCAAATCCCCCGCGCAGGTCAATCCTGCAGGACCTGATCCGATAACCGCCACGCGATGACCGTTTTTCAAGGTGCAGCCGAGTTTGTCGTTGTAGCAAGAGCAGCTTGTACGGTGGAAGTCTGCAACAAAACGTTCCAATCGCCCAATTGCAACGCTCTCCCCTTTTATGCCTCGCACGCACTTGCCCTCACATTGGTTTTCCTGAGGACAAACTCTGCCGCAAACGGCAGGCAAGGCATTGGTTGTTGTTATTATTTCGTAAGCACCGTCAAAATCGCCTTCGGCAACTTTTTCAATGAATTCGGGAATACGCACGTTAACAGGGCAGCCGGAGACGCAGGGCTTGTTTTTGCAGTTTAGGCAGCGCTTTGCCTCGTCAACTGCGGTTTCGGCAGAATATCCTTCTGCAACCTCAAGGAAGTTCTTGTTGCGCACAGTTGGTGCCTGCTCAGGCATAGGGTTTTTAGCGGGTGACATATTAGGCATTGCGAGCACCTCCTGTCAAGTGGCATATATGCGCCTTATGTTCGGCTTCCTCCTCCTTATAAAACGCACCGCGCTTTATAAGCTCATCCCAATCAACAAGGTGACCGTCAAACTCCGGTCCGTCTACACAGGCGAACCTAGTTTCTCCGCCTACAGTAACACGGCAGCCGCCGCACATGCCTGTGCCGTCAATCATTATCGGATTTAAGGAGACAACAGTTTTCAATCCGTAAGGCTCAGTGGTCTTACAGACAAATTTCATCATCATTCCCGGGCCTATCGCAACAACCTCATCATATTTCCTGCCGGAGTCAATAAGCTCTTTGAGCTTGTCGGTTGTGAAGCCCTTCTCACCATAGCTGCCGTCGTCAGTGGTGATGTAAAGATTTGTGCTGCCTGCTCTCATCTCATCCTCAAGCATAACAATATCGCTGCTGCGAAAGCCAGCTATCATATCGACTTCAATACCCTTTTCATGCATGGCCTTTGCAACCGGATATGCAATTGCGCACCCGACTCCGCCGCCCACAACAGCAACTCTTTTAAGTCCCTCCATATGAGTAGGCTTTCCCAAGGGTCCGACAAAGTCAGCTATGCTGTCACCCTCATTAAGCTCAGCTAAAAGCATTGTTGATCTTCCAACCGGTTGAAACATAATGGTTACTGTTCCTTTTTCCCTATCGTAATCGGCAATAGTGAGCGGAACACGCTCGCCAAATTCATCAAGCCTGAAAATTATAAACTGCCCCGCAAGGCATTTTCTTGCAACCAACGGCGCCTCAACCACCATTTCTATGGTAGTACCTGCTGTATTGAGAGCCCGTTTACTAACTATTTTATACATGGTTACCCTCCGAAGTGTGCTTTGCAAATAAAGCGCATTACTAGCTTGGCAGTGCTTGTATAAGGCTGAATTACTCATCTAAAATAAAGATCTGCCGTCGCAACAGGAGCATTATAACAGCAAAATTCAGGCTTGAAAACCCCAAAGGAGCAAATAACACGTTAAATCGTAAAATTAAATTTTTAACATATTCTAATTAAAATTGAGAATTGATTTGTCGAAGCTTATCCGAAAAGGGCTGAAAGTATGCAAATTTGTTACATGCAAGTTGTTTATTCATATTGAGCTCTTTCGCCTCCGATAAGCTTTGGTCTTGTACGGGCAGCAATGACAAGAGCTTCACCCACATTCTTCACAGACAGCCTCAGGGGAACTGCCACATCACGCAGATGCATACCGATTAGCGTGCAGCCAATGTCAAGTCCTGCATGAGCCTTTATGTGCTCAACAAGCACCGGCTCCTTGAATGCAAGGTAAGCCGCCGCTGCAAACGAGCCGCCTGCTTTCGGCTTTGGTACAGCAGAGACGGCTTCAAGGCAATATTTTTTTGCCGTTTCACGCTCAACCACCAGTGCCCTGTTTAGATGCTCGCAGCACTGTGCCGCCAAAAATAGTCCGTTTTCGTGAATTAACGGCAATATCCCCTCCATGACCGCATCGGCTGCCTCAGGCGCGGAACCCTTACCAATTTTTTCTCCTACAATCTCGCTTGAGGAGCATCCGACAACAACAATATCTCCAATTTCAAGTTTTGCTTCGTTTATTAGCTCTGTCATAGCATTTTTTGCCGCAGTTTTGATACTTTCGTACATAATTTCATCTCCGGTTTTATAAAATTTGCTTTAAAATTATTTTTATTGTAACACTCATTTAGTTGTTTGACAACTCGACAAAATAATAGTATTATAAGCACCGTGGTAAACAGGAATATACAAATTTCGACAGTCCAGTTTTTCTCATTGTGGAGGTAACTATGAAAAAGATCATACCATTATTATTAGTATTGCTAATGCTTCTGCCCGCTTGCTCACCAAAGCTACATGGCAATTCCGAGCCGCCCTCTGTTGAGGCAAATCGCCCAACTCCGGAACCCACGCCCGAGGCAACACCCGAACCCATAAGAAATCCCCTTTCCGGCGAAACAATCGACAAGGATATCAGCAGCATGCGTCCATACGCTGTTATGATAAAT
Organism: uncultured Oscillospiraceae bacterium; assembly: GCA_964485265.1. GTDB lineage: Bacteria > Bacillota > Clostridia > Oscillospirales > Oscillospiraceae > UBA2658. The sequence goes on along the minus strand of CAZAIU010000064.1, from coordinate 3,892 downwards.
AACATTGCTGTTGCCCAGCCTCATTGCGGCGTTTCCGGTGCCGATGTAATTTACGAGGTACTTGCAGAGGCTGATATCACTCGTATGCTCGCTATCTACTCTGATGTTGCCGGAGTTGGTAACATTGGCAGTATGCGTTCAGCAAGACCCTATTACCTTGAGCTCGCATTGAGCTACGACGCAATTTATGTCCACGCAGGCGGCAGCGAACAAGCATATTCGGATATTTCGTCAAAAGGTGTAAACAACATCGACGGTGTCCGCGGTCAGTACGGCAGCGAGATTTTTTACCGTGATAAGTCCCGTCAGCAATATGGCATAGAGCACAGCTTGTTCACCACCTCTGAAAAGCTTTTGGAATACACTCCGAAGCTTGGCTATCGCACCGAGCACGACGGAACCTTTGATTATGGTATGCTCTTTACAGACAAAGTAACCATGGGTGATTCCGCTGCTACCGCTTCAACCGTCAACGTGAGCTTCGGCGGTCTTAAAAACACCGATTTCACCTTCCATCCCGACACCGGCTTCTACACCGGTTTTCAGCATGGCAAGGACTACATAGACGGCAACACAGGCGAAGCTGTTCAGTTTAAAAACCTCTTGGTTCTCTATGCAGACACAAAGATTATTGACGACTATGGCCGCAGGTCTGTTGACCTTAACGGAACGGGCACAGGTCATTTTGTCAACGGAGGATTGACCATTCCCATCCGTTGGAGTCACGCAGGCACGGGCGAGAGCTTCATCTACTCCCGTGAGGATGGTTCAGAGCTTGAGCTTGGCGTGGGTAAAACCTATATAGCCATTGTCCCAACAGAAAGCACAATTACAATTCAATAAAATATTAACTGGGCATTGGATTTACTCCGAATGCCCAGTTTAATTTTACGCTAATAGAGGACTGCCGCAACGCAATTATAAATATTGCATGCGGCAGTCCTCTGTCTTAATTTCGATTCTGTGAAGTTTTGAAATAGTTATATACGCATTTCCCGGTAAAGAAAAGAAGGGTAACGAGAAATACAATCACACACCATGACAATATAATGTAGTATTTTCCGGTTTCTTCTGTGTATCGGAAAGCAATGGGAATAAAGTCGTATATTTGAAGAAAAATTCCCCATCCAAAAAACAGATATGGATGTCTTTTCATTTTAGTTTTTCTGACTGTAATAAAAATCAGAAGAAACAATAAAACCCAAAACCCATAGGAGACTATAAGCTGCACTGTCCAGTTACCAATATTTTGATATACGTAGGGTTGGAAAATCATTCTCATATTGGCACTTGTAGCCCTTGGCAAAAAGTACACACAAGGCAAAAATGTCCCCCAAGCAATCACCAGTCCCGGATGCTTTTTGACTGTAATACAAATAATACCGCACAAAAAGATATATCCGCCCAAAATAGCCAGCAATGGATTTAAAAACAAACCCAAAGCCATGCTAAGCAAGCCAACACCAAACAGAATATACCCCACAATCTTTCTCGGCGGATACTTTGACGGCGCATCTTTCGACTCAGACAGCTTTTCATCATTGTCTGATTTTTCCCCTTGTTCTTGACCTTTTACAAGCGCGTCTATCGAAACACCGAACAATTCACTTAACGCAATAAGTTTATCTAGTTCAGGAGTGCTGTTTCCTGTCTCCCATTTTGAAATTGACTGTCGAGATACACCCATTTTCTCTGCAAGCTCGCCCTGTGACCAGTGACATTCGGTGCGATGTCTTGCAATTTCTTCTGCCAGAGTCATATCTTACCTCCTCATAGTTTCTTACAGTATAGCAAGAAGCATGAGAACTGTCGACCAAGTTAGCTTGATAATTTAGCAACTATCGGTTGCACGGAAGTTCTTTTTGCTTAAAGTCCGGCTTTACAGCAGCATGACTCCCCCGTCCCTACAAGCTTCAATGGTTTGGTCATCCCAAATGGATGCCTGTACCTCGCCGATGTGCACCTTGTTGAGCAACAGCATGGACAAACGTGACTGTCCTATACCGCCGCCAATTGTAAGCGGCATCTCACCGTTGAGCAGCATTTTGTGATATGGCAAGCTGCGCCTTGAATCGCAGCCCGATTCCTTTAGCTGCTTATCCATGGAATTAGGGTCAACCCTAATTCCCATAGAGGAAATCTCAATTGCGCAGCCCAAGGGCTCATACCAAAACAGAATATCACCGTTCAGTCCCCAGTCGTCATAGTCGGGAGCACGTCCGTCGTGCGGCTTGCCGGAGCGAAGCCTTCCGCCTATGCCCATGATGAAAACAGTGCCGTTTTCCTTTGTAAAGGCATCCTCCCTCTGCTTCGGAGTTAGGTCAGGGTATTTGTCCTCAAGCTCCTGCGCTGTTATAAATGTTACTTCGCGATTCAGTTTACCCTGTAGACTGAGCTGGGGATAAATCGAATGCATGGTTTCCTGAGTGTCACAAAGCGCACCGACAATTGCAGAAACCGTTGCTTTGAGATAGTCGGTATTTCTGTCCTTCTGCTCAATCACCTTCTCCCAATCCCACTGGTCAACATATACTGAATGAAGGTTATCTAAATCCTCATCACGCCTTATGGCGTTCATGTCCGTATATATTCCCTTGCCCGGGTAAAAGTCGTAGCGCTTAAGAGCCATACGCTTCCATTTGGCGAGAGAGTGTACCACCTGTCCAATAGTATCGGTATTTGCAATATCGAAGGACACCGGGCGTTCAACGCCGTTAAGGTCATCGTTGAGTCCGCTGTTTTCCTGAACAAACAAGGGTGCGGAAACACGGTAAAGATTAAGTGCGCCCGCAAGCTGGTCGGCAAAAATGCGTTTAAGGAGCCCTATTGCTTTCTGAGTATCATAAATTCCGAGTACACTTTTGTACCCGTCCGGTATTGCTGTTTTCATACATCTGTTCCCTTCGAATATAGTTTTGAATAAAATAAACCGCCCTTACTAAAGCGACCCTGTAAGCAAAAGAAGCTCTGGATCAGTTTTCAGCGGAAAGCATGTTAATAATTTTAAGGTAGTATCCCTCCGGATTGCTGCGAAAGCTGCCTTCAATTTTTTTTGCGCTGTCCTCATCCGCCGTAAGGATGGATAAGGAAAAAATTTCACCAACTCCGTCTGAAAGGGACAGCTTCACCATGCAGCCCCCATCCGGCAATTGCTTATGGGAAGCACCGATTAAGGCATCGCGCTTAATCTTCTCGATAACAGGTTTTGAAGCACGCTCCGCCTTAGCGCGCACGGAAAAAGGAATACTGCTTTCCACTGTATCTCCGTGTTCTGCACCTATTTTGGTGATTTTATAGCCTTCCTCCGTCAAATAAACGTGCCCTGTATCAACCAGCTCCGATAGACATTGGGTATAGTCAAAATAGTCAAACCCTTCATCTACCATAATTAAATCTGAGAGCGTTTGAAAGCTTACAGCAGCAGGCAAGCGGCGGAGCACGAATAGTATAAGGATTTTTATATCCAGCTTTTCATGAATGAAGCCAAGCCTGTCCATGAGCAGTACCCCCCTGTCAAAAGCATTTTCCTGATTTTGCAACTTCATTATAATAGTTTTTTTGCAATTCGTCAAATCAATGTTATCACAAAAAAACACGCACCGCATAGACTATAACGAAGGACTCGAAATCTCTTGTTTCCAATGGTAAGTTTGGAAAAAGCCAAAACAAAACAAGTTTAGTGCGTGTTGCCCGCCCTTCCGGCAGCCGCGACGTATGCACGAAACGATCGCAAGAGTATCATGGTCACATTGTGCAATTTGTGAAGCGAAAGGAATGGTCATAATCATGCCAGACAAAACAATTCCCGAGCCGATCGCTAATCCGGAATGCATCCGTGAAGCGGTCTGCATACACACAAGCAAGGTGTTCGACAGCTGCAGAGATAAAGACT
>CAZAIU010000063.1:0-8607 GCA_964485265.1 uncultured Oscillospiraceae bacterium | reverse complement strand
AGGGAAAAATGGTTGCGGAGGCAGGATTTGAACCTACGACCTTCGGGTTATGAGCCCGACGAGCTGCCAGACTGCTCCACTCCGCGATATGAATTTCTTGTGAGCTTTAATATAATACCACGTATATATACATATGTCAAGGATTATTTGCATTTTTTATATAACATGCTTAAAACCAAGAAAAAATACGGGTATTGCTCTCCCACTTAAAATCCAAAATACATATCAAATGTCCATGTTGGCATAGCCAAACTTATCACTCACTTTGCCATATATTTTCCGCAATCGGATTTCACTAGCCCTTGCTGCATAAGACTGCTCAAGTGTTTTTGCAACATCAGTTTTTCCCAAAACAGCACATATGCCGTTGGGTGTATTCGGTAGATTAAGTTCTGCTCTGCCAATTGGTGAATGTTTGCTGCTTTGTCTCGCAGGCTCCGATAAATCCGCTCTTCACGCTTGTCGATCCTGCTTTTATACTCCAACAGCCTCGGCTGCACATCAGTAATTACTTCTCCAACATGACTTGATATCATGCGAGGCGGATTAAAATCTATAAGCCTATCAATGGATTGTTTTAGCTGAGATTGGCTTGCCATGTGCTCTCCGTACCACGGCCCCGCCTTTGTAAGACAAATATCGGAGCAGAACAAAAGCTCCTCCTTGGGGAACCAAAAGCAGCAATGTCCGGCGCTGTGCCCGGGTGTGTGCCACACCTCCGCCGTGGTATGTCCAAAGTCTAAAATTTGTCCCTCATATATAGGGCTAACTTTTTTTGTATAGTCAAACGGCTGATAGCCTTGCTTAACACGACCAAAACCTATTTCCTCATATGCGTCGGTAACATCTACATCAGGCATTAAAGAGTCCCACAGGTCAAGAGAATTTGCTTCAAAATACTTGTCGGGCGATGTCATTATTTCAAGCTCGCTGCTATGTATCATGGCCTCTGCTCGGGGAAGCAAGCAGTTTCCCCGACAGTGATCCATATGGTGATGACTGTTTATAACAACTTCTATGCTTTCAGCATCAACGCCTTGTATGCCTTTTTTATCAAATCCCGCCTCAACGAGCGCCTTAACATCATCATGGATATGAAGGCAATTGCAGTAAGTAAAGCCTTGTTCCGTGAACATCACGCTTAGATTATCTGATATGTCTATATACACAGGCAAATCCTCCTGCTTGGATATTTTTGCTTCTAAAACAGCTTTACGCTTCTTCGCTTTCAGCAACCTTAATCATTATGGCACATTCCATTCTCTTTTTGAAAAGCTCGCAGCCATATTCATAGGCCCCTGTAATATCTCCAACTGCATGATATGCGTTTGCTGCGCAGCCGCCGCTACAATATAGCTTTGCCCAGCAGTCCTTACAGGCAGGACGGGCATAGGCGTTGCACTGCTTGAACTTTTCCCGCAGTTGAGTGTTTGTAACGCCGTCCTTAACATTGCCCATAAGATATTTTTCGTCACCGACAAACTGATGGCAAGGATATAAATCACCCCACGGTGTTACCGCAAGATATTCCGTGCCGCTTCCGCACCCGGAAATACGTTTATATATGCACGGACCGCCTTTTAGGTCTATCATATAGTGGTAGAACGTAAAGCCACGTCCCTCTTTGTCTCGTTTAATCATTTCTTTTGCAAGGATTTCATATTGCTCAAAGAGCACCGGCAAGTCCTCTTGGGTAAGGGCGCAGGGGTCTTCGGGAGAGCAGACAACAGGCTCCATCGAAAGCTCTGTAAAGCCTAAATCTGCCATATGAAAAATGTCCTTTGTGAACTCAACATTATTGTGAGTAAAGGTTCCTCGAATATAATATTCTCCGTCTCCGCGACTTTTGGCAAATTTTTGGAACTTAGGGACAATTACGTCGTAGCTTCCCTTCCCGTTGATAGTCTTTCTCAGTCTGTCATGAATTTCTGGTCTGCCATCCAGAGACATAACGACATTGTTCATCTCCCTATTGGCAAAGTCGATAACATCATCGTCTACAAGCACTCCGTTTGTGGTTAGGGTAAATCTGAAATGCTTTCCCGTTTCTGCTTCACGGCTTCTGGCATAGGCAACAAGCTGTTTAACCACGTCCCAGTTCATCAGCGGCTCTCCGCCGAAAAAGTCAACCTCAAGATTGTGCTGGCTACCTGAATTTTCAATTAAAAACTCCAGTGCCTGCTTTCCAATCTCAAAGCTCATAAGCGCCCTCTCGCCATGATACTTTCCTTGAGCGGCAAAGCAATATTCACAGCTTAGATTGCAGGTGTGCGCAACATGAAGACATAGTGCTTTAATTGCTCCGTTACGGTTTTTCAGGTCACAGGCATGTCCCTCGTAGCAGTCCTCAGTAAAAAGCTGCCCCTGTTCCTTTAGCTCATTTACGTCTGCTATGCAGTCTAATATCTCGTCACGAGTTATTTCAGGGTTCTCCCCATACTTTTCAAGTAGCCTTGATACTATCTCCTCTTGTGTGTTATCAGGAAAAAGCTCAATAATATCATAAGCAAGTTCATCAACTGAGTGTACCGCTCCGCTGAAAATGTCCAAAACGATGTTGTAGCCGTTAAGCTTAAATTGGTGTACCATAATTACCTCTGTTATATAAGTAGATTTGTATTAAAAATATCTTAATAAGATAATGACTTCTATAAAATAGCTCTAACAGTAAAAATGCTGCTCAGCAACTCATATGCCGAACAGCATTTTAACCATTTAAGGCAAAGGCTTATTTGCACTTCTCGCAGAGCTGATTTGCAACGCCGCAGGAGGTCTTGCATGCCGACTGGCAGGAAGTCTGGCACTCGCCGCAGCCGCCAGTCTTGAGAGTTTTGTTTAGGTCACGTGTGCTGAGAGTTTTAATTCTTTTCATAGTGGTTTCTCCTTTAGATGTAGTTGCGTGTTATAAATATAATTCAATTTACGCAGATTGTCAAGTATGCTGTACCTGTTGGCTTTTTCCATAAGCAATGGCAGATGACAAGTGCAATCATGCAGTTACCCTAATAGTTTTCGGCATACCGCCCGAGCTGCTTCGAAGTGATATACCGGCTTCTCTTTGAATTGCAAAGCTTCTTAGAAGCTCCTCTGTCAGCTCCTCTCCGGGCACTACCAGTGGGATTCCTGGTGGGTATGCCCAAACATACTCAACAGATACTTTTCCCTTCGAGTCCTTGAGAAAAACATTTCTGCTGTCCGCAGAAACAGCCTGTGCCACATTCATACGCCGTGGAGGCGCTTTGGGGAAATTAAACGGTCTGCGGGGTGCTGTTCTTCGTATCTCCTTGTCTAGCATCAGCAGCGCCCCTGAAAGGCGCTCAAGGTTTTCCGGCGCATCCAGCAAGCCTGTCATCGCCACCACATATCCACAGGATGCCATCTCACATTCAATGGAAAATCGGTCTCTCAGCTCTGCCGTCAGCGCTACTCCTGTTTTGTCTGTTCCCTCGCAGGAAATTACAAGCTTACTTCTATCGTAGCCATATACCAACGGACAGTCAAGCTTTTTCGCTTCATAACCAGCACCGCTCACTGTAGGCTGGCAGTCGAAAAGGACACTGTGACCCGGAATTTTAAGACTCTGTAGAATTGCACTCTGCCGGTCAAAACTGTCAAGGGCCTGCCGCCACCTTTTAAACAGCTCTGCTCCTCTATTTTCAATCAGCTCACGAGTCCCATCAATTGATGCCATCAAAAGGTATGACGGGCTACTGGTTTCAAAAACTGCTAGCTCCAACGCAATATCCTCAGGTGAAATAAGACTGCTGTTTAGATGCAAAAGCGCCGACTGCGTAAGCCCTGTTAATGTCTTATGTACACTTTGCACCACCACATCAGCGCCTCCGTGAACTCCGCCGCCGGTGAAATAGGGAGACAAATCAAGATGTGCGCCATGGGCTTCATCAACAATTAATGGAGAACCATGCATATGACATATTATGGATATTTCTGCGATATTGCTTATGACGCCCTCGTATGTTGGGCTAGTTAGGATAACCGGCGTGCCGGGGTTATCTGTTACGGCGATTTCAACGTCACGGGGGGATATGCTGCCGCAAAACCCAAAGTCATCAACACAGGGGGGAATTAGGTAAATCGGCTCAAGCGTGCATAGCTCCGCTGCATTGTATACGCTCTTATGGCAGTTGCGTGCCATAATAATTTTTTTGCAGCCGGTGACCTTTGCAGCCGCCCGAACTGCGGCAAGAATTCCGCAGGTGGAACCGTTAACAAGGAAAAAGCTGTGCTCACTGCCCCAAAGCTGAGCCGCTTTTTCCATTGCTTGCGCCAAAATCCCCTCGGCATTGTGCAGGTCGTCAAAGCCATTGATTTCTGTTATGTCGTATTTTGCTCCAAGCTCTTCAAGAAACTCAATTCCTTGAGTGTTGCGCTTATGCCCCGGCATATGCATTGCAGCAGCATCCCCTGCGCAATATGCTTGAAGCTTATAAAACAAGCTGTCGTTTTCGTCCATTTTTGCTCCTTGTGCAGTTAGCTTCGTGTGTCAGCTCAGGTCAAACAGATTAAGCTTGCGAAGGGTAAGTGTGTCCTCTCCGCTGCTTGTTTGACCGTTTCTTTCGCAGCTCACCTTGGCTGTAATCTGCAAATTGTCGATTATTTTGGCATAATTTTCATTCTTATCAACTATTGAGAGAATATCGTCCAAATTTACATAGTAGGTTACGCCGGAAACAAGACTTTGCTTCTCGTTTTCATTCATGATTTTGTTGTTTTGCGCGTCATGTACAGGCAGCTTATCCAGCTTTGTCACCGTCTCGCCGTCATTGCAACTGAATTCAGCGGTAATTTTCTTTTGCTCACCGATATTTGTATCATACACCGTGAAGAAAATCCGGCGGTTTTTGTCATTTGATGCGGTGAGCTTTATTACCTCGCCTGAGTCTGACGGCATGAGAAAGCTGTCCATGTCAACTGTGCCGTTTTCATTTGTAAATCTGATTACCGGTGCGGTCTGTGCCGTGCGATATGCGGCAACTATTGTGTTTACTAGCAGCTTTGCCTCTGCATCGGTTGGATTCGTCGTATGTCCAAAGCCCGTGTAGGTTACGTTTCCTCGGCTGTAAATATAATAGCTGTTTACAACATCATTGGGAGTATAGTCCATCGTTCCTCCCGACAGACAGTACCAAACTACAACGTCAGCGGCGTTCATGTTAAGCTGCTGATACTGAAAGTGTGTAGTTGCTATCGAAAGCTTATTGCTTTTGTTGTTTAGGCTTTCTTCTGCCAAATACGACTTGAACCAGTCCGTATTAACGTTAAACGGATATGTAGTTATCTGCCCCTCATTCACTTGAGTAATAGTGTTAAGTGTCTCAAAATAATTTGTCTCATACCAGGCTGTACCTTTGTATGCTCCGTTTGTCGGCAGGCCTCCAGAATTATAGTACCTTACAATAACCCCTTTTGTAAGCCCTTGTGTTTCTGCAACAGTTTTGAATGATGTCAGATTCCCGTTTGTATCACGCAGTGCTGATTTTGGCTTATAGGCAATGTCGTATCCCGCGTTTACCAGCTCAAGCCTTTTTTGCAAGTTCAAAGACAGGTACTCGCCTGATGCGACAATTCCGCTTGCCGCACTATCCGGATGAGAGTGTTTCGACAGTCCATAAGTGCTGTTTGTAACACCGTAGCGGTCAAGTCCCACCTTATCGCGAATAGTCATATTGAAGTTGTAGCCGAACGAAACCGGGTTAGGTGCCAGCCAGTCAAACGTAGAATAAACATAATCATATTCCAAATGACCTTTAAAAAGGCCATCGCTTACTCTGTGGGTTCCGCTGTTTAGACCATAGTAATCTAAGGGCAAGAAGAAAAACGAAGTGTTATCATGTGAAAAAAGTGTTGCCTTTCCTGAATCAATAAATTCTACTATTGCATTTGCAGAAGCTAGACTTATACCATGATAACAATCATCAAATCCCATAATTAACATGTCAATTGACGCTAAGAGTTCTTTTAAATTATTAAACTCTATGCCTGCGTTTTTCTTTGTCCGTAAATACGTAATGAGCGCTTCGCTGTCATTTCCTTCAGCTTTCTTAGTGCTGTCATTAAGGTACTTCTGATAATCTGTGAGCAATGTATCAAGCTCTGCTGCCCCAACCGTCATGACATTGATTTTAAATTCTCCGCTCACGCTATCAAAGAGGTCTTTAAAACGCGGACTTGTCTCAAGGCTCAAGCCACTTTCAAAATTTCCCTTAGTGTTTATTTGGAGTACATCAATTGTCTCAATTTGGTTTGCATCAGGTTTTATATGAGTATAACCATGAGCGGAATTACGAACAGCGGCGCTTCCTGTCTTTTCAATATCAAGCTTCCATGGTATGATTCCAATCTTATCTGAGGGCAGCTTACGAGTTAATATGTACTCTGTGTTTATCTCAAGCTTTGTTGGGTCAACGCGCTCGCCAACAGCCCCTGTGGAACTTGTGTACTTTCGAACTATGATGTCGGTTAACTGCTCATTGTCTGTGTAGCTACCGTCTCCGTTAGTGTCAATATACAGCTTGCCAGTGTATCTTGTTTGCAAAGGAGTCGGGTCTGTTTCACGCTTAATTTTAAAGGCGTATTCCAATGCATAACTGCCATCCTGCTTTGGGGAAAGGGAAGTGGCGGTTCCATCTTCTGCTTTAGTGTAGGTATTTGGATAAAGCGGCTTTCCTTTGCTGTCCTTTAGAAATTCAATATCAGGCTTTGAAAGGTTAACGCAATCCCTCATGTATTGCTGATTTTGAATATTACTTGCAAGCTGCCACTCATTCTTTACATTGGGTTTTCCATTTAGCTCTTGCAGCAGCTCATACATTTTGGAGCAGTTGTCAACACGGTCGCAGTTAACCCCTAGAGCCACCGACGCTAGTTTTGATCGGGCCGGTGTAACATTCCAAGCATTATTAAAATTATTGGTAATTGTCGCTGCGTATACTTTGCAATAAAAATATCCGTTTTTGAACTCTTTTTCAGACATTCCGGGGATCTCACTTATACTTAGCTCAGACACAGCCTTTCCATAAAAAATTATTACATTTTTCTCTTCCTTAACGAGAATATCTTTACTTCCGCCGTCAACATATCTGAACCATTCAACGTTTGCTTTACTTACCTCCGATACTTCAAATAATCCTTTCTTTGTCAGGTATGCCGACAATGAGGATCTATTGGTATCAGGTACAGTTATTGCGTCATATGCGCAGTCAAAGATTCCTGTTGCCCCCCATTTACAATAACCTGTCATACTATCCCACGGTTTTCCGTCGGGCTGTGTTTTCTCCACCGATAATTTTGCCGAAAGACTGTTTGCAAGAATTACCGGATGTCCTTCGTTTGCGTAGTCCAGCAACTCCTGCATTTTTTTTTCGGTAAGGTCGTTACCGGAATATCGGAAGGCACGGGATATGTCGTTTGCATTGATGGTTGCATATCTACCATTTGCATTATTGACTTCACCATTTTCATTAAACTTTTTGGCAGTATCATAGTCTCTGTCCAGCAATCCGCTCATGCTCCAGCCGTTGCTCTTGCTGATCCAGCTACCAATTCCTTTTCCCTGTCCGCCTGCTATTGCGTTATCTCCGATGTTAGAGTACACGAGACCGTCCATATCATTGTCGAAATAATCGGTTATAACTTCTCCATATTCTGTCTTTGTATTGAAGTCACCTATATTACTACCTATATACACCAAGTCATAGGTTTCGGCAATGTCCTCAATTTTGCCGATTAGCTCCGAGGTGGACATAGTCGTAATGGAAACTTCTACAGAGCTATCTCCTAGCCAAGTTTGAACGCTGCTCTTGCTTAAGCTGCTGCTCTTTCCCGGCTCAATATCAAGTACCTTTATGGTATTTTTTGCATTTGTTACTCGGGTTCCTGCAATTATATGACGTATGCAGCTTGCAGAACTTACATTTACGGGCAGCTTTTCACTGCTTTCTCCGCGCAGAAAATTTTCGTATTCAATCTGACGAAATACCTCGTAAAACGGCGTGCCATTAGTTTTATATTTACTCTCAGGAAAGCTTTTGTTGAAATCAACTCCCGCAATGGGATATGCCGCACAATATACGTTTTTGCTCACATGCACGTCGGTTTTGCCACCCGTAAGCACCAATGCAAGTCGGTTGATATTGAGTGTACCTGCGGTAAGCTCTTTGTCAACAATCACAGGTCTAGGCTCTGCGTCCGCTGTTGTGGGCTTGCATAGGTCAATTATCCTTTTATACACAGACCCATCAGCATTTGCTGCAATATCATTACTGGTGCTATAGCTTTCGGCAGTGCCATTTGGTACATATCCGCCGGACAGTATAAGCATATCTGCACCATTGACTTGGTCTGTTGTTACGTCTTTGGCCGATACCGTCTCCACGATAATATTTATCTTGGGTTTTTCTTCATCCTGTTCAGGCTCCCAATCCATTACACAGCGGTAAAACCAATCATTGTTTTTAAAGCCGCCTTTGTAAAATACGGTCTTTGTTGCTAAAGTAAATTCGTCGGTACCTTCTGAAAAATTATAGTCCCCGCCAGAACCAACATAGGTGTATTTGTTTTCTTTCTGAGAAAAGCACCCAACTTCAC
>CAZAIU010000062.1:0-10150 GCA_964485265.1 uncultured Oscillospiraceae bacterium | reverse complement strand
GAAGCTTTCATCGAGATGTTAGAGAAATAAGAAGGAGGAACATATAATGGCTAACGAAAATAAGACGGTCGGGCTTGCTGCAAATGAGAAGCTCAATCTAATTGACATGACCTGCAAGCAGGTTGACAGCATTTATCAGCACATGCTTTCCAAGAATAAACCCGAGCTTATGTGGATGTTCGACATTCAGAAATTCCAATGGGAAGAAATCCGCGATGCAGAAAAGAACGGGAAAAAGCTCATAGTTTTCGGAGGACCTGTACCAGTTGAAATAATGCGCGCATTTGACTGTGTTCCCTTCTTCCTCGACTGCATTTCCACACGAATTGCTTCTCAAGAGGAGCTTTGCGCACGTTACATAGACGAGACCGAAAAGTATGCTCCTACCTCTATGTGCGGAATTGACAAGGCACAGCTTGGCTGCGTGCTTAAGGGCGAAATGGGTGTGAAGGTTGACGCATTCGTACATGCCTCTGTTCCCTGTGACTCCGCACGTATCGCATATCCTATCATTGAGCGTGTTCTCGGCTGCCCCTGCTATACCCTTGACTGCCCCTTCCGCCACGATGAAAAGGGTTATGCTTACCTTGCTGCTCAGTTCGACGGCTTTATTGAGTTCATGGAGAATCTCACCGGTCTTAAGTGGGACGCTGAAAGATATGAAATCTTCAAGGGCATTATGGAGGAATCAAACAAGGCATATGACGCACTTGTTAAGATTGCAAACCTGCGCATGAAAACACCCTGCCCTCTGCCCGGACGCACCTTGGTGCTCAACGAGCTGGTTGCCTGCCTGAGCGGTGCAAAGGCGTGCACAGACATGCTGGAGTCTCAGCTTACAATGGGCGGAATGCTCGCAGACATGGGAATCAGTGCCGCACGCTGCCCGGAAGAAAAATACAGAGTCTGCCTCATGCAGAATATGCTGTGGTCTGATACAGGCATTCTTGACTGGATGGAAAAAACCTATGGCGCAATCACCGTTATGGACGGCTTCGGCTACAAGGATGCAATATTCTATGAGGATATGGATAACTGGGAAGCTGTCAAACGCGTAGGTGCTATGAAGATGCTTCATACTCCCATGATTCACGGCGCAACAGGACCTAACGATTATTGGTATAACATCATTGAAAACATGTACGCAGATTTCAACATCAATGTATCCATCTTCATGGGTCACGTTGGCTGCAAGCACACATGGGCAGGCGGCAAGATAGTTACCGACATGATTCAGGAAAAGTTTGGTATTCCCACTCTCTATGTTGACGTTGATGCCATTGACCCGCGCTATAAGGGTACAGATGAGCTTCGCGCTCAAATCGGCGAGTATATGGAATCCGTTGTAGGTGCAGTTAAGTTCTAAAGCAATACTTTTATTGCTAATTATTCACAACGCAAGATGCGTCGTGCTTAAATAATTAGACTCATGTCTCATTCTTTGTAACAAGAATACAGAGAAACTCCTTTTCCCATTGACGTCTGTGGCATAATGGATGTCACCAAAAAATGAGATACTCCCCTTATAATATTTCTTTCGAGAATATTATAAGGGGAGTTCTTCATTTTATGAGCATTAAAGCTTAAACAAAGCTGCTGTAGCAGTTATTTTAGTCTATTGAGATTTGCCTGCCGCCGCTTTTTTCGTAAAGCCGATGTGAAATTGACAATACTGTGCGGCTTTTTGAGGCATTTGCGATAGCGTCGAGAACTGCCTTTTCTGTTTCTGAGTCAAGATTGGCTGTTATTTCGTCAAAAAGCAAAATAATCGGATCCGCCGCAATGGCGCGTGCGATTGACAAAAGCTGCTGCTGCCCCTGTGAAAACAGCGAAGCTGCGCAAGCTGTGTCATAGCCACTTTTTAAATTTAAGATAGTTTCGTGTAGCCCCACTGTTTTTGCGGCTTGCTCTGCTTTTTCACGAGAAATGCTCTTATCAAACAAGGTTATTTGCTCCAGAACAGTTCCCGGGACTAAACGAAAGCTCTGCTCAACATATCCGAAAAGTTTCCGCTTTTTAGCATCCGGTATTTTAGCAGCCTCCGCTCCGTATATCAATACGTTTCCGCTGTTTGGACGATAAAGACCTAGTAGCAGCTTGAAAATTGTGCTTTTGCCTGCACCCGTCCTTCCTGTTAAGGTTACCTGCTCACCTTTATCAATTGTAAAACTGCGGCCGTTTTGAATAAGCCTGTCTTTCTCATATCCAAAGCAAACATTTCTAAATTCAACGCAGGGCCTATTTTGCAGAATAATGTCATTAAGGCTTACACTAGAATCAGTTTCCCAGCGCTCGGGAGTGTCAAGAAATTCATTGATGCGCCGTACGCCGGCAACAGCGGACTGAATAGTTTGTATTTCCATTCCTATGCTCTCAAGAGGTCCGAAAACCTTTCCAACATAAGCAATAACAGCCACCGCAGTTCCCACTGACATTCCAAATAATGTCTGCACATTTGCGCTTCCTGTAGCAGAAAGTGCCATAACAACGGCGATTACTGCCGCATTAACTATAAGAACCACAGGAGAGTAAATAGAATCATAGAAGTTCGTTTTTTCAACCGCCCTATAGCTTTCCTGAATGTATTGGTCATACTTATTTCTCATGTAGCCTTCTTTACCGTTGGTATGAATCATACGAATGCTTCGGATAGTTTCCGGAACATGGTTAGAGACCTTTGCTATTGCAGCGCGGTTTAAAAGCTGCGCACGAAGCATGCGCTTTTGCACAGCGCGAGTAAAGAGAAAAAGCAGCGGCGTAATAACAAAGAGAAGTATACCAAGCCCCATGCTTTTTGTAAAAATAATTACAAAAATACTTATTACCTTACATGCGTCAACAAACATGCTGATAATACCTGAGGTAAACAAGGCTTCCACGGTATCAACATCATTTACAAATCGCGAAACGGTTGCGCCCGGCTCGTGGTCAATGAATGATGAAGCGGGCATACGGGAGAGCTTTGCACACATTTCACTGCGCAGTCCACGAGTTATTTTTTGTCCGAAAACGGTTAGCAGCGAATCCTTTAAGGCATCAAACAAGCAGGACAGAGCTGTTAAGGCAAAATATAGCAGTGACATTGAGAAAGCAATGCCTAATCCGCCTGAAAGCTTATTGATTATTTTCTCCAGAACCAGCGGCGGCAGAAGGGCGGTTATAACAGCGCCTGCAATTGCAAGCGCAATTGAGAGCGTAAGCAGCTTGGAACTAAGAATAACACATTTAAGAACGGCTAGGATACTGTGTGCCTTATTGTGCTGCTCCATCGGACTCACCTCCCCTGCTCTGTGTAAGGTATAGGTTTTTATACCTTTCGTTGCTACGCATCAGCTCGTCATGGGTATCAACGACAGCCCCACCGTTTTCCATCCAAATTACCTGATTCATCTGGGGAAAAAGATATAGCCTGTGGGAAATCAAAAGAACAACGCTGTCTTGAGCCAGTGTCCTCAGATGTGAAAATATTTCTGCTTCAGTGATTCTGTCAACGGCGGAAAAAGGGTCATCTAAAACCATAACAGGCTTTTTGTGGCAAAGCGTTCGTGCAAGTGCAAGTCTTGCCTGCTGACCACCGGAAAGACGAACACCGCTATTGCCAACAGGCGTTCGAAGCCCGAGTGTCATTTCCGCAACCTCGGCATCCATATCAACGGCCTTTAGATATTCTCTTGCGTCCTCAGAATCGCCAAGGAGAATGTTTTGTTCAATTGTGTCACTCAAAAGCTCCGCCTCATGACCCATGTAGCCAACAATTCCCCTCAAAACCTCAGAAGGCATTTCCGATAGCTCAATTCCGTTAAAGCGAATGCTTCCACCGTACGGAGCTTCACCCAGAAAAACCTTTCCGAGAGTAGATTTGCCGCAGGCGACAGGTCCCGTTATGCCTATAATTTGCCCAGGAAATGCGCTGAAGGATATATTCTCTAATATTGGTGTGTCCTCTTGATATTTGAAATCAAGCTGTGAAACCTCAAGTACTGATGGCTTTTGCTCTGCTATGCTTTTTTCCTTTTTTGTTTCGCACATCAAGGGCATTATACGTCCCCATGAAATCTGAGCCTGCTGCACTGCATTGAACAACTTTGCCGCTTTAGATGACTTAATTGCAAGCTTTATGAAGCAGGACAGAAATGTAGTAAATGCAGCGATATCCCAGCTTGTCCAACCGTTATTAAGAACATTTTTTGAACCAAAGTAGATGATGAAAATAGAGCTTGCCATTGAAATAACCTGATAAACAGGCGGCATGGCGGCTACCCAGATATTTGCCTTAACCGCACTTTTTTCATAATCCTCAAGATACTCTTGATAATCACTGTCACGCTGCTCCTCGCAGCCAAAAACACGATAGGTAATCGCACCGGAGACTCGGTCAATAGTTGCGCTGTTTAGCCGTCCCGCACTCTCTCGGAAGCGTGCTGTACAGCGGTGTACGACGGTTTTCATTTTTTCGGCAATAAAATATGCAAAGGGCGGAAAAACGCATGAGAGTATTGCCAAACGCCAATCGTAAACAAACAGCATAACGATATAGGAAAGCAGTGCAATTCCGGTGTCAAACACTTCTGTTGTAAACTTTCGCATGCCTTCTGCGCAGGCATCAACATCAGAAATCGCCTTTGTCATCATGCTTCCGGTGCTTTCACGTTCAAGCTCGGCTTTGCTCATGTGTATCAAATTATAGTAAAGAACATGCTTCATGTTACGATTTACATTATTGGCAAAGCGCCGCACATAGAAGCGCTTAATGTAACGCATGAGCTGTACGAGTACGGTTACCGCAACATAGGCGGCAGCTAAGGTAAGCATGTCAGAAAGGGTTCTGCTTCCTTCAAAAGTATCAAACAAAAACTGCGCAAGCATACCTTCAAACCACGGTCCTGCCAAAAGCCCGATGTTATAAATAATTCCTGAAATAGTAACAATCAGAAGCACCCATTTTTCAACACGGAAATATGAGAAAACACGATCGGGTTTCGAAATGTGCTGTATAGGAGCGGTATTCTTTTTTGAATTCAAATGTTTCACTCCTTAATTTCACCGCAGCCTTGAGCAAGTTGCTTCACATCAGGAAACCCTGCCCTGCTTTCCTTTTTTGACTTTTGGTATAAAGCACTCAAAATCCTTGCGAATTCTATTTTGTCATTTTCAGACAAGTCGTTTAGTAGCCATTCATAAAAAACAGCCTCAAGGGTTGCTTTTGAGTTTTTTAAGTGCTCTGCGTTTTCTGTAGCATATAATTGCTGACTGCGTTTATCGTTAGGGTTTTCTCTGCGAACTAGGTATCCCTTTGCTTCAAGACTTGCAGCGCGGCGAGCTGCCGCGCCCTTGTCTATTTTCAGTTCATCCCGAACACCCGCCTGTGTAATTCCGGGATTATGGCGCACTAGATGTATAAAATCAAATTCAGCGGTCCCTATTCCCTCTGCTCTCATAGTTTGAACAGTAAACTTACTGACCTCGCGTGCAATTTTTGTTATCTGTCTGCCTGTAATATCCAATTTTCCCATCTCCTAAACTAGATGTATATACAACTAAATCAATATATGATACTACAACCATTTTTGCATGTCAACGCCAACGTCACCCAATTGTAAATTTTAATATTACGCTGCTTACTGCAAAGCTGTCCAAGTTTCGCCGTTTACATCGGAGGTGTAGTCATCAGCATTGTACGCTTCTCATTATTTTGAATAAAAGAGAAAAATATTTATTTTGAAACTGCCGAACTTACCAATAGACGCAAAAACACCCGACAAGACGCTGACGTCCGGTCGGGTGTTGAATTTCTTATTGATTTATGTATTCTTCAACCAACACTCCCAGCGTAGAGTCCGCCAATCCGTAGTTGGTCATATACTCGCTTGAAATGATACGGCTGATAGACAAACCCGGAAAGCCGCATAATACAAAATTATGGCATCAAGCAGATGATTATTGCTGCTATGCTGAATAGCAACTGTTTTTTTATATTCGTGGGGCTTTATCAGCAGAGTTTTATTTAAGCTCTCTTAATTGTATCTGCGGCCTCGGAAAAGATATCAAGAGCCATCTTCAGCGTGCCCTCGTCAATGGTCGCGCCGAATTCCGGCACAACGTAGCGGAGCAAATAGTATTCCCCGTTGCTGCTGAGAGAGGCTACCGGGCCCATAGAAGTGCTGTTATAACCTAAAATATAGGTAAGAGGGTCGTTATCCCCGCTACATTCTACTGCGCAGTAAAGCTCAAGCAGATACTGCTCTGAGGAGTCCTCGCGCACAGGGTAGTAGGTAAGCATTGCTGTGACTTCGTGTTTGGGAAGTTGTACGCTAACATATGGCATGGCATCATTTTTTATAATAATATCACCCGAAATGCTAAGCTGCTCCAGCCTTTCCTGAAGCGCCGAAAGCTTTGGCATGATAAATGCCTCGCCAGGAATCGCCATATCAAGAACACTCATTTTGTCCTCCTCATCGTTTTTCAGTTGGAGCAGCCTGTTTGACTGCACCTCTATCATCTGCTCCCGGCCGCTGATAAGTCTTTCAATGAGCTTGAGCCCCGATGCCGTTGCCGCATTAACGCAGACGCGCGAACGGGGATATTTTTTGCAAAGCCGCCCAAGCGCCCTTACTATCATTGGCAGCAGCTCAGCCGAGCCCTCTTTGCCTTTTGCCCAGAGAGACGCTATATAAGGCTCACCTGTTGGCAACTCAACACTGCCCAGTATAGCGCACACCCTGTCGTTCACTGTACAAACAAGGCTTGCCTCGTCAATGCGCTTGCCGGGCAGCTGTTCGAAGGACAAATACTTTTCAAGCTCTTTTCCCACAAGTAATCTGTAGTCTCCCCGCACGGCGGCACTTAGCTTTCCAAACTCTGTTATGCAGCCCGCTTGGGGCGTAGCGGGTCTTTCCAGAATTCCGGAGGAAATAATGCTCTCCGTCGGCAGAAAATAAACTCTTCCCGTTTCGCCCGCCTCAAAAAAGCCAATAGAATAGAAGAAAGCTATTTCCTCTCTCTCCGCAGGAAAGGCAAGCACCGTTTTAAGGTCGTTAGCCCCAAGACTGCCCATGAGCGCCTTAAGAGCGCCGACAAGCTGACCTTTTCCTTCGTTGCCGACCTCCGGCGCAGCTACAAGGCTGTCAATAAATATGTAACTGTCCTCTCTGTGCCCGCAGAGTGCTCCGCAGGAGCGCTCTTCCTCGTTTAGCAGTCCTATGCCCACAAAGCTACGACGGGGTACGCGCTCCAGCTCATATTCCGACATGAAGGTCACAAAGGACAGCGCGTTGCTTCGCGTTATTCGAACCGTTTTAAGCTTGCCCATTCACACCACCTCAATTTCTCTGGACTTGGTTAAACCTTGCTATAAAGTCGTTAAGCTCCAGATAAAACACGCCGTCGGACTCTCTTCGCTTTTCTACCGCTCCGGTAACGCTCTTCGTGCTCTCATCATACATATAGGTTCTGACTGTATTAGCCCACGGATTTCGAAGCTTGATATACTTAAAGCCGTTGGCACTTTTCATGGTGCCGAGTGCGGAGTAGGCATGACCCTCAACAATTCCGCCGCTCATGCTTTCAGAGTTTAGTCCGCCGCCGCTGATGTCCGCGTCCTTGGGAATATATTTGTGTGTTCCGCAGGTGACTATCTCACCATCGGCAAGCGCTTTTTCAATTTGCTTGAAAGTCTCGTTGGCGTTGTCGCTGTATTGCGTGGTTGAATAAGGCTTGAATGCATCGCCCCGTTTTGCCTCCGTCACTAGCTGCGTTACCAGATTGTCGAACACCTGCTCTCGCGCTCTCAGCTGCTTTTTCGGATCTGTAATCCATGCCCGCAGGGAGATGGCGCTGATAAGGCGGCTACGGTTTGCAAGTAGGTATGCCTGCATCTCATCGCTGTTAGCAAACCTGCCCAGCACTGTGATGTCCGGCTTGGACTTGTCCTTGGCGGGAAAGGTCATTACCCCCGGCAGGTGCGCAAGATCTGCGTTTATCGCCGCGTACAGGTCGGTGTATTCGGTTTGGACTGACTGAGTCTGCTGGCTAATTGTGCTGTCGATCACGGCGTCGCCCTTGAAGATAGTAGAGGCATTGCCCTTTAAAGCGAGATTGCCCTCTCTTAACATTACGTTGTTGTACATAAGGTCAAGCCGCCTTGACGAAACCTGCTCTTGAGTTCTTATAGCCTTCGCCTTACGCCCGGTAATAACAAACGTGAAATCGCCCTCATCCCCTCCCACAATATCGGAGTAGTTTGCGGTATTCGGGTCGTTCATTTTTTTCCCTATCTCATCATGCTTGGCGGCATACTCCGCCTGCTTGCTTTGTGAATTGTATATGTACTCCTGACTTTCAAGGCGTTTAAGACTGTATCCTAAATGTAGCTTTGAAGCAACGTAAGCGCGCTCAACCATTTGGACCCAAAGTGCTCTTTGAGCATACGCCTCATAGTTGCTTCCGCTGTCTGACTTCTTGAGCGGGGTTTCTTTTTTCACCGTAACATAATGCGGCTCTATGTCGGAGGACAATACCTCTCCGTTAGTGTTGTTGTAGCGAACGTTCTCGTAGAAGAACCTTACAGTAACTGTGCCGTCGCCGTTATCGCGCATGCTTTCCTTTATTGCCTCCGGCTGGACGGTGACTATGCTGGCAAGCGCCGCCAGCAGATAGCAGTCTCCAAGCTCTCCCTGCATAATATCGGCAACAGACGGCGGATGAGGGAACAGCACATCCTTTGTCTTGTCTAAAAAGTTAACTAGAGAATCTCCGCTGATCGTCATATTCTTGTCGTTGTGACCTTGGTAGATCTTCGGGAATGTGGCAAGGAAATTGGCGTAGTCCGTGTCCGCCTCGCGCAGCTGTGCAGACTTGGTTTTGAGCGCCTCGGACACAACAAAATACTGCATAACATCATATTCGGACTCCAACTTCTCCAGTTCCGCTTTGGCATCGGCATCCTCGGGAGAGCTTACAAGCCTGTCACGAAGTAGCTGCAGTTTTGCCTCCGCAGACGCCACAGCGTCCCCCTTGATGTACCTGCTTTCAAATTCGCTGAGCTTGTTTTCCACTTCCTCAAGCACATCTGTTGAGCCAACGTCCTCGGGAGTGCCGCCGAAGCGCTGATATTCTTTTTCATAATCCTCTTTAAGCTGCTCGTATTGCGCTATGGCAGACTTAACGCCCGGCTTTTGCTCCAAAAGCTGCTTTTTAGCATTTGTGTCCGTGACCTCGGTGGATAGCTTGGCTTTTGCCGTCCTTTTATTCCGCCCGGCTTTGCGCAGATCCTTGTATTGTTGACTGTCTCTATCTATTTGATCAGCAGCCGGCTCTTGCAACTTTCCGTTTGTCTCAAGAAAGAACAGCTTATACATCTGCACCAGCTTCAGCAACTCGGCGGCTGTCTCGGGCGCGGGATCCTGACCCTGCAAAGCCGCTGAGAGCCGCTGTTCTTTGCTTACAAGAAATCCAACTATCGAGCGAACCAACGCTTCCTCGGCCTTATAGTCATTGTACGAAAAAGCGTCGGTTTTAAGCCCCGCATACTGCTTCATCAGCGCAAAGGCATCTTTCATTTCCTCGTCAACGCAGGCTTTGTCTTCGTCTAAAGCCACGTTAGAGGCGACACAGCTCTTCTGCGCCCGCAGCCGCGCCCCTGACTCGTGTGTCTGAATATCAGCGGCGGTGGTGGGCATCAGCTGATGCTTGCCCTTATCCTTCTGAACGGAGACCTCCGGCGGCGGAGCGCTTCCGCATAAAACGCTCTCATAAGGCGCGGGAGCAAACAGTTCCGTTGAGCTCTCGGTAAGCTGCATCTGCTCGGGGGACGCAAAGAAGGTCTGCTCCGTCTGATACGTAATTTCAGCACTTTCCTTTTTTGTTTTAAACAAATCGCTCAGGCCCATTTTTCCACCCTCTATCCGTTTATAAGTTGCTCCGTTCATATGAAATGTAAGATATTTTTATATGCTATATTTCTATTATATCAAACACCAAAAGCCTTTGCAAGGTTCAATTTGGACCTTTAAACAGCGGTTTGTTCGAAGGAAAAAGCGGCACGTCCTTCAGTCCCTACGCCGTGAAATTAGCAAAAGCGAATTAGCCAGACGCTGCAACATTAGCAGACCGACAATTGATAAGCTTATAAGTAATGCCCCCGTCAATT
>CAZAIU010000061.1:0-10416 GCA_964485265.1 uncultured Oscillospiraceae bacterium | reverse complement strand
CCGGAGTTGTCATTAAAGTGATAGAGTCCCTCGCTAGCCTCATCAAATTTCTTCTCGGTTGAGAAAACAACATTTCCGTTTTTGTCCAGCAGGTAGTTTTTGCCTTCCTTTTGTGCGTAGTACACTCCCATGTCGCAAAGTGAATCGTTTAGCTGCCTAAATGGGGCAAAGGCTCCTATTTTTTCGTAGCCTATAGGAATTATAATTCTTCCTGTTTTAGTCTCGGCAAGGCCCTGCTTCTTATTGGCGTCTCTTATTACAACGATAGGCGAGTCCGCAATACTGTTATTAATGCTGTGGTATTCGCAGGGAAGCACCTGCTCACCCCGAACATTTACCATTCCCTGCTTGCCGTTTTGAGTGACACGGGCAAAGCCGTTTTCCCCCTCGCCCCATGCGTTGGCGCTCACATCGTCATACCGGAAGGGCACAATGGTTTTGCCGGTAAAATCAATGAGTCCCCACTTGCCTTCCATGTTTTTTGCCCAGAAATATCCGGTAGTGGAAGCGGCGCTCAAGCGCTTGTCCATTTCACGGTCGGAAATTGGGATATTCAGCAGCTTAGAGACGTTGAGCAGCTTGCCCTTGGTATCGCTGAGATATAGCGTGCGTTCATAGGTGTTGGTGGTGCCGTTGAAGTTGCCTACGCGCACCGCCGTTGCATAACCATTTTTAAAAAAAGAAAACGTATAGGAGGTGTCTTGCAGTAGCTTGCCGCCGATACTGTATGTTTGTCCAATCAAGGCGGTAAACACCTGATTTTCCTTGTCATAATAAAGCTCCTGATTGGTTCTGTGGGTAAAGGGAAGTACGGTTTTTCCGTTCAAGTCAATAACACCATAGGCACTGCCGTAAAGGTAGCCGGGCTTTGCGTCCTTTGGAGTAAGTATAAGCCCCTTGTCCGGAATAATCTGAAACGCTGCGGGATTTATGAAGAAGCTGCCCTCGCCGGGACTGGCTAGCACGCCCGTTGTATAGGTGGCCGGAATCATTATGCCCTTGGGGCCTACAAGACCTGTTGCATAGGTGTCAAAGGTCTTGGTCATCACCCAGCCTGCATCGTCCGTCTTTTGAAAGCGGTAATCCTTAAAGATTTTTGGCTCTATAAAGCTCAGGTATGGTCCCTGCTGTGGATAGGACTCATAATCGTCCAAATAAGGGTTCACAAGATATGTTTTCCCGTAAATGTCATTGCCGTTTTTATCTATGACTGTGGCGTAGTGGCAGCCATCAGTATTCTCGCCGGTGTAAACCATGGCATAGCCGCCGTTAAAATCATGGAAGCTCAGATAGTCCCCCGCAGGCTTTTGCTTGCAGCCATTACAATATTCATAGGCTGCCGAAAAGTCCCCTATACTGTCGTTTTCGTATTTTGTAACGTATTTGTTGGGGGCGACAATCTCCCGATTTTGCTCAAGATTCCAGTAGCCCAGATAAAAGCTTTTGGCATCCCTCTTTTTCAGCACCCGACAAATCCCCTCGGCGGGCAGTCCGACAAAGTCGTACTGGCAGGGTATGACCTCCTCGCCCCGCGTGTCAAGCAGACCCATTTTTCCGTCCCGAACGGCTTGGGTGTAGCCGCCGATAAAATAAAACGGCAGGGTAGTAACGCCGTATTCCCCCAGCCTCAGGTCGTGGGCATAGAGCTTGATTTCATCATAGATTGGCTGCACGACAAAGTTTCCGTATTTGTTCACAAGCCCAACCTTCTCATTGAGGTTGCCGCTGTTGCTGTGCCAACCGGTTTCCACCATGCGCAAACCGTTTCCGTCGAAAAAGGTTTCAAAGGTTGTTTGGTATTCGGATTCTGTACCTAGTTCGGTGAGCTTTTCGTCGTTTGAAGCTGCGGCAAGCGCCGCTGACGGCAGCAAGCTTAGTATCATCAAAGCGCAAAGCATGCCGGATAAAATTCGTTTCATCTCAATACCTCCGTTTTTTTAATGCTTCTCTTTTCGTAATGGCGCAATGCCATAATAGCGCCGGGAAAAAAGTACCTTGACTGCTTCAAAAACACAAAGTGGGATATATTGCTATCATAACAGGCATTGATGAGAATAGCTGCATTTTGGTATGAGATGTAGTTGAAAACGGCGTGAAATGTCACCGATTGCCGAAAAGCTGTCGAAAGCTAAGAAATCAATGCACCTAACTGCTAAAATATAGAAAAGAGACGCTCGTGTGAGCGTCTCAGGGTTTGTAGTTTTTTTTATTCTGAGGTTGAAATTACACATCATTTGCTCAAAGCATAATATTATTTATTTATTCGCTTGAAAGCTTTAATAAAGTATCTCCTGCAATTCTATAAACTGTCCAGTCCTTCATCGGTTCGGCTCCCAAAGACAAATAGAAATTTATGCTAGGTTTATTCCAGTCCAAGCACGACCACTCCAGCCTGCCACATTCACGCTCTTCAGCAATTTGTGCAAGCTTTCTGAGAATGGATTTTCCATATCCAAAGCCTCTGTATTCCGGTTTTACATATAAATCCTCAAGATATATGCCTGCCCGTCCTAAAAACGTGGAAAAGTTATGAAAAAACAAGGCAAAGCCAACTTCAGTTCCATTGACTACCGCGAAGATAACCTCTGCCTTTTTCTTGTCAAATAGCCACTCTCTCAAGGTGTCCTCTGTGGCGACTACTTCATCAAGCATTTTTTCATACTCAGCTAAATCCTTTATAAATTGCAGAATCAACGAGATGTCTGCTTCTTCCGCATATCTAAAAGTTAACTTCATTATTTAACCCCATTTATAAATTATTGAGCCCCCGAGGTTGAGCGCTTAGCATTTCTTTTTTCAGGAGTAGCTGCGCCGTTCTTTCCGCGCTCTGCGGCTTTGTTTTTTGCCTTGCTTGCTTCTCCTGACGAACGCTTCGTTTTTCGCTGAGCTGACGCAAGCAAGAATGCATGAGTGGGCTTGCCGCAAATTTTGCAGCTTTTCATCTCCTCCAAAACCTTTTCAAGGTATTCTCTTGGAATCTCAACTAGGCTCTGGTCTTGTGCTATCTCAACTCTGCCGATTTCCTTACCCGAAATACCGGTACGGTCTGTGATAGCTCCGACAATATGCTTTGCTCCTACCCTATTACTTGAGCCAATATCAAAGATTATTATTCCGTAATCCATCGGACGGGTTTGAGGGCGGGGCTTAGGCTGCACTTCTTTCATGTCATTGCCCTTGCGGCGCGGCTGGATAGGAGTCATTTCGCCTGTTTCATGCTTTATCTGGTTTGCCGAAAAACGGTCAGACTTGCAGATTTCTTCATAGTGCAGGGAAAGCGCTGCCTCGGCAATGCTTTGCGCTGAGTGACCCTTTTGAATCAGGTCATTAACCATGTCTGCATAAACCGAATTGTATCCATTCTGAATCCGCGTTTCAATCTCAACGCTTGCTTTTTCAATACCCTTAGCCTGAATGTCTGAGGCGGTAGGCAGCGGCAGCTCTTTTATTTCAGACTTCACCGCAACAGCTATTTGCCTTATCTCATTGACTTCACGTTTACTGCTGCAAATGCTTATACTACAGCCGTCTTTTCCCGCTCTGCCAGTTCTGCCAATGCGGTGGATATAGTACTCTGTGTTCGGGGGGATGTCGTAGTTTATGACATACTCTACATCGTTTACGTCTATGCCGCGAGCTGCAATATCCGTAGCAATGAGGATTGTCGTCTTTCCTGCCTTAAAGTCACGCATTGTGGTGGTACGCTGAGTCTGCTTAATATCGCTGTGCATACTATCCGCGCTGATATTTCGGTTATTAAGAAAGACTGTCAATTCGTCCGCCATTTTTTTAGTTCCGCAGAAGATAATTGCACGGTTCGGCTGATAGTACTGCAAGAGCATAGCAAGCGCATCTTTTTTATTTGCATGGGGCACATCAATAAACCGCTGCTCTATGTTTTCGATCGTAATCTGACTCTTATCTATCTCAATTAGGGTCGGGTTCTTTTGAAATTCATCGGTAATCTTCATTATAGCGGGCGGCATGGTGGCGGAAAACAGAACGGTCTGACGATCCTCTGGGGTATCGGTCAAAATCGTCTCGATATCGTCCTTAAAGCCCATGTTCAGCATCTCGTCCGCTTCATCAAGAACAATCATTTTAAGATTGCCCAGTTTAATGGTCTTGCGGCGCATATGATCCATTACACGTCCGGGAGTTCCTACAACAATATTGGCGCGGCGCAAATCAATACATTGTTTTTCTATAGGTGCACCGCCATATACGGCAACAGGCTTTATGCCCTCTTTAAATCGTGCAAGCTTTCTAATCTCCTGCTCTGCTTGAAGTGCCAGCTCCCGTGTGGGACAGAGAATAAGAACCTGTATTGTTGTTTTTTCCTCATGTGTGTCAATCCGCTCAATAGCGGGAATACCAAATGCTACGGTTTTTCCTGTGCCAGTCTGCGAACGGGCGATAACATCCACACCGGTGCGGATTACAGGAATTGCTTCGGATTGTATTGGTGTTGCAAAGTCAAAACCCATAAGGGAAACTGCGCGTTCCACCTTTGGAGTAAGACTCATTTCGGAGAATGAAACCTTTGTCATGTAATTCCTCAATTCTAAAAAATAAAAACGGGGACCGAAGTCCTCGTTTTTTTAAGCGATACTATGTCCTGTTTATAGTATCATCTCGAAATGCTATTGTCAAACTTACGATTGTAAATATTTTAAAATTAAATGGATTTATTATATTAATCGTCCCAAATAACCGTTTTTTATATAATAAAAACTGCATTCGCCCGATAAGTTTCTAAATAAAGTTCACTAAATGCCTGTTTTATTCATCTATGTTCATATTGCCGCAGCAAAATTCCTCAACATATTTGCAGGCGTTGGTATTTTTCAAATACACAAAGTTAAACTCATAAAGAGAGCGAGCGTCATGAATGGTAAAAAATCCAAAGCAGGAATCCTCTTCTGTTATAGACCGATAGGCAAATGTAATCCCGACTTCCCTAAGAATCAAGCGTTTTATGAGGGCAAAGCTGCTGACACTAATTACTCTGGAAAACGCATCCAAGGTATACCCCCTGTCCGCCAGCTCTTCCTCAAAAACATTGCGTGTACCGGAGCCGGATTCTCGCACCAGCAGAGTTTGTGAAAACAACTCCTCTAAGCTTACCTTGCGTCCCGAGAAGGGATGCCCACATGAACAAATGCCGATAAACTCCTCTTGCCTAAACAATCTATAACTGAAGCGGCTGCGGTCAAAGAACCCCTCAACCAAAGCAAAATCCAGTTGATTATCACAAAGCAGCTCCAGCAGTCTTTTGGTGTTGTCCACTGTCAGTGACAGTCTGTGCTCAGGATTTGACAAGTAGCGCTCCACCAACGGAGCAATTACGTAATCCCCGATAGTCTTTGTTGCGCCAACCCGTAGGTACACCTTCTCCGCACCCCGTAAAGCAGCCAGCAGTTCCTCGTGTTGATATCTCATGGAAATGGCATATTCCTCAAGCACCTCACAGGAGGCTGTCCGAGACAGTCTTCTGCCGTCATACCGAAACAGCTTTACGCCAAAGCTCTGCTCCAAGGATTGAATTTGATGTGTCACCGCAGGCTGAGTCAGGTGGAGTAGCTCTGCTGTACGGCGGTAATTCATGGTTTCGCACAGTGTCAAAAAAGTATTTAATCTTTGATCCATTCGGCTCACGTCCAATAATAATTATTTATCACCTTATTATAATCAATAATTATACTTTATCATGTTTGAGTGTTATACTCAAGAAAAATTAAAAGGAGAACCCCCTATCTTGAAGAAAGCAAATTCGATTCACCCTCCGAATAAGTTCTTTCGTTTTTTTCTTGCCGTCCTGCCCGGTTTTTTCATATCGTTGGTCATAGCCATTGGTGCCAGAACCATTGAAAGCCTTATTCCAATTCATCTTATCGGCGCATCGGTCATAGCATTATTTATCGGTATGGTCGTGAACCATTTTTTCAAGCCTAATCAGTACACTTCCCCCGGCATTAAATTCACTTCAAAAAAGGTGCTCAAGCTTGCTATTATTTTGTTGGGCGCAAGCTTAAATATTGCAACAATTCTAAATATAGGTCGGATGTCTCTTACCGTGATGATTTTCACCCTGCTGACCTGCTTTGGCGGCGGATACCTTGTTGGTAAGGCTCTGGGACTCAACTGGAAAATATCCAATCTGATTTCTGCAGGAACTGGCATTTGCGGCGGCTCAGCAATTGCCGCAATTGCTCCGGTTATTGATGCGGAGGACTCGGACATTGCCTATGCCATGTCCGCTACATTTCTCTTCGACATGATTATGATTGTATTGTTTCCAATTCTCGGTCAGGCAATGGGGCTGTCAGATATTGCCTACGGGCTTTGGACAGGCACAGCAGTTAACGACACCTCCAGTGTCGTAGCCGCCGGCTATGCCTTTAGCGAGGCTGCCGGAGATTTTGCCACGATGGTTAAGCTGACTCGAACCCTGTCAATTATTCCCACCGTCATCGTCTTCGCTCTGGTAAATATTAAAATAAAGCGTAAAGCTGCGTCATCAAGCGGAGACAGTGCTGCTCTCTGCCTAAATATTAAATCAATTGTTCCATGGTTCATTCTCGGCTTTCTTGCACTTGCTATTATTAACAGTGTTGGACTGATCCCTGCGTCAGTCTCTAACGCTATGAAAGAATTGAGCAAATTTCTCATGATAGCTGCTTTGGCAGCCATTGGTTTGAACACCAATTTCTCAGACATGAAAAAATCAGGCGTATCCCCCATGGTCCATGGCTTTATTATTTCTGCACTAGTGGCTATTGTGGCAATCGCAGTGGAATATATAATGGGACTTGTCTAATTACCACAAAGTCAGATATCTCGATGATATAGGCATGCTGTTTTCCCTTTTTAGCTACGCTGTATTGCCTTAA
This sequence comes from uncultured Oscillospiraceae bacterium, assembly GCA_964485265.1. Lineage (GTDB taxonomy): Bacteria > Bacillota > Clostridia > Oscillospirales > Oscillospiraceae > UBA2658. The sequence continues at coordinate 3,523 of CAZAIU010000061.1, read as the reverse complement.
GCAGTTCTGTAGAATTTGTTACAGTTACTGCTGCCCCCTGTGAAATCAGGTAATCCTTATCTCGAAATCCCCAATCCACACAAATACATTCAATTCCTGCATTTTTTGCGGTCTGTATATCTACCTCTGAATCACCGATATAGATTGCCTTTGCTCGGTCAAGCTTCAATTCATGCATTACCTCGTTCACAGAATCAGGGCATGGCTTTTTACCCACTCCCTGTTTTTCACCCACAGCAATGTCAAACAGTCCGTTGAAATATTGCTTGCAAAGAACCTGCACAGCATAATCTGCCTTGTTAGACACAACGGCAGTCTTAATCCCCTGTTTTCGAAGTGATAAAATCACTTCAACAACACCTTCGTAAGGTTTTGTGTTGTCGGCGCAATGAACAGTGTAATGGTCATTAAACACAGCAAAAACCTTTTCAATTTTTACAGTCGGCTCTCCCTTGGGAACAGCACGCTCTATCAGCATGTGAATTCCGTTTCCCACAAAGCTCCGTATCTCCCACATGCTTCGTTCAGGATAGCCGCAGCTGACGAGCGCATAATTCATGCTTGCCGTCAAGTCCTCAAGAGTATCAAGGATTGTTCCATCCAAATCGAAAATCACTGCCTTATAATTCATAATCTGTTCCTTACTCCGCCTTTGTTATCGGCTGCCAATGTCGAGGTACTAACAGTATAAACCGCAAAGACATCAAATATATTTTTTAAATTCTCATTTAACACACTCAACATGATTTCACCTGCATTAAAGTACAACCGGGTGAATACCTCGCTGTTTTAGTACCCGATTAAGCTCGGCAAGAACCCGCTTCTTGTCGGCACTCCACAGTGGGGCTATTAAATCCTTTTTGGCTCCATCGCCCGTCAATCGGTGAATTACAACAGAGTCGGGTAGAATATCCAGTGCATCCGCAATAAGTTCGTAGTATTCCTCAGGTCGAAGGACCTCAAAATCACCCCGTCGATAGCTGTCAGCTAAAGCAGTACCCTCAATAACATGGAGCAACTGTAGCTTAATTCCGTCTGTCCACTGACCTGCGTAGCGTACAGTTTCCAGCATAGCACTGCGGTTCTCTCCAGGCAAGCCGAGAATAACGTGGGTAATTCGATGAATGCCCAAGGTCTTTAAATCCTCCATTGCCTGTTCATATACCGGCAGAGAATATCCACGGTTGACACGCTTTGCGGTAACCTCGCTTACTGTTTGCAGCCCAAGCTCAACCCAAAGCGGTTTGAGTTCAGACAAACGCCTCAGCATATCCAGCGCTTCCGCGCCTAAACAGTCCGGTCTTGTGGCAATAGAGAGTCCCACGATTTCAGGGTGCTCTGCTGCCTGCGTGTATATTTGCTCCAGATGCGAAAGGTCACCGTAGGTACCGGTAAAGCTCTGATAATATGCTATGTATTTAAGCCCCTCGGCTTTTGCACCGAGGAGCTTTTTTGCCGCCTCAATCTGCTGCTCCACCGGCAGCAAGGCTGATGCTGCGAAATCACCTGAGCCTCCGGCAGAACAGAACACGCAGCCGCCCGTGCCCACTGTGCCGTCTCGATTGGGGCAAGTAGCCGCAGCAGACAGTGCCAGCTTGTAAACCTTGCAGCCAAAGGTACAGCGGCCATAAACATTTGCGCTTATATATTCCTTCGCCAAGCGAAAACCTCCGTTCTTTTCTCATCCATTACATACAAAACATATACTTTATGATAATTTGGACAAGAACAGATAAAACCAATCAAAATGTTAATAATAAGCCTTAGTAAATTTAAGGAGGAAGAATAATGCCAGTTGATTTTAAAAGCAGTGAAACAAAGCTAAATCTAATGCGCGCATTTGCCGGAGAGAGTCAGGCAAGAAACCGATATACTTTTGCTGCCTCTCAGGCAAAATCACAAAATCTTCATGTTATAGAGTCCGTCTTTACTTTTACGGCAAATCAGGAGCTTGCACACGCAAAGATTTTTTATAAACACCTAAATGAGGCAACCGGTGAAAATATCACTGTAGACGGGGGATATCCGGTAGATATTTCCCAAAGCATTTCTCAGCTTCTTCGCTACGCACATCACAATGAATTTGAAGAGTACGATACAGTCTATAAGAAGTTTGGAGAAAAGGCGTTTGACGAAGGATTTTCCAAAATAGCTTATTCCTTTAATCAGATAGCGTTAATAGAAAAGACACACGGCGACAGGTTTGAAAAATTTGCAAGGCTTATTGAAGAAAACAAGCTCTTTATATCAGACGTTGAGTGTGAATGGATGTGCCTAAACTGCGGACATATTTTGTCTTCTGCTAATGCCCCGGCGGTTTGCCCCGTTTGCAGTCATAATCAGGGCTTTTTTATCCGCTTGGAAATGGTGCCCTTTGGTATGGTCTAGAAAAATATACTGCGGCAATCTCTGCTTGCATAATCTTCCGCATTTAATCAGATGCGGAGATTTTTATTGTTATTTGCGATTGCCTCTTACTCCATACCCGCCGGAGTAGGCCCCGATACCTGAGCTTACAACAAAAGCATGAGGTGTTATATTGTGAATATCCTTTACTATTTGTTTTTCTGCTTTGCGGGGAATAACTGTATTTATTTTGAATTTCTTACCTTCATAGCCAAATCCCTCAAACGCAGTAAAACCTCTGCCGGTTTTAACAAGATACTCAATTATTTTATTCCCGTCATCTTCATCAACCATGAGCTGTAAATTGGTTTCACCAAGAGCCATCTTATTTTCTAAGACAGAGCCCAAATATATTCCGGCAGCAAAACCCACGCAATAGGCAAACAGCCAATACAAGTTGTCCGCAAGCGTCGTTATGACAGCTGAGGTTACAAGTCCCCAGATCACACATTCAAGAAACGCCAAAAGCGTTGATGCCAGTTTCTGTCCTTTCACCTGCATTATTACCCGTATAGACTGCACTGATATTTCGACTATTTTTACTCCGCAAATCAATAAACAGGTTAATATTTGCGGAAGGCTATGTAGAAGTTCTGTCATTGATAATTGGCCTCCTTTAGGCTTTTTTCTGTTTAGGATATCGTATTGCCGTTATTGGTCTATCAAATGAGCTGCTAAGCCGCAGCGGCTATAACAAATAAATTCCGTATACTTTAATATTATATATGAATTTTACTTGCTCCGCAAGATGTCGAATAACCTATAAATAATTATTGAAGACATGCGTTTGCGTGGCTCCCATGCTATTATATCGGTGTAGTTCTAATAATTCACTAAGTTTCATACCATATTGTCATATCCCAGCTTTTTCTTTAGCGATAAAACTAAAATTTTTTTCAAGACTTATGTTTTAAGAAGCTCTTCTCAGAGATTTTCGGCTACGGTAGGAGTGAGAGTTTTCAGTTGCCGCCATGGCTGAAAGCCTTTTATATTGCTGGATTTTTAGAGTTTTACTCATGAGTGATCATAAAAAATAAAAAAGAGGGGGATTATCTCCCCCTCAAGGTTTTTGCTGGTTATTTCATGCCGTTTTCGTAAGCCTGTATCATCTTCTTGA
>CAZAIU010000060.1:0-11382 GCA_964485265.1 uncultured Oscillospiraceae bacterium | reverse complement strand
TCCGCGCAGAAGCATTCATCGAAATGATAGAGAAGGAGGACTAATCATGGCTGACGTTAAAGACCTTGAACAGTTGGTGTTGAACGGTGAAATGTCAATCACTGATTTCGCCTGTACAAAAATAGACGGTTCTCTGGAGCGTATGAGAGAAAACCATCCCGAAATGCTCTGGACTATGGAAATCCAGAAGTTTATGTGGCACGGTTACCGTGACGTTCATAAAAACGGCAAACAGCTTTGCTTCTATGGCGGCTCCGTACCTACCGAAATCATTGCAGCCTTTGATTGCTTAGGCTTCTACCTTGACACAATTCCTTTCCGTCTTTCCACAAACCCAAACCTTACCTCTAAGTATATCGACGAGGCTGAAAAGTATGTCGGCGCATCAATGTGCGGTCTTGACAAAACAGAGCTTGGCGCATGGCTGTGCGGAGCATACGGCATGAAGCCCGACATGTTCGTTTACAACTCTGTTCCCTGTGACTCCTCCCGTGTTGCTTATCCGGCAATGGAAAAGATTATCGGAGTGCCTACCTTTAGCTTCGATATGCCCTACCGTCGTGACGAAAGAGGCGCAGAGTATCTGGCAGACCAGATGGAGGACTTCATCGCGTTTATGGAGGAAACCACCGGCAAGAAGCTTGACTGGGACAAGCTGAAATACTACATGGAAACCTCCAACAAGATATACGAGCTTCAGGGAAAGTGCGCCGATATGCGCAAGCACAAGCCCTGCCCGCTGCCCGGACGTCTGCTGGTTCTTAACGGCACAACAAACGCTGTTGCCTGCTACCCTGAGATGATAGACCTTTACGAGGGTGAGCTTGAAGCCGGTCAGATGATGATTGACCTTGGCATGGGCGCTTGCCCCGACGAAAAGTACCGTGTTGCAATGCTCCAGAACATGATTTGGGGTCATGCAAAAATCATGGATTGGATGGAGAAAACATATAATGCAGTTGCCGTTATGGATGCTTTCGGCTTCCAGGGCGACATCTACTATGAGCACCTTGACGATCGCCGCGACTGCCTGAAAACCATGGGCAAGCGTATGCAGAACAACCCCATGATTCATGGTGCCTCCGGACCGTCGGCAAACCATGTGAAAATGGTGGATGAAATATTCCAGCAGTATGACCCCAACGTGTCAATGTTCCTTGGACACGTTGGCTGCAAGCACACATGGGCATCCTCCAAAATGCTCACTGACCTTGTTCAGGATAAGTATGGCATTCCCACGCTGTTTGTTGACCTTGATGCTATTGACGGACGCTATAAGTCCGGTGACGAAATTAAGGCACAGATTTCCGAGTATTTCGAAACGGTTGTCATGAAATAATTTCTATTCATTGCCCTTAGGCGGAGACAAAGCGTGTCTCCGCCTTTGTGCTACCGATGCCTGCTGATTATTCAACAAAATGTCATACAATAATTGCAGCATAAATAAGAAAATATGTTAAAACTACATAAATTTCTTGATTTGGCAGCACTTAACTTGTAAAGTGAACTAAGCAAGGCTTATAAAAAACGGCACATATGGCGTGTAACCTGCTGTGGCTGATAAAACCACTGAAATCAGCTGCGGCAATCGGTTTGCGCGCAAAGGAAAAAATGCAAAAACTATATCAAGGCACCCCCGGCATTATCAAAACGATTGAGAAGGAGGACAAATCATGGCTGAGAGAGGTGTGAACGAGGCGTTGGTGCTGAAAGGCGAAATGTCAATCACCGACTTCTACTGCGACAAGGTGGAAGGCTCCATCGCCCGTATGAAGGAAAAAAATCCAGATTTGCTATGGACAATAGAAATCCAAAAATTCACGTGGGATACAGTCCGCGATGCGCATAAAAACGGCAGGAAAATCGTTGCATACGGCGGCTCTATGCCGGTTGAAATATTTGCCGCATTTGACTGCGTACCGTTTTATCTTGACATAATACCGTTCCGCACCTGCACCAATGTGGATATTACGGCAAAATACATAGACGAAGCCGAAAAATATGTAGGACCCTCCATGTGCGGTCTGGATAAAACCGAGCTGGGAGCATGTCTATGCGGAGCATACGGGTTTGAGCCTGACATCTTTGTTTACAGCTCTGTTCCCTGCGACTCTTCACGAGTGGCATATCCGGCAATGGAAAAAATTTTAAAGCTGCCAACATTCAGCTTCGACCTGCCCTTCAGACGGGACGATCGAGGGGTTGAATACCTTGCAGAGCAGGTGGCTGATCTTGTTGCCTTTATGGAGGAGCAGACCGGAACAAAATGCGACTGGGAGAAAATGAAGCACTTTATGGAAATTTCCAATAAAGTGTTTGACTTGCAGGCAAAATGCGCAGATCTTCGCAAGCTTAAGCCCTGTCCGCTTCCCGGGCGCTTTCTTGTGGTAAACGGAACTACAAACGCCTTTCCCTGCTTCCCTGAGATGCTGAATGTCTACGAGCACGAATATGAGGCGGGGCTTATGATGTCTGAGCTGGGAATGGGTGCGTGTCCGGAGGAAAAATACCGCGTTGCCATGCTACAAAATATGATTTGGGGCAATTCAAAAATAATGGACTGGATGGAGAGAACCTACAATGCGGTTGCTGTTATGGATGCATTCGGTTTTCAAGGAGATGTGCTGTATCAGGATTTGGATGACCGCTCCCACTGCTACAAGGTGATGGCAATGCGTATGCAGAACAATCCCATGATACACGGGGCATCGGGACCCTCCAAGCACCACGTTGAAATGGTGGATGAAATATTTAGTCAATATGATCCAAACGTCTCTATGTTCCTTGGTCATGTGGGCTGCAAGCATACTTGGGCATCCTCCAAAATGCTTACTGATATGATACAGGAAAAGTATGGGATATCCACTTTGTTTGTTGACCTTGACGCTATCGACGGCAGATACAAATCAGCAGAAGAAATTCAGCGGCAAATATCCGAATATTTTGAAACCGTCGTCATGAAATAGAAGAAAAACACATGTCGAAACTGATATAAGCTTATAACAAAATGAGGGGGAAAACGGGCTTTCTGCTATGTTTTACCCTCATTTTTTTATAAATTAAATATACATTCCAAAAAGCTATTGCACTATTATACAATTGCAATCGGTAATTATAGTTGAATTGCGCAAAATTCAAACGAGAATTGACTTTTTGCTATACTGACTGTAAAATATAGTATGCTTAGCGGTGTCTTAGGAGTGCGGTTTTTTTCAAATTGCATTCCATGCGGATTTAACAAAGGACACGCTCAAATTTGAATTTTACTTATGATCCGCAGGCTCGTCCTGGCGGAGCATAGGATGAAATTATTGCCCAAGAACAAAAAAGGAGGAGACACATGGATTACCAGAAATTATTCGAAACAGGCATTAACCAGGAGTCGGTTAAGGCTTGGAGAGCACAAGGAAAAAAAGCTTTAGGCGTTCTTTGCTGCCACGTTCCCGAAGAAATCTTATATGCACTCGACATTCTGCCTGTGCGTCTAAGAGCAACCAACTGCATTGAGAGCCCTGATGCAGACACTTGGATGTCCAATATAAGCTGCAGCTATGCAAGAGGCATGCTCCAGTATTGGATGGACGGCACATACGATCTTGACGGTATAGTTACATCCGACGGCTGCATGATGGCTGCACGTTGCTTTGACAATGCCGAATTCACCAACAAGGTTGAAGGCAAATACTTCAAGGAAGTCGGTGCACCCCGTTTAGTCAAGGGGCAGATGTCCCGCGACTACTATCTGGACGAGCTTGGTCACATGATCGAGGATCTCGAGAAGTTCACCGGCAATAAGCTGACAGATGAGAACCTTAAGACAGCGGCTGCTAAGTGCAACGAAGCACGCGCACTTGTACGCCAGGTTTATGAACTGCGCAAGGCTGATGCTCCCGTTATAAACGGCGAGGACTGCCTGAAGCTTACTCTGGCTTACTGCGATTACCCTGTAGACGAGTACATTGAGATGGTTAAAGCTTTCTTGGCAGATGCTAAGAATCGCAAGCCTGTTGAAGGCGCTCGCGCACGTCTCATGGTTATCGGCTCTGCACTTGACAACCCCGGATACCTCAAGATTATTGAGGAAAAGGGCGGTCTTATTGTTCATGATTCTCTCTGCTATGGCTATAAGCCCTTTGCAGAAAATCTTGAAATTGATGACAGCAAGGTTCTCAGCTCTATTGCCGACTACTACCTTGACCGTATTCTCTGTCCTCGTATGCTGGACAACCGTGTAAGACTCCAGAAGTCCATCGTGGACACCTGCAAGGAGTTCAAGGTTGACGGCGTTATTTACGAAAAGATGCAGTATTGCGAGTGCTGGGGCGGCGAGAGCATGTACCTTGAGCCCGACCTCAAGGAAATTGGCGTTCCTATGCTTCAGCTTGAGCGTGAAGAGCATCTTGCTAACGCAGGACAGCTTGGTATTCGTGCAGAAGCATTCGTAGAAATGATTGAGAAATAGGAAAAGGAGGATACTTTAATGGCAAAAGATACCAGATTAGAAGACGCCGTATTAGCCGGCGAAATGGGTATATTCAATTTCTGCTGTGACAAGGTTGACGGCCAGATTGAACGTATGAAGGAAAGAAACCCCGATTTGCTGTGGGTTCTCGATATTCAGGCTGCTATGTGGCACAAGTTCCGTGATGCTCATAAGAACGGCAAGAAGATCGTATTCTTCGGCGGCCCTGTTCCCGTTGACATCATTGCAGCATTTGACTGCGTTCCCGTATATCTTGATACAGTTCCCATCCGTCTGTCCCCCAACCCGGTACTTACCGGTAAGTTCATTGACTCCGCTGAAAGATATGTTCCTCAGACCACCTGCGGTCTGTGCAAAACCTATCTTGGCGCAGCTCTTGAAGAGCAGTATGGCATTTGGCCTGATGCATTTGTTTATTCTGCTGTTCCTTGTGACTCCTCCCGTGTTACATATCCTAACATGGAAAGAATCTTTGACTGCCCCACCTTCGGCTTTGACTATCCCTTCCGCCGTGATGAGCGTGCTCTTGAGTATTTTGCTGACCAGACTGAGAAGTTTGTTGAGTTCATGGAAGAGTTCACAGGCACAAAGCTTGACTGGAACAAGCTGAAATATCACATGGAAATTGCCAACAAGAACTATGAACTTCAGGGTAAGTGCGCAGATTTGCGTAAGCATAAGCCCTGCCCGCTGCCCGGACGTATGCTCGTTATGAACGGCACCTCCAACGGCATGGGACCCTTCCCCGAATTGACTACGATGTTCGAGAAGGAACTTGAAATTGGAAACATGATGCTTGAACTGGGCATGGGCGCTTGCGTAAACGGTGAAAAGCACCGTGCAGCTCTCCTCCAGAACATGGTTTGGTCTTCCTCCGGTGTTATGGACTGGCTTGAGTCAGATTATGACACCTGCGTTGTAATGGACGCTTTCGGCTTCCAGCACGGCGATATGTATGAGCATATGGATGACAGACGCGACTGCTTCAAGGTCATGGGTAAGAAGGCTCAGAACAACCCGATGATCCATGGTGCTGCTGGCCCGTCTGAGAACTTCGTTTACCTCGTTGACAAGATTTTCGCAGAGTACGAGCCCGACGTTTCCCTGTTCGTCGGTCACGTTGGCTGCAAACATACTTGGGCATCTGCAAAGATGGTTACCGACATGATTCAGGATAAGTATGGAGTTCCCTCTCTGTATCTTGACGTTGACGGTATCGATGGCCGCTACAAATCTCCCGACGAGATTAAGGCAGTTGTCGGCGAGTACATGGATAGCGTTGTTAACAAATAATAAGCTTTATCATTTAAGCGAAGGTGCATTTGCACCTTCGCTTTTTTGCGATTCTTTAAGTGTCAATGGGCTTGAACAGTGTAGATTCGTTATAAATGTCAGTCGTACTGTCCTGCAAGTAATTAATTAGTGTATCAAGATTGACGCAAGTATTTATGATGATACAGTTATGAAACGGTGACCGACTAGTTATCCTTTAAGGCAAAAAATTAAAGCTTTTATGGCATAGTTACAAAATATCATTCAAAAAACTAAAAATGTATACAAATGACTAAGAACTTAAATTGGCATTAAATACAGTGCGCGAAATGACACTTTGTTATATGTTAACGAAAAAAATGACTGTGGCACTACTTGGCTCTTATTGTGCTATTATATAAATACGTGCTAACCGGATTTGGACGAATTGCGTTGAAAAACGGGGGAATTACCGTCTGAAAAGGGCTGGCGAAGTAGCGCCTGCAAGAGATCGTTTACCGACCAGAAGCGATTTCCGCAAAGCAAAAACAAAATAAGCTTCTTGCAAAGGATTGAAAAGCCATGCAAAGACCTTTGGCAGGAAGCGAATTCTCTCCGGGGCACAATGCACCGGGGGTTTCCTTGCCACTTTAAAAAGTGTTCCCAAGAAAATAAAAGGAGGAGACATATGAGTTACCAAAAACTATTTGAGCCGGAGATTTCCGGCGAAGCAATTAAGGCATGGCGTGCTCAGGGAAAAAAGGCACTTGGCGTAATTTGCTGCCACATACCTCTTGAACTGCTGCATGCCGCAGACATTTTGCCTGTTCGAGTGAGGGCAACAGGCTGCGTTGACAACAGCTCTGCCGAGACATGGATGTCCAGCTTTAGCTGCAGCTTCGCAAAGGGCGTTTTGCAGTACATTATGGATGGCGTATACGAGCTTGACGGAGTTATTTCGTCAGACGGCTGTGCCATGGCTACCCGCCTTTTCGATAACTTCAAATATTTGAACGAAAAGGATGAATGGGGAAAGGAATTCTATTTTCTGAACGCCCCGCGTACAGCCAGCGATCTTAGTATTGATTTTTATAAGGACGAACTCAGTCTTTTGATTGAATTGCTTGAAAAGGTCTCCGGAAATAAAATTACCGATGAAAAGCTGCGTCACTCCATTGAGGTTTACAACGAGGCAAGAGCGCTAACAAAAGAAATGTATGAAATGCGCAAGGAAGAAAAGCCCGTTTTGACAGGAGAAGAAGCGCTTAAGGTAACACTTGCATTTACTGATTTGCCTGTTGAAGAATATATTGATATGATGAAGGAGTACCTTGCCGACCTGAAAAAACGTGAGCCGGTTACCGGATATCGTGCGCGCTTCGTAGTTATAGGCAGTGCTTTGGATGACCCCGGATACGTAAAGGTAATTGAGGACAAGGGCGGATTGGTTGTAGGCGATGTGCTATGCTTTGGCAGCCGCTGCTTTGACAGCAACTGTCCTGCGAATGAAGCAGACCCCCTTGGATCACTTGCAAAATACTATCTTGAGCGACTGGTGTGTCCCCGCATGGTTGACAGCAGAGTCGAGCTGCACCATGAGGTGGTCAAGGTTGCAAAGGAGTATAACGCAGACGGCGTAATTTATGAAAAAATGCAGAACTGCGAGATTTGGGGAGCAGAGAACTTCCTGCTCAACGCAGATTTGGATGCTGCAAAGATTCCGTATCTAGTTGTGCAGCGTGAAGAAAACCTTTCAAATGAAGGACAACTCGCTATCCGCGCTGAAGCTTTCATTGAAATGGTTGAAAAGGAGGGCTAAGAGATGGCAGACAAACAGGAACTTATTCAGGCGGTTTTGGACGGTCAAATGTCCGTTGTTGATTTTATATGTACTACAGCAGAGGATACATATGCCCGCGCACAGCAGAAGAACCCTGACATCCTTTGGTCCATGGATGCAATGCTGGCACACTGGCATGCAATACGCGATGCTCACAAAAATGGCAAGAAGATCATTTTCTTTGGCGGTCCTGTTCCTATTGACATAATTTACGCAATGGACTGCGTACCATTTTACATGAATATGCTGCCCACCAGACTTTCAACAACTCCCGCGATAAACGGAAAATTTATTGATGAGGCTGAGAAATTTGCAGCTCCCAGCATGTGCGGCATGAATAAAACCGAAATGGGCATTTTACTGTGCGACCAGTTTGGTGTTAAGCCCGACGCATTTATTTGGGGAAGCGCACCCTGCGATTCTACCCGAATAGCGTATCCTAATTTCCAGGCTATGATGGGAGTTCCCACCTTTACCTTTGACATACCCTTCCGCCGTGATGAGAGAGGCTTGGAGTTCCTTGCTGCTCAAAACGAGCGTTTTGTTGAATGGATTGAAAACTTTACGGGCAAAAAGCTGGATTGGGAAGCAATGAAATACCGCATGGAGCTTTCCAACCGCTCTTTGGAGTTAATGGAAAAATGCGCGGATTTGCGTAAGCACACTCCCTGCCCACTGCCCAGCCGTATGCTCGTTCTTAACGAGCTTGCATCTCCCATGTCCTGCACGCAGGAGCTTGTTGACATGTTTGAGAAGCAGCTTGAGGCAGGTCAAATGATGATAGATTTAGGAATGGGTGCCTGCATGGGTGGTGAAAAGCACCGCATGTGCCTGCTGCAGAACATGCTTTGGTCTAACATCGGCACGCTTGACTGGCTGGAAAGAGAATATGACACGATAACTGTTATGGACGGCTTCGGCTACAAGGACAAAAACTCGTTTACAAACCTTGACGACAGGCACCAGTGCATGAAGGAGCTTGGACTGAAAATGATTGACACGCCCATGGTTCACGGAGCAGGAGGTCCGGCGGAACGCTTTGTTGAAATGGTTGATGGGATCATGGGCGATTACAGCGTTGACGTGTCAATCTTTATGGGGCACGTTGGCTGCAAGCATACTTGGGCGGTTGCCAAAATGGTAACCGATATGATTCAGGAGAAATACGGACTTCCCACGCTGTACATAGATGTTGACAGCCTTGACGGAAGATACAAATCAACTGAAGACATCAGATCGGCAATAACCGAATATATGGATACTGTGGTAAATAAGTAGCCACACCCTTGAGCACAAGGGCGAAGCGAGAGCTTTTGCCCTTGTTGCTCTAAAATTGTAGCTTCAATGAAACAAAATGATGCGTTTTGAAACAAATTTAAAACAATTTCGGCTTGGATTGACAAAGAATTAATTTGGGGCACTATCTGTAATCAAAAACTTATTTTAACGGTTTTACAAAAATCTGCAGTTGTAGACCGAAAACTCCACAAAAGACATAGTGATTATTTGTGGATAAGCTACTAAATTGTCAAAGATGTGCAAATTGGCACAATCTTTGCTCATTTATATTAGCAGACCCTAATGTCGCCTAAACAAAGAGATTTGGCGAAAGACGACATAGCATATAAAGGAGGAACAAAATATGATAACCGCAGGAATCGATTGTGGCAGTCAAAACACTAAGGGAGCTATCCTAAAAGACGGAAAAATCGTTGCTAAGGCATTGGTACCCACAGAGTTTGACGCAGACCTTGCTGCAAAGAACGTTTTTAGTGAACTTCTGAGCGCAGCAGGAATCACTAAGGAAGATGTCAGTAAAATCGTCATTACAGGCGTTGGACGCGACATCATCAGCTGGGGAGATGCAGAAGTCAACGAAGTTGGCGCTTCATGCAGAGGCGCAAGGTTCGCTCTTCCCGATACTGAAACTGTTATAGACATGGGCGCTGACAGCTGCCGTGTCATCCGTCTTAACGAAGATGGAACCGTTATGAAGTACGAAGTCAACGATAAGTGCGCTTCCGGCGCCGGCACCTTTATTGAGGCTATGGCTCGTGCTCTTCAGATTACCACAGAAGAAATGGGAGAGTATTCTCTCCGTCATACCAAGGAACTGGCAACCAATGCGCAGTGCGTTGTTTTTGCAGAGTCTGAGGTTATTTCTCTTATTCACGCAAAGGAATCAAGAGAAGACATCGCATACGGCGTACATATGGGTATTTCCAACCGTATCGCATCCATGATCCGCAGAGTTGGTCTTACAGACAAATATACCCTCGTAGGCGGACCCGGCTATAATAGAGGTCTTGTACAGTGCATGTCCAAGGTCTTTGAAAGAGAAATCAGAGTTCCCGAAGATAACCAGTACCTAAGCGCTGTCGGCGCAGCGATCTTCGGCACCGAGAATTAGTATACGGAGGAATAATACCATGGCTGAAATTGAAAAAGTTGAATACTGGAGATGGCAGGAATCCAACTGGAAGAACCCCGACATCCCCGACTGGCACGGAAGTCTTATTACAGCCGGCGTTGACATCGGCTCAACAAGTACACAGGCAGTTATTCTGGCTGACGGTATCCCCTACGCATATTCCAACATGAGAACCGGTTCAAACAGCCCCGATTCCGCTATCGGAGCTATCAACTGGGCTATGAAGGATACAGGATTGACACTTGAGGATATTACCTATACAATAGGTACTGGATATGGTCGCGTAAACGTACCGTTCTCCAACAAAACCGTTACGGAAATTACCTGCCACTCCCGTGGCGCTAACTTCATATACGGACCCACAGTCCGCACTATCCTTGATATGGGCGGACAGGACTGCAAGGCTATCCACTGCGACGAGAAGGGTGCTGTAACCTCTTTCATGATGAATGATAAGTGCGCAGCAGGAACCGGACGCGGCATGGAGGTCATTGCAAACCTTCTGGCAGTTCGCGTTGAGGATATCGGCAAGATGTCCTTCGAAATCGATGAGGAGCCCGCACCTGTTTCCTCCACTTGCGTTATTTTCGCAAAGAGCGAAGCAACAAAGCTCATGCGTGCAGGCTGGACAAAGGAAAAGGTTCTCGCAGCTTATTGCCATGCTATGGCACTGCGCGTTGCCCGTCTTTTGGAGCGTAATGGCATGGAGCCTGATTTTGCTATCACCGGCGGTATAGCAAAGAACATCGGCGTTGTTCGCCGTATCGAGCGTCTCATGGGTGTTGAGGCTCTTAAGCCCCAGTGGGATACTCAGATTGCCGGAGCAGTGGGCGCTGCACTTATCGGTAAGGACCTTGTTGAAAAAAAGAGAGCAAAGGCTCAGTAGTCTTATAATATACCAATAAGCACCTTGAAAACACAAAATATGCAAGATGGAAGGAGGCGAAAGTCGTGATAGCAAACTATGGCTATGAAGACGGTTCCGGTCACTACTACATCAAAATAGACACTGCAAAGTGTGCAGAATGTCAGGAAAAGGGGTGCATTACAGCTTGCCCCGAGGAGCTTTTCGCTACAGAGCTTGATGATTTTGACGATGAAGTGGTAATTATTCGTGAGGATGCCCGTAACACCTTGCAGACAAATTGTGCCCACTGCAAGGCTGACGGTAAGAAGGAACTATGCAGGCAGGCTTGTACGGCAGATGCAATCGGCTTCTCTTGGTGAGGAGCTAAATGATGAATTTTAACTCTCGGCGGTGCGGCTATGCCCAATGACCCACCCAATAGAGAGCTCTAAAATTATTTTTCCTAATAACATAAAGGAGGAAACACATGAGTTACCAGAAATTATTCGACACCCAGATTTCAAGCGAAG
>CAZAIU010000059.1:7412-11625 GCA_964485265.1 uncultured Oscillospiraceae bacterium | reverse complement strand
ATTTTGTTTAATTTAGGGAAGTGGTGCCTGCAAAAAATGCATTTAAAAACGTCTTTTTTTAATGATGTGCCGCAAAATCTTAATGTAGGGTTATACAAGCTTTCCATTTAAATTTGATGCGGTTAAACAATTTGCTATCCTCAAATACAACGTTGAAAAGCAATCAGCTCTTTTAGAATTATCTGAACCAAAGTGGTTATATTATCTTATACTGATTTGGATTTGGTTCTCAAAAAAACAGTTTGCCATTGTCTCCATTCAGAATAAATTTAAGGAGCTATTATAATGAATACCCCTGAATTTGATAATGAATTAAAAAATGCGTCTATTGATCCATCTGAAAAAATTAAAATAAATACCGGAAGAACCACATATAGTTTTACTCAAGACTGGGTTGAAAACGAAGCACTCAAGGATGTTTTGGTTGGCTTGATTGCTGATGACTTAAATAAGCAGCTCTAATTATTTATTATATTGATAGGTGATTTAAATCCCTGCTTCGGCAGGGATTTGTGCTTTTTTAGCACAGTATTACGGTGAGAGATGTTGTAACCTTTTACAAAAAATAGTATAATATCAGCAAATACATTAAAGCATGGGAGATTTCGTATGAATTACACAAAACAGTCTATTGAACGTTTTTCTAAGGACAACTATGCAATAAGTACTACCGGAGTAAAAATTGATTATGCAGATGTAAATTACGCAAAATGCAGCCTTGAGGTCAATGACAGGCATTCAAACATATATGGATTCGTTATGGGCGGCGCAATCTTTACACTGGCTGACTGTACTTTTGGCGTTGCCGCCAATGTTGATGCATCATCAACTGTAACCTTATCAAGTACAATTAATTACCTTTCGCCTACTAAGGGTCCGAAGCTTTTTGCTGAGGCAAAGTGCATAAAGTCCGGACACAACGTTTGCTTTTATGAGGTTACTGTAACAGATAGCTCTGAAAAAATAATCGCTACCCTTGTGGTTAACGGATTTAAGAATAACAAATAGATTGTTAATTATATATCATGAATCAGTGCAAAAGAAGCCTATCATATGATAGGCTTCTTTTGTTGCAAATAATGTGGCAAAAAGGAGTTATTTGTTCTTTAAAGCAGCGTGAGCTGCTGCAAGACGAGCGATAGGCACACGGTAGGGTGAGCAGGATACATAGTCAAGTCCTACCTTATGGAAGAACTCGATTGATGACGGGTCGCCGCCGTGCTCGCCGCATACGCCCATGTGCATGTCAGGCTTTGTCTTGTGACCAAGATTTACAGCCATTTCAACAAGACGTCCTGTTCCAAGGATATCAAACTTCTCGAAGGGGTCGGATTCAAAGATTTTTTTGTCCAGATAAGTGGGCAGGAATTTGCCGGCATCGTCACGGCTGAGACCGTAGCTCATTTGAGTCAGGTCGTTTGTACCGAAGGAGAAGAATTCTGCTTCTTCGGCGATACGGTCAGCTGAAACTGCTGCTCTGGGCAGCTCAATCATTGTACCAACAAGGTACTTGAGGTCAATACCGCTTTTTGCAATAATTCCGTCCGCAACTGTTGTGATGAGCTTTTTCAGATAGCGAATTTCGCCGCCGGAGCCAACAAGAGGAACCATAATTTCGGGTACAACAGGCTCGCCTGTCTCACGTGTAACGTTAATGGCAGCTTCAATGATTGCCTGTGCCTGCATTTCACCGATTTCAGGCCACATAATAGGCAGACGGCAGCCGCGCATACCCATCATGGGGTTGACCTCGTGGAGCTGTTCAACGGTTGCCTTCAAGCTGTCAAAAGTAAGACCCATTTCCTTTGCAAGCTCTTCAATATCCTCATCAGAGCTGGGCAGGAACTCGTGGAGAGGGGGATCCAAAAGGCGGATTGTAACCGGCTTTCCGCGCATGACGCGGAAGATGCCCTCAAAGTCACCGCGCTGCATGGGCAGAAGCTTTGCAAGAGCCTTTTTCCTCTGCTCGGTAGTCGTGGCAACAATCATTTCACGAACTGCAGGAATTCTTGTGGGATCAAAGAACATATGCTCTGTTCGGCAAAGACCGATGCCTTCAGCGCCGAACTTCAAAGCCTGCTCTGCGTCCTTGGGTGTATCTGCATTTGTGCGAATGTTCAAGCGGCGGACTTCATCAGCCCATGCCATGATAGTAGCAAACTCACCTGCGACCTCTGCCTCTACTGCGGGGATTTTTCCGAGATATACATTGCCGGTGACACCGTCGATAGACATGAAGTCGCCTTCCTTAACGACGTTTCCGGAAACTGTCATTATGCCCTTCTTCTCATCAATAAACAGAGCGCCGCATCCGGCAACACAGCAGGTGCCCATGCCGCGAGCAACAACGGCAGCGTGAGAGGTTCTTCCGCCGCGTGCGGTCAAGATACCCTGTGATACGCTCATGCCGGTAATATCCTCCGGGGAGGTTTCATTGCGAACCAGCAAAACAGGGCCTTCGGAAGCGTGCTTTTCTGCATCCTCGGCAGTAAAGTATACAGCACCGCAGGCAGCGCCGGGAGAAGCGGGCAAGCCGTTGGCAACAGGCTTTGCAGCTGCAAGAGCTTTCTTATCAAAGCTGGGATGCAGCAATGCGTCAAGCTGCTTGGGCTCTATCTTCAGAAGAGCCTCTTCCTTTGTGCAAAGTCCTTCATTTACCAGTGCTACAGCAATTTTCATAGCAGCCTGAGCTGTACGCTTGCCGTTACGGGTCTGGAGCATATATAGCTTACCGCGCTCAATGGTAAATTCCATGTCCTGCATATCGCGGTAGTGATTTTCAAGACGGTCGGCAATCTGGACAAACTCGTTGTATACTGCCTCGTTGGTTTCCTTAAGCTGGTCAATTGTCTGAGGTGTACGGATACCGGCAACAACGTCCTCGCCCTGTGCATTCATCAAAAATTCCCCGTAAAGCTTCTTCTGACCGTTTGCAGGGTCACGGGTAAAGGCAACACCTGTGCCGGAGTCATCACCCATATTGCCGAATACCATTGACTGAACGTTAACCGCAGTGCCCCATGAGTAAGGAATATCATTCATGCGGCGGTATACGTTTGCACGGGGGTTGTCCCATGAACGGAAAACAGCTTTGACTGATGCCATCATCTGCTCAACAGGGTCAGATGGGAACTCTACTCCCATGCGCTCCTTATAGTACGCCTTAAAGGTGCCTACAAGCTCTTTTAAATCCTCAGCGCCAAGCTCTGAGTCAAGCTGAACACCGCGGTCTGCCTTCATGGTGGAGAGGTACTCTTCAAACTTGTCTCTGGAAAGCTCCATAACAACATCGGAGAACATTTGAATGAAACGACGGTATGCATCGTAAACAAAACGGGGGTTACCGGTAAGCTTAACCATACTCGCGGCAACCTCATCGTTAAGACCGAGGTTGAGGATAGTGTCCATCATGCCGGGCATGGAGGCACGGGCACCGGAACGGACAGAGACCAAAAGCGGGTTTTCTGTATCACCGAACTTCTTCCCTGTCATCTCTTCAAGCTTCTTAACATATTCCATGATTTCTGCTTGAATGTCAGGTGAAAGCTGGCGACCATCGTCATAGTAGCGTGTGCAAGCCTCAGTGGTGATGGTGAAGCCCTGGGGCACAGGCATACCCAAATTGGTCATCTCGGCAAGGTTTGCGCCCTTGCCGCCAAGTAGCTCGCGCATACTGCCGTTACCCTCGGAAAAAAGGTATACATACTTGTGGCTCATAGTTATTACTCCTTTTCATGTATATCAACATTTTTAGTTAAATGGGGCGTTTGTGTTATATGAAATGTATGATACCAATAATATCAAAAAACCAAGCATTATTCAACTATAAAATTAAATAATGCTAATTTTTTTATTTTCCAACGCAAAATCTATCAAATATTCTGTGTGTTATGTCCTCAGTTGCCGTCTTACCTGTCAATTCACCAATAGAATTCAAAGCGTTTTCAGCTTCTGTAAGCACTATATCCGGAGTTGCTCCGCTGTGCATTGCCGCAATAGCACCGCATATGCTTGAATGGGCGCGCAAGACAGCGTCAAAGTGACGTGAATTTGTTAATACTTCTCCCGCTGGTGACTGCGATGCAGGAAATGTATACTTAACAGCCGTGTACAAAGCTTCGAGCCCGGTTTTGTCCAATGCGGAGACAAAACACACCTGCTTGAAGCTGCTTCTGATGTTAGATACATCAAGCTTTTGAGGCAGGTCGGATTT
>CAZAIU010000059.1:0-7312 GCA_964485265.1 uncultured Oscillospiraceae bacterium | reverse complement strand
GCGTTCATAAGTGAGGATTTGCCCGCATTTGGACGGCCGACTATGGCGGTTTTTACGCCGCTTTTCATAACTCGCCCTCTGTCGAAGCTTTGGAGCAGACGGTTTAAGGTGTCTCGCGCATTTTCAAGTGTTTCGGAGTATGCGCTTAGCGTAAACTCTTCGATATCCTCATCAGGGTAATCCAACACTGCGTGATAGTGAGATATTATGTCAACCAAATCGCAGTAAATCCTGTCTGTGCAGCGCAGAATGGCACCGCCGAGCTGACCTGCTGCATTTTTCGCTGCCTCGTCTGTTTCGGCATCAATAAGGTCAATTACGGCTTCGGCTTGGGTAAGATCCATTCGTCCGTTTAAAAATGCGCGTTTTGTAAATTCTCCTGCTCTCGCCTGCCTTGCTCCCTGTTCAAAAAGCGCTTCAAGTGCCAGACGCAGCACTGTGGGTGAACCGTGACATTGAAGCTCTGCGGTGTTTTCCCCCGTGTAGCTGTTTGGCGCGCGGCTTATGGTGCACAGACAGTGGTCTAGCACCTCTTCCCTACTGTTTTTAAGCGTGCCGAGCACTAAAAGCCTGTCTCCGTATTCGGAGAGCTTTTTTCCTGACTGAGGCGTAAAGAGCTTTTCAGCGATTGCTATAGAATTGTCGCCTGAAAGTCTGATAATACCTATGGCGGAAACAGTATTTCCTGTTGCGATGGCTGCAATGGTTTCTGACAATAAAAACACCTCACGTGATAATAATGTTAATGAGAAAGTAAGCGATGATTAAAACGCGAAGCTATCCGCGAGTTTATCATCGCTTACAAAACCTTATGTCAAGGTTATTGATTTTCTTGCATCCTTTTCATACATACGAGTTAAAACTGCGGAAACCTCGCTGCGTTTTATCTTGTTTGCAGAATAGAAATTGCCAAGCCCGTCTGAGCCTATGAGTATGCCTGCGCGGTAAAACGCGTAAATTTCCTTAGCGTAGCTGTCTGTAAGCTTAACATCGGGAATTTTATTGTCGGAAACCGTATTTTTAACGGTGTACTCTGTGTTGGGCATTGAGGCATAAAATATTGAAACGAACTCACCGCGAGATATCTTTGCATCGTAGTTTCCGTAGCTGCCGGATATAATGCCGTTAGTAAGCGCGTACTGCACATAAGAGTTATACCATTGCTCCGGCGCAGCAGAATTTTTAAGAGTAATGCTGCCGGTATTGTAAAGCTGGTGCATACATGCGGCAAGCTTTATTGTTTCGGCTATGGAAATGTCACTTTCTGGCTCAAACGATGTAGCAGACTTTCCGTTAACTAGACCCTTTGACACAGCATAATAAACATCGTCATGATACCACGCATTACCGGGAACATCGGAAAAGGTGTTTTGCGCAGTTCCGGGTACTATTGAAACATCGCCTAAAACAGACAATTTGGAGGCAGTGGTGACTGTTGCAACGGCAGAGGTATTCTCAGCTGCAAGATAGCGATGCCCCGCTGCGAGAGCTTGTCCCACAGAAATGGATGAGCCATCGGTAAGATCAAGAAATGTACCCGTGCAGCTAGTAAGCTTGGCTCCGCCGGAAAGAAGGTTGAAGCCTGCGCCGGCGATAAGAGAAATGCCTTCGCCGCTCTTTACAGCAACGCTATAGCCCTTGGGAGCGCTGCCGTTTCCGCTTGCTTGAGATAGTTTATAGCGAAGAACTACCATGGAGTTTTTAAGCAGATTGTATGGCTCTGTCATCACTTGTGATGAATATGTGCTGTCGATATAGCTTTTTGAAATCAATGGGTCTTGCTGGCTTCCCGGAGTTGTTGCAGCAAATGCAGAGCCAAAACCGCAAAACAGTGCCAGAACAAGAAGCCATGAGGTAATTTTTTTGGTTTTCACAGCATCCTCCAATCTAATCAGTTGTCGCCGTTGTTTTTTTCATTTACACTTTCGTTAAGAAAATAACCGAGCGTCAGCAGGCTGTCGGAAAAGTGGATGTTTTCCACGCGCACCTCAGGACTGTCAAGCTCAAGATCGATATTTGTAAAGTTCCAAATCCCCTTAACACCCGAGTCTGCAAGGGTCTGTGCCATGGATTTCGCAATACGGCGAGGAACTGTGAGGACTACGATGTCTGTTGGGTTTTCCTTGAACCAGTCGGGAATCATATCGCTGTTATAAACGGTAACACCGGACAAGACTCTTCCAATCAATTCAGGGCTTGAATCGAATGCTGCAACAAGCTTGAAGCCTTGATCTTCAAAGCCGAAGTTCTCAATAAGAGCATGTCCCAAATTTCCAACGCCGACAATCGCGACGGTGAAGCCCTGACGCATGCCGAGAATTCGCGCAACCTGCTCCCTAAGCTCCTGAACGCGATAGCCGTAGCCCTGCTGACCAAATTCTCCAAAGCAGCTGAAATCTTGACGGATTTGAGATGGAGTTAGTCCCATTTGCTTGCCCAACTCGTTTGAGGAAATGCGGTCAACACCATGATAGATTAGGTCATCAAGCTTTCTCAGATACATAGGTAAACGTCTTATTACGTTATTTGAAATTCGTTCTTTTTTCACTGGTTTGCCTCCAAACATGAACTTTGGTTCGAGTGTGGGCTGTTTTAGCCCTAAAAAACAGTATGTCAAGCTTTTTGCGGTCTGATACCGACTATTTCATATTCTAAATAATTATATCACCCGCGAAACCAACAATCAAGTAAAACACTCTCAGATTACTGATACAAATTCGGTCTTTTTTATCGAAATGCGTCATTATTCGTATTTTGGACTATGTGTATGTTGACAAATTATCTGAAAAGTATATAATATTTTGGAAAGATTATAGATTGTCGCATTGTGCGGCGAAAGAAAGGAACTGTACGATAAATGAGTGATTCTTGCAGCAATCAAAACACTCCGGGAATGCCGGATTTATCAAATATCAAAATTAAAAGAGCAGGAAGAGCGGGAGATTGTGAGCAGCCGCATGCTGGCTCACGCATAAAAAAAGTAATCGGCGTAGTTAGCGGCAAGGGCGGCGTAGGAAAGTCCATGATTACCTCCCTCTTGGCAGTCAATATGAATGCTCACGGATTCAAAACTGCTATTTTGGATGCAGACATCACCGGCCCCTCCATACCCCGTGCGTTTGGTCTGTCAGGGCAGCCTCAAGCAGATGAGGACGGAATGTATCCTATCATGAGCAAGGATGGCATTGCGGTAATGTCAACAAACTTCCTGCTTCCCAGCGAAACTGACCCCGTCATTTGGCGCGGTCCTGTAATCGCATCTGCGGTCACCCAATTCTGGACAGACGTAAAATGGGGTGACATAGAGTATATGTTCATTGATATGCCTCCCGGAACAGGAGACGTTGCCTTGACAGTGTTTCAGTCCATTCCGGTGGACGGCATCATAGTTGTTACCTCTCCTCAGGAGCTGGTTGCAATGATTGTTGAGAAGGCTGTTAAAATGGCGGACAAAATGAACATCCCCATCCTCGGACTTATCGAAAACATGAGCTACACCGAGTGTCCACACTGCGGCGAGCATTACTCAGTTTTCGGCGAAAGCCATATCGAGGAAATTGCGGAGAAATACGGCGTTAAGACTATCGCCAAGCTCCCTTTCAGCCGTGAGATGGCAGAGCTTTGCGACAAAGGCGAGATTGAGTCTTTCCAAAAGGACAACCTTCATGACATTGTAAAAATGCTTCGTAATATATACTAATACCTAATTGAGCGCATCTCAAATGAGATGCGCTCAATTTTTTTAGTCCAAAATGCTCTTTAAGTCATTGGTATAATCAACAACGTAATAGTCTGACAGAGCTTTGATTTCCTCCTGAACACAGGCAGAATAGCTGTCATAAATGCCAATCACGGGAAAGCCTGCTGCTTTTGCGGTTTTGATTGCGTACAATGCATCCTCAAAAACAGGTGTTTCGGATCTCTCAGTGCCCAAAAACTCCAAGGCACTTTCATAGATAACGGGAGTATCCTTGCCAGCCCCAACCCCAGTACAGGTGAATATTTCGGAAAAATAGTGCCTAATATCGTTGTGCTTAAGAACTGCCTCAACAATATGTCTGTCTGTAGCGGTTGCAACGCACATTTTAACGCCCATTGAGCTTAGCTTTTCAAGCAGCGGAGCAACACCCTTCTTGGTGCGCACCTCATTTTCATAAATCGGCTCTATCAAAGCATTGATTTCATCGCTAATTTGCCGGGGGGATTTATTTATTCCGAACGCTTCGGTAAAATAATCTGAAACCTGCTGCATTGACATATTTGCAATCGTCTGATTCAGGTCATCAGGCGGCTCAATGCCCAGAAAAACCAGGTAACGTGAGCCGATATCCTCCCAAACATACATAGAATCAATCAGTGTGCCGTCCATGTCAAAAATTGCGCCGCGAATTTTCATATATCAGTATCCTTTGTATTTAAGTCAGTTTGTATTTTTCGGGTTCAAAGCAGTCTCCGCTCCAAATAACCGCCAAAACACCCTCTCGTACCGAGACGGTTGCGGAGGTGCCAATAAATTCATTGCTCACGCCAAGTGGAAAATCGCAGGTAAGCGTGTGGTTAGAAAGGGGGTACTTTAAGCCCGCAAGGTCTACACCCCGCGCCTGACTTCCCATGCTAAACACGGATATTATACCCTGCATTGCAGCGTCAAACGTGATTGCGCTGTTTTTAATTACAGTGCACACATTTCCACAGCCGACTAAATAACCTCGTGCTCCTGCTGACGCAATATATGCAAGCGTTTGCATATTGGCTATGCTGTGATCAAGCCTGCCGCCTAACCCACCATAAATAACAATAGTTTCTGCACCCATTTCAAGGGATTTTTTTACGGCAAGCATTGTATCGGTGTCGTCCTTTTCGGGCGTGTGGCAAATTACATTGTTTCCCTCGGGAATCCTGCCAAGGGAGTCAAAATCTCCCATTATAATATCGGGTTCTATGCCAGCCTTTTCAAGAAAGGAAAGCCCCCCGTCAGCAGCTATTATTAATGCTTCGCCGGGAAAGCTAAGCTGAGAGATATCAATTTCTCCTGCTCCGACTATGCAAAACATGTTTCTCATTTGCAAAGAAGCTCCTCAGTTTGCTTTAATTGCTCGGGAGTGTTTACGCCTATAATCTCATAGCCCAGCTCACGCATGCAAACACCGACCTTT
Organism: uncultured Oscillospiraceae bacterium; assembly: GCA_964485265.1. Taxonomy (GTDB): domain Bacteria; phylum Bacillota; class Clostridia; order Oscillospirales; family Oscillospiraceae; genus UBA2658. The sequence goes on along the minus strand of CAZAIU010000059.1, from coordinate 2,156 downwards.
AGACCCTTGCGTTTAAGCAGCAGTGGCGCATCAGTAAGATAATATTCACCCTGTGCATTGTCGCTTTTAAGCTCATCTAAAACGCTCTCCAGTGCTTTTGCATCAAAAATATAAACGCCGCTGTTTAGCTCCTTGATTTTCTTTTGCTCAACATTTGCGTCCTTGTCCTCAACCATTCCGCAGAATTCGCCGTTTTCATCCCTGAGTATTCTTCCGTAGGGTAAGCCCGCTTCCGAGGTTCCGCTGAGTATTGTGCAGGCATTTCCGGAAGCGGCGTGGGTGTCTGCAAGTGCCTGGTAGGTCTCCTTTTTGATGAGCGGCATATCTCCGCAGCAAATGAGCAGTGAACCATCGTAGCCGGAAAGCTTAGAATATGCCGACATGACCGCATGACCTGTGCCCAGCTGCTGCTCCTGCACGGCAAAGGTGTAGTTGGGAAAGGCTTCAATTACGCTTTCTTTTTTGTAGCCGACGACAATTACACAGTCTTCGGGCAATATAAAATCAAGCGCTGTCAAAACGTGGGCAAGCAGCGGGCGTCCTGCCGCAATGCGCATGACCTTAGGCAAGGTATTGCCGTCAGTTTGCAGTCGCGTACCCTTACCTGCCGCAAGAATTACAGCCTTGAGCTTGTTGTTTGTCATATTTTTGTCCTCCGATGAATGATTGAATTAGATGTATGTTTCAAGTAAAGCCAGAACAGTATAGTGATTTGATGAGAGATACTTAAAGAGTGAGGAAAGAATGCTTTGGCTGTTTTCCCCCAAAGCAATGGATACACTTAAATATCCGCTTGAATTATCAAGCTTAGATATTGCGGCGGCAGCGCTCTTATCACTTTCCGAAATACTGATGCTGGGAGAAAAATCAGCAAGACCGTGAGTGCTGCCGAATTTAGCACACTCTGATGAAATTGCTGAGGGTGAGGAAACAAATGTGGGGCGGATTTGGACGGCGTCGAAGATGGCATCTGAGGCAGCGTCAAATTCCTCTTCCGGTGCGCTTTGGAAATATACGCCGATATTGTGCCCAGAACCGTAAATTCTTCTAAGCAGGTCACCTTTTTCTTTGGCATCTTGATTGGTTACAAAAAAGCTTGCAGAATATGAGTATCTATCAAGAAGATCCAAAATATTGCTGCTGGGCGTACCCGTAAACGCGAGAAAAACGCAGGTGTTTTGTTTGGTTTCCTCATCGGATGGTTCTGTTGGAGCGGGAGATGGCGTAGGTGTAGGTGTTGGAGCAACGGGGGTGACAATGCCGAAATATTCGTTGTAGCGGCTTTTCATAAGTTGACCTGCCGCATTAAGAAATTCACTGTCTGTTAACGCTTCAGTGCCGTTTTTCAGACGGACAATATCACCGTTTCCGGTGCCCGTTATGTAGGAATAGCTTAAGCCAAAGTATGTGCACATCCAGCCGATGGGAACATAAACTTGACCGTTCTTTAGAATGGCTGATACGCTATAAGTGGTTCCTGATTCATTGTAGCTGTTGCCGGTGCTCGTATCAAAGAAGATTTTCTTGCTGTCGTTATACATATAAGCTGTAGATTCAAAATAGTTTAAATAAACGCCGAAGCTTGAAAAGACCTTAGCGGGAACATAGACATTTCCACCGGTAAAGCTTGCCATGGAGCTTAACTCTAGCAAAAAGTCCCCTACTGCCGTAAAGCAAATCTCGGTTGTATCAGCCTTTGCATAAGTGGGGATTGATATTAAAATCAGCAGTGCAAGAATGAGCGAAACAGCACGGTTCTTCATTTGTACCCTCCTGTGTTTATATAAATGCCGTTAAAAAGTCTGTATATTGGTAGGTTTCGTGAATATATTACCACGTTTTTGCATTTGTAGCAAGAGCGGGCATATTACAAAGCTGTGAATAATGTCTCTGTACATAAGTAAAAGATGACAAGATCAAAAAATTTTGTCATCTAAACACCAAATAGATACTAAAGTGATTTTGTTCTGACCAATGGATAAAACAACAAACCCCGTAACCATTGAGATTACAGGGTTTGTTTGGAGCTGTTATCCAGATTCGAACTGGAGACCTCATCCTTACCAAGGATGTGCTCTGCCGACTGAGCTATAACAGCATATGTGGCGACCCAGAACGGGCTCGAACCGTCGACCTCCAGCGTGACAGGCTGGCGT
>CAZAIU010000058.1:0-11817 GCA_964485265.1 uncultured Oscillospiraceae bacterium | reverse complement strand
CTTAATATATTTCCGGCTATTACTACTCGCTGTACCTGATTTGTTCCTTCAAATAATATACTCTCATGCACAAAAGTGAGAACGCTTCAATGCGAGGAGCATATCACTTGATTTGACTGCATCGCAGTCACCGTCTAGTAAAGAAGATTTGATATTTTAAATAAATCGATGCATTCTTTTTATGGCTTGAAACCTATATCACTTAAAATCTTCCTCGCCCATGATACCAAGAGCAATAGCTTTCTGCTTAAGCTCTTCGCGGAAGTCAGGATGGGCAATGGGGATAATAGCATTTATGCGATCTTTTACTGACTTCAAATAAACATCGGCAACACCGTACTCGGTGACTAGATACTGAACAAGGAAGCGCGGTGTAGTAACAACAGAGCCCTCAGGAAGAGCAGCATGAATGTTAGAATGCACAGCGCCCTTCTTATCCGTGTAAGTAGAACGCAAGCACAGGAAGCTTCTTCCATTTTTTGCTCTGGGGGCACCCGCAAGAAAAGCATAACTTCCACCAACGCCACTGTACTCGTTCATCCCTTGTGCTTCCGAGCAAGCCTGTCCGGTAATGTCAATCTGGAAGGTGGCGTTGATTGCAACAATGTTATCGACCTTTGCCACACTCTCAGGGACAACAACATCAGTGTAATCAAGAAGCTCACAAATATCGCTGCGTTCCCCAAGCCACTTGTAAAGCTCCTTAGTACCAAAAGAACCAAGCATTTTTATATCCTTAACAACCCCCGCCTCTGCAAGATCGATCATTGCATCTGTACCGATTTCAGTGAATACATGAATGTCCTTTTTGCCCATAAGGTCGTAAGCTACTTGATTGCCTAAACCACCCATACCTATTTGCACTGTATCTCCGTCCTTAACATAAGGCATAATGTGCTCTGCAATTTTCTTATCATAATCGGTAGGAGCTGTTACCGGAAGCGCAGGAATATCGTGATGGCTTTCAACGATTAAATCAAAGTCTTCTACACTGTACTTTGTTATTTCATCAGAACCATGTGCCAAAGGTTGGAACTTGTTAATAACAGCAATTCGTTTTGTAATGCCGGGGTAACGCATAATATTGGGAGTAAAGTTGGTTCCGAGAACACCTACGTTTATTTTTCCATTCTCATCAGGAGGACAAACTTCAATGGCTACAACATTTGCCTTGTAAATCTCAGTAACACTCTTTACCAAATCGCCATAGGGAGTGGCATTGAAGTCAATGTTATTCTGCTTAGCTGCCATGCGCTCATAGGCGTTTGCGAACATAGTAATGGTGTGGAAGCTTTTCTTGTATATTGGATCCATAAGTATTTTTGAGGGAGTAAGATACATATTTGCTACCAAGGTAACATTGCTGAGTTCCTCATATCGGTCTGCTAAAGCATCCATAAATGCTCCAGGTACGCAAAGCGTACTTCCCATGTATATTGTGTCACCGGATTTAATGTTCTTTGCTGCATCTTCCATACTTACAAGGTGCTCTTCATAGTGTTTTTTCCAATCTGCCATTGTTTTTTCTCCTTTAATTTTTATATTTTACTTAATGTTGCTTACACCGAAATATATAATTATTCAGATATAATTCTTTCGAGGTGCAGTTCAATTTTTGTATACTTATCATACAAAATGCAGCAATATATGTAAAATACTTTGTTATTCATCACTAAATACCCGTATCAAGTATCAATTGATACCTAAATTCGTTCGTCAATTCATACCCGAAATAATATAATTTTTATAAAGCCAAGAAAATGCAAAATGCCAAGAGCCCATTATTCGAGCTCTTGGCATTTTTATCGCATAACAAAATATCATTATGCCGTTGATATCAACAAATTCACTTACAGGGAGAACGCTTAATTCTTGCATTCTCTTTGATTTTGCGGATGCTCTGCAAGGGGAAGCTATTGCCGTAATGAATTATTATTTATTGAAACATGTCATTTTGCAAAACAGGTACATGGATTTTTATGCCTATACTTTGATTTTTCTTTCCTTTGATTTTCCTGTATTGAGTCTGTTCCATTCCCTGCCGCATTTTTCGCTCAAAAATCCCTCAAACTTTTCCGGCTCTCCGGAGACGAAGCTGGAAAACGGCAAAATGTATGCGTGGTTCTTGTCCACAAAGAGAAAGTATCTCTCACGGTAGCGAAAAATTGAGTGCAGTGCCTCATATGAATGAATTGCTTTCTCAATAGCGCATTCGTTAAAAAAACTATCCTCCTCAAATACAAACCTTATGTCAGTAACACCTTTAATCTGTTGACGATTACTCTGCATTGCATTCAGATAGTTAACAAAAATTGATCGGAGCAACAACAATAGACCTACAAAAAGACACAGCACCCCCCCGAATACGAAGCCCTCCAAAAGCAGGAACAATACACCCGCAGTTATAAAAGACACCCCTACTGCAACCAAAAACATCCGAATTATTAAGCTGCGCCATCTTCGATACGTTTTTGTAGCCAGCTTATTCAGTATAAGAAAATCCTGAAATTTATATTGTGTTTTTACTTCAAACATACTGCCTCCCATATTGTTTTAAATGTATGTAATTTCCTATATTTATATATTTTTGCAGTTCCTCTCTATTAGCCCAGCACATCAAGCTACCAGCTCCTTTCACGTTCGCCAAGGTCCTGAGTTTTATAAACACTAGGCTGTAATCTAAGTATTTACAGGAAAATTTTTCAGCTCAGAGCATCACTTCCTTGAAGTCCATCTTTAGTAGTTGAATAATTTAAAATTGCCTATTTTAGTGAAAATGTACTTAGCCGCATGTTTATATTGTAAAAAGGTTAAAGCAATGATAAAATGCATTTGAAAATTCTGGTTAAACCTATAAAAAAACAGGCAGCAAAGGGCGACCCTACATTACTATTGCATAAAAAGGGAGTGATTTGTTTGGAAACGCAACATGTTGAGGAAAAAAGCAGCACGAGCACTCTGTTTCGTTTGCTTTTCAAGGCATCCGGCATAAAAGAATTCATGGAGCAGAATGCAGGCAGCATGAGCCTTCCGTCTTTTAGCGAATACATATCAAACCTATGCTCACAGCGCGGTGAAGTTCCCGAGCGCATTATCAAGCGCGCAAATATTGAGCGTTCATTCGGACATCAGTTGTTTAAAGGGACGAAAAAACCTTCACGTGACACGGTTTTGCAGCTCGTATTTGGTTTTGAGGCTACTGTGGATACCGCACAGGAATTATTAAAGCATGCCGGAATGAGCACTCTCTACCCCAAAGTAAAGCGAGATACCGCCATCATCTACTGTCTGCATCACCACTTCACCATTGTTGAAACGCAAAACATACTCAATGAAATGAATTTGCCGCTGATTGGAGGAGGAAAGCAGCATGAGCGATATGAAAACAGCCGTTAGTGAGATTGAGACTGCCTTTGATATAGTCCGCTATCCTCTAGAATTTTTAGAGGAATATGATCAACTGGAGTGTCTTGCGGCAAGCCACGGAATCGAGACTTTTCTTGTAAAGCAAAAGGGCAGCGAGAAACTTTTTGTTGCAAAGTGCTATGACAAAACTGTGTATTCCTTAATCCACGAAAGCAATATTTTAAAATCCTTAAACCACGAGGGTCTGCCGGCCTTTGCCGATGAATTTCAAAATGTTTCGGTGGTCTGCATAGTCAGAGAATACATTGAAGGCACACCGCTCAATAAATACATTGCCGAGAACACTCTGACCAACAGCGAAATAGTTAAGATAGGCAGTAAGCTTTGTAACATTCTTTTATATCTCCACTCTCAGCAGCCGCCTGTTATCCACCGTGACATCAAGCCCCAGAACATAATTATCAAGGAAAATGGGCAGGTTGTGCTTATAGATTTTGACATTGCAAGAGTATACAACAGCACCCAAGATTCCGATACACAGTTTTTCGGCACCAGAGAATATGCACCGCCTGAGCAGTACGGCTTTTCTCAAACCGATTCGCGAACCGACATATACTCCTTCGGCATCGTGCTGCGGTATATGCTGACAGGCGGCGGACAGGAATATCCAAAAGTCCGCATTTATAAGCCCCTTGCTAAAATTATAAAAAAGTGTACTGCATTTTCACCTAAGGAGCGCTTTTCCAGCGCGGCAACTGTCAAAAAAGCGCTGCAAATGGCAAACCCCCGAGTGCAGGTAACACGAAAGGTGTTGATAGGCGCCGCGGTGACAGCCGTTCTTGCTTTGTGCGTGTTTGGCGGAGTCAAATGGTATCAGTATGTGACCTTCAACCCTTTTGCAGACGGCTCAATACCGGCGGTTATAACAGATACTCAGCGAGTATCAGATGCCGTATCGTATATGCAGGAGAAGTATGGCACCGACCTTTTCAACGACACGGAAAGCTATGCTGACATTGGATTTGTTAAGACAGTACTGACTGATGTTTACAGCTACGACAGCGAGTATGTCCACGCACTTCCCTCGGAGGACGGTCCTCCCCATGAAAGTGACAAGAACTTTCTTCCATGGGGAATGGGAGACGAGCAATACCTCCCACGTGATGTAATGGCTTATGTGGCAGTAAAAATATATTGGCCGGACAAGGTTACGGATTACTCAGGTCTAAAGGACGACAACGGTATTTATCCCGGCGTTCGAGTGGCTGTTGCCTTTGCCGAGGATAGCGGCATACTCACAGGCATTGGTCGTCCAGAGGATATTACCAAAGGCGAGGCAGCAGTCTTATTAGCAAACGCAGACCGTGTTTTTGAGTCGGCAAAAAAAGTTTCATGAATATTTTAAAAGGTGGGCTGACAGCCCACCTTTTTTATTACCCATTTTTGTAAAATGAGCTTGTCAATGGCAAAGTGACAACTATATGTAAAAAGGAGACAAAAAGATGAAAAAATTTGTTAAAGGCATGTTTTCTTTCTTGCTCACACTAACCCTTTTATCGGCGGTGCTATTGCCCGCCTATGCGGCGCAGTCAAGTGCTGCTGCAAAGGCGGAAGCACTTAAGCAATTGGGACTTTTCAAGGGTGTGTCCGACACAGACTTCGCTCTTAATCGGGCACCTACAAGAATTGAAGCACTTGTTATGCTGATTCGGTCACTTGGCAAGGAAACAGAGGCTCTGAGCGGAAATTTTTCTCACCCCTTTACCGACGTTCCTGCGTGGGCAGACAAATATGTGGGATATGCCTATGCAAAGGGACTTACAAAGGGTACCTCTGCCACAGAACTGGGTTCAGGAAATGCGGATTCGGACATGTATTTAACCTTCATGCTCCGTGCTCTTGGATACAGCGACTCGGCAGGAGACTTCAAATGGAACGCCCCAGACATCCTCGCAAAGGCAGTAGGTATCCTTCCCGGCAGCGTGAACGCAGCAAATTTTCTGCGTGCGGATGTAGTTCTTGTCTCATGGTCAGCTCTGGAGGCAGACTTAAAATCCGGAATGCAGAGTCTGTCAAATAAACTGATTTCCGACAAGGTCTTTACCGTCAGCGCTTATGAAACCGCTATCGCTCAAGCGGATGAAGCAATGCCCGCAGCCATGTCGGTATCATCCTTTGAGGCACTTAAATCAGCACTGTCAGACAGCTCTGTTAAGGCAATCTCCATTGATTGCATCGGCAAGCCTTTAGTAGTCACAGGAGATTTAAAAATTCCCGCAGATGTCACTGTAACGCTTAATCGCGGGAACGATTTTTACATTGAAGGAAAACTCACAAATAACGGCACAATCAACATTATGGGCGCAGACTCCATAAAGACAGATTTCATCAACTATTCCGTCATGTCCATACAGAACAGCGGAATGCTAATTAACAACGGTGCAATTAACCTGGAGCCGTCTCTTATGACGGACACCGGCGATTACGGTCCAATCGGCGGTCAGCTCCGAGTTAACGGAGGTACACTCCAAAACAGCGGCTCAGTTTTCCTAAAATACGCTACCATCAACACCCACGGTGCAATGGCAGTGGTTATTGACGGCACATGGCAAAACGACGGTCTTGTCATTGTGGACGGCTTCTTCCTTAGAGTTGATAAAGGCTCCTTTATAAACAATAGCGGTGCTGTTGTTATAAATAACACAAGCATCTTTGCAGGCGGTGACGGAGAATTTACAAATAACGGTATTCTTTCAGGCGCAGCAGTCAAAAAGTAAAGCTGCCGCGTATAGATTTTACGCAATTGGAGGAGGCCCACCGTCTGCCTCCAATTGCTATTATATATTGCCAGTCGGATTTTCACCGCAAATTGACATCTATTTTTTTCTTTTAATCCGCAGCAGCAGAGCTATCCCAAACAAGAAAATTACCATTACGAGCAACAAAATCAAGACACTGTTTCCCTCAGCCACAGCATTAACCGTCTTTTCGGTGCTTTCACCTGTGTTTGCCCTAATCGGCTCCTCAGAATACAAGTTACCCACCTGTTTAGTTCCTAGCTTTGAAAGCCTTTCTTTTTCCTTTTCTTCAAACTTTCCATCATTCAAATATTCCTGCATTCTTTTTGACATATCATCAGTGTTACTAATTCTCAAGGTTTTAGTGTCAAGACTTGTAACCTCCCATACATAAAGAGGATTGTTTTCATCATAATAACCGCAAAGGTAGATTTCTCCTACCTTCGGCGCTTCTGTAAAAGCAAAGGCCTTGTGTATGTGCTCACTGTCTTTTGAAAACGCCCCTTTTATCACCTGACGCTGAATGACAGTAATGCTTTTTCCATCAACATTTTTTATTTCACCAAAGTATATCTGCGCAGAATCATTGTTAAGCAAGCCCTCCGGCACATCCCCTGCATAGCATACCGTTGCTATGGAGAGCATAACAAACACGCTCATCACCAAAACTATTAGCCTTTTCATTGTTCCTCCCTTTTAACAGCATGTGTGAATTCACACCCTCAGGCTCGCCTAATTTACGGCGTGTCACAAGCTCACAAGCATTTTATTCGTCTATGAGCCGCAGTCTTTTTCCGATATAAAAAAATGCGTTAACGCCAAGTAAATCAGATACAAAATTATAATTGCGTTATATATATTCCTTTCTTTAAACACATATCCTCCCTCAAAAGCATAATTCTAATTTACAGATAGTTACATTGACAATGTAAGGCAGCTTCTTTGCCAATAAGCGATTCAGACTGTGCAGTCAAGCCATTGAATAAATGCAGTTTTGTCATTTTTGTTGTAGCCTGCTTTTTCATAGAATTTCAAAGTGCTATCTTTTTTTGATCCGGTTAGCAGCATTATTTTGTAGCAATTATTTTTTACCGCAATTTCCTTAGCACAACCAAGTATTTGAGTTCCATAACCCCTGTTCCGAAACGCTTCATGTGTAACAACATTCTCAACAACTGCATATGGGCGATGATTATGTGTTAAGTTCGGTACAATTATAATATCGCACGATGACACAAGCCTTTCAGCAATAAAACCGACAATTATATGGTGATTTTCATCCTTGAATATTTTTTGCCATATCTGCTCCATTGCGTCATCAGGCTTCGGCAAAGCATCACCATGAAGCTGTGCATATAGTTCGAGAAGCTGATTCAAATCTGTTTCCTTAACTTCACGGATTTCCAAATGATTCACCGCCAAATAAGCATAATTTAGTTTCCTGCGTTTCATAAACCAAGAGGTGAGCTACTCTCTCATAGACCTTGGCGAACACAGCGTTTTCATCACTTTCAGCAATGCCAGTTGATTTTTGCAGGGTTCGTTTCATCCTCTACCGACATAGTCCGCAGCGCTTCTTGCATACGTCGGCATTCATCGGCGGCGCAGCTTTCAATTTGCGTCCATGGAGCCTCAGTTCCAAGAGCATCGTATGCTACCGCCACAGCACCGTATAAAGCCAGTCCAAGGCAGTGCGTTGCTGAATGAATGGTTGACGAGCATTGGCCTATTGCTCTTGCCGCCGCCTGTGCGACGGGATTGCCCTCAGTTTCGCGGGCAGCCTTATGGCACTCAAGGATTGCAGCCTTTGCCTGAGGCAGCTTGATTTCTCCCGACAGCCACTTCCGCGTAGCATTCAATTCAGTGCATTTTGAGGACGCAGGTCGTCAGAAAAGTGCTTATTCCAAAGCGGCAGAATAATTTTCTCCGCATAGTTTATTGACCAATTTACAAGGGTCGTTTTGCTTTGAGTCTCAATCAATTTCATAAGCGACTGAATGTACGGTGCCTCGCAGTCGCTGAGCATTTTTCTCATCTTTGGCATAGAAGTCCTCCACCTCGGGGTGATTACCTTTATTACTGCTTTGCAGAGTGTTTTTAGTGTAAGCCATTTTACTTAATAATTCTAACGGCATATTAACAAAGCATAGCGTCGGAAGCATATTCATGGTTTTTTGCTCCCGATGCTTGTTTTAATTTTCATGCTATATTAGGCAAAAAGCAAAGCCGGTAATGCAAAATCTTAAGTATTGTCTCTTGGAACTAATTCAAGAAGAAAAAGCGATCCATCCATACCGTTCGTCTCAAAAGAAAAGTATCTCGTCTTATTACTTTCATCCACAAATGATATTGCCCTTATCGGTAAAGAGCCCTGAAAAACTGTTCCGACTACAAGGGGCTTTTCGGGCGAAATTTTATCCTTTGAATACAGGACTCTGTTTACAATAAAATTTGTGTTGTCCTTCTCTCCGTCTTTATCAAAAAAGATTTCAAAAAATCTAAAGTCCTTTGCCTCAGAGCTTATCTTTAAGATAACCCTTACTTGGTTTTCCAAGTCCTCTGTTTCATTAAACTCTTCGTAAGCCTTATACTGCTCCAAAAGCGCATCTGTGGCAAAATCAATACTTATGAAGCTCTCATCAGGTATTTCATACGTACACGTTAGCTTTTCAACAGGAGCACTTTCCGCCGGGGGGGCAGATGTCTCTTTTATTTCCGGTGCCTGGGTGCCCGATTTAGAAGTGTTTATCACGTCATCTTTAGACCGCTTTGAATAAGTACAGCCACACGCAAACAACATTGCAATGACCAATAGTGATAGTAACAGACGCTTTGTTTGTTTCATTTCAACCTCCATATAGATAGTTTCATGCTTAAGGCGAGGGGGAATGGAACGCCTTCTGCCTTATCCAAATGCTATTTCACTCGGTCCACCTTTATTACATAGTATACAGAATACGCATACGGCAGCTTTGAAATAAAGCTGCCGTTTTACTTTCTGTTTAAGCATAGATTTCTTTCTCTGATTCAGTTAATTTTATCCAGAAGCTATATCTGACTCATTGTACATCGTTTCAATTTTTTACGCAACCGTAAATGTCAATAAGCAAACATCAGAATAACTAAGGGGAGAGGCAAACGCCACTCCCCTTAGTTATACCGTACACTATTTTGCTGTACAACAATAAAGCTTTCGCCGATTTAAAATGGTGCACTGTGTTCCTGCGGCATTAAGCTAGCTAATTAAATCTTCATAGTCATTTTTCAGCTTGAATTGTCCAACCAAATCCTTTAGCATTTGCGCTTGTCCGGAAAGCTCCTCAGAGGCTGCTGCGCTCTCCTCGGCGGTTGCGGAGTTGGTTTGTACAACGCTTGAAATCTGCTCAATTCCTATTGTAACCTGTTTAGCGGCATTCGCCTGCTCGTCAGATGCCTTTGCGATTTCGTCAATCTTTTCAACAACCTTCGCAGACTTTTCCACAACCATCTGCAACGACCGGGCTGTTTCATCCGCAATTTTTGTTCCGCTGTCAACCGCATTGACTGTATCCTCAATAAGTACGGTCGTATTCTTCGCTGCTTCCGCAGACTTTTGTGCAAGATTGCGCACTTCATCTGCAACAACAGCAAAGCCCTTTCCCGCCGCTCCTGCCCGTGCCGCCTCAACTGCTGCGTTTAGCGCAAGAATGTTGGTCTGGAAAGCAATATCGTCAATTGTTTTGATGATTTTGCCGATTTCACTGGACTTGCTTGAAATATTACCCATCGCCTCAATCATTTCCTGCATATGCTGGTTACTTTCGGTCACACCCGCACCGGCTTCTTCTGTAAATTTATTTGCTATTTGAGCATTTTCGGCATTTTGTTTAATTTGTGCAGAGATTCCCGCAATTGTTGCGGACAGCTCCTCAACAGAGGAGGCCTGCTCAGTTGCGCCCTGTGCCAGTGCCTGAGCACTGCTGGACACTTGGTCTGAACCGACAGATACTTGTTCGGAGGCTTGATTAATTTGAAGAAGCGTGTTACTTAAGCTATCCTGAATACCCTTGATTGCAGTCAATAGCGGCACATATTCACCTATGTAACTTTCAGCACAACCGGAATCAACAAGGAAATTTCCTATGCTAAGTTCATGTAGAACATGTTCCATATCTTGAATTAGGGTTTTAATTCCTCCTGTCAAAACCTTCATACTGTCTGAAAGCTGGCCAAGCTCATCCTTGGACTCGTATGTCAGTGAAACCGTCAGTGAACCATTTGCCATTTCCTTTGCCGCAGTTTCTATCTCCTCTATCGGCTTTGTCAGGCTCTTAATCAGATATAGCGCTAACCAAATTGTAAGTACTATGGCTGCCACAGAAACACCAATCAGCAACAAATAGGCTCTGCGTGTGCTCTCATTTGCGTCATCATAGGTTTCTTCCGCCTGTGTCTCTGCAAAATTGCTTATCTCTATAATTTTGTTCTGCGCCTGTAGTAAGCATGGCTCATATTCATCAAAAAAGACTTTTGCCGCTTCGTCATTTTTGCTTTCCTTTGCATATTCAAAAACTCTGTCTTTTGCATCTACTCCAGCATCCATCGCAGCTTTGAAGTCATCTAGAAGTTTCTTATCTCCCGTAAAATTCTCATATAAAAACTGTAGATTGGGTTTAAGTGTGTCTAGCTGCGCTTGGCTTTCATCAATATATTCTGCTGTCTTTTTAACATCATCTGTCATTATTGCATAACCGACAAATTTTGACGTTGCCTGAACTGCTGCCCGCATTTCCTTTGTGACATTGGTTATTCTATATGGTTCTGAATGAAAATCGCTGAAATTCTGTCCAACACTGTTAAGGCTTATAATACCAATTGCTACAGTAGCCAATATAAGAACCGTTATTACTCCAAACGTGACCAAAAGCTTTTTCCAAATCTTAAAATTCTTCATCGCCGCACCTCTATCTCTTTCTAAATATTAAACTCTCACTTCTACATATAACCTCATATAAATCAGTTAAAGCTTCAGTATTAGTTAGTTATTCAATTCTCTCTCCGTTTATCCAATCCAGTTCTTCATTGCCCAACAGCTTTTTTGTGTCCATTAAGAGAACGACCTTATTGGTCAGCTTACCAATACCTGTTAGGTAACTGTTACCTTCACCCATAACAGTCGGCGGAGGCGAAATAAGGCTGTCATCAATATCTGTGACCTCATCCACTTGGTCAACTATCAGCCCAATGTAGTGTTCTCTTATACTGGTAACAATAATGCAGGTGCGCTCACTGTACTCCGCCTCAAGCTTTCCCATACGAAGACGCATATCCACCACAGGGATGATTTCTCCCCGCAGGTTGATAATACCCTTGGCATAATGGGGAAACTCGGGAATCTCCGTAATTCCCTGCATTCCCACGATTTGGACAACATCGGCAATTGAAACACCGAATAGCTGTTCGTCAGTAAAGAACGTGAGATACTTCCCCGCCAGTTCACTTACACCGATTTGCTCAATTTGAGCATCGATGCTTTTTAATTTACTCATAAACTCCCCCCAATATTATAATAAATTACATTGTATAATTGAATTTGACAGTTTTCGCTTTTTCAAATCCGAAATATATACAACATATCATCGCAGGTTTAAGCTATAAAGGTACACCTTAACAT
>CAZAIU010000057.1:6875-12019 GCA_964485265.1 uncultured Oscillospiraceae bacterium | reverse complement strand
GCACAGTAATGTGTTTAGCTGACTGATACTAATAACCCGAGGGCTTGACCTACAAAGAATATGCAGGCAAAGCCTTGTGAAGGCAACACAGACATTTTGTTCAGTTTTGAGGGTGCAAACCCTTGATGGCTTGAAGTTTTTCTTCAAAGTAGATTAGGCCCGTTGGTCAAGTGGTCAAGACGGAGGCCTCTCACGCCTCAATCGGGAGTTCGACTCTCCCACGGGTCACCATTATTGTTTGATGAACCTGATAGTAATTTAATATGCAGTATTTGGCTACGGCCATTTACATAGTTGGTGTTTTTAACGATGAGGGTCCACCCGTTCCCATTCCGAACACGGAAGTTAAGCTCATCTGTGCTGACAATACTTGACTGGAGACGGTCTGGGAAGATAGGTCAATGCCAACATAGACAGCTCATAATGAGCTGTCTTTTTTTATTCATTTTTATTAAAAGCGCAAATCCCTAAAATAAAGGTTTGCGCTTCTAATACTTACTGCCCTATTAGTTCCTTTATTACATGAGAGCACAATAGCATTCCAGCTGTTGCAGGAACCCATACAAGGCTACCTGGAACGCTTCTTCGACCGGGTGGGGGCGTTTCTGCATATTCGGGCACAAGCGCCTGCTCATTGCTGTAGACAACTGGAAGCTGCGTTATGTTACGATGACGCAGCTCTTTTCTAATTACCCTAGCAAATGGGCAGCCCTCGGTTTTGCTTATATCTGTAATTTGAAGTGCTGCTGCATCAAGCTTGTTGCCTGTACCTAAGGATGAAATAATTGGGATTCCTTTTATTATTGAGCTTTCAATCAAATCTAGTTTACAAGCTACGAGATCAATACAATCAACTATATAATCATAGCTATAATCAAAAAATAAGTCACGCTTCTCAGCTTCATAACGTGCAGTTTTAGGATATGCTAATAGCTCCGGGTTAATCGTTAGCAGTCTTGCCGCCATAACTTCAGCTTTTGACTTACCTATAGTCTCATATGTCGCGCAAAGCTGGCGATTGATATTACTTTCTCCAACAATATCTTGGTCTATAAGAGTTATAGCTCCAATGCCTGAGCGGACAAGAGCCTCAGAACACCAGCTTCCCACGCCGCCGAGTCCAAATACTGCTACATGGGAATTACTAAGCTTCATCATAGCGTTTTCACCAATTAGCATTTGTGCACGTAAAAATCTTTCTGACATCAATACACCTCATATAAACAATCGCGGCACGGCTAGTACCGTACCGCGATTTAGCTTGTGTAAAGTTATTTTACAAGCTTAGCTGTAAAACCCTGCTTAGCTGTGTAATTCTCAAGGGCTGCTGTTTTCCAATCGGAGTAATCTTTACTGCGAAGTGCATTCTCTGAAATTACATCACGATAAATTTCGCCTTCACCGACGAAGTATATTATGTGAAATCCTGTATAAGAGCCTTCATTATAGACTATAGTTGTGTCTCCGGGTTTACGAGATTCGTCGAAGCACCAGTCGTTAAATTCTTTAACCATGCTGCCCGGCTTGAAGTTCTCATAAAGACCTCCGTTGGTATTTGAGCCAGTATCATCGGAATACTTATTTGCAAGCTCCGCAAAGCTCTCTTCGGTAGCCTCACCCGATTTCCATTCAGCAAGGATATCTTCAGAGGTTTTCTTAGCTTCAGCCTTTGCCTCGTCTGTGTATTCGCTATTTTCATCGGGTAACACATAAGTTAGTATGTGTCTTGCGCTGACAGTGTTGAAATCGTTGCCGTCACGGGAGATAAAGTACAGAACATAGTATCCGGTGTCGGTATCAATTATTGTGGTGTCGCCCTCTGCACGGGAAGAGTCAGTCATCCACTCTGAATAGCTTGAGCTTAAAGAACTGCCTTGTGTTGTAGCTTCATTAACCTCGGTCTGGGTGACAGCAAGGACCTTCTTTTTAAAGTCATCCTGAGTTTGAACATCTTCAAGGATAGATTCAGCAAGCTCCTTTGCATTTGCCATCGCTGCTTCACTGTCGACAGTGGCTTCAGCAGAATCGTTTCCTGCTTCTATATCAGTTGAGGATGCTTCTGTATTTGTGCCATCTGTCTGCTCGGGAACACTGCCATCGACAAAATAGCTTAGATATGTGTAATTATCATAGCTGTCTTTGTTTTCAGAGTAGTGTGCTTCCAGCTCATCTGAGGTATAGGTGAAAGAGTCATTTACACTTTTTGCATAGCCTTGAGCTATGTATGTTTTTTCAATCAATTCACTTACAAGTTTAACGTTGCAGCCTTTTCCAAAGCTTGCGGCAAGATATGCATTTGCACTGCTAAAGCCAGCATCCTTATAGGTAGTTTCAAGACTATTAAGTTCGGCGTCCATAGCGGCCTTATCTTGAGCACTTAGTTCGAAGCCAGCTTTTTGAGCTTCTTCATAAAGCATAGTAACCTCTGTCATGGTGCTGATAGCAGAATCTCTAAAGAAATCCGCCCATGTCTGACCCTCGCCATAGCTTTGAGAGCTTAAGGGTTTGCTGGTATCAAGTCCAAAGTACTGTAAATAGCTTCCGTTTTGATTTACGAAGTTATAATAACCTGACTTGTAGAAGAAACTAAGCTCTGCAGCACTATAGCCTTCATCGCCGATTGTGACTGCGGAAAAGTTTCTATAAAGCAGACTTGAATTAAAAACAACTACTGCAATAATAGCAAGAGCTAAAACAATACAAATAATCGTGTTGCGGACTTTTGTTGTCTTTTGCTTTTTTTCTGCTTGCTGTTGAGCTACCTGCTTTTTTTCGGTGCCCTGTTCACGCTGCAGCTGACGCTGCTTTTTCTGTTGAGATGCACTCATGTTATATGATCATTCCTTTACTTCGTTTGATAGTGAACCTTAAAGATTATACATCATTAATAGCTATGTTTCAAGAGGAATAATTTAATTATAATGTATATGGAGTGATTTTTGCGCAAAATGCTGAATGCACAACGGCTATCTGGGTCTTCATAAGATTGCAGACGTAAAATTTTATGTCAACATAGAAAATGGTAAGATTATTTCTACTGCATTTAGACATAATTTTTTCACAATTTCAGTTGACAAAGGGGAAACTATGTGCATAACCCTGTTGATTGTGTTCATAAGTATCCTAAAACGAGAATTGAAAATAAAAGTATCTTCATTTTGTGGGTGTTTTTATTTAATTGATTGTGCCGGAGCTAAAAACATGATAAAATTCTCTTATGAATAGGTTGAAAGGAATTTAATTAGTTTTTTTATTAAACCTTTTGCGGCAAAATATGCGCACGATGAAAAATATAATTTATATGTACACCTAAATAAAAGCTTGCGGCTTGCGAAAACCAGCCGCATATTGTTGAAAAATAGGAGGCAAAATGTCGAATCATACAAATGAGCTTAATAACTTGCGCTTAGCTGTGCTTATCGACGCGGATAACGCTCCTCGAGATTGCTTGAAAAGTGTCATGGAGGAAATAGCAATATATGGTACACCCACAATAAAACGTATTTATGGAGACTGGACCAGTCCGAACATCGGCGGCTGGAAAGCAAGTCTTTTGGAAAATGCGGTTACGCCAATTCAGCAGTATGGCTATACAACAGGGAAAAACTCTACTGACTCTGCAATGATTATCGACGCAATGGATATTCTTTATGCAGGTAAAACCGATGGCTTTGTGCTGGTTTCAAGTGACAGTGACTTCACGCGTCTGGCTATCAGACTTCGGGAAGCGGGGATGAGAGTTATTGGAATAGGCGAAAGAAAAACTCCCAACCCGTTTATCGTTGCCTGTGACAAGTTTATTTATATCGAGGTTATTCGGGATCGTTACAAAAAGGAGCAGAAGGAAGAACAGGCAAAATGTACTCCTAAGACAGGAAAAAAGCCTGTGACTAAGTCTCCATCCGGCGCGGAAAAGCCTGATAAGCCATCCTCGAGGAAGGTACCTGATGCAGTTGTTGAGCTGATTGCAGATTCAATCGCCGACCTTGCCGATGATGATGGATTTACTGACATGAGCAACTTGGGAAATCTGATTATAAAAAAGCAGCCGGACTTTGACCCAAGAAACTTTGGGTTTGGAAAGCTCAGTTCAATGATGAAGGCGCTTTCACGGTTTGAGGTTGAGGTACGGCCAACTGCGGATCCTCATGTGAAGCCAATGTATATTAGAGATAAGGAAGCTTGACCTGTGAAAAAAACGCAATCCAAAAAACCGATAAAACACAAGTGGCTTATCTGGCTTGCACTTATCATTTGTGTTCTTGCCTTGTTGTTTTTGGACAGTCGTTTTCGACTGGTTAACACGGAATACGAGCTAGTATATGATAGTTTACCGAAAAGCTTCGATGGATTTAGAATAGTGCAGCTTTCCGACTTGCATATGGCGCAGTTTGGTAAGAATAATAAGAGACTACTGAAGCTTGTGCAAAGACAACAGCCTGACATAATTGCCCTGACCGGTGATTTTATTGAAAAACGTTCTTCAAATCGAACTGACAGCCAGACACAGGAGTTGGAGCCCTTCTTTAGAGAGCTTTCAAAAATTGCTCCATGCTATTTTGTGAGCGGAAACCATGAATGGGCCAGCGGAGAACTTCCCGCGCTGTCAGAGATGTTGGAGGAACTTGAAATAAAGTATCTTCATAATGAATTTGTTCTGTTGGAGGAGAATAACGATAAAATTATTCTGGCAGGAGTAGAGGATCCCAACGGACCGGCGGATATGATACGTCCAGACGAGCTGTCCGAAATAATTGACAGGAACTATCCAGGTTATTTTACGGTTATGCTTGCTCACAGAAACAATTTTTTAGAAAGATATCCCTTGCTTTCTGTAGAGCTTGTTCTTTGCGGACATGCACATGGAGGCATGATCCGTTTACCGTGGCTTGGAGGCGTTTTTGGGACTGAAATGGACTTTTTTCCGCAATATGACGGTGGACTGTTCAATGAAGGCGGCTATAATATGGTTCTGTCTCGGGGGCTTGGTGGTTACGTGCCCATGCCTAGATTTCTTAACAATCCTGAGGTAGTTACTATAATTTTGAAATGCTCAGCATAATTCAAAGTAGAATTGATAAATCTAATTGCCCATTAACACTGTCTCGACCTCGACAGTTTTAATGGCGCAAAGCGCCGTTATG
>CAZAIU010000057.1:0-6775 GCA_964485265.1 uncultured Oscillospiraceae bacterium | reverse complement strand
GCTTGGGATTTGCGGTAGGTTTGGGATTTGCGGTAGGTTTGGGATTTGCGGTAGGCTTGGGATTTGCGGTAGGTTTGGGATTTGCGGTAGGTTTGGGATTTGCGGTAGGTTTGGGATTTGCGGTAGGTTTGGGACTTGCAGTAGCGCCGGGGGCAGTGCTCTCTTCGGGCTTTTCAGGCTTGCCTGACTCCTCTGTATCGTCCTTGTTGTCCTTGCCGGCGGTATCCTTATCCTGTTCGCTTTTATCAGTATTTTCAACTATATCAGAGGGTTCAGGGGCTTCATCCTCTTCTTTCTTCGGACCGCCGCAGGCGGCAAGACACAAAAGCATTGTAAGAATTAGAGCTGCGGTTAAAAATCTCTTCATATTGGGGTGAATCTCCTTTTATAATATGTAAAAATGGTTAAGCTTTGGCTATTATTTTGACGAAAAAACAAGCCAAAAGTTTCCTTGTTGGGAACTAAAATGCAAAATTTAGCGAGAATTAACAGAAAGCAAGGAAATTCAAATAGGGAAAGATGGCCAAACAGCACGAAGAAGTGTAAAAATGATTGGGAAAATAATGGCAGGAAGCAGGTTTCCGACCTTGATCTTTTTTCCGAAAATCATATTAAATCCAATTGCAAAAATCAAAATTGAACCCACACATGACATTTGCCCGATTAAAACCTCTGTCATATAGGGCTTAACAAACTGAGCAAGCAGGGTTATTCCACCCTGATATACCAGCAGTGGCAGAGCAGATACGGCAACTCCAAAGCCAAGAGAAGCGGCAAACAGAATTGAGCTTATCCCGTCGAGCATCGATTTGGCAAACAATATTGAATGATCACCGTTTAGCCCGTCTTCCAAAGAGCCGACTATTGCCATTGCTCCCACACAAAAAAGCATAGAAGCTGTTACAAAGCCCTCTACAAAGGTGTTTCCTGCCAGCTTTTTTGGCATTTTGGTTTTAATTCTCTCGCCTAAGCGGTCAAGACGTGTTTCTATATCAAGTAGCTCTCCCAAAATGGCGCCCAAAACCAGAGACAGCACCATCAGCATAGTGTACTGTGTGCCCAAAGCGCCGTCTGACACGGTCATAAGTCCGGATAAGGCACCACCAAGACCGATAAACATGACAGCAAGACCTACTGCGGAAAAAATGGTGTCCTCAAAGCGCTTTGGTAAGCCACCCTTTATTAGTATTCCAATGGCGGAGCCCACAATTACAGCAGCGCAGTTTACTATGGTTCCCAAACCGTGCATAAAAGTATACCTTCTTTTTTATATCTTAATTAGTCTTTTGCCTGCCTGTCGGCAGCTTCCCAGCCCTCAAGAGGCAAACGCTTAATTGCCCCGAATATTTTAGATTTCACATCCGGATATTCTGTTTGCAAAGAGGCAATCAGTTCCTTTATCTCATGGCGCTTGCTCTCTTTGTCCTCCGGGCAGGAGTTTTGAACAACCGGAAGCTCAAGTCTCTGACATACGCGTTCAATTTTTGCCTCATCCGCATAAATCATCGGACGAATTTGCCAGACGTCAGCACGGCTCATATAGGTAACAGGCTTGAAGCAGCTAATGCGGCCTTCAAACAGCAGGGACAGCAAAAAGGTTTCAATAACATCGTCCGCGTGGTGACCCAAAGCAAGCTTATTTATTCCGCGTGCCTTAATTGCGTCATTAAGCGCACCTCTGCGCATTTTCGAGCACAGGGAGCAGGGATTGTCCTCCTTGCGCACGTCAAATACAATTTCTCGAATGTCGGTCTTGATGCAGTGATATGGGACAGCCAGTTCCTTGCACATTTTTGCAACCGGAGAGTAATCCATTCCATCAAAGCCAAGCTCCAGTGTGATGGCTGAAAGCTCAAAGTTTTTGGGATAATAGGTCTTAAGATGAGCAAGGCTTCGCAGCAGCACAAGACTGTCCTTGCCGCCGGAAACACCGACCGCTATGCAATCTCCCTCGTCAATCATTTTAAAGTCATCCACGCCTCGGCGGACAATGCTGGTAAATTCGTTTAAATAGTTCAAAATACATGCACTCCAAAAATAAAAATGAAATTAAGCAAATAAGAGAAAAACGGAGCAAATTGAAGAAAAACAGAGCACTTCATAACGTATGTGAAATTTAATGAAATAAGGTGTTGACATGGGACAAGCCCTGTGGTATAAAAGTAAAGCGCCCTTGGGATTATTACGCCTTTCGGTATATTCTAACGGCGCGGCATAAAAATGTCAAAGCTTTTTGCGGCTTCGCTCTAAAAAGCCGTGTGGGATGACGGGAGTCCTGTCGTCCGAAATAAATGGCGCGTGACGCTATCACAAATATCTTAATGGAGGCAGAAAAAATGTCCACTTACATGGCAAATGCGGACACCGTTACCCGTAAATGGTATATCCTTGACGCGGCAGGCAAGCCCATGGGCAAAACAGCAGCTCTTGCAGCTGATATTCTTCGCGGCAAGCTCAAACCCACTTACACACCCCACGTTGACTGCGGTGATTTCGTAATTATTATCAACGCTGAGAAGGCAGTTCTCACAGGAAAGAAGCTTGAGCAGAAGTATTACTATACACACTCCGGCTATGTCGGAGGCCTCAAGGCAACCCAGTATAAGCGACTCATGGCTGAGAAGCCTGAGCTTGCTATGCGTCTTGCAGTTCGTGGTATGCTCCAGAAGAATAAGCTTGCAAGCTCTCAGCTTACTCGTCTGAAGATTTTCCGCGGTGAGGAACACAGCCATCAGGCTCAGCAGCCCGAAGCTTGGGCACGGTAAGGGAGGAGAATGAATATGTATCAGAGCAAAAAGCCTTATATGTATGGCACCGGCAGAAGAAAGTCCTCCGTGGCCAGAGTTCATCTGTTCCCCGGCGGCACAGGTAAAATCTCGGTTAACGGCCGCGACATCAACGATTACTTTGGTCTTGAAACCCTTAAGCTCATCGTTCGTCAGCCTCTGGCTACCACATCCATGCTGGACAAGGTTGATATCGAAGCAACCGTTACCGGCGGAGGTGTAACCGGACAGGCAGGCGCAATCCGTCACGGTATTGCAAGAGCACTCCTTCTTGTGGATGAGTCCTATCGTCCTGCTCTGAAGGCTGCGGGCTTCCTTACCCGTGACCCCAGAATGAAAGAGCGTAAAAAGCCCGGTCTTAAGGGCGCTCGTCGCGCACCTCAGTTCTCCAAGAGATAACAGACCAATTATTAAAGCCCTTGAAAATCTCGTGTTTTCAAGGGCTTTTTCGTTTTGCGGAGCTGTGAAAAACGGTGAAATTATTAGCGCATGACACTTATATGACACTCATATGACACACTATATTTTATTAATTGCGACCAGTAGTTCTCCAATTTCAAGGTGGGTATACACTTGCTGCGTAACCCCTTGACCTTTGTGACCAACAATTAATTTTATGATTCTTTCATCAACGCCCGCCGCTGTTAAAAGCGAAACGCAGGTGTGGCGGGTATCATGTGGCTTGTGAGTCATTCCCATTGATTCCATTAATGGAGTCCAGTAGGAATCGTAATAGTTCCGATAATCAAAATGCTTTTCATTTGGCGTGGAAAGAACATACTCGCATTTGTTTTTATTTATCCATTTTTCAAATAAGGGAGCGACCTTTTCTGAAATTGGTACTTTTCTAATACCGGAATCCGTCTTAGATTCCACTACATCAAACCAACGCTCTTCTAGGTTGGTGTTTTCTTTTTTTAAGTCGAGTAATTCGCTGATCCGAACGCCGGAATATATTAACATGAGAACGATGGAAACGTATTCGTTTGTTTTCTCCCACTCCCACACTTTAATAATTTCTTTCTTCTTGAATGGCTGGCGATCAATTGCATTTGGATTTCCTGCTTTTGAAATATCTATATATTCTGTCATGTCTCGGTCTTTAGATATAATCTCGTGCATAATAGAATACTCATACATTTGGCTTAATAGGGTTTTCAGTTTTTTTAATGTCGGTGTATTTTTGCCCGATTCATCAACAACCATTTGTAGGTGGTCAAGCTTAATATCAATAAATTTCATTTTATAGAGCTTTTCACAAATTAAATAAGCTGCTTTGTACCCTTTAATATTTGACTCAGATATTCCATTGGGATGATCAGCATCTTTAACTACGAACTTTTTTTCTGACCATTTTTCATATACTTCTTCAAAAGTAATATTAGAAGTTTTTATATCATAAGGATCTTTGTTGTAATCAGCGAGAGCTTGAAGGGCTTCTTGTCTGGTGGCATAATATCCAATAGTCTCGTAAAGTTGCTTTTGCTTTTGAGTTTCATAGTTGTTTTTAAAACCTATAGTTTTTCTTGCTCTCCAAGGTTTTCTTCTTTTTCCTGACAATTTACTTACATTCCCATATCCATTTGGTAAGCGCAAAAATATCACCCCTTGTATTTTGGGGGCTGAAATGATACAATAAGTTTGGTTTTGGTGACCACTTCAACCCCTGTGTTGATGGTTACTTGCTGTCCCCTGACTGGTGCGAACAGTCAGGGGATTTTTTTATTCAAAATAGTTCCAATTGTATGTTATGTACGCATAGCCGAACGTTTTATCATTCTTGCTTACATCATATATGTCAATCCCACCTACTGTATCGGAGACTGATTGATACCTTAATGTTACTCCCGTGTCTGCTGTTTTAGTTATACTGCTTCCGGGTTCAATACCGAATAGCTTGAAAATGTTTTCAACTTTTCCTTGATAGCCAACCGGTGTGTTAGGGAAAAAATGCACCCTTACCACAGTATCATCACAAACAACAAATTCAAAGTAAGTATTTTCTTTTTGATAATAATAAGTCGTCATGTTAAATTCGCCATTTGATGTTTGGTTAGTCCATTCATCACGACTGTCGGGCTCGCCAAATGTTGAAATTAAAGCTTCACTAGTTATTCTGCTGAAACTTGGAGCATCAAAAACAATGTTCGTAGCGGCGGGGGAAACATTATAACTACATGCGCTCGTGATAACACACAATAAAAGTATTGTTGTAATTAAAATTACTCTTTTCTTCATTATTATCCCTCTTTTACAAATTATTGGTTCAAGGTGTCACAAAAAGTTCAAGATAGGTTCACGTGGTTCAGGTATACCCCCCTCTGACCATAATTTCAGTTATCGCGGCGTGATTTAGTCGACAAATTCATTTGCTGATAGGCTACTGCGCTTAATTGTTCCCATACGGTATTGAGCCAACTCATATGTAACGCCTAAGCAGTTGGCGATGGTATCGCATGAGCATCCAGCAAATTCCATCAAATAATCATCAGAGTATAAAAGTTCAATCGCGAAGCGGTCAGCCTCCTTTTCATATCTGCTTGTAACCATATGCGTTCGCGTATCCATGAAAACACGATTGTAGCCTTTGTGCAAAAGCGAATGACCCAGCTCGTGGGCGCATACCCATTGCCGATCCATGTTAGATAACTTGCTATCCAAATAGATAATCGAATTGCGCTGAATACGCTGATAGAACCCTCTAATATCGCATAGCTGTGTGTCAACAATAATGTATCCAAGCTCTTTGGAAATCTGTATAGGGTCGCGTGTTTCATGCCTTTTGGCAAGTCTATTTGCTATGGTTTGGGTGTCTCGCAACGGAAATCACCCCTTTCGATATTTCTTAGGTGTGAAACGCTCCTTGTTTTTAAGCTTCGCAGCTTCCAGTCCTAGCTTCATTGCTGCGCGCATACTCTCTCTGGCTTCGTCCGACATGGGATTTCCATCAAACATTAAATCGCCGCTGCCGTCTAGTTCTGCCATGATTGTCTCAATACTCCGAGCAATGTCGCGCTCATCCTTTTCGTTAAGGGTGGGCGCTTTAAATTTTTCTTCTCGTCCAGTTAATTCATCTATCGAAATGCCAAAGTAATCTGCCATTTTGCTCATGTTGTTAAGATTAATACTTTTCTTACGACCTGCCTTATAATCACTCAAAGCAGATCTAGGAATACCAGCTTCGCGGCACATTTCGGTTATTGTGACATTTTTTTGTGCACAGAACCCTTCAATTCTTTCGTATAAAGGAAACATAAATTATGGCCTCCATTTGTGCATTGCAACATAATTACACAAATGGGTTATTTGCGCTTGACAATTACCCAATCGAGTAATATACTCAAAGCACAAAGACCCAGTTGAGTAATGTGTGATGTGGTAGTTACACTATATTACGCATATGGGTAATTGTCAATACAAAACATAGGGGGGTGTTTTTGTGCAAAATGGCAATTTAACTGCTTTTGGCAAGGCAATTAAAAAGCGGCTTGTCGATTTGGGATGCACACAGGCGTGGCTGATTGAGCAAGTTACAGCTTTAACGGGACTGTATTTTGACCGTTCTTACCTTAACAAGATACAAACCGGAAAACTTTGTACACCTAGCATTGTTGCCGCAATTAACGAAATTCTTGACCTCGATAACGAGAATATCACCGTATAAGTCCAACAAAACGGACACCGCAAAGAAAGGAGGGAAAGATGAACACAGAGAATAGGCTCTCCGTAAAAGAAGCTGCAAAGCTTATGGGAGCCGGCGAACATTTTATTAGAATCGGGTTGCAGGAGAAGGTATTGCCTTTTGGATATGCAGTTAAAACTTCTTCAGAATGGACATATTTTATCAGTTCTGCAAAGTTCACTGAATATACAGGAATCGAGGTTAAGGCAAACGTAGAAGGAGGCGCATCATGAAGAACCTACTCAAAACCCTATTTGAAGGTCTAGGCTTTATCGCAAGCCTTGCAATCGTCTACATAGCGCTCGTT
>CAZAIU010000056.1:0-13520 GCA_964485265.1 uncultured Oscillospiraceae bacterium | reverse complement strand
TAATATTCAAAAGATGCTATAATGTCCGCATCGGACATTATAAGGACTTAACGGCATATAGCACTTCGGGTGCTGCGCGTCTGTGCAAGAACAAACTACATTGACTCTCCTCAAATTGCATTTCAGCATTTGAGAATACTTGGAGGATTTAATATGGTAACCGCAACGGATATGGAAACTAACTCGGCTGAAAACGAGCGTAGGACTTACGGCATTCCCGTAAGTCCTACGAGAAAAACCATATTAGTAGTTGATGACAGTGAAGTTAACAGACACCTGATGTGCCGCATACTGCGTACAGAATATGACACCATAGAAGCAGAAAACGGTCTTGAGGCTCTGTCAATACTAAGACAGTACGGCAGCAATATTTCTCTCGTTCTTTTAGATCTAATTATGCCTATAATTGATGGATACGCTTTTATGAAGCAGTGGAAGTCCGATTCCCTGCTATCCGGCATCCCCGTTGTTGTAACCACTCAAAGTGACTGTGACAACGACGAGATAAACGCTCTATCTGCCGGGGCAAGCGACTTTATCACAAAGCCATACAAACCTAAAATAATTATGCATCGCATTGCAAACATTATTAAGCTTCGAGAAACTGCCGCCATTATGAACTTATTGGAATACGACCAACTCACAGGAGTATACAGCAAGGAGTTTTTCTATAGGCAGGCAAAATCAATTCTTGAGCAAAACCCCGACACTGATTACGATATAATCTGCGGTGACATAGAAAACTTTAAACTAGTCAACGATTCCTACGGCGTAAGTGTCGGTGACGATATCCTCCGCGGTGTTGCCAAGATGAGTGTTGACTATGTAATGGACAAAGGCATATGCGGCAGATTGGGTGCTGATGTATTCGTATGCCTTGTTGAGCGCAGTGTCGGATACGTTGTAAAGGCCTTTGAAACCTACATAGAGAGGCTAAACAAAATCACCTCAATCAAGAACCTGACAATGAAATTCGGTGTATACCAAATAAGGGATATTTCTTTGCCTGTCAGTGCCATGTGCGACCGTGCAATCCTCGCTGTTGAAAGCATAAAGGGCAAGTTCGGAAAGCTTCTGGCACATTATAATGATGAAATAATACAAAAACTTCTTTTTGAGCAAACTATAACCGAAAGCATGGAGACCGCTCTGTCTGAAAACCAATTTAAGGTTTATCTCCAGCCCAAATTCAACATCAACACCAACAGTATCTCCGGTGCTGAGGCCCTTGTTCGTTGGTTTCATCCCGAAAAGGGATTTCTTTCTCCCGGTGAGTTTATTCCCCTCTTTGAAAAAAACGGCTTTGTTTCTAAGCTTGACCAATATATGTGGGAAAACACCTGCCGTATAATCCGAGGCTGGATTGATGCAGGTATTGCTCCTGTCCCCGTGTCTGTAAATGTCTCTCGCACCGACATTTATAACCTTGATTTGCCCGAGACCATTCTTGGGATTATCAGAAAATACGAGCTTGAGCCATGGATGCTGCATTTGGAAATAACCGAGTCCGCCTATACCGAAAATCCCAAACAAATAATTGAAGCAACCACTAAGCTGAGAAGCTTAGGCTTCATCATTGAGATGGACGATTTCGGCACCGGATATTCCTCCTTGAACATGCTTTCAGAGCTTCCAATTGATATTCTCAAGCTGGACATCAGACTCATCCAGTCCTCAGACGATGACAGCGGAAGAAAGAATATTCTCAACTTTATAATCAGCATGGCAAAATGGATGAACCTTCTGGTTATTGCGGAGGGCGTTGAAACCGAAGAACAAGTAAGCCGCCTGAAATACATGAACTGCGATTACGCACAGGGCTATTTTTACGCAAGACCAATGCCTGAAAATGACTTTTTGCAACTGTTTACATCACTGTCCTTAGAAAATGAAACGGTGAATTACGGAGCCTCCTGCCCCCTGCAAGAGATAAACATCATCAAAGTTTGTAGCAACGACAGAGTTATGCTCATAGTGGACGATTTGGAAATCAACCGTTCCATACTCAGAGAAACTTTCTCTCCCCATTATTGTATCGCAGAGGCAGGCAGCGGTGACGGCGCAATCAAATATCTCAAAAAGAATTCCGCCTCTGTTGACATCATTCTCTTAGGACTTGCCATGTCTGTTACGGACGGGTTTGAGCTGCTATCCCTATTGAAGCACGATGACACAATTTGTGATATACCTGTTATCATTGCCTCTCAGCCCGGGGACGGAAAAGAGCTCAAGGCATATGAGCTTGGTGCTGATGGTTTTGTTGCAAAGCCATACATTCCCGAGGTTGTCTTTCACCATGTTCAAAATCTCACAGATCTCGCTGCCTACAGGCGTCAGCAAAAGCAGTTTGATCTGCAAAATGAGCTTCTGTCTGAGGTATATCACGACTACCTTACAGGCACCTTGAACAGGCGCGGCTTTGAAAAGGCTGCGGCAGAAATCCGCTTTCCATTGTCCACCACTATGCACGCGCTATATATGCTCGACCTTGACAATTTTAAGCAGTGCAATGACACCTACGGTCACATCCATGGCGACCGGCTGCTTAAGAGCTTGGGTACTGTTTTCGAACAGTCTTTGCGTTCTGATGACATTGTTGCCAGAATTGGCGGAGATGAATTTGTCATCATCATGAAAAACATGAGTTCTCCGTACGCAGCTCTAAGTAAGGGCAAGCGGCTATGCATCGCAGTCCACGACTGCGAAAACAGCATTGATTCGGGCTTTGTCTCCTGCTCTATTGGTATTGCCTTGCTCAAAAACGGGGATGATATTGAAGAGGTTTTGGAGCTTGCAGACAGGGCGCTTTATGCGGCCAAAAGAGACTGCAAGGGAAACTGTTGCATATGCCTAGACGGCAAATTTTTCTTTTAATGTAAAAAAGCTTTTCATGGAAGCATCCCATGAAAAGCTTTTAAAAGGCAGATATGTAGTTGCGATTTGCTTACAGCGTTTTTTCCAGTTGCCTTAGCTGTTGGACATATTCTTCTCTGGCCGTAATCTCTTTTGTGCGTATGTCCTCGCAGGACAATCCGCTGCGCGTTGTGCCGCTGTCACGAAACATCTTGCGCAGACCGAAGCATTTCTCCACAAAAGCATCCTTTAGCTCCTTTGCTTTTGCTTGGGTCTTTTCATTGCACAGCAGGACATACTCCAGCTTGAACTCGTTTACGCTCAAAGCATTGGTGCCATTTGAAAAATCGTGGTCATCATATTGAATGATATTGATTTTCCAGCCGCACACCGAACAGTTGTCGTAGTCGATAAAATCGTCAAAATAGTATTTGCCGCAAATCGGGCATTCAATTCCTTTATTCATACCTTACCACCTTAGCGCTCTTGTCCGACAATAGTCGGCAATCTGTTTTTGTCAACGGTTTTCTTGCCCTTATTACAGACATACCGTTATTCAACAGTATAACACACAATCCGAGGAAATAAAGCTGTTTTTCTCTTAACCCAGCCAAAAATAATTCTGTATTTTTAAATCAATGGAGGTGGCACATGAAAAGGTTCTATATTAGAGCCGGGCTTTCTATCCTGTTACTGTCACTTTTCACATGCAGTGGGGCGTGCACAAGCATCACCGCCGTCCAACCGCCAACAACAGCAGAAATAGAAACACCGTCACCAACGCCTACCCCGGCGTCTACTCCTGTACCTACTCCTGACAGCTCAGCCGCTTACATCTATCAGCAGCACCCTGAGCTTACGCCGGTTGATTACAGCTCTAGCGCAATTCTTCCTCCCACTGAAGATGCAGGGCAGGAATATATTGATGGCATTACCTTTCTTGGCGATTCCACAACCTATGGCTTTATTTTTTACAAAAGCCTTACAGAGGGTGAAAACACAAAGCAGGTCTGGACAGGTTTTAAAGGTACTATGACGCTGTCCTATCAAAGCATCGTGGAAATAAAGGATCCCACAGACGGGAGCGGCAAAACCATACGTCAATGTGTTGAGCAGCACAAGCCCGAATTCATGATAATAACGCTAGGTCTCAACGGCGTGTCCTTCATGGATAAGGACTACTTCACAACGGAATACAAAAGCCTAGTCACCGATATTCAAAAGCTCAGTCCTGATACCACATTGGTGCTTCAATCTGTATATCCAATTTCTCCGCTTTACGTACACTGGGGGAAAATCACAAACGAAAAGGTCACAGCCGCCAATAGCTGGATATTGAAAATTGCCGAGGAAACCGGATGCCCGTATCTTGACACATTTTCTGTTTTAGTCGGAGATGACGGAAACCTTAAAAGTGAACTGGAGTCGGGTGACGGAATACACCTAAACGCTGACGGACTCAACACCGTATTGCAATACATCCGTACTCACGCATATTACCCCGATTCCGATGATAAGGAACCGGACATCAATTAGGTTTTATTATAAAGTATGTTATCAAACGGCGGCAATCTCTTAATTTGTGATTGCCGCTGTTT
The DNA here is from genome assembly GCA_964485265.1 of uncultured Oscillospiraceae bacterium. Classification (GTDB taxonomy): domain Bacteria; phylum Bacillota; class Clostridia; order Oscillospirales; family Oscillospiraceae; genus UBA2658. The sequence goes on along the minus strand of CAZAIU010000056.1, from coordinate 9,069 downwards.
TCTTCGCTTTGAGCATCTCCAAATACCATTGTCTGATAGGCGTATCTTGTTACAGCTAAGCAGTGATTGAATGTAAATCTTTGAGATGCTATAATGGCAATATAAAGACTGTTTATACTTGTCGACGGAGGGCGTTTTTAATGGGACTGATTTCTGCACTGTTAAAGACGTATAAAGCTGATAGAATGACACTTAAGGAGAGGGATGAACTGGTAGAGAAGCGTTTAAAGAACATAGTTAAGTACGCCAAATCCCATAGCCCATACTTTCAAAAATTATATAGAAACCTTCCTGATGACTTTTCCATAGAGCAAATTCCTCCAACAAATAAAGTGGATATGATGAATCACTTTGATGAATGCCTTACTGACTCTAGCATTTCAATGTCTAAAGTAAAAACCTTCATGGAAGATGTGGACAATATCGGACGCTTACTTGATAACAAGTACCTTGTTTTTTCTACTTCAGGTTCTACTGGCAACCCAGCAATTATTCTATATGATAGCTCAAACATCTCAGTTGCAAGTGCGGTAGCTGCTTGTAGAACTTTTGCACGAAAACAAGATTATGTATCATTTAGAAAAAAAGGTAAAAGAACAGCTGGAGTATTTGCCAACTATGGATTTTATCTTGCATGCGGCATGTCGCGTTATTTGAGTTTAAAAATGCCACTTTTAAAAAACAAAATAACTATCGATGTTAACGCGCAAATAGAAACAATCGTAAAGGAACTGAACGCTTTCCAACCAGCCATGCTGTCCGGATACCCATCAAGCCTCTCAGTATTATGCGAGCAACGAGCCTTAGGAAACTTGCATATTAATCCTGCTGTTATTATCACAGGTGGAGAACAGCTTACAGACATTATTCGCAAGCAACTTGAAAATTCTTTTGGTTGTTACGTTCAAACTCACTATTCTTGCACTGAAGCAGGCGAAGTTGCTTGCGAATGCAAAGAAGGACGTTTACATATTAACGATGACTGGGTAATTGTTGAGCCTGTGGATAGTAATAATAATCCTGTTAGTGATGGCACAATGTCTGATAAAGTTCTGATTACTAATTTGTCAAATTTTATACAGCCTTTTATCCGTTATGAGGTTACAGACAGAGTTATCGTTCACAGTGAATCTTGCGGTTGCGGTAAACACTCAAAATGGATTGAAATAGAAGGTCGTACAGACGATATTTTGTGCTTCGAAAATGGCATTAAATTTGCGCCTATGTCGTTTTATAAAATACTATCTCATATTAGTGATATAAAAAGGTTCCAGTTGATACAAAAATCCCGAGATATACTTGAACTAAGGATTGTTTCGGACAACAAAAAAGTAGCTTTTGAAAAAGCAAAAAATGAACTAGAGAAATTTGTAAGATCCAATGGGACCGCCGTTTCTATTATTTTATCAAATGAACAACCGCAGGCTAACTCTGTGAGCGGAAAATTCAAACATGTCTATGCTGATTTATAAAGTTTACCTAGTGAACATTTGCTATGCTAAGGCGTCATCGTTTGACCAAACGATGACGCCTTAAAAAATCCTTATGAGCGGAATGCCAAACCAACAGTGTTTTTTAGCGTCCTTACAGCATCGCACAATTTGTTGCCTTGCTTCTATTCTTAACCGCCGCGGAAGCCCTTTGGCCTGAGCTTGCTTTCATCAAACTTCGCTTCCCTGACCTGTGTCAAAAGCCGTTCACGGTCGTAGGGCAGTGTTCCTGCCAGCACCAAGCGGTTTGAAGCATGATTACTTCGCAAAACGCAATCCTTTTTGCACTGTGCGTAGGTTAAAATCGTTTCAAGCTCCTCTGCAACCTCATCCATAGATAGCTGCTTGAAGCTGCCATCCGTAACCTCCTTGAAAAGAGGAGTTCCCGGAGCCAGCATCAGCGTAAGCAGTCCAACATACGATGCACCCATTTCCGCAATCATTTGCCCTGTTTTGACGGCGTGCTCCTCCATAAGCTCCTTGCCACCCAAGCCCGAAATGAATGTAACGGAAACCGGAATTCCCAGTCCCTCCGCACGCTTAACTGCTTCAATAATCTGAGCAGGTGTTTCTTTCTTATTGACCCTGCGCAAAACCTCCTCCGAGCCGGATTCTGCCCCTATGTAAATTATCCCTAGGCCCGCTTCCTTGAGGCGTAGCAGCTCTTCATCAGTTTTGCTTAAAACATTTTCCGCTCTGCCATATACGCTTATCCGCTCGCATTCAGGGAAAATGGCACGAGCCGCTTCAAGCAGGGGAACCAATTTATCTGTATGCAGGCACAGGGCATCCCCGTCTGCAAAAAAAATACGCTTTGCGTAAGGATATTCGCACCTTGCCTCTTTCAAATCCGCCATCACATCGTCAAAGCTTCTAAGCTTGAAACGTTTATCCGAATACATGGGGCAAAAGGTGCAGCTATTGTGGGAACAGCCCAAGGTCACCTGTATAATAAGACTTCTCGCCTCACTTGGCGGGCGATAAACCGAGCCGTGATACTTCATGCATTTTCTCCTTTTTACGCCATAACAGAGAATGACGCTTATATAACAATGTACTGCTGCTAAGAAACATGCTCCGTATAGCAGCTCCGGTCTTTTCTAATCATCTGACTGAACATATAAAACTCCGACGATGTAGTCCCAGTTTTCTAAAAAGGTGTCCGCCAAGCGGGGATTAAACATAGTTCCGCTGCTGCTGCTAACCTCCTCGTGGCATTGCTCGGTTGTAAAAGCTCCACGGTATACTCTGGCAAGCATCATTGAGTCCACCGCATCGCAAATCGCAATTATCTGCGCACCTTTCGGTATGTCGTTTCCCGCCAGTCCATCAGGATAGCCCATACCGTTCCACCGCTCATGGTGATGCCGGACTATTTCCGCAACGTGGTCAAGCCTGCCTGCCCTCATAATTATGTCCGCGCCGATGACAGGATGCCTGCGCATCTGCTGCCATTCCTCATCGGTCAGCTTATCGTGCTTGTTTAAAATTGCATCAGGTATACCCACCTTGCCCAAGTCGTGAACGGTTGCTGCCATATCAAGCATTTCAGTTTCCAGTGGTGGAAGATTAAGTGCCCTGCAAAAGCGGTGTGTAAGCTCGGACACCCTGCGGGAATGTCCCGCAGTGTATTCGTCACGAGCCTCCAATACGTCTACTACAGTTGCAACAGTGTCTCTATACAGCACCAAAGGGGCATTTTGATAAATGCTTTTGAGTGTATCCGGCGGCAGCATCATTATGCTTGAGAGGTCAAGCTCGTTGTTCATGAAGCGCCTTGCTCTTCCGCAAGTCTTTTCTGCTTGATTGCTTAAGCTGGGAAACGCATTGAGTATTCGCTTTTGTACGGTGTTTGGTTCTGCATTGTCACTTTCATTTAAACTGAAATTAAGCTCTTCGACTTTTGCCGAAAGCTCAGGGCTATCTGATTCTCCGCATTCATGCTTTTCGCAGTGCGCACCAAAAAGCTTCTCCAACTTAAATGCAGCTATAACCGTGATTACGATGTCCATAAGGAGTCCCAGTGAAAATGCACCCAAAGCAGCAAACCCAAAGGGCTGCGGAACAATGTCAATAAAGCTGTAAACATAGGGCTGAATTACCTGTACGCAAAAAAGACCAGTAAAACCCCATAAAATTGAGTATTTAAGACATACATATCCGCATATATTTAGAGGCCGGTCAGAAAAGTCCCACCATTTTCTGCGAAACAGCTTTTCCAGTAATAAGCCTGTTAAAAAGACCAGAATAGTGCAAATCGCAGCAGAGCAGAAAAAAATTAAAAACGGGTTATCCTTTAGGTATTGCAGGCACGGTAATACCGCCAGTACCGCAAAGCCGTAGATTGGGCACACCGGACCGTTTAAAAAGCCACGGTTAACAAACCTGCCCTGTGAAACACCTTGAAAAACGCCCTCCGCACACCAGCCTAAAAACGAATAGATCAAAAATATCCACAGCCCTTGGTATATGGTGTCCAATGTCATTTTTAATCCTCTGCTTCAGCTTCCTGCTGCATTTTAAGCTTATTTAGCCAGTCCGCCTGCGCTTTTTCGTTTCTGCTTATTCTGCTGGAAAGCGTAAAAAGTGTAACAAGATCCAAAACTCCCGTGGCTATCAGAGAAATGCCTACGAATTGGAGCAACGCTTCCATTGCCTTAAATGGATTTGCAAGCAGCACAGCTCCAAGACCTGCTGTTATGAATGCAACAATAAGTGTAATCCACCAAAACCTGTCCTTTAGGCGCAGCATATCAAGTGCGTTCTGAAGCTTAACAAGGCTGTCCAAAATAACGGCAATTCCAAAAACTGTGGGAAGCACCTTCATCAGAAGCTCCGGGCTAATAAGTATGTAAGCGCCCAATCCGATAGTAATTAATCCAAACACCAGACTAAGATTATAGTTTTCAAGTGAAACCGGCATGCGGAAGTATTCGATTACGCGCAAAAGTCCCACAAGGCACAGCATTCCTCCCAGGATATAGCAGATTATCCTTCCTGATGAGTCCGGATACACAAGAAACAGAATACCCAGCATAACAAACATGCTGGCAATTAGGATAAAGTCACGTTTAAAGCTCATCGAAATGCCTTTCATGTTAAACCTCCAAAATAATTTGTTTTTTGATATTATACTCTTAGTAAATCTGCTTAACAATAGATAAATTGCATTTCTTTGGAAAAACTTCGGTTTTCCCATCAGATTCATGCTTTGCTTCATATCTGTTTTTTATAGCATGATATTGCATTTAAAAGTATTGACGGTTTACATAAAGAGTCATATAATATAACATATACATTTTGTATAAAAGAGGGATTGCTATGAACAAAAACCAGTTCCTTACCGAGCTTAATCAGTACTTAACCTTTCTCACTCCTGCTGAACGCACCGAAGTCATATCAGGCTACACAGCAAAATTTGAAGAGGCGGGCGCTGTAGGTGAGGCAGCACTTATCCTTGAGTTGGGCACACCTATGGTTATAGCCATAGACCTCAAACGCCAAATAGAGTCCGGGAAAAAAGTCGTTGAAGCTCCGCCGCAGAAGGAGAGCCAGAATGAAGTTTCCGAGCAGGAGACTGATGCCCCCGAAGCTGAATTTTTCGATTTCACCGATGAGGAAGCCGCAGAGGAAGTGGAAGAAGCGGCTTTGGGCGAACCGGCCGTCACTCCCGCTGAAGCTGAGTCTCCAAAGACTAAAAGCAATGTTATGTCCATAATCGGCCGCTCCCTGCTTAGCATCATTATAGGCATTGTGTGCCTTGCGATAGCGGGAATCGGGGTCTATCTCGTTGTGATTATGGGCAATCTTCTGGTCACAGGTCTGCAAATCATCTCACAAACCACAAACGCCCTGCTTATGTTCGGCGGCGGCCTTATTGCAGGCGCTCTGGGGCTCTTGGTTGTTTGGTTTGCTTTGTGGTCTGCAATCAGTCTCATTGTTAAACTTTTTAAGAACTTGGGCAAAAGCAAGGAGTGTGACAAATGATGAAGAAAATCTGGAAGGTCATATTTGTACTTGCAGGTGTTATCTGCGCTGTCGGCATAATATGCACCGTTGCAGGCTTTGCGATGGGAGGAAGCGTGGACGAGCTTTTGCTGAACGAAAGAGCCCAGTTCGTCATCTCATGGCTCTCCCCTGCAAAACAGATTTCTAACATATTGGCATTTTTCGGTGCGTAGACCTGCATCTAAAGCAACATGCGGCATAATAACGGGCGTTTTGGGTAATATTTCACCAAAACGCCCGTCTTTTTGTTACATCACTGCAAAATCACTATGTTCTTTTGAATATTTTAATAAATTTCTGTGTCTTTTTTTGTAAAATTTCGGTTGATAATTTCTTACGAAGGTGTTATATTTATACACATCAGAAAAACATTTGCCTTTCACAGGGGGACACTTAAATGCAAAACGGCAGCAATTCAAAGTTCTTTCTGGTTGAAGCCAGCATGTTACCCGAGGTTTTCTCGAAGGTGGTAAGAGCAAAGGAACTGCTACAAACCGATGAGGCAACTACTGTTGCCGAGGCAGCGGCGGCCGTCGGAATAAGCAGAAGTGCATATTATAAATATAAGGACGCCGTAACCCCATTTCAAGACATGGAACGTGGTCGCATCATCACTTTCCACATCACACTGCGCGACAAGATGGGGGTGTTATCCACACTGCTGGCTGTTTTTTCAAGCTCAGGCGCTAATATTCTCACAATAAACCAGAGCATCCCCATAAACGGAACTGCACTGGTCACCATCTCTGCCGAAACAACAGGCATGCTTATATCAAGCGAGGAGCTTTTGACGAATCTTCAAGACACCGCAGGGGTCAAAAAGGTAGAGGTCACCGCCGGCTGACAGCAGCACGGTAGCAAACATTTTGCTTGAGTCTGTTTTATTGATAGAAGGTCTAAAGACTCTCTATCTTATTTAATTTTTACGCACATACGCCGCATCTAGGCATACGTGCGATATGCGGCACGACTTATGACCATAGCTTATTGGTCAGTTTGTGCACTAAAGAAACCAGAAAGGAATGGTCATATCATGGCAAAAATTGCAATATGCGGCTACGGAACCGTAGGAAGCGGCGTTGCAGAGGTCATAGCTGAAAATGCGGAGAGCATTGCTAGAAACGCAGCAGAAGAGGTTTCGGTTAAATACGTTCTTGATAAACGGGACTTTCCCGGTGACCCATTTGAAAAAATTGTCACACACGACTTTGCAGATATCGAGAAAGATCCCGAAGTCACCGTAGTGGTAGAAGCGATGGGCGGCGTAGGCGTTGCCTACGAATTTACGAAACGTGCTCTGTTAGCCGGAAAAAGTGTTGTCACCTCAAACAAGGAGCTTGTGGCAACCCGCGGACATGAACTAATCGCGATTGCAAAGGAAAAAAATCTAAACTACCTTTTTGAAGCCAGTGTGGGCGGCGGAATTCCAATTATCCGTCCTATAACTCAATGCCTTGCCGCAAACAGACTCGACGAGGTTTACGGCATACTAAACGGTACAACCAACTATATTCTCACAGAAATGATACAAAACGATGCAAGCTTTGATGATGCACTCCATCAGGCACAGGAAAACGGCTATGCAGAGGCAGACCCCACAGCCGACATCGAGGGTCTTGATGCTGCCAGAAAGATATGCATTTTATCAGACCTCTGCTTCGGAAAGCATGTTAATCCCACCGATATCAAATCTCAGGGCATCACAGGCGTAACCAACGCCGATGTGGAATATGCAAAGCGTCTTGGCTGCAAAATCAAGCTTTTAGGCCGCGGACTGCGCACAGGTCACGAAACAGCAACAGCCTATGTTGCCCCTCATCTGGTGAGCAACTCCAGTCTGCTATCCAATGTGGACGGAGTTATGAACGGCATTGTAGTTCACGGAAACGCTTTGGGCAACACCATGTTTTACGGCGCAGGCGCAGGAAAGCGCCCTACCGCCAGCGCAGTTGTTGCAGACGTTATAGATGCAGTAAAGCACGTTCGCGCAAGAAAATATCTTGATTGGGACGATGCCCCCGCAGGCTACTTCACTGACAGTGCCTACGTTCCCTCCCGCTGGTATGTGAGAGCGCAAACGTCCTTGCAGCAAATCGGCTGGGCCTTCGGCAAGGTAAATTTCGTTACCTACCCCGGTGCCTCGGAGGACGAATACGGCTTTGCAACAGAGGAGTACGATGAGTCCGCTATGAAAAAGCTCACCGGGGGTATGACAGTCCGCTCAATGTTCAGAATTCTTGATTAACAGCAAGGTAAGCTTCAAAATATAATACTACTGGCTTATTTAAAAATTTAAGCCGTTAGCTGCGTTTTTCCTTGCTCCTTAACAGGTGCAAATTCCCACAAATGGAGGAATACTATATATGCTTATTGTTCAGAAGTTCGGCGGCAGCTCCGTTGCAGACGCCGAAAAAATCAACCGGGTTGCCGGAATAATTGCAGATACCTACTGTGAAGGCAACGATGTGGTGGTTGTATTATCCGCTCAAGGCGACACCACCGATGACCTGCTGGAAAAGGCGGCGGAAATTAACCCCAACCCCTCAAAACGCGAACTGGACGTTCTTTTGTCAACAGGAGAACAGATATCCGTTGCTCTAATGAGTATGGCTCTTGAGCGCATGGGTCTGCCGGTAGTATCCCTAACAGGCTGGCAGGTTCAACTTAGTACAAATTTCGACTACGGCAACGCACGCATACACAAGGTTTCCACCGAACGTCTCCAGCAGGAGCTTGACAAGCGCCGTATAGTCATCGTTTGCGGCTTTCAGGGTGTTAACGGCACAGGAGACATCACCACCCTAGGACGCGGCGGTTCAGATACCTCCGCTGTTGCAATCGCAGCCTCGCTCCATGCCGACAAGTGTCAGATATTTACTGATGTCGAGGGCGTATTCACCGCCGACCCACGCAAGGTTGAGGGAGCAAGGAAGCTTGACGAAATTACCTATGACGAAATGATGGAGCTTGCATCCTTAGGCGCACAGGTATTGCACAACCGCTCCGTTGAAATGGCAAAGCGCTACGGAGTTGATTTAGAGGTTCTTTCAAGCTATATTAGAAAACCCGGCACGAAAGTTAAGGAGGTCGTAAAAAACGTGGAACAGATGAAAATAAGCGGAATTGCAAAAGACAATAATGTAGCCCGTATCGCTGTAGTTGGTGTTGCCGACCAGCCGGGTATTGCATTTAAGCTCTTTAGAATACTTGCAAAGTCAAAGATTAATGTTGATATCATTCTCCAGTCCATAGACAGAAACGGAACAAACGACATAAGCTTTACAGTCTCCGAGGATGACTACGATAAGGCAATGGAGCTTGTTGCCGAGAATAAGGACGCTATCGGCTATCAAGACCTTTACGGTGAGAAAAAGGTTGCAAAGGTCAGTATAGTCGGCGCAGGAATGCTTACCTCCTCCGGTATTGCCTCCACAATGTTCGAAGCTCTGAGCGACGCTAAAATCAACATTCAGATGATTTCCACCAGTGAAATCAAGGTATCCGTGCTGATTGACGAATGCAATGCGGACAGAGCTGTTCAGGTTATTCACAACAAGTTCTTCAACTAAAT
>CAZAIU010000055.1:0-13953 GCA_964485265.1 uncultured Oscillospiraceae bacterium | reverse complement strand
TTTGTCTGTTTAAAATTTTAATTTAAGGAGAATGGCAAATGAAAAATATGAAAATTGGCAAAAAGCTAATCTGCACGTTTATTGCTGTTGCAATTATTGCCAGCATCTCAGGAATAGTTTCCATTTTTACAAGTTCTAGTATGGATACGCATTACAGTGATGCTTTGGTAAACTATGGCTTTGCACAGGGTGACATCGGAAAAACAATGCTGGCGATTTCTGAAAGCCGCAGGTGTGTCAGAGACATCGTGAGCTACACTGAGCCAAAGTACATTGACGCGGCAAAAGCTGACTTGGAGGAAGCTACCAAGGAATACAACACTTATTCGGAAGCGGTAAAACAAACTTTGATGACTGATGAAGCCAGAGCGCTTTTCGATAAAGCCGGGGAAGCAATGGTAAATTACCGCGCCAAGCGAGACGAGGTGATGGCACTGGGAGAAACCACTGATGAGGAGCAGAGCTATAAAGCGCGGGTAATGATGGTTGAAGAACTTGACCCGATCTATAACGAGGTATACACTGCGTGGGAAAACCTTATGGACTTAAAGGTCACAGTTGGTGATACAACCAGTGAAAATCTTACGCGTCAAGCAGATAGAACAGTAGTATTGAATATTGTAGTCACAGTGGCAGCAATGCTAATAGCTATCTTTATGGGAATGTTTGTTTCTCGTGGCATTTCCAGACCTATCGGACTGTGTGTTGACCGCTTAAATCTTCTTGCCGCAGGCGATCTGAAATCACCCGTGCCTGATATTTATACTAAGGAAGAAACGGGTATGCTTGCCGATTCTACACGGAAAATTGTCACTACTGTCAGCGATATAATTGATGACATGAATCACGGACTGTCTTCAATGGCAAATGGTGACTTCACGGCAGAGACCACGGCAAGAGAAAAATATGTTGGCGATTTCCGTCCGCTGCTTAATTCAATGTATACAATTATTAACAGTCTCAGCAACACGCTCACGGAAATCAATATTTCTGCCGATCAAGTAAATGTTGGGGCGGATCAAGTATCAAGCACTGCACAGGCTCTTGCGCAGGGTGCAACAGAACAGGCATCCTCCATTGAAGAGCTATCAGCTACAATTGCCGATATATCACGTCAGATTAAAGAAAATGCTGACAACGCAGCTAATGCTGGGGTGCTGTCTGATGAGGTTGGCAGCGGAGTGCTTGAGAGCAATCAGCGCATGGAGCTTATGACTTCAGCTATGGAGGACATTTCCAATACCTCAAAGGAAATCGGCAAAATCATCAAAACAATCAATGACATAGCTTTTCAGACAAATATTCTCGCTCTTAATGCTGCGGTTGAAGCAGCAAGAGCTGGTGCTGCCGGAAAAGGATTTGCTGTTGTTGCAGACGAGGTCCGCAATCTGGCGGGCAAATCAGCTGAGGCGGCAAAGAACACAACCGATTTAATTGAAAGCTCAATTAATGCTGTTAACAACGGAACGAAGATTGCTGACCAAACTGCCGAAGCCTTAAAGAGTGTTGTTGAGAAAACTAAAACAACAATTAATTATATACAGCAAATTGCTAAGGCGAGCGAGGAGCAGGCAAACGGGGCAAGTCAGATTACAATTGGTGTTGATCAGATTTCCAGCGTTGTTCAGACAAACTCTGCTACTGCCGAGGAAAGTGCGGCCGCAAGCGAGGAGCTTTCCGGTCAGGCAAACATGCTTAAAGAACTTATATCATCCTTTAAACTCAGAGAAAGATCAATTGAGATGTAGTACATTATCATAAGTACAGCTTATAGTAAAAAGATAATTTCCATATACAGACCATAGTCCTACATAGCAAGGTTTCATATATGCCGTGAAGAACTGAGGTAAATAATTTTTTGTTGGAGGCGGAGAATGAAAGAACTTAAGGTAAAGAAGCTGTCAACACGTATTGCAATGATTGTGTCAATTATGTTGCTGCTGATTTTTGGAGTCTTTATTTGCATTACGGTGCTTTTAAGCAAAGGCGCACTGACATCGGCAATCGAGTCTGATTTTAACAGTGTCAGCGAAAAAACAGCTATTAGAGTACAGGGTGTGTTTGATGAAGCTTCAGGCTTAGGTATGGATCTTCAGGCGTATATGACGGATATGTACAAGGAATATGCTGAACAGGAAGCACTAGGAAATGTTGATACCGACCTTGTTTTAAGTGATGTTTGCGGACAAGATATTCTGCCCATAAACAAAACAGTGGAGGATTACCTAACTCATTCTATTCGTGCGGCAGTTGAAAACAATGAAGAAATCATGGGTGCCGGTGCATTTTTTGCACCGTATGCCTATGACCCTGATGTACGTGATTACGCACTGTACATAACTGAGGATAATCCAGAGGAATTTGTTACATACACCTATGAAGAATACAGCAATGGAGAGTATTTTAAAGTACCCTTCCAAACAAAACAGCCGTATTCCACACCGCCTTACGAGGATATGGGCGTTGTAATGGTTTCATCGGCTTACCCCATACTATTAGACGGTGAGGTTCAGGGAGTTATCGTTGTTGATATAAACGTGTCAACTTTCAATAATTATGCTATAAGTACAACAGAGTACCCCACCGCGTTTAATGAAATTTTGACAGATGAATCAATTTTGGTTTTTGACAGCACCGATCTTTCTGGCGGATATGTAGGTATGTCCACGGCTGACTTCATAAAGGATTCTAAGTCACTGGCGAAGATAGATGAAGGCTACAGTAAGGGTGAGGCATTCACAATACAGACGGCAGGAGAAAGTGGACAGAAACTTAACAGGTTTTACTATCCGATTGACGTTGGAGGACAGACGTGGTGGTCTTTATTTGCAGTTGATGCAAAGGATATGAACAAGTCAACTAATTCCTTGACCTTGGTTATGATTCTGATGTCTGTCGGAGCATTGGCAGTTATAGTTGTTATAAGCGTAATTGTATTAAGAAAGAAAATTAATCCTATAAACAGCATTGTTGATGCTGCCTACAGTATTGCCGCGGGAGATTTCAACCTAAATATTGAAAGTCAATCCAACGATGAAATAGGACAGCTTGCCAACACATTTTCACATATGTCTGATAATTTAAAAGCAATTATATCGGATATCAGCTATCTTTTAGGTGAAATGTCGGTTGGAAACTTCGTTGTAAGCTCGCAAGAAGCTGATAAGTATGTTGGTCAATTTGGTGAGATTCTAACAGCTATTAATGGGATTAATCAGAATTTGAGCCAAGCCTTATCTGACATCAATGTGGCTTCAGACCAAGTAAGCGCGGGTTCAGACCAAGTTAGCAGCGGAGCACAAAGTCTGGCACAAGGGGCAACAGAGCAGGCGTCTTCCATTGAAGAGCTTTCTGCTTCAATAAGCGATGTCTACGGTCACGTAAATCTAAATGCTCAAAATGCGGCCCAAGCAAAATTAAAGTCGGCACAGGCAGGATCGGAAATTTTAGAGAGCAATCAAAAAATGCAGGAAATGATTGAGGCTATGAACGACATATCATCAAAGTCCAGCGAAATAGGTAAAATAATTAAGACAATTGATGATATTGCATTCCAAACAAACATTCTTGCTTTGAATGCCGCAGTTGAAGCTGCCCGCGCCGGTGCTTCAGGAAAAGGCTTTGCTGTTGTAGCGGATGAGGTAAGAAATCTTGCCGGCAAGAGTGCGGAAGCCGCAAAAACCACAGCAAGCCTTATTGAGGACACTATCCAAGCTGTATCAAGAGGCTCGGACATTGCGGGCAATACAGCCAAAGCAATAATGGCAGTTGTGGATGGTTCGAAGGCGGTTGAGTCTCTCGTTTCGGAGATTGCTATTGCTTCGGAAGAACAAGCGGTTGCGATTTCCCAGATAACCCAAGGACTTGATCAGATTTCCAGCGTTGTTCAGACTAACTCTGCAACAGCCGAGGAAAGCGCAGCGGCAAGTGAGGAGCTTTCCGGTCAAGCAAGCATGCTTAAGGAGCTTGTAGGCACCTTTAAGCTCAGAGAGAATTCGGAAGCTGAATTTTGACATGTAAAAGTTTAATCACTATAACCTCATTTCTGTGGTAAAATTGCCATTGTAATGGGGTGTAGTGAGGATATTGTTTACTCACTTGCATTTACACTGAAAAGTGGCGCTTTTTATACAAAAGTGCAAAATCAGAACTTTTGGAGGAAATTGAATGGCAGATATATTATTACAAGAAACTCAAGCATCAACTCACGACAATGAGCTGGAGCACAAATATCTTACCTTCTATACAGATAAACAAATTTTTGCAATTCCGATAATCCATGTGGTACAAATCGTGGGTATGCAGGATATTACGGAAATGCCTGAAATGCCATACTATGTAAAAGGAATTATCAACCTGCGCGGAGAGATTATTCCCGTTTTGGATATGAGGCTGCGTTTGGGAAAGGTGGAAATTGGATACGATGAGAGAACCTGCATTGTTGTAACCAATATCCATGGAAAGCACATAGGTATGATAGTTGATAACGTGGACGAGGTCATAGAGATTCCAGAAGATATTATTTCGCCAACACCTAAAGTTAATAACTGTGAAAACTCATATGTAACAAGCTTAGGAAAGCTTAGTGATAAAATGGTGCTTATTTTGAACATTCAAATGCTGCTTGGCATAAGCGAGCTGGACACTATATCAGAATGTATAGCTGCTGAGGGTTAGAATGCTATTATACAAGCAGCATAGTTATTAAAACTGTATGGGACAGTTTTAATGGCACACAGCGCCGTTATATTATTTTTTAATAAAACAGAATCTGTTTTATTAATTCCATTCAAAGAACGCAAATGAGGCAAGGTGTTTTCTCATTTGCGTTCTTTAATAGTTATTATCAATTGAACAGGACATCATCCCGTTTAAAAAGGCTTGCAGGGTGCTGCATTGTATGATATAATTCTATCTGCAAATTACAAGAGGAGCTGTTAACATGTCAGGACATTCCAAGTGGCACAATATTCAAAAAACCAAAGGTGCACAGGACGCTAAACGCGCACAGGCATTTACAAAAATCGCACGTGAAATGATCGTTGCGGTAAAAGAGGGAGGAAGCGGAGACCCAAATAACAACTCTCGTCTTGCGGCTATTATCACAAAGGCAAAGGCAGCTAATATGCCTAACGACAATATCAAGCGCTGCATAGAGAAAGCTCTCGGAGCTGCTGATAACTCAAGCTTCGAAAGCATTACTTATGAGGGCTACGGTCCCAATGGCGTTGCCGTTATCGTTGAAACAATGACGGACAACCGCAATCGCACAGCGTCTGAAATGCGCCACTATTTCGATAAATACGGCGGAAATATGGGCACGTCAGGCTGCGTTTCGTGGTCCTTCGATAAAAAAGGCGTTATTATTATCGACAACGAGGACAGAAAGCTTGATGAGGACACCGTAATGATGGCTGCTCTGGATGCCGGAGCTGATGACTGCGTAACAGAAGAGGACACCTTTGCCGTATATACTCAGCCGGATGACTTCCAAACCGTTGCATCGGCACTTGAGGAGCAGAGCTATAGGTTCTTGTCTGCTGAAGTTGAAATGGTTCCGCAGAATTTTATCAAGCTTTCCTCGGAAGAAGACATTAAGAACATGAACAAGATGCTTGAAATGTTTGAGGATAACGATGACGTTCAAAACGTCTGGCATAACTGGGAAAACGAGGACTAGGCTTTTCAAGCGGCAAACCTGCTAATTAGTTTGCCGCTTCTCTATGAATATGAGAACACAAAGGAGAAAACCCTAATGAAAAGGAATACGGTTACAGTTATTATCGGGTTGCTCGTAATAGCCGGCGGCATATTTTATGCCGGAAATGTTATGGGATACTGGGATACAAATTTCTCTTTTGATGGTTGGTGGACTTTGTTCATAATCCTTCCGTGTGTTCTATCCATGTGCACAAGCGGGATAAATCTGCTAAACTGCATTGGAGTTGGTGTCGGCATACTTCTTTTACTCAGTGCACAAGGGGTATTTCCCAACAATCTTGGCTACAAGCTTATTGCTCCGTTGGTAATAGTTCTTCTGGGATTGAGCCTTATTTTCAAAAAGCCTATGAAGTTTAACAAGGAAGGCAATAACGGCATTTTTGCAAGCAGTCACGGCGACAAGCATTTCGCAGTTTTTGGCGGAAACACCCCTCGGCTTGATGGAGTAATTTTTAGAGGCGCAAGTGCTTATGCAGTCTTTGGCGGAATTGATCTAAAACTAAGTAAGTCTATTATCAAGCGCGACTGTGCAATAAACGCCTATTCAATTTTTGGAAACACGGATATTATACTTCCGGATAATGTGCGTGTTGTTGTAAGCAGCATGCCGATTATAGGAAGCTTGCAAAATACCTTTAAATCAGAAGTGCAGGATAATGCCCCAACTGTATACATACGGGCAATCAGCGTTTTTGGAAGCACAGAAATTCACTGATAAGAAGTGCACCTCAAGAAATTCTTGAGGTGCACTTCTATTAAAACAGCGGCTGTCTTAGAAAAGGCAGACGCTGCTTTAATTTATTGACCCATAAAAAATACATTGGTATCTGTGCCGAAGTTATACACGCTGTAGCAAACTAAAACCTCGTCAATGTTGTTTTCTTTGACATAATCGACGACCGTGGAGTCCATCAGCTTTGTCTTGTAGTAGCGCAAATCCATTATATGAATCTCGGAAAAGTCATTCTGAAGGTAAGGAGTTAGACTGTCCATATAGCTGTCTCTTATAACCAACAGGGAGGGGGCATCGGTGTTTTTTGTCTTTACGGTTAAAAGGGGAGTGTTGCCGCCCATAAACATTGAGTATTTATCCTTTTTTGCCAAAAAATCATAATCGTATAAGTTAGCGGCAATAGGCTCGTCCTTAGGGTAGTTAAAGACTTCTGTAGTTTCATCCTGTGGAGCAAAAATCTCTATACTGTCGGGGGCTATCCAGCTAATACCCGATTTTGAATAAACCGTGCCGTAGAAATCGTCGGAAACGGTTTTTCGTTCATAAGAGGAAATGCTTGGAACAGACCGACCCATGGCTTCCATAAGTGCGCAGTAGCCGTAATACGCGCCTAAGCTTGTCCAGTGGTGGTCGGTGCGATAATAAATGTATTCATCACTGTGAGCTGACAGAGCTCCCATCATGTCAATGTTTATTGCTCCGGAATTTTGATAACAATAGTCAATTACAGTCTTTTGACTGTCGTTAGGTGCATTTTTAGGCAAAATTCCGCTACGAATTTCAGCAATACCGGGGATTAGGGCAAAATAGACAGGGACACCGGCTTTTTCGGATAGGCTTTTTACTGCTTCAATGTTCGTATCAAGCTGCTGAGAATCAGGTGTCTGATAGCCCTCGACTAAAATATCATCTTGGCACAGGTAAACGCCTTTGTTTTCTTTTTTGCCGATTGCAAGCTCGCTTCCAGCTTTTAAGGTTGTCCAACTGTCACGGAAAGCAAACTGGTCTGTAGTATAGCTTTCAAATTTCTTTGTAAATTTCCCCGAAAAAAGTCCTTCCAAAGTGAACTCGGGACGCTGCGCAAGCTCACGGTTCTCCTGCTCAGAAAACTTAATGTCCGGAATGGCTAGATTGAGGATAAAGAACAAGGCAATAAAAGCCAAGAACAGAGTTATTTGTACCCACGAGGAACGGTTTTTCATAAAGATACCTCTCAGAAACGGAAATACAGGAAGGGATTATAGGTTGCGTCGACAAGATAAGCAGTGCATATTATCAGAGCAAGAACAATCAAAACAGGTGTAACCACTGCTTGTGACTTTTCTGACAGCTTGTCGTAGAGCTTTTTGGAAAGGGGAGTGCAGGCAATTATTGCAATTAAAAACATAACAGCAAACGAAGCAAGGTAGTAGCTGTCCACCGGATTTGCAACACCGCCGCTGCCAAAGCCGAACATAGCTTTATAGTAGGTACCGCATTTTGCTAAACTGTCAAGCTGGAAAAGCACCCAACCGCAGATTGCAACTAAGACAGTGTAGGTCCGTCCGACAAACTTCGGTGCTTTGTCAAGACGCTCCAGCAGCCATAGCTTTTCGATTATTAGGAACACTGCGTAGTACAGGCCCCAAAGCATGAAGGTCCAGTTTGCACCGTGCCAAAAGCCTGTGAGTGCCCAAACAATTGTGATGTTTAGAAGCTGACGGTATTTACCCTTGCGGTTGCCGCCCAGAGGAATATATACATAGTCTCTAAACCATGTACCGAGGCTTATGTGCCAGCGCCGCCAGAACTCCGTAACGCTTTTTGAAATGTAGGGGTAATTGAAGTTTTCCAAGAACTCAAAGCCCAGCATGCGCCCAAGACCTATAGCCATATCGCTGTAGCCGGAAAAGTCAAAGTAAATCTGAAGCGAAAAGGCTATAATGCCTATCCATGAACCTAACAGACTTAATTCCGCCGCAGGCAAGGCGGAATAGGTATCCCACAATACACCTATATTGTTTGCAATAAGCACTTTCTTTGCCAAGCCTACAGTGAAGCGGCGAACTCCGCTGGCAAATTGGTCGGGAGAGTTTGCCCGGAAATTAAGCTGTGAGGCTACGTCCTTATAACGGACAATAGGACCCGCAATCAACTGAGGGAACAGTGCAACGAAGGTACCAAAGCTTATAAAGTTCTTCTGGACATCGCCGTCTCCGCGGTAAATGTCTATAGGGTAAGACATGGTTTGGAAGGTGTAGAAGGAAATGCCGATAGGAAGAGTGAGCCCCAAGGGCTGGATAAATGAAAGACCCGGAATTTGATTAAGTGTTGTGGCAAACAAGTCATAGTACTTAAAGAACATCAGCAGAGCGAGGTTTATGACAATATTGAGTATAAGAATGCGTTTAGCTTTTGTCTTATCCTCATCCTTGTATTTGTCAACATAGATACCGCTGATATAGTTGATGAGTATGGAAAACAGCATCAAAACTATGTATACAGGCTCGCCCCAGCCATAGAAAACAAGGTTTACGGCAAACAGCCAGGGGTTGCGCCATTTGCAGGGAACAATATAGTATACTGCCAAGACAATAGGCAAATATATAAACATGAAAAGGATGCTGGAAAAGACCATATGGCGTTATCCTCCGTAAATCGCATAGTATAAACATTTTACTAAATCTTGTTGTTAAAAGCAAGAAGAATGCCGAATTTAGGCGTAAAATTGTTTGGTAAAGTCTAGTCATGATTGGAATTGTTATTTTTATCCGGCTTGAAGTCTGCAAGAGGGTTCGCGGCTGCGGCAATGCGCAGTTCAGAGTTGTCAACGTGAGTATAAATTTGTGTTGTGTTCAAATGCTCGTGACCTAAAACCTCCTGCAATGTTCGTACATCAACTCCGTTTTGCAGCATGAGAGTAGCGGCTGTGTGGCGCAGCTTATGAGAGGAGTACTGCGCAGAATCAAGGCCTGCGCGGAGTAGGTTAGTTTTAACCATGCTATGTACCATCTCGCGAGAAATACGGGTGCGGCGATTTGAAACAAACAGCGCAGGCTCATGCTCTGAAGTCATATTTTTTCGCGCAATGAGCCAGTTATTTAGCGAATAGATTGTGGATTCGTTGAGATAAACTATACGTTCTTTACTTCCTTTTCCGATAACACGAAGAAATTCGCCGTGATAGTCGTTGACATTCAGATCAACAATTTCGGAAATTCGCAAACCGCAGTTTAAAAAAATGCATATTATGCAGTAGTCACGCTCTTTATTGCGGCCGTCAATGGAATTTAAAAGATGCTTGCTTTCGTCAACAGTTAGAAATCGGGGAAGGGTTTTAGGTGTTTTGGGACTATCTAAGTCAGCAACAGGGTTTTCAGGGATTAGCTTTGCTTTGACCGTTAAGTATTTATAAAAACTCCGAATGGTGGCGATTTTTCTTGCACGAGTGGTCGGAGAAATGCCATATTCTTTATATCGGCTTCGACTATTTACTACACGATCCCGTTTAAGGTAGGATAAATAATCGTAAACCTCATTGATCTTTACTTTGCTGACAAAATCCAAATCAACATCCATAATGTCAATATCGTCAAGGGCGGTACTGCGGGGGACAAGGCCGCGGTCTATTTTCAGAAAACGAAAGAAATTTCTTAAATCTAAAAAGTATTCATCAACTGTATTGCTTGAATGACCTTTGATAGTTTCATGGTAAATTAAAAAGTCTTTTAAAATGTCCGGAGACTGATTGCGGTAATCCATAAAAAATCTCTCCTTAGATTAGAATGTAAAGTTTTTAGCGTAAATTTATGTAAAAGAGAAAATTAAAAATGCGTTTAGACGAAAAGTATTTTTGCGTACAGAAAATCTGAGTTCTCATTGTCCTATCAGCACAGTGGCTGATTAGCATAAAATGTTTTAAAAATTATATCATACAAAGAGAGAAGACGCCATTGGCAAAAACACTAAATTAAACAAAATACTGGTTTTGTTCAAATCTGGAATGAAAATTCCAGATTTTTTGTGTTTTTAGTGGCTAATTTGTTCGACTGGCGTGAGCCAGTTACCGCAACTATTTTGTGCGGGCGGTGAGCAGCAGACAGCGGGCGCAACACCAAGCAAAAGGGGGGACTGATTGCGGATATGACACCTGCTTTTATAAGCCGTGCCGCGCATGCGGCGTGCGCCCGCATGGGCGCATAACCCCGCCGCAGCGGAAAAAAGCCCGCCACAGCGGAAAAACCCCCAAGCGGCGGGGGGGCGCAACGCGCCACAGGCGGGCGGGGCGCCGCCCCCGCCCGCCCGCCCCCCAGACGCGGAGCGGAGCGCAGCCCGAGCAAAGCGAGAGCCGCGGGGGGAACCCGCCCGCCCCGCCGCGAGCCAACGCAAGCCCACAGCGGGCAGAGCGCGAGCGCAGGGAGCGCGGAGCAAAGCAAGGGCGCAGCAAAGGCGGCGCGGCGGGAACCGCAGACCGCGCAACCGCCGCACACAGCGGCGGCACTTGGCGCGGGCGAGGACGCGCACGCCGCAGCGGGCGCAAGGGCGCAGGGGGGCAGCGGCGGGGCAGCGGCGAAGCGGGCGCGCAGCGCCGACCGAGCCGCAGCGAGGGAGTGCGCGAAAAAGGCGGGGCGGGCACAGCGCAGCGCAGCCCCGCCAGCGCGCATTACATTTCGTGTGCCGCCCGAAGCTTGTGAGGGCGGCTTGGCGGCGAGTGAGTGGGGGCGCTGTCTGCACAGCAGCGGCGCTCCCCGAAGAGCCGCCGTCCCCCGCAGGGAGCGCGGTACAGCCGCGCGGACGGTTGGCGCTGTTGGGCGCTGCTGTGTCCGCTTTGCGGATGTAAAACCTGTTTTTATAAACCGTGCCGCGCATGCGGCGTGCGCCCGCAGGGGCGCTCAGCCCCTCTGTGTGCTAATTTGACTTGAAAGGTGGTGAAACACGATGGGCGGGTATCTGGAGCTTTTTAGGGCTATTTTTGGGCATTATCCTGTTGGACTTCGCAGGGCGTAAGCTGTGGCGCTGACGCGCAGCGTCATACTTGATATAGGGACGTTATTCCGTCACTGGGGGGATTTGCTTGGACTTTTTTGAGCTTCGCGGCGCAGATGATATCCACCACAATTGTATAGTCAAGGCTTACCCCAATGGGCGGGTGGAAACCCTTATATCGCAATACGCGATATTTCGGGAACCCGGTTGGCAGCTTGCTGCTGACCGCGCTCCGAAAAAATATGACTGGCGCGAACGGCTCTATCCAGATGAGCTTGCGGAGCTAGCATATGCAGAGCTTGAGCGTGACGCAAAGCATGATAGCGAGAGCACATCAAGCAGTCTTGTTAGGGCACGGCGCAGGGCGCGTAGCGCCGTCCGCGACCTTGCCCACGCGAACGACTTTGACATGTTTGTGACCTTTACTCTCGATGCCGCCAACGTCAACCGATATGATGTTGCAGAGGTCACAAAAAAGCTCAATGTTTGGTTGGACAACCGTGTGCGGCGGCACGGCTTGCGCTATGTCCTTGTACCAGAGCGGCACAAGGACGGCGCAGTACATTATCACGGCTTGGTCAACGCCGCCGCGCTTGCTCCTGTGGACAGCGGCACGCTATCCAACGGCGGCAAGCCCCGCCGACCCCGTGGCGCGAAGCAGCGGGAACAATGGCTTGCCGATGGTTGGCATGAGGTGTATAATTTACCTGCATGGACTCTTGGGTTCAGCACTGGCATTTACCTCTACGGCGAGTATGACGCGGCGGTAAACTATGTTAGCAAATATATCTCAAAGACCACTGATAAGGTGGGGGGGCGTTGGTACTACAGCGGCGGCGCACTTGAGCGTCCGCAGGTACTTTACACTGATTTGGATTTTGATGCATTTTGCTCTGAACACTCTGACGGTGTTTGGAGCAATGCGGACGGTTGGCGCTTTTGCAGCGCCGTTATTGACAAGGGGGGAAAAGAGTGAGCATTATTGACCCGACAACAGGGGAACTCAGCGCCGAGGGCTTGCTTGAGCAATATAAGCTTTGCCTTACATACAGCATTGAGGGCACGTATCTTTTGGAGTGCAGCGCTTGCGTGCGCTGTGCACAGTGTCCTGTTTATGGGACTCAAAACTATGCGCGGCGCAAGATTCCGTTTTGCCCTTTCTTTGCACCTAACTGCACGAATAGTGACGATTTTTGACCGATAAAAGGAGATTATGACATGTTTTGTCCCAAAATGACACATTTTGATGATGTGGGCGCTGTGCTTATTTACATGGGCATTCCCGCTCATATTAAAGCCTATGACTACATGCTTGAAGCGCTCCCACTGGTTGCGCAGCGGGTACCCATTTATGAGATTTACCGCATAGTCGGGGAGTCTTGCGGCTGCTCGCTGTGGGCTGTGGAACGTGGTTTGCGCGTTGCCGCAGGTAGGAGCGTTGACCGCATGGGCTATACTGCTCTGGTTGAGATTTACGGCAACACTCTACCTATGTCGGGAGTACCCACGGTTGCACAGCTACTTGTTACAGCGGCGCGTTTGGCTTATGGCATGCTCCCATATGCCCGCACGGATATACCTGTTTTAAAAGCGATTTGACAGTTTATGGACTGTCAAGTGCACGCAAAAAGCTTAAAAATTAAGGCTGCACCTCATTTATGTGGGGTGCAGCTTTGCGCATATAAGCACCCTAAAGAGTATCGAGAGGAGATATGAATTGAGGACGGAATATCTATTAAAGCAACAGATGGAGCACGTTTTGGCGTGTCTAACCGAGCCAAACGAAATTGCCATGCGCGTGAGTTTACACACGGGCTTGCGTATCGGTGACGTGCTGAGTATTAAAACGGAGCAGCTAAAGTCACGGTTTTGGGTGCGTGAGCAAAAGACTGGTAAGTCAAAAATGGTGGGCTTGCCCGCGCCGCTCCTTGACCGTATGCGCGGCATATCTGGAAAAACATGGGTGTTCGAGCACCGCACAGACCCCGACAAGCACCGCACACGACAGGCGGTTTGGGCTGATGTCAAGAGGGCACAGCGGGCGTTCCGACTGCCCGAAAATGTGGGCTGTCACAGCGCACGCAAGGTGTACGCCGTTGAACTCATGGAGCGGTATGGTGATGTGGGTACAGTGCAGCGTGCACTTAACCACAGTGATGTGATGGTAACGCTGTGTTATGCCATGGCAGACAGGCTTGTTAAAAAAAGACTCGACAAAATACGACATTAGTGTTAGACTGTCAGCGCTGCCATGTAACGCGAGGATACGCGAGAGCTTCGCGGTTCGCGTGCCACAAGCGCCGCAGCGCGCGTAGACCCTTGTGACGGTCAGCACGCGCCCCGCGCCTTTTGTGAGTGCGGGCGGGGGAACGATACGCAGAGATTTTCCCCAGAATTGAACAACAACCTTTATTTTGCTTATTCGTGCCGCTGATGTGGGACGCTTTTTTTTAAACAAGCGCGATTAAACAAAATAAAGATTTTGTTTAATTTAGGGAAGTGGTGCCTGCAAAAAATGCATTTAAAAACGTCTT
>CAZAIU010000054.1:0-14194 GCA_964485265.1 uncultured Oscillospiraceae bacterium | reverse complement strand
GTGTCTTGTCAGGTCATTATAGATGCAGCCACCTCGTCCCAATCGCGGCAAAAGCCTAGCGCAGCGGGTTTGACGCGAGAAAGGAGGAGCGACGTAGTGAATAAGCGATGGTGTTTTCTTTGAAAAAGAAAACGCCGTCGCGAACGATACGCAGTCCGCGACTACGTGTCAGAGAATAGGGGGTTCGAAGCCCTGCCCCCCAGATTGCGAACATGAGGCTCTCCTAAATGGAGCTTACAGCATCCACGACTGCCTTGGGATGCGAACCAAGCGTATATTAAATATGTTTTGGGCGAAATCCCTTTCAGAGGCAGAAAGACCAGCCTTGCTTTGTTCGCACTAATTAGTTTATTAAAAAAACCGCAACACTAAAAATGATGACTTGCACAAATTATACATGATTTTGACGTTGCGCATATTCATTGTAAGTCTGGAGGAGACACTCGCCAATGCGTTGGGCTAAGAGAACCGGAACCGCATTACCGATTTGCTTGCCTATCTCCTGCATGCTTCCAACGAAAACATAGTCGTCCGGGAAAGATTGTATAGCAGCGGCTTCCCTTAATGAGATAGCTCTATTCTGCTCTGGATGTCCAAAACGGCCGTTTGAAATACTATAGCACTTAGACGTTAATGTGGGCGATACATGGTTCCATGTCATACGTCCATATACATCAGTATGTCCTTCATGCCCATTCGTGTGGCATGCTAATCTTAAAGCTGGAGGCCAATTGATACGCCCGCCCCCATCGTGTGGAGTTGCAATCATACGGCGCATATTCAGCTCAGACAGGCCAGCAGCACGGTGATTTGGTATTGCATCATCTTCGTGTCCTGCGTCAAGGATCGGATAGCCACGAATAGCATCTGCAACTGTTACATAAGGTAATAAACCAGGACCGTTTGTTTCATGTGGAAAAATCGGCGCAAAAAGTCTTGAGGCGATTAAAATTAACCTCCTACGATTTTGGGGGACTCCGAATTTTTTCGCATTTAGCACTCGGTACTCATATTGATATCCCAGGCGCGTTAGCCTATCTAAAAATCGAGTAAAGACTGCTTCGCCGCGAACTTCAATGCCTGGCACATTTTCCACTAAAACATGAGCAGGCATGACAGTCTCCACAATGCGTCCAAACTCATCAAGAAGATTAATTGCAACATGCTGATGCTCAGAATGTCGTTGACTGCTAAACGGCTGGCATGGGGCGCACCCCACTAACAAAAGATTGTCGTTATCCTCCATAGCATGGTATTCGTTAATTAACTGCTCACCGGTTACTTGAGTAATATCTCTATTTAAGTACGGAATACCATTGTTGTTTTCGTAGGTCTCTTGGCATGCAGGATTAAAATCGAGTCCAAATAACACATCAATACCTGCATTCATGAGGCCCTTTGTCATTCCGCCGCCTCCACAAAAGAAATCTATTGCATTCATTTATTTTTAAGTTCCCTTGCCCAATTTTCAGTATCGCGATCAGGCACCCCTGGTCTACATGATGTCTGCATATATGCCCATACAATTTGCTCTCGAAAAGGACTATCAATTGACAGAATACGAGCATATTGTTGTCCCGAATAGGAAGGAACTGACAATGCAATGTCAGTTATCGCAATAAGGTTTACTTGCTTCAAATTTACTGTTATGTATGGAACCACATTGCTCATATAAGGCAGCGCTACCCATTGCTCA
This sequence comes from uncultured Oscillospiraceae bacterium, assembly GCA_964485265.1. Classification (GTDB taxonomy): domain Bacteria; phylum Bacillota; class Clostridia; order Oscillospirales; family Oscillospiraceae; genus UBA2658. Next base: position 12,498 of record CAZAIU010000054.1, on the reverse strand, counting down.
TTATAACCTTTATTAAGAGCCATTCGTATCTTTTCAATTTGTTGAGCTTCCTCACCCTTATTCCCTCTAATATTTGTGGCATAAAAATCTTTTTTTCTTGAGCATTTTGCGCACAGGACGTGCGTTACTTTTGGGTGTGCAGCAACCATATCGCAGGATGGGGTCAAGATCATCAAATACTCTTCTGCATCTCCTGCCACCTCTAAATCAGTGTCAGCAGTAACAGTTCGAATAACGTCGCATACCAAGAGACTTTTAGACACCGGTGGGCAAACATACATTCCCCAGGGAGGCAATTGTTGATCCATATACTGAATATCAAAATAAGTTGACGTACGTTTTGCTAAAATGTATTTTAGAATATCATCACCTGGGTAAGTTTGCTCCGTTTCTCTAATAGGTTTTATGGCGTTAAAGGCTTCGACTAAAGCTAATCCCATATTTCTGCGATATTCAGCCAAGGCTGTCACATACGCCTCATTTTCTTCTAAGTACTGGTTAACCGGTTCTTCATCGCCCTTTGAATAAAGTCTTAACAGGCTGCTGGTTTTTAATTTGTCATCAATAGATATTATTTCTGCATTTCCAGAAAAAATAACGATAGGACGATAACCGTTGGTCCATATTTTGTCGAGAATTGGATTCGCAGTATTATCTCCGGCTTCCTGACACCAATCCAATACTATAATATCAGGATCAAAATCAAACATCTGTTGAAAAATATTCTCGAATGGAATCACAATTGCTTCCCAGCCCTTTTCACCGCAGAAATCTTGGATGCCTTTTACGGAGTCAGGAATATCATCTACTATTAATATTTTCATTTACCCGCCTCCGGCTTGCTTATCAATGGGACTTCAAAGCAAAATGTCGCACCGCCCAATTCTCCAGGGATGATAGTCGCAATTTTACAATTGTAGTTATTCAAGAGCTCTGTTACTATAACAAGCCCCATGCCAATTCCATAAGGCTTTGCAGTAACTCCCGGTTGAAATATCTTTTCTGCATCATAAGTATTAATTCCAACGCCCGTATCACTGACGAAGATTTGTAGCATAGCAGGCGTTTTTTGCTGTGCTGTGATTGAGATATCTTTGGGTCCCATACCTTTTTGCGTCCAATAGCAGGCATTGTCTAACAAATTAACAATTATTGTTTGTAACTCCCCCGCAAAAATTGACGTGTTGTATTTCGCATCAATTTCGCAGTGCACATTTACATCTTTCGCTTCTTTTTTTCCTGAAATTAAGCGTATACTGTTTAAAGACTCAGTACGGACATTGGTTACATGCTTTTCCTCGTTTAGATTTTTGCGATATAGTGGGGCAAAGCTATTGGCGACTTGGACCAGCCGTTCGTGCCAATTTTCAGAATCGGTGAAGTATTCCTTGGTCTTTTCATCCATGAGAATTTTTTGCTTGATTAAACGATTTAGAAAGCGCTTAATAACCGTCATACCCGTAAGGATCTCATGCAAGATAACCACTGCGATGGAGCCAAGCGAGGCTGTTTGGGCATAATAGGTTAACCGTTCATGCAATTCGTGCAGATTTTTTTCATTATCTGCGCTGTAGTTACGTACGGCTTCCAAAATTTGCTCTGTGGGTTGTCCTGTTCGCACCATAGTTTCAACTCGAGACTCCAAGCCTATTGCAGAAAGAGGAGCAATTAGATCACTTAGGGTTGGCGTGCTTTTCGGCTTTTCTTCTTTTCTGTCAATATCTCGTAAGTTTTCAAGAGTATATACAACTGTTTCAAGGACTTTTGAGAATTGCTTATACTCCAGCGTGTCAACAAGCTTTTCTCGATCCGTTGTGTCTTTAATCTCAGGATTCTTTTCCGATGTAATATTTACCATTCCAACAATCTGGCTTGTGCTTATGCGCTTGCCGATTGCGCTTACACGACGTAAGTCGATTCCGAGCCAATCTTTTGATGCATCTGATTTTGGTAGTACTAATACTTTATCTCTATATATTGATAGGCCCTTATATTGTGCAATATTTCCACGCACTTCTCTCCTACCAATATTAAACGTGTCAGATATATCCCCAATACTATCAGAATCCAAATCCCATGCTCGTATTTCAAATGAGAAAGGACCGCAAGAGTAATTTGTATTTTCAAATTCCCCAAGAATATGTTGAGTGTCAAAACCTTTTTGAGCTTCGCACCAAGAAATAGTGTCGGCCCGGTTGCTTACAGCAACACCGCATGGAGAATATGAGTAGTACCATTTAATGTTTCCTTCAGTAGACACATTTCCCTTAATACAGTATGTTGGTTTTTTGATGAAATCCTGAGGTTGAATTTTTATTGGTTCGTCATGTTTTGGAGTTGCCAGCAGTATTGCAAAATCAGAAACGCTTTCAAATGGAGAGATTAACCTTGAGAGAGAGTTTTGCAATTCGGCGATTTTCTCCTCTGTCCATTTTGTGTACAGTCCAGTGATTCTTATAACAGTTCCTGTTTCACTATTTAACTCCTTGGGCAACGCGCTTGCAGATAGTATGATTTTACAATCTAAGATACTTCCGGAATTAGTAAATGCATCCCAGTCTATTTTGGCAGAAAAGCATATGTCGGAGCTGTTCTTCGTGATGATTTCGAGGTAACGTCCAAGGCGTGCAGCAGAAAATCGCCCCAATCCTTTGTTCCCTGATACTCTTCGCGTTTTACCTTCCCTCATAACAGTAGGGTTTCTCTTTTTGTAGGGAGTTGCTATAACTGCCCAAGATTCTTCCACTATTTTTTGGGTCATTCCTAAACCGTCATCAATAATTTCTATGTAGTCACCATCGACCAAACTGTTTCCAAAAACAACTGTAGAATTATACGCATATGCATCATAACAGTTCTTTACGAGTTCTGTAACTGCAACAGCATCATTTGTTACTAAGTCAGATCCAAATGCGGCAAACGCACGTGGGTGGAATTGCATTGCGATTTCGCGTTTCTCAGTCATATTACACCTCCGCTACAAGAATGGAGCGCACTACATTATGGTACAACAATTAGTAATCGCCCGCACAAATTTCATAGATGGACTTTCGTTTGAATGCGATATAGACAGGGATCAGTATATTTTAAACTATTTAGATATCGGATCAGTTGCTCTCCGCATTTTAAAAACATTTTCATATAGGAAGCTAGAAGCATTTGTCCCTATAGAAAAAGATGCATTGAAGTTCGCCTTTACTAAAAGCTTGGAACAAGGGGTAGATCATCATTCAAGTTGCTTCTGCATAGACACGGGAACATTTGTCTGCATTGGATCTGCAGAAGCCGCTCTCATTTTAAATACAATTGGCGACTATGTTGGTGCGATATTTCAAAATTATTACTAATTAATATCAAAGAATAAATTTTGCATTTTGCTAAGTAGCGCACTCTGACTTTTCTTTTTAAGCTCGCATTCCCAGATGCGAATCACTGTCCAGCCGAGCTTTTCAAGATGTTCTGTTATATCCACATCCCGTGCCATGTTTCTGGCTCGCTTTTTCTGCCAGTTTTTCTAATTTTGGGCGGGACGAGTATTCCTGCAATCGTGACCGTGCCAAAAGCAGCCGTCCAAAAACATGGCTGTCTTCTGCTTGCGAAATACAAAATCTGGTTTTCCATAAACTTTGTAATTCCGTTGCCAACCTTTTATATTGTGCGTCTTGAAAAATCCAATCATCCGTCCTTCGGTAGTCCGATTACCAGAGCTTTTTACATGACGCATAGTATCTGATCGTTTTTCCGAATCAAATACATCCATGACGTTTTCACTCCCGTTTATGTCTACACGCCCTCAAGCGCATTGGCATAGAGTGTGCTAGAATGGTAAGTCACAGTCATCCTCCAGAACTGGGTCGCCAACATCTACGCTCTTGCTCCGAAGCATATCAATCAATCGTTGTCCTTGTAATAGCAGGTGATCATATGTTAATATGGAAATGCCGTTAAGTCTGCAATTTAGCCCATGAAGTGCTTTATGCTTTTCGTCGCCCCAATCGTTGCTGCGACCGATAATAATTGTTGCGCGAGGATGATAAGCAACAATTTCTCGATTGTCGCGGAGACCGTTTGCTGCTTCCTCGGAAAGAACGTCCAAGTATCGGTGGCACTGTCCAATCGCTTTGGTGACATCAGCAGAGAAGTAATACGATTCATGACTCTGATCATAGTTAAGAACGGTAAATGAGGGCTTTTTAAGTTCAATCACATCCCGAAAGCCTGATATTACAGATGTTGCAAGGAAATCGACTTTATCACGTCTGGAGATACTTCGTTCGGAATCTCTAATTACATATTGATTGCCAAATATCCAACCGTTTTCCTCGCACCAGTCTTGGTAAAATTGTTCGCTATCGTTGGAGTCTAATGCAGTCTGGAGATCATCCATTGCACGAATCAAACTCTTAATTCTGATTGAGTTTCTAAAAGCAAACGCAAGATCATCAGAAAAATCAACTGCATCAATGTTCGCAACAATATCGTCATTTTCCAGAATGGAAATTACCGCTTTGGCAACATCTGTTGAATTAAGCCCAGATAAGTCAACACTTTGACCTGTGCCAAGCTTTATAAGCAAGAAGTTCCCGTTGTCTGGGACTTTTTTAAGGGTGCACCACTCGTTTAAACCATTCCGAAGCTTTTCTGTTGCATCTGCATTGAGGTTAATCTCTGCAACTTTACGTTCAAGGATCTTCTCCTTATTATAATCTGTAATTTTTATCGACAAATCGCGCTCAGATTCTGCATCGGAATGTTTAATGAAGAACGGGAGCATCTCCGTTTTTTTCTTGCTAGAATTATGGATTACGATTGGCTTGGAGTATTCGATATTTGCGTTTTCTTTCGCCGCTTTCTTATTTACAAACGAAGATTCCATGCTCCCGCACTCCTAACCTCTAAAATAGATATTGAAGATATTCCTACGCACAGTGAATGTACATTCAGGAACAGTGCGTCAATCATTTGCCCGTACAGTAAAATATAACGTTTGGTCGAATCTGCGTTCCGGTCTCAATCTCTCAATGTAGCCCTGCTCAATGATCTCGTGTACGACATCTTTATTTAGCGCCAGATTTTGAATGCGATCCGTCGTCACATATTTTCTCCATTGAGAACCGCCGATAGCAAATTCCTTGTCAGTCTGATTACCAAAGGCCATTTGACGATAAATATCAACAACGCGGATTTTTCCGGATTTGCTCAATTCCCATAGGCATCGCGCAAGCCGCGCAGATGCGCGCATTCCTCGTTTCATGGTGCTTGCTAATTCATCCGAGCCATCGAGAAATAGGCGGGAAAACGCATAATCGCTCCAAATAACAATATCAAATGCCTGATCCGCAAGAATTGGGGACTGTCCCTGCGTCTTCCAAAGTGTCTGCATCAGTAGTGGCTTTTGGCGCTCGTGATAACGTCGCTGAAAATCATTAACGCAACTGATAATTTGAGGCATTTTGTGAGTCATTTCGTAGTCATTATCCCACATCTGAATTGATGAGCAGGCTTCCTCAAATATTTCACGAACCTGACGAGCATCATCCTTAACAGCATCAAACATTCCAAGCGCACAATAGGAAGTCGTTGCCGAGCGAACGACAAGCTCAGAGCCCCATTGTTCTTCGGGCTTTCCGCTTGTTGCCGAGGTAGGTATAACTGTTAGCTTAACTTCCAGTGGAGCGAGAAAATTCCCGGCCGTATCTTTTACTACAAGATCAATGCCGTCAATCGCGTCGAATGAGTATTGTTGGTATGGTGAGAATGTAGACTCAAAGCAGAAGTTCAAATCGGTAAGCGGCTTATCGCCGCAGTTGAAGGCCTCACGGATGGGAATCTCCGACGGAACAACCTTTAACTCACCATCAACTTCTTCAAGTTTGATGTAGATTGCCTTGATGTTATGTTCCAGCATATAGCATGCAGTGGCAGTGGGAAAGCTCGAATTAAAACAGTTCTTACCCCAGTGGTCATCTGCGCTGCGGTTAGAATGAGAGATTCCAAAAAGTCCGTTTGGCATTTCAGTCTACCTTCCTCACGTCATAATAAAGTGTGGAATTGACGTCAAATAGTTGACGTCAGTCCCAAAACGATGTATACTCACGGATGTGTAATCACAATCTATTGGGTAGGAGTGTTGTACAGTGCGAGCTGTAGATTTATTCGCAGGGTGCGGCGGTATGTCGAAAGGATTTCAAAACGCCGGAGTAAATATTGTGGCGGCATTTGAACTTTGGGATGTAGCCGCAAACTGCTATCGTAATAATTTCAAGCACCCTGTGTTTGAAACAGATTTATCAAACACGGACACTGCAATTGCAAAAATCGAAGAGTATCAGCCAGAGCTAATAATTGGCGGACCTCCATGTCAGGACTTCTCTCACGCAGGCAAACGGATTGAGGCTGGTCGGGCCAGTCTGACTGGTTCGTTTGCTGATATCATCAGCACCGTTCAACCGCCATACTTTGTTATGGAGAATGTGGATCGGGCGCAGAAAAGCAATGCATATAGCTATGCCAGACAGACTTTTAAGGATAGCGGTTATGGCTTGACTGAAATTCTGTTAGATGCTAGCCACTGCGGAGTTCCACAGAAGCGTAAGCGTTTCTTCTGCATCGGCGCGATGGGAAAGCCAGATGACTTTGCAAAGGAGCTTGTTGAATCGCGTATCTCTGAGCACGAAACAACGCTGCGCGACTACTTCGGGGAAACCCTTGATTTCGAATTTTACTATCGGCATCCGCGGAACTATAGCCGAAGAGCAATCTTCTCTATCAACGAACCAGCGCCGACCATGAGAGGTGTAAACCGGCCTGTACCTAAAGGGTATCCTGGTCACGCCAACGACGCTTGTCCGCTAAACGATAACATACGGGCTATGACTACGTTGGAGCGGGCGCTTGTTCAGACTTTTCCTCCGGATTTCAAATGGTGCGGTAATAAAACCGAGATGGAGCAAATGATTGGCAATGCCGTTCCTGTCAAGCTAGCTGAATTTGTTGCAAACGCAGTGCTTTCTTATGTTAAGTCATCGACTAAGATGGACAGTCATAAAAGTTCTTTTGTCGACTGGCTTGTTTTGGACAAGCACTTCTCCCAGCGCTCTGCCAGCGATGCAGTGTCGCGCGTCAAACGTGCGGAGCGGATGTGCCCAATGGATGGTGCTCCAGATTCGTACTATATTTATTCGCTCGAACAGCGAAATGAATTTCAATCTTTGTCCGTTGGAGTGAAATCCCAAATAAAGAGGGCAGCAAACTTGTATGCCACTTATCTCAACGCTGTTCATTGACACTCCGTGCCTTTCTGCAAAAAAACGCAAAGAATCCTCGTATTTCAAGTTGCATTATAACATAGTGTTTCGGTTTTGAAAAGCATATCAGCATTAGTATTTACAATGTTTGTAAATAAAGAAGAAAACTACTTGAGCCTGCCGGTTTTGTACCGACAGGCTCTTATCGTTCGTATAGCTGGTCGCTCTTACTAATTTCAACAGCGAGGCAGAAAGTCAATATTTGTTTCAATGTGACCATGAACATCCGCTGCGATATATTTCCGTTCTCGTTTATCGTCGCGTTACAATATTTATAATAGTTCAGTTCTTCTGCTGGAGCAATCGGCGCAGTAGTAAAGAAGAGAACCTCCAATTTATTGACAGACTGAAATCACTAAGTTGAAAGCTATTCATCCAATATTAAATTCAGCGGTTATATTAAATAATTTTGAACAACAGAGTGTCCATTTCTGGCTTACAAACGTCAAACATTCATGCTCTGCTCGAACCTCGCGCCGCTTTTCAGAATGATTTCCAGCTTGTCCGCGCTCAGTACCCTCACCTCACTGACAAGCTGGCGGATGATGGTGCCATTCCATTCGGTTATCTCGGGTGGAGCTTCTTGTATCGTTTCTGAGATTTGCTCTCTGCGTTTTCTTGCCGCAGATATGCCGTTTTCCTGCTCTGTGAGCAGGTCATATTTCTCTCTCAACGCGGTCAGCTCATCGCTGAGCTGTTTAAGTTCGCCGTTGTGGGCGGCGAAGCTGTCGTTTTCCAGCACATCGTCCATGAGCTTCGCGTATACGGCCTCCAGCTCACAGATACGGACTTTGACGGCTTCACTGCTGTCCAGCTCCGTATTATCCATGCAGATGCTCTGCACCGAATTCGTGACCAGGGCGATGAGTTTACTGCGGTCGCTCATGGCACTGTTGAGGGTGGCAAGGACGGCACGGTGGATTTGTTCTTCCTCTAAGGTCGGGGAATTTTTGCAGTATTTAGTGCCGTAATCCAAGCGGCTAATACAGCGCCAGACCACACGTTTATTCCCATTTTTCGACCATACACATCTGCGATAGGCTGTGCCGCATTCTCCGCAGACCAGCATTCCGGTGAGGGCGTATTTGCTGCTGTATTTTGCCAGTCCTGACACACTTGTCTTTGTTGATGGTGCTCTCGTACCAGCACGGCGGGAGATCTCCGCCTGTACACGGTCAAAGGTGTTGCGGCTGACGATGCCCTCATGATGATTCTGGACAAGGTATTTGGGGAGCTGTCCTGTGTTCTTGATGACCTTTTTGGAGAGGCAGTCCTGCGTGAAGGTCTTTTGAAGGAGCGCATCGCCGCAGTATTTTTCGTTGCGGAGCATACCTTGAAGCGCACCGACAGACCATATTTCGGCACCCAGTGAGGTGAGAATGTGTTCGCTTTCCAGCATTTCCTTGATTGCACGGACACTGCTTCCAGCAAGATATGCGTCGAATATACGCCGTACCACGGCAGCCTGCTCCGGGATGATTTTGGGCTTTCCGTCCTCGCCGCGTTCATATCCATACATCCGCGCATATTGGAATACGACCTTGCCCTCGCGCATCGCCTGTCGCTGCCCCCATTTGACATTGGCGCTGATGGACTCGCTTTCGCCCTGCGCGAAGGCACCCATCATGGTGATGACAATTTCGCTGTCGGATTCAAGGGTGTTGATATTTTCCTTCTCGAATATAACGGCAATGCCCTGCGCTTTGAGCAGACGGATGTATTTAAGGCAGTCCACCGTGTTTCGGGCGAAACGGCTGATGGACTTGGTAAGAACTATGTCGATTTTACCCTGATTGCACTGGCGTATCATTCTCAGAAATTCCGGGCGCTTGCGGTCACAGGTTCCCGTAATACCCTCGTCGGCGAAAATGTCGGCTAGCGTCCATTCGGGCGTTGTCATGATTTTATCCGTGTAATATGCTTTCTGTGCCTCATAGCTGGTGAGCTGTTCTTCCTCATCTGTGGAGACACGGCAGTATGCGGCGACGCGAAGCTGGCATTTCCTGCCGGTGCTTTCGCCAGCAACCGATAGTGCAGGTATCATTCGCACATTTGGTGCAAGCGAGGGCGGGGTGTCCGTTCTCATGGCTGTCAGTTCCTTTCTATGATTTGTCCGTTTTTCAGTTTCAGAGTGACCGAGCCGTCGGAGGCTACGATGACCTTTTCCACGGTTTTGCCGAACAAGTCTATATCCAGCTCATCCGTGGACGCTGCTTCAGCCAGCAGATGCCGTATCCGTTCCGTTTCATATTCGCTGTTTCCGAGCAGGGCATACCGTGCGGCGGCAAGCTCCATGATGAGCGATTTTGCCTGCGCTTCGTCGCGGCTCAGATCGTTGATTAAGCGGTCAAGTTCATTTTGGATACGCATAGTGTCAAGGCTCTGCGGTGCTTGCTCAGCAGTGGCTCTAACGATTTGTGGTTTGCAGGTGAGACTATTCAGCGAATGCTGAATTCCTTGAATGATTTGCATATCCGTAACGCTCGTTGGAATACTGTTGCAGCGATCACACACCCAGCGTTCTTTGGGAGCGTGTGCCATATGGCGGCGCAGGGCATGACCGCACTTTCGACACTCTGCGGCTATCCCTATGAGTTTTATTTCGCTGGGCGTTGCCGAAGGGGATTGCTTTTTTTTGCGCACGAATGCCGCTTCACGGAACAGATCTTCAGAAATAATCAAAGGGTAGTTTTGTTGACCCGTGTATTTTTCATTTTCCAGAATTCGTGCAATTATATTTTTATTCCAATATGTAGACGTTCCGTGATAAACAGCTCCTTGCTCTAACAGCGATTGGGCAAGGCATTTAAATGATGCTCCGGCAACATAACTCTCAAAAATCGAGAGGACATTTTTGCCTTCTGTAGGGTCAATTTCAATTATTCCTTCTATAAGCGTGTAGCCGTATGGCAACTTCCGAATAGTCATTTCTAGTGAGTCATCCTTTCAATCTTTTCAGAAAAATGCAATCCTTCAAGCAGTTGAAAGCGGAGCCGATTTTGTCCATCAACAACAATCTTTTGAACTAGCCCAGAGAACAGGCTCGAATCAAATTCAGATATATATGCATGGTCCGCTTTCAACAGCTCGGCAAGCTGATATGCATCTTCAAGCGTCGTATCAGACCGTTCTGACATGAGGCGCTCTTTTTCCAATTTGAGATTGTGGAGCTTATTCGCCAGTTCCGTGCTTTTGCGTATAAAATAAGCAGAATCAACATTTTGAGTGGCTTTCATGCCATTCAACTTGCGATCCTGCTCTGAGATATCTGCAATTTGAGAAGTAAGCTCTATCAGTTCCTTGCTCCAAAGCATCCTGTTGCGATTTAGCACCTGAAGCTGACCGATGAGCGGAGTAATGATTTCATTATAGTTTGCCTTCAACTTGTTATATAGACGGATAAATGCACAGTATATTTCGGACTCAGGGATTTGGGGCGCATCGCATAATCCCATGCCCTTTCTATGCTTTCCGCATACCCAAAATGTCCTTCCATGGCAAATCTTTCTCTGGAATGCTGACCCGCAGCTTTCGCATATTAGCATGGACGATAGCGGATACACATTATTGGAATGCGAACGATCGACGTTTTCTTGGCGGGAATCACGCAGCATTTGGACTCGGTCATACTGTTCGCGGTCAATGATAGGCACATGGGCATTTGTAACGTAATACTTGTTTCGTTCTCCTCGGTTTTTTTCCTGCTTATACGGCAGGGTATCCGTTGCAAATGTTTTTTGAAGGAGCATATCTCCAATATAGCGCTCATTTCGGAGAATGTAATCAATTGTGGTTCTATTCCATGTTGTACGACCATTTTGCCTGCGTACGTGTTCGTTCGTGAGCTCAGCGGCTATTTCATACATATTCTTTCCTGTCAGATAATCATTAAAAATGCGTCGCACGATGATTGCCTGATCTTCGACGATTGTCATCACCTTATCCTTGAGGCAATACCCATATGGAACAGTAGATGTTACATATGTACCACTCTGCATCCGTAGCTGATAGCTCCAGCGCATATTGCCGGAGATGGACTCCGACTCCTGCTGTGCGAAGGTAGCGTAGAAGGCAGTAATGGTCTCATCCCGCATCTGTGTTGTGTCGATATTTTCCTTCTCGAAGCGGACGGTAATGCCCAGCCGTTTCAGCTCGCGAAGTGCCTCCAGACAGTCCACCGCATTCCGCGCGAAGCGAGAGAGCGATTTGCAGAGGATAATGTCAATTTGCCCGCGGCGGCAGTCATTCATCATCCGATTAAAATCATCGCGTTTCTTGGTTGAAGTCCCCGTAATGCCCTCGTCGGCATAGACATCAACCATAACCCAGCGCTGTTCACGCTGAATAAGGTCGTTATAATGCCTGACCTGTGCGGCGAAGGAATTGAGCTGGTCGTCCGAGTCGGAGCTGACTCTGGCGTAAGCCGCCACCCGAAGGCGGTCTGGCGTGGGCGCATTTGTTGCTTCAATCACCTTTACGATGGGCGTGCTTTGCTCCAGTGCCAATGAACCCGTAATGGTTGTTTTTTCGCTCACCGTAACCGCCTCCTTTCAAGCACACACAATACCATGAAAGCACTGCAATAGCTACATTTTTAGCATCACATAACGATGATATTCGCTCCTAATTCTTGTGCAATTAACGCAGAGATTTTTGCGCGTTCTTCTTCGCTGATTTGACCCTTGGCAAAGAGGTAACGAAGAAGGTTCAAAACGCCAATGAAGTCAACGTTCGCATTCTGGTTAGCCGTGTTCAGTTCCCTCCAATAATTATTTTTTAATGTCACAAGAACAGCGGCGAAGGCCGTGCGGCGGTCGCCGCTGCGGTTTCTGACATTAAATTGCTGCTCCATATTCGACACCACTTCCCTGAAGCGTGGGCAACGGCACAAACTGCGGCTGGTCGCCGCATCACGGGAATTGCACCCCTCCGAGGATCTCTCCGAGCTGCCCCCATTGCGTGAAAAAGCTGTGGCTGGGCAGGAGTATCATTATTGCTGCCGCTGTTATGGCGAGACGGCTTACCAATAGCCGCTTTTCGGTCGGACGTTTGTCGCTCTACGCCTTTGATGCAATCGTTTTGACGAGATACGCCCTGACGGAGCCTTTTATTGACTCCGCCAGGGTTTTCCCGCATGCGGTCTTAGCGCGTCCACCGCTGTCGCTTGCCTTTCGGCACGGCAGGAATGTAT
>CAZAIU010000053.1:0-14194 GCA_964485265.1 uncultured Oscillospiraceae bacterium | reverse complement strand
CCCCCTGATGCAAATTCGCATCAGGGGGACACTATGCTGTTTATGTTTTTAACAGCAGCACAAAGACAGCATTTTCTATCCCTGCTCCGCAAGATACAAGCTAACACGGCTTTGGATAAGCCTCGCCACCTCTTCGGCGCTTCGCTCACCGGCGAAAAGCGCCGACGCCTCCTCCGACACAATTTCATTGATGCTTGCGTCCGGACGGTTTATTTTGTCCAGTGAATTTATAAGTGCCATAAATTTCGGTACGCAATAATCCGGGTCCTGCACAAACTCGAGCTTCAAATTTATGCTTGAAAATGTGGAATCGCCAAAATTTTCAGCCCTGTATCTGTAACTTTCAATAAGCTTGTCCATTCCAATTTTAGTGCTTGGCATGCCGCCCAAGTATTGGTTCGTTTGAGCATCTTCCAGCACAAGACTTTTAATAAAGTCCCACGCTTCGTCCTTGTGGGATGACATTGAGGAAATGCCCAAACTCATGGTCGGATAAATTGAGCTGCCGTTGCTGTCGGAAGACGGAAATCCGATAAAGCTGAAGCCATCCTTAAACATCGCTCGCTCCAAGTCAAGACTTGGGTCGCCTATTGCCAAGCATTTTAATGCCTGTTCGCCGCTGACAATGGCGTATGGTTCGTCATACCAAGTGGTGTAATGCCCTGACTCCGGGCCGTATTTTGCCTTTTCCGGTATTTCCGCCGCCATTTCAAGCACACCAATAAAATTGGGAGAGTCAAAGCTGCAAGTATTATTGCTGTTGTCCACAAACTGCGAGCCGTTGTAATTAAGAATGTTTTCAAGAAACTCTCCCCGTGACAGGGCTTCGCCAAACATGCTTTGGTACTTGCCGCTGTTTTTCAGCTCTTGAAACTCGTCTATGCTCCAGCTGTACCGTTCTCCAAAATCCACCGCACTGCCGACGACGGTTTGAATATAAAAGGAGGGAATAAGCTCATAAAGGCAGTCATTTATTTCCGCAGACGAGAGTATGTTATCGAAAAAATTGTCCCTCGAAATATCTGCATCACCATCTATGTAAGGATATAAGTCCTCCAACAATCCCTTTGCCGCAAGTCTTGCGGAAGGATAATTTGTAAGCGCAATTATGTCCGGTGAATTTCCGGTAATAAAGTCTATTGCCATTTGTGTTTCGCCGGCAGACGGCGTGGAAAGATAGTAAGCAGCGTAATCCATAAGCTGAATTTTAACATCTGCATGGCTGCTGTTGTATTTTATTGCCGCAGACGAATACAAATTATCCGCATCATCCAAAACGGCAAGAGTTAAGGTTATGGGGGCCTTTTTCCCAGACATTTCGTCTTTTTTTACAATGGCAAGCCTTTTCCCGCTTCCGTCCATAGTAAACTGTTCTGTAAGAAAACTTCCGTTTGACATGGGGATAACCTTGTACGGCGGCTCAATTCCGCACTCCACCCATGAGAAAAGTGCCGATAGCTTATTTGTTTCTTGGTCAATACCATAAACATAGTTGCCGTCATCTATGTATGCCCACTGCTTCGCCCCGTCATAAATGCGACTTGCTATGAGGTCAATTTTTTTAACATCACCCCATGTTTTTTTCCCGGAGTTCACTGTTTTTATTTCAATTCCATCGGGATTCCTGTGCATGACAGCACAGTTACCATCAGAGCTTTCAATTATTTTATCTCCCGGATAAATGGAAAGCTCAAATAAAAGCCCCGGGGTGGTATTGGGGTCATAAACCGAAAGAGTTGGTGTCGGCAGTGCCCACAGGACGTATAACTTTCCCTTATCATCAAATACTGCAGAACTAATTACCGACATACGATCTAATTTAGAGCCATTTATACTATCAAAGGCTTCAACATTAAAGCCGGTATCGTCATTTTTTATACTGCCAAGGTGGTAATGAAGCTCTTCAATGTCACCAATTTTCCTGTTTTCGGATAAAACAGCCCAGATTTTCTCTGCCGAAACCGTAAGTGCCGCAACACCGAAGTCCTCCGGAACAATAAAGCTCTCATATTCTTTTAGTCTCATTCCATCAACAGCGCAGGAATAAAGGCGCAGCTTGCCTAAATCGTCAGTTGTCGTGAAGTATATGTTGTCCTCAAACGCCGTAAAAAGTCCCAGCTTACCGGAATAATCCACTGAGAGCTGTTCAATGAGGTACGTACTATTTGAGGCTGTGCTTATCTCGGATCGGATATCCTGCTCCTTAGGGGCGCAGGCAATTAACGGTAAAAGGATGCAGATACACATAATTCCCAGCACCCACTTTGTTTTGCATTGTCTCATTTATACTAACCTCCTAAGGTGTCTCCGACCGGGTTAAATCCGGTCGGAGACTGTATTGTTGTTTCAACTTTTATAGAACTGCAGCGTAGGAGAGTTATAAGCTCTATATATATCATTTATTTTGCCCCAAGTGGCTGGTCCTGCAATTCCGTCTGGAGTAAGCCCTTCAACTATATTTTGAAAATTAAATAAAGCACTATATGTTTGTGTACCAAATTGACCATCAATAGCTCCGGGGTCAGTGCCCCAAGTGTTGTGCTCGGTATGCTGCCATGAAAGAAAGCCTTGAAGTGTTTTTACATCGTTGACGGCATTTGGATATCCTATACCAACATATGTATTGGGGCTGACATAAACAGTTCCATTTAAGCATTGATATGTGTTGTTAGGCAGAACCATAGTTGTTCCTCTTGCTGCTCCAAAATCCAATTCATTGGTGCTTGAAATGGCAAGGGTTGGCACAGCAAAACACCCAGTCATAATCATTGTGATTAGCCATATGTAAATTCGTTTTCTTACGTTCATATTTCTGTTCCTTTCCATAGTTTAATAATTGACGGATATTTGTTTCCTAGCACGAAATTTTTGGGGTTAGGGATAGTTTATAAATATTTGAATCACATTGTAGAATATGGTGGCCCATTGGATTCACCTTCTCTCGTATATCAGCTTTATAACATCGCCTAACATTAGAGTATCACATAAATTTTTATTGTCAATATAAATATTTATATTATATTGATTTGTATTGTCAATAAGTCATATATATGCAAATCCCCCTGATGCGAATTTGCATCAGGGGGGCACTATGCTGTTTATGTTTTTCGCAGAAGCACAAAGGCAGCATTTACTATCCCTGCTCCGCAAGGTAAAGACTGACACGGCTAAATGAAGAATAATACATATCTTTCACGCAAATTGGAAAGAGAGATTTTTGACATATATACAAAATTCAGTATAATTTATAATAAATTGCAACCTTTTCTCAGCTTCATTCGTTCTTATTGTTAAAGGGAGGGACGAAAAATGCAAACAGACGCATCGTCTGGTACCAACGATACTTTTGACAATCTTGTAGAATCTTATGGCGACACAGTTACGCGCATTTGTTTCATTCACTTGAACAACATACATGATGCTGAAGACTGTTGGCAAAACGTTTTTCTTAAGTTATTCAAGGCAGAAAGCATGTGGGACAAGCCTGCTGATGAGGTGCGGCGTTGGATCATCACCGTAGCACTGAACGAGTGCCGGGATGCGGCAAGAAAGCTTTTTTACCGACGGCACGACAACATCGATGACATTGTTATTCCATACATTGAGTGCTCTGATAAAAGTGTTATTGATACAGTTAAGGGTTTGCCCGCTAAATATTATCGTGTTGTTTACCTTCATTACTATGAAGGATACAGCGCTGCGGAAATGTCACGCATTCTTGGCATCAAGGAGAACACCATAAAATCCCAACTCAAGCGTGGACGAGAACTATTGAAAGGAGTATTGAGCGATGAATAATCTTAATGAATTCGACAGCATAAAGACACCTCAGAATTGGAAGTCTAATTTGTATAATTCCATTGAATCTAAAACACAAGTTATAACAAATCCCCGGAAATTTCCAAGTATTGTTGCGGCGGTTATTGCCGTCGCGGTTCTCTTATCAGGAACCGCACTCGCCATCAGCCTCGGTTGGCATATAAAACTAATTGAATATCTCAACCCAAGCGAAGAACAGATGCAGACTCTCGACGGAGCAGTAAGCATGCCTGAAGCAACCATAACTCAGAATGGCGTTACCATCACAGTAAAACAAACTTTGGCAGATGCTTTTGGAATTTATGTTTTATATGAAATGATTGTCCCCGAGAATGTCGAATTGGACGACAACGTCAGATGGAGTTTGGAAATCCTCGATGTGCCAACCATCAAGACGGATGAGTATATTACTGCCAGTTCTGGAGGGGCAGAAATTTTAGAACAGGTCGGAAACAAAAGAACGGTACTTTATCACCTCAATACCACGGCAGAACTTGAAAGCGGAAATATAAAACTCACCTTAATGGACTTAACACATTACTCAAAAAACGACAAAACCAATTCCATGGAAATCACACCAATTGTGGAAGGCAAATGGGATCTCGAATGGCAATTCAACTTTGTAGACACCGGTAAAACGATTCATTTAAATAAACCTTTGAGCATTAACGGCAGCAATAATACCATTACCAAAGTTGTAATCTCGCCCATGTCTTTCTGCGCTTTTATCAAAGGCGACGATATTCTTGGAAGTGCCCGTCCTGTTATACATTTCAAAGACGGTAGCCAGCTTTCCTATGATGACCTTGGGTTCGGGAACAAATCGCTCAGTTATTATCTTATTGATGAAGCAAATAAGGCTTACAGTAATCAACTATATTACCGCTTTGAAAAAATAATTGACCTGAATGACCTTAGCAGTATTCAGATCGGTGATGTTGCAATTCCAATAGAGTAGGCTATGGTATCCTTGACACAACTCAAAAAGCAAAAGGCAGCTTCTGGTTAAGCGACTGTGTCACAAGAAAAAACTAAGAACGCATGAGCCGTTGCATCTCAACCAAGATGCAACGGCTCATTTCCATAATTAGCATGCTTTCCCGCAGTAGTGTCTCTATGACCCCATCGAGCAAATATTCATAATTCAACTAGAAATTTGTCTAAACTAACACGGGCTGCAAAAATCAACGAAAACACAACTCTTACAGGAAGGTGTTTTTCTGCAATGCTGAATTCCGTGCTTTAAAATTAGCCAGTGATACCAACCGTAAAGCTGATAGTCACTCTCGATACCCGACTCAAAAAAGGCTCGTATTTCATTATCGGACGCAAACGAAAACCCCAGCCGTTCCAGAAATCGTCTCGTGTATGCATCAATCACAAAAGACGGCTTGTGAAACGCAAAAACCAGAATCACATCTGCCGTTTCGGCACCGATGCCCTTGATTGCAAGCAGCTCTTGCCTTAACTCGGTTATCTCAAGCACCTGCACCCTGTCTATTTCATAGCCGTACTTGCCGTACCATTGTGTCAGGGTGCGGATTGTGGCAGCCTTTCCTTTGGCAAAACCGCACGGGCGAATGAAATTCTCCAACTCATCCGGGTTCATCTGCGACACATATTTGGGAGTCAACTTATCCCCAAAAGCAGCAGTTACCTTTTCCACGGATGCCCATACCGTGTTCTGCACAAGAACCGACTGCACCATAACCGTGTAGGGGTCATCCGACCACCAGCGTGGCTGACCGTAGGTATGAAACAGCTTTTCGTAGATTTCAGCGGCAGTCATCATGTTTTTTTCCTCTGGCAATTCGGGCAGTAGCAGCTACTGCGGCCGCCAATTACAAGGTGCTCCAGTAAAGTGCCACAGCTTTTGCAGGGCTGCCCCGTGCGACCATAGACCCGCAGGTTTGGGATATTGCTGTATTCCTTTCCCATACCGGCAAGGTACTCTTCCGGGGTCATTTTGTTCGTGCGAATGCCCCACGCAATGACTTCTTTGATCTTTTCTGTAAGGCAATCCCAGTCCTCTGCCGTCATATCGCAGCATTTTTCCTCCGGATAAATCCGGGCAGCCGAAAGAATTTCATCTGAATAGATATTGCCTATGCCCGCAACAACAGACTGGTCATGCAGCATTTCTTTGATGGTCTTTTTTCGTTTGCCGAGCCTTTTATGCAAATACGCCCCCGTCAGGGCATCGTCCATCGGCTCCATTCCCAGTTTGTCCTGCCCGGTAACGCTGTCTGATTCCTCAGCCTTTAAGTACCAAAACCGCCCGAAACGACGAACATCGATGTATCGTATCTGCCTGCCCCCGGAAAGCCGGACCACCAGATGGGTGTGCTTTTCGGCAGGAAAGTCCGCAGGGGTTATCAAAAGCTGCCCCGTCATCCGCAGGTGCAGGGCAACACGATCGCCGCTCTTAAAATGGAAGGTGAGGAACTTGCCTTTGCGGCTCATGCCTTGCACCACCTGCCCCGTAAGGCATGCGGCAAAAGCTTCTGCATCCGGATAGGCGATGATTTGCGGGTTGGCAACTGTTACTGATACAATTATTTGCCCTACAATTTGCGGCTCAATAATTTGCTTGATGATTTCGACTTCCGGTAATTCAGGCATTTAGATTCCCGCCTTTACTGCTTGCTTTTTTGGCTGATTTCTTGATTTCCGAGTGATAGAAGAAGTTCACAATGACCGGCGGAGCCTCAAACGGCTTTGTGATGCTGTCATCATCCCGCAGATATTCTAGGCCGTTTTCCTCAGCATAAGCACGAAGTGCGGCGTCCAGCGTCTCCCAGTAAAGGCGGCTTCCGTGGGTATAGATTTCTTGATACAACGGTAATAAATCGGTATGCTTTTCTCCGATGTACGCCATGATGTCAGCCTTGTAGTTGCCCCTCAGATTCAAATTTTCCAGCCAAACCAGATTGCACTGGTTCTTTACCCGGTCAATGATGGCCGGGACATCGGTGATAGCGGGGAAAATGGGCGAAATAAAGCAGGTGGTGCGGATACCGGCGTCGTGCAGCTTCTTCATGGCAGCCAGCCGCCGCGCAATGCTGGGGGCACGATCCATCTCATCCTTGAACTCTTCGTCCAGCGTGTTGATGGAAAAACCCACCCGCACATCGGGGAAGGTTTTGATGAGGTCGATATCTCGCAGTACCAAATCCGATTTGGTCTGGATGCTGATTTTTGCACCGCTGCCCTGCAGTTGCGTAAGCAACGCGCGGGTACGGCAGTAGGTTTCCTCCTGAGGATTGTACGGGTCGGTGACGGAGCCGAAAAACAGCTCTTTGCCCCGGTATTTGCGCGGATTTTCAATTTCCGGCCAGTATTTCACATCCAAAAACTCGCCCCACGGCTCTGGATGGTTGGTAAACCGCTTCATAAAGCTGGCATAGCAGTACCTGCAGGCATGGGTGCAGCCCGTATAGGGGTTCACCGAATAGTCGCTTACCGGCAGATTGGATTTGGTCAGAACACTTTTAGTTTGAATCTCTTTAATCATCATTGCTGCTAAATCCCCTCGAATATTACCATTTGTTCCAGTGAACTTTTTCTTCCGGCGTTGCTGAAACCTGGGTGGGGATTTCCGCACTTTGCGTCGGGTAGCCTACTGCGATGATAGCTGGCAGTGTGTATTCCTTCGGCACGCCAACGACTTTTTGAATGGAATCGGATTCAGTGCCGGTGGGGATGTGGATGGCACAACCCAGCCCCTCCGCCGTGGCGGCCAGCAGCATATTTTCAATCAGCGCCCAGGCTGCGCCGTAGTTGATAAGGGTAAACACATTTTCCGGCTTGTACAAAGAACCTCTCTGTTTAAAATATGGCAAAATCAGGCAGGGTGCGCCCGCCAGCATACTGTGCTGCTTAGGCAGCGCAATTTTGAACATTTCCTGCTGGGGCGTTTTCGGTTCGGTGATATTGCAGGGGACTGGGTGAATGTCTTTTGTCACCGCTTCAATGACGGCACGCTCGGTCAACACCACCGGTACCCACTGACGCATATGGTCAGAGGATGGAGCCTTCAAGCCCGCCTCCAAAATGCGGTGCAGCGCTTCCTGCGGGGCGGCCTTGCCCTCAAATTCACGGATGGTTCTTCTTCTATTGATTGCCTCGTAAAATTCCATTTTCGTCCTCTATCCTTCAAACGATTGCTGTCCAAACACTTCACCGACGGCGAGAAAGCTTTTCTGTGCGCCCTGCTGCACCGTATCCGTTTCCCTTAGATGACCTAAAAGCAGCGGAGAATCAGGGTCATGATACTTATAATTCTCAAACGCCTTTTTGGGGTTTTTGTTGGCATAGCAATATTTACAGCCATTCAGGCAGGTGTCATATGCGCCGATGTCGCGGCTTTCTATGCAGTGGCAGCCCTGCCTCATTCCCTTGTGCTTTAAATCACGGAAAACGAGGCCGTTTGCCTTACCAATCATGTCTAATGTCATGCAGCCGGAGGGGTGAATGCCGTATTGCGAGTAATCGCCGTTTGTGCCGCAGGTCTGGAGGTACAGCCCGTACTTTGCCGCAATTTCGCCAAGACCTTTGGCGAGCGTATCCTTGTCCTGTTCAGTCAGCGGAATCAGCTCCGGCATGTTGGTTTCCAGCTTTTTATACATTTCCACAAAGCTGAAAATGCAGCGGTCGGCGTAGGGTGAAAGTTCCTTCGCCATCCAGTCAAAGGTTTCGAGATGCGCTTGAATGGTGTATTTCTCCGTAAGTAAGACCGGGTCGTACCGCCAAGCCACCCGCTGCTTACCCACGATGACCGAGAGCTTTTTCAGCGTTTTCACGCTTTGCTCGATGGAAGGTACCCCCGGCTCGATATCCTTGCCGTAAGCGGTGATTGTGTAGTGAAAATAGGTAGCAAACCGGCTGGTGATGTTTGGCAGTTCCGATAGAATCGGCTCATAGTTTTTTGAGCAGAATTGCACGCAGTCGATTTTATCCGGCGCCAGTTCATAGTGCGTGACCTTGTTGGGAAACAGCGGATTGCGGGAATAAACATATCCCTCTTCAAAGCGCTTTAGAAGCCACTTTGTGTAATATTGGACAGTGTCGGTTCGCCCGCCGGTGTTTATAATCATTTATTGTCCTCGCTTCCTTTGACCAGTTTTTCCAGATTTTCCGTAAACCGCCTGGAGAGGGCAATAAGCGTTTCCTGCTCCTCGGGCGTGAACATAGACATGGCAGTGTCCTCGGCATGGGTGATATGCCGCACCGGTCTTTCCGCATAGGTACGTCCGGCAGCGGTCATGCGGACTGTTTTATTGCGTTTGTCCTCGGTATTTTCCGAAAGAGTAACATAGCCCTCATCGGAAAGATTTTTAATAATCAGACTGACCGTTTGCTTCGACTGAAAGGTACGCTCGCAAATTTCCTTCTGGGTCATGCCGTCCTTTGCATAAAACAACACATTCAGCACGAGAAAGGTCTTCATAAGAATGCCGTTGCTTTTGGCGTATTCGTCATAGAGAGCAAACTGCTCGTCACGAAATTTGCAATACAAAAAGGCATTCCGCCTGTCTTCACTCGTCATCCGCTTCACCCCGAATCAGTCAATTACTTGACTAATAGTATACTCGGATTTTTAAGAATGTCAACGAACAATGTAAAGAGTGTTTGACAAATAAACACCCGTGTCAAATATAAATGGAGCAAGGAAACCCTTGCCCCACAGACCAATTTTCGATTCGTACAACCTAAATTGTGTACCTTTGTTGTACCCGACAAATTTTCATTTGTTCATTATCTCAATAACCCGGGATTTGTCTTAGAACGGCGCCTCTGCATCCACTTCAGCATTACAAGCGAAACAATCAATATGGCAGGGAATACACACCCTGCAAGCATTCCGATTTGGAGATTATCGTTCGCATTCTGTGTGATGTTTCCGACAAGACTCGGACCGAACGCCCCACCAAGGTCACCGGCCATTGCAAGTAAAGCAAACATTGCCGTTCCGCCTGCCGGTAACCGCTTTGAAGAAATGCTAATTGTCCCCGGCCACATGATACCCACCGAAAATCCACATATAATACATCCAATTAGCCTGATGATTGGGCTTGAAGATAGCGCCGCCATCAGATAACACACCAGGCATAAAGCGCCTGAACCGATCATGAAATTCATTAGGTTCAGCTTTTCACCGTATTTACCATAAATTACTCGGCTAATTCCCATCGTTACAGCGAACATACAAGGCCCAGCCAAATCTCCGATTGTTTTGGGTAATCCCGTTGCCGATTCCGCATAAGCAGAAGCCCACTGACCCATTGAAAGTTCTGATGCACCGGCACATACCATCAGTATAATCGTGACCCAGAACATCGGAACCCGAAACAGCCCTTTGATTCCCATTGATTTTCCGTTCTCTACGAGATGCTCAATCGGGCAGGTTGCAAAGTTATATACGTTATAAAGCGGCACAAGCGCCCAAATACACGCTAGCCACTTCCAATTTTCAATTGAGAAAACTGCGAAGAACAGCGTGGAAAAAACGACAACTCCGACAGAGCCCCAGCAATAGAAGGAATGCAGCAGGCTCATAACAGATTCTTTGTTTTCAAAGGGGCACGCTTCCACAATCGGACTGCACAGCACTTCAATCAGTCCACTGCCGATACCATAAACAGCAACGCTGATAATAATTCCGGTAAAAGGGTCGCCACATAGTTCGGGAAGAAAAGCCAGGCCAATCAACCCTGACGCCGAACACACTTCCGATGTCACTACACTTCTTCGGTATCCTATTTTATCTACGAATTTCGCACAAAACACATCTATTAGAAGCTGTGTAACAAAAAACGCAGTGGAAATGAATGCGATTTTTCCCAGCGGAATAGAGTACGCCTTGTGAAATGTCAGAAACAAAAGCGGTGCAAAATTCGCTGCAATCGCTTGCGTGATAAATCCAAGATAGCACGCAAGCATTGTTTTTTTATAGTTTTTTCTCATATTGATTTTCTCGATCTCCTACGATATAATTACATTAAATTATATCGTAATTTAATTTTGCAATCTAGGAACTATATCGTCCTATTATTGCACTATATCACAATACGGTGACTTTCATGAAGAAAAGCTATCCTTGTTCCAGAATAATAACAGACGAAACAATTAGAGAAAATGCTTCCCACGGAAATGAAGCATATCCTTTTGCATTTTATCTTGAGGATATAATGCAGTTCGATTTAAATTGCATCGATTGGCATTGGCATCCGGAGTTTGAATTTGTATATGTTGAAAAGGGCTGTGCAACTCTTTTTGCCGGCAACAGCAAACACACATTAACCGCAGGAAGTGCTGTCTTTATCAACAAACAGGTGGTCCACCGCTTTGAAGCAAGAGAGTCAACAATCATTCCCAATATCGTTTTTTCACCATTGTTGTTGGCTTCGGAGGATAGTGTGATTCATCAGAAATATATAGAACCCATTTTTTCTTCGTCTATAGACTGCCAAATATTTGCCCCGGGCATCCCCTGGCAGGAAGAAATCATTCATATTCTGAACGCAGTTTTTTCACTGCAGCAACAGGATAATCCGTGCGAGCTGCAAACGGTTCGTTTGCTTCTTGAACTGTGGCAGATCATGCATGAGCATATGACGCTATCCTTTGCAGAGCAATGCAATGCGACAAGCTTCCAAGACCGCGCCAGATTACAGATGATGTTACAATACATTCACGAGAATTATCAATGCGGTATTACTCTCGAAAAATTGTCGGAGCTAATTTGTCTCAGCAAAAGCAGCATCCTGAAGCTGTTTAAAAGCTATTTGCATATGACGCCCATTGACTATGTCCTTCATTACAAGCTAAAACGTGCGGCACATCTGCTGGATACAACGGAAAATACGGTTTATTCAATTGCGCAGAACACCGGTTTTGATAACACAGGCTATTTCTGCCGCAAATTCAAGGATATATTTGAATTAACGCCTAGTCAATATCGGAACTTAAAGCGACAATATGATAGCAATTAATATTTTGTGCAGTTAGGTCTAATATGAACGACTCGATCGTTGAAAAAAGGATTCACCTGCGTGAATCCTTTTTTCAACGAATTCCTATTTATTGAACCGCTTATTATATAAATCTTTCCTTAAAAACAATGGATGAAATGTTTAAATATCGGCAGAATGATATTTAAAGGAGATTGAAAAATGAACCAGCACAAAAAATGCAGCTTCCCGCCTTTGGCAGATGAACAATGCACCATTTTAATCTTAGGCTCACTGCCCGGCCAGGCATCCTTAAATGCTCAACAGTACTATGCCCATCCCCAAAATCAATTTTGGAAAATTATGTTTGAGATTTGTGACTGTGAATTTTCTCTTAATTACGAAACCAGATGCGCTATGCTTCTCAGCCATAACATAGCCCTTTGGGATATGATCCACAGCGGAATCCGTGAAGGCTCATTAGACAGCAACATTAAAAACGAAATTTCGAATGACATCTCCGGATTTCTGAATACACATCCCAATATTAGCAAAATTTTGCTAAACGGTAAAAAGGCAGAGGCAACCTTCAAAAAAATTTTTCGTGATATTAAGGTCGATACACTTACCATGCCATCAACGAGTCCTGCAAATGCAAGAATGAGCTTTGAGCAAAAATTAAAGTGTTGGAAATCCGCTGTTCTCGGTTATTGCTAAAACATCATAAGCGGTCAACCGCAGGTCAAATATTCCCTGTGCTTTCTCTTTGTCCTACCCCTATATGTTCTAAGCAACGCATACAAAAAACATGTTCTGCAGCCATTGAGGTTGCGGGGCGTTTCTTTGTTTTACAACGCATTGCAGATTTACTTTCACTGAAAGCAATGTGATGGACTGCAATCAAAAAAATGGCAACATTTTTATTTTTGTTAACCTAAATGCCAGCAGCAAGGCCGCTTGACATACCATCAAGCGGCCTTTTTATAGCTTTTGGAACCGCTTGGTCAGCCCATAGGCGAATCGTCACTGAAGCAGTCGGTGTAAGTGTATGCCATCGTTATGGGATGAGAGCCGCCGGTAACTTGGTTCGCATCAAGCACATAGTACACGTCGCCGTTTTTTAGATGGTTTACCACATATTCAACTTTAATATCTCCTATGCGCAGCATCACCTCGTAATACTCACCTCGTAATACTCACCTCACAGCTTACCTATAACCATGTCTAAAATTTATCTGTGCGAGCCTTACTGTAGATAAAATCATGAAGCGTTTGATAAAGCTTTTGCGGATCAATGGGCTTTGCAAGATAGGCATTCATGCCGGCCGCCATTGATTTTTTAACATCATCGTAAAAGGCGTTTGCAGTCATGGCGATGATTGGCAGGCCCTTCACGTCCGTCCTGTCCAGAGCACGGATGGCTTTTGTTGCCTCAATCCCATCCATAACGGGCATACGAATATCCATTAAAACCGCAGCATAATAGCCTTCCGGTGAAAGGCTTAGCATCTCAACGCCCTTTGCCCCGTCTGTTGCAAGCTCCACCAAAAAGCCTTTTTTTGTAAGCAGCCTGTCGGCGATTTCGTAGTTCAGCGGGTGATCCTCACACAAGAGTATGCGTTTGCCCACGGTATAAGAATTTTCTTCGGCGGCCTTTTCCTCAGGCTCCTGCAAAGGTTTTTTATCCGTAAGCTCGGTTATCAAATTGATGATGATTTCCGTTCCAACATCTTTTTCACTGCTTATTTGGATGGTTCCCCCCATCATTTCCACCAGATTTTTTACGATAGCCAGTCCCAATCCGGTGCCGGCTTGCTCCGCTTCTCCTCCCATATGCTCCTGCTCGAAGGGCAAAAAAGCTTTCTTGATAAATTCCTTACTCATGCCCCTGCCGTTGTCCCGAATGGTAATGCGCTCCTTTGAGTACCTTCCGTCAAATTCAATACACTCTGTTATGCATTCCACCCTGCCGCCCTGCGGTGTAAACTTGGCAGCATTGGAAAGCAGGTTCACAAAAATCTGCTGGGTTCTCAGCTTATCCAAAACGGCAGCCTTCCCCTCTATGAAATTGCGGGTTTCAAACACAAACTCAATGTTTTTCTGCTCCATCATGGGCTTTACGGAGGCAATTATGCTGTCGAACAGCTTTTCACCATCAACAGGCTCTGGCTGAAGTGTTATTTTGCTGTTTTCAATTTTCGCCATATCCAAAACATTGTTGATGAGGTTCAAAAGATAGCAGCCGGAGGCATTTATTTTGCGCATTGCGTCAAGAAGCATCTCTGCCGATGGAGCTTTCTCCTCCAACGCCATTTGAGAAAAGCCGATAATCGCATTCATGGGTGTGCGCATGTCGTGGCTCATATTGGACAGAAATTCGGACTTCGCTGTCAGTGCCTTTTGCAGTTTCTTTTTTGCCGCCT
>CAZAIU010000052.1:0-14474 GCA_964485265.1 uncultured Oscillospiraceae bacterium | reverse complement strand
TGCTTCAATTGCTTCAATTGCTTCAATTGCTTCAATTGCTTCAATTGCTTCAATTTACAATCCCATTAAGTAATTGAAAATCTATCCCTTTTATTGTATATCATGTCGAATTTTTGTGCAACCGTAAATATTAATGCATAGTCAACAAATCACAACAAGATTTTTTTACAAGCGTTCTAAAGTTACGGTTTTGCACTAAACGTGTATGCTGCAAATCAATAGTAAAAAATTCGCTTAAGACTCAAAGCAGCTTTTTTGCTTTTATTTCTAGGCAAAAGAAAATCAGCTATTTGGACTTATTGAAAATTCATTCTCCGGCGTTGATATTCTTGAGGAAAAATCCGGTAAACAAAGTTGGTTATTCTATGAGTTTTGCTTACAATTTTTCTTCAAAATTCTTATCGGATAATATATAACAAATAAAAATTACTACCTCGATTTCATCCTATATCGGGGTGAAACCGAGGTAGTAATTTTGTATTTTTATACATTTACAAGCATTTGATAAAATAGGTCAGAGCAAAAAACATGCGCACACCAAGGTATATCTGATATCGCCGCTTTTATATCTATGGAAGCAGAGCCGCAACCTCATCTAGTGATAGACCGCTGTTTCTGGCTATTTCCGCTAAATCCTCAAATTCAGCCTTTTGTCTCACAACGCCCCAGCCCTTGGCGGATTTAATCCTTACCGAGCCATAGGGAGTTTGCTCGGTATGTTCGTCACGCTCAAGCGTATATCTGCGGTATTCTCGCTCACGAATTCCAAGGGTTCTCGTATGCTTGAAAATAAGTCTTGCCATATCCTCCCGCTGTTCAATCTCACAGATACAGGAGAGCAGTACGCCGGGGCGGTTTTTCTTCATACCGATAGAAATAGTATAGACATCCAGTGCGCCCGCAGAAAAAAGCCTTTCTTGGGCGAAGCCTATTGCCTCGGGAGTCATATCATCAAGGTTGCAGCAAAGCTCCACAATCCTGTCGTTTCCGTCGGAGCTTTCACCGAGCACAGCCCGGACACAGTTTGCTGCATCAAAGTCCTTTTTTCCCATTCCATATCCAATACGAGAAATCTTAATTGTGGGCATTTCTTCAAAATTTGTAGCAAAGTGCTTCAGCAGAGCAGCGCCGGTTGGGGTGCAAAGCTCACCCTGAATTTTGCCTCCGTAAACCGGTATTCCTCGCAAAATATGTGCTGTGGCAGGAGCCGGCACAGGCAGCATCCCATGAGCACAGTGTACGAAACCCGCTCCAACATGGACAGGTGAAGCCAGCACCCTGTCAGGAGCAATCAGGTGCAACAGCAAGCAAACACCCACAATGTCCGTAACGGCATCCATATTTCCAACCTCATGAAAATGTATTTGGCTTACAGGCACACCATGGACGTGGCTTTCTGCTTCTGCAATCAGCTTATAAACAGCCAAAACGTCTTTCAACACGCTGTCCGGCAGAGAAAGCCCACCCACCAATTGCTCAACATCCGACATTGCCGTATGCTTACTGCCATGGTGGTGATCGGAATGTGCGCAGTCCTCCTCCTCGCCGTTTACCGATACTGTGACACGAGTGCCGGAGATACCGCACCTTACAGCAGTCTCAGCAGACACCTTCACACCCGGGAGTCCAAGACTATTCATTATGTTCAAAAAAAGCTCCCGGTCGGGTATCAGTTCAAGCAATGCTGCCATAAGCATATCGCCCGCAGCACCCATGCCGCATTCAAAATAAAGAGTTTTCATCTGCTATTTTTCTCCTATGCGGTTAATCATGCTAGCCAGATAGCCTGCTCCAAAGCCGTTATCAATGTTCACCACACTCACCCCGCTGGCGCAGGAGTTTAACATTGACAAAAGCGCAGCCAAACCCCCAAAGGAAGCACCATAGCCCACACTTGTGGGGACTGCAATTACCGGGCAGTCGGCAAGACCGCCTATCACGCTTGCCAGCGCGCCCTCCATTCCCGCGATTGCAATAATAACTTTTGCGCTCATTATATCGTCAAGGTGGGCTAGTGTCCTGTGCATACCTGCAACTCCCACATCATAAAGGCGGATAACTCGGTTTCCCAGTGCCTCGGCAGTTATTGCAGCCTCCTCAGCAACCGGCATGTCGCTGGTTCCACCCGTTGCAATAACGATTTTTCCGCAGCCGTCCTTGCTGCAATTTTCTCCAATTATCCCCATTTTGCTCATTTCATCATAGCGCAGGGGGAGGCTTTCAGACACCTCTTTTGCAGCCTCCGGTGATAATCTGGTTATTAGAATGGTGCTTTGCCCTTTTTCAAGCATTGCCTCGGAGATTTTGCAAATTTGATCTACGGTTTTTCCCGCGCCGTAAATTACCTCGGGAACACCCTGCCGCAGCCCGCGATGAGTATCAAGCTTGGCAAAGCCCAGATCCTCGAAGGGTTCTATTTTCATCCGAAGCACAGCATCATCAACGGACACCGACCCATCAGCAACACACTCAAGAAGAGATTTAATTTCTTGTCTATTCACTATAATACCTCCCGAATAAATCTGACAGGACGGCACCGGAATATAAAACCGGAACCATCAGAATTTTTTCTGCATGCTAGAATATGATGTTCTTAGTTTATATCACATAGTTGAACAGGGCAAGTCTTTGTTGATGCCCATTTAATTTTTTATAAAGCCGGCTTGCTGCTTGTTGAATTCAGGCCGGCAGCGCAGTGTCAATTCTTTCCTTTAAGCTGACAAATCATCCGGCGATATAGATGACGAGACAGCGCAAAAGGTGTCTGATACAAAAGAGGCAGACGTAAAATAAATACTGGCAGTACTGCCCACTGACTACTATACCCAGATTATTGGTATTTCCGACTTCCCACAAGTGCGGTTTGAAGTTCCCGCTCTTGCGTACGGTCTGCCAGTGAGTTTCAGATATGGCTAGACAACTAATTTTCTTAAACCACTTGAATTTTTTAATTTTCTATCATATAATCAAACTACGCTTCAAACAATGTTCGATTATATGCAAAGGAAGTCGCT
This sequence comes from uncultured Oscillospiraceae bacterium, assembly GCA_964485265.1. GTDB lineage: Bacteria > Bacillota > Clostridia > Oscillospirales > Oscillospiraceae > UBA2658. The sequence goes on along the minus strand of CAZAIU010000052.1, from coordinate 11,460 downwards.
TCGAGATGAATAAAACAAAAGAGCTGATTATTGCAACCACAATCAAAATGATACAGAGTGCTGGCAGTGACCCAGCACTGATTACCATTCGAGATATCAGCAAAGAAGCTGGCATTGCGGTTAGTCAAATCAACTATCACTTTTCCTCTAAGGACAATCTCATTGCTGTTTGCGTGCAAAGTATGGTACGTGATGTGATTGGTTTGTTTGACAATAGCCTTGCTGATGTGAAAAACAAGAGTGATTTTGACAAATTAAAGTACATGGCTAATCTCACTTTTAGCTTTCTGTATGCCAATGAAAATTTATCTCGCATTTCAATTTTGTCCGATTATCAAAATGCTGCAACAGGAGATAATACCGACCTTACCATACAGGCTTATTTCCCTTTAATTGAGAAAGTCTGTGGAGAGAAAAGTATTCCTAACGCACAATCTATTACTGAAATGATTGTCTTAGCTTTGCAGGGTGCCTTTTTAAGAAGCAATATTTTAAAAGATAAACTGCATATAGATTTGAGAGATCCAGAGCAAAGAACCGAATTTGTAAACAGCGTTTTGGAACAGCATCTAAAGTAATTTTAACGGAGGTTTGAAGGAATGAAGAAGAAAATAGTCATCGGTGGTTTGGTTGCACTTGGTATTGTTGTTTTAATAGGAGGGTTTTCTATAATGAAAAAAACTGTGAAGCAGGAAATCTTTGATTTAGCAGAAATTAGCTCTATCGCACTCCACGCAAATGCTGCAGATGTTAAGATTACTTTGACAGACGAGGAAAAAATGACGGTCACCCAGTATTCCAAGAAAAAAGTGGCGGAGGAGCTTGCTTATACTTCAAATACAGATGGTTCCGCTCTCATCATAGAGGACAATGGGAAAGAAGTGCGCTGGCTTTTGGGTATTAAAGGGAGTGCGGGAATATCCTATGAGCTAAAAATCCCCAAAGCATACGAACAGACTATCTATATCCGTCTGGGCACCGGAAATGTGGAGTACATCGGAGGAAGCAACCACAAACTCCAAGCGCTGGATGTCGAGGTGGCTGAGCGTGGTGATGTGAAGATGTCCTCTCTTGGGCTGCTTGAAAACTCAAACATATTTACAGGCGGCGGAAATATAGATGTGACGCTGTCCGATCAAACGTCCTGCGTGGTAACAGGAGAATCTCTTTCCGGCAACGTAACTATAGCTGAACAGTTCAAAAGCGGAGATATCGCACTTGCGGTAAAGAGCAACCACGGGAATATTACTGTGAAGTAAACATTTTTAACCATAATATTACATAAAGAGACTTGAAAATGGAACCTAAATTCAATCCGAACAAAAAATTAACACTAATATTTGTGTAACAGGAGGTGTTAAAATATGCAGGAAATTTATTATAGAGCACAGGAAAAAAATTAATGTCACTTGCATTTTAAACATCGCCAATCTCTTTATTTTTTGGAGTACAGCCGGAAGCTATAGCTTTTTATGAAAAGATCGGTTATGAAAAATCACTCTAATCGTTTAGTAAAAAGAAAGCGCGAAAACAATAATTTTCGAGGTATTAGTACAATTTTTATTAGAAATTTAGTCGGACATGGATGATACCAACGGATGCTGACAAGCCTGCTGATGGTTGTAGAAAGGAGAATTCCAGTGAGTAGAATACTGCTTTTAGAGGATGATTTAAGTCTGATAAATGGACTTTCTTTTGCACTCAAAAAGGAAGGCTTTGATTTGGATATTGCACGGACAATTCAAGATGCAAATTTAATTCTGGCAGACGGCAAATATGATTTGCTAATTTTAGATGTATCGCTTCCCGATAGTTCGGGATTTGAGATTTGTAAAAATGCACGGCTTGTTTCTAATGTGCCTATTGTTTTTCTAACAGCATCGGATGAAGAAATCAATATCATCATGGGATTGGATATTGGTGGCGATGATTACATTACAAAACCTTTTAAGCTCAGTGTATTAATGTCAAGAATTAACGCCCTGCTTAGGAGAGCTAAAAATTTTAGTGCCACAGATACAGAGCTTTCATCAAATGGTTTAAAGGTACTGCTGCTGCAAGGACAAGCGTATAAAGACGGTAAGCTTTTGGACTTAACTGCGGCAGAGTATAAACTACTTGGTCTGTTCATGAAAAATCCCAATGCGGTGCTTTCCCAAGAACAAATTTTAGATAAACTATGGGATGGTAATGGTAATTATGTGGACAGCAACACTTTGTCGGTATATATCCGCAGATTGAGAACCAAAATTGAAAACAATCCAAGTGAACCTAAAATGCTGCTGACAGTGCGGCGTATGGGTTACAAATGGAATGTTATGTAATAAGGTGAGCGATGAAAATATTTACAAACACAGCCATAAAACGATTATTTATGTGGATTGTCCTTGTAATGGTATCCTCTCTTGCTTTTTCAGAACTTGCCCTTTGGCTCGTCTATGGAACGTTTGCACCGGTACTTATCATTGTCTTTTTACTAATGGCAGGAATGATTCTATTCATATATTTTTGTTATTTTCAAAAGCAAAATAAAATCATAGAAGAAGCTACTTCCCAAATTAAGCTCTATCTTGCAGGGGATACCAATGCCCGTGTTGCCTGCAATAATGAGGGTGAGCTATACAAAATGTTTCATGCGGTGAATACACTGGCGACCGTGCTAAATGCCCACGCTGAAAATGAAATTCGTGCAAAGGAATTTTTGAAAAGCACGATTTCCGATATTTCACATCAGCTTAAAACACCACTTGCCGCACTTAACATTTATAATGGTCTTGTGCAAGGGGAATCGGATGAGCTGCCGATGATAAAGGAGTTTGCCAACCTATCTGAACAGGAACTTGACCGTATCGACTCTTTGGTTCAAAGTCTTTTGAAAATCACTAAACTGGACGCCGGTTCGATTATCATGAAAAAAACATCAGAACATGTTGCAGATATGATGAGCGATATTGAACGCTATTTCTCATACCGCGCCAAGCAGGAGAACAAGGAATTAATTCTATCCGGAATGGACAGCATACAGCTTATTTGTGACCGTCACTGGATGACAGAAGCAATCAGTAATCTTGTAAAAAATGCTTTTGACCATACCAAAACAGGAAGTCATATTTATGTGCAGTGGAAACAACTTACTTCAGTGATACAGATAACCATTCAGGATGATGGTGATGGCATTCACCCTGAAGATATCCACCATATTTTTAAACGATTTTATCGCAGTCGGTTCTCGCAGGACACACAAGGCATAGGACTTGGTTTATCTCTTACGAAAGCCATTATTGAGGCTCACGAGGGAACAATTACCGTGGACAGCATCTTAGGTCAAGGCAGCACTTTCACGATTAGTTTTCTTAATCCTACAAGATTGTAAGGTCAAATTCATATGAGAGTAAGGCGCAAATGTTATCCTACAAAAAAAGGAGGATAACATTTATGCTATTTAAACAATTTAAGGAGATTGCTCATTATGCAATTCTTCGTGGAAGTATCCTTGCTGTCATGGCAATCGTGACCTTTATAAATCCAATTTTTTTAAAAATAGGTATGGTCTATGCCATTGCAGCTTATGCCATTCTAAACGGAATATTAGGCATTATGTGTTTCATGGAAAACAAAGTCAGTGAGAAAAAAGCCGCACTCTATTTTTATCTACTTGCATCAAGCATGAGTATTCTTTTCGGCATCCTCTGCACAATTTATTTCCGTTATATTGTCGGTATTCTCCCCGTTTTTCTTGGGGGGGTGCTGATTATGGAAAGTGTGGTGCATTTCATAGCAGCTTTGGGTGTAAGAGGAAGCCTCAAGCCACTAATAATCATTCTCTCTATTTTGGCTGCTATTGGCGGTATCGTACTGATGATATTTACCTTCGGATTTGGAGGGATTCACACCCTTTCACAAATGTTTGGCAGCCTACTGGTTCTTTCGTGCATTGAGGAATTATTGATACACCTAAGCAACCAACCCACACTGAAAAGACAAGAAGGTGCAAACAAATGAACTTATTAGATATTCAGTCCATTTGTAAAACATATGGAACCGGCGAAACGGCTATTCACGCTTTAAAAGACATTACATTCTCCGTTCCAAAGGGAGAATTTGTTGCTGTGGTTGGGGAATCCGGCTCTGGTAAAAGCACACTGCTCAACATGATTGGTGCTCTTGATAACCCCACTTCTGGAAAAGTGCATATAGACGGAAAAGATATTTTCACGATGAAGGATGAGGAACTAACGATTTTTCGCCGTAGAAATATTGGTTTTATCTTTCAGGCATTCAATCTAATCCCTGAGCTTAATGTGGAACAGAATATTACTTTCCCCCTACTGCTTGATTATCAAAAACCGAATCAAGAATACCTTGAAGAAATCTTAACCATTCTGAATTTAAAAGAGCGTAGACACCATCTGCCACGTCAGCTATCTGGTGGACAGCAGCAACGTGTAGCCATCGGCAGAGCACTAATTACACGTCCTACTCTTATATTGGCTGATGAACCGACTGGAAACCTTGACACGCAAAACAGCAATGAAGTGATTGCACTGCTTAAAAAAGCATCCAATAACTATGAGCAGACAATTATTATGATTACACATAATCGAAGTATCGCATCCACCGCTGACCGTGTACTACAAGTGTCCGATGGTGTGCTGACCGACTTCGGGAGGTGTTCAGGATGAATAGTTACCTTAGCCTCGTTTCCGAATATGCAAAGGCTCACAAAAAGAAAAACCGTCTTACAATAATCTGTATCGCTATATCTGTTATGCTTATTACGGCGATTTTCGGCATGGCTGATATGAGTATTCGTGCCCAGATCAGCGAGCATATCCGTGAAAAAGGTAATTATCATGCTCTAATTTCAAATATTTCGGACAGTGCTGCCGCTAAGATAGACAGCCAAAAAGATGTAGCGGTATCCGGATGGCTTGGTATGACAGCGGATGTTGATTTCCAGGGTGAAATGATGATGGTTCAGGGTGGCGATGAAGATATTTCAGCCCAAATGAACCTATTGATTGAGCAAGGCACATACCCACAATCTGCATTTGAGTGTGCCATTGACAGATTAGCAATGGAACAATTCGATTTATCCGTGGGAGATTCCATTCAGATAACCGATGAGAACAAAGTCGCTCGATCGTATGTGATTTCTGGTGTCTATAGCGACTTTTCCAGTCTTAAAGCAAACGATTCACATGGTTTGTATTTGTCACTTGATGGTATCCGCGCTTTTTCCGAGGGAACATACATAGAGTATTTTTTTGTTCAGTTTAAGGATGGCGTAAATATCAACAATGCCCTTGAAAAAATTAAAGCAGAATATGGACTTTCGGATGACCAGGTATCCACAAACAAAATACTGCTTGGATTGATGGGACAAAGTGATGACAGTAGTATGTTGCAACTATACCTCACAGCCGTAATTTTGGCTATTATTGTAGCAATGGCAGGAACATTTATGATTGCTACCAGCTTTAACATGAGCATTTTGCAGCGAACGCAATTCTTTGGTATGCTACGTTGCTTGGGAGCAACCAAAAGACAAATAAAGAGGTATATACAGCTTGAAGGTCTGCAATATAGTATCATTGGTGTGCCAATAGGTCTTTTGGCGGGGTGCTGCGTGATATGGATTGCTGTTGTGTTTCTTAACACCCTGAATTCACGCTTTCTACCTAAAATGCCAATACAATTCAGTCTTCTTGGTCTGCTTGTGGGTGCGGTCATTGGCGTTGTAACTGTTATGCTGGCATCACGTTCTCCAGCAAAAAAAGCAGCAAGCGTTTCTCCTCAGGCTGCCGTAACAGGAAATTTGAACGAAACAAATAATTTGAAAGTTAATAGAGCCTCAAACACAAAGTTGTTTCGAGTCGACACAGCAATGGGTATCAATCATGCCTTTTCTAACAAGAAAAGTCTGACTCTAATAACCGGTTCATTTGCAATAAGTATTGTTTTGTTCTTGTGCTTTTCCGTATTTATTGAATTCATGGGAAATGCATTGCGACCTCTACAGCCATATGCCCCTGACATTTCTGTTATGGGTACGGATACCTCTATTCTACTTGACCATTCCCTGCTGGATGAGATAAAAGAAATCCCTGATACAAAGAACGTCTGTGCAAGGATGTTTCTTTATGACCTTCCGGCAAGTGCCAACCATAGTGAAAGCGTTGTTACGCTCATTTCATATGATGAACCTCAATTTGAATGGGCAAGAGATGATTTAATCACAGGATGCATTGAGGATGTGCAAAATGGAAGCGGTGTGTTTGTGGAATATTCTGAGGATATGAAATGGGATCTTGGCGATATCATCACCCTAAATATTAACGGTCAAGCTATAGAACTTCCAATCGCCGGAATACTATCCAACACACCATTTACTTCCGAAAACAACGAATGGCTTATCATTTGTTCTGAGAATACCTTTACAGCACTTAGTGGAGTATCCGACTACACAATTATTGATATACAAGCTGCCTCCGACGTTTCAACACAAGTGAGGAGTTTAATCAGCTCCGATATGCAAATGCTAGATAAATTCCAAAGTAACAATGAAACTCGTGCGACTTACAATGCTATGGCAGTTTTCGTTTACGGTTTCCTGATAGTGATCGCGTTAGTCGCTTTAATCAACATTGTGAATACAGTAAATGCCAGTGTTTCAAGCAGAATAAATAACTATGGTGTCATGCGGGCAGTAGGGATGTCCGGAAAACAGCTTAAAAAAGTGGTGCGAGCAGAAGCCGCTACCTATGCACTTTCTGGTAGTCTTATCGGTGGAGTTTTAGGGTTAATCCTTCATAAAATTTTCTTTAATATACTTATCACCTCAAACTGGGGACTGGTATGGAATCCGCCGATATTTGTATTATGTATTATTGTTTCTGTTGCAATTTTAACTACCTTTATTGCTGTTATTTCACCAACAAGAAAGATTGAAAAAACAAGTATTGTAAATGTTCTTAATGCAGGCTAGCTATGCGCGACAGATGCAGAGCCGATAACTTACGAAGTAAATTCTAAAAGGCAGGGCTCATTTGATGAAAAAGATATATTAAGCAGAACAACAATTTAGAATTTACGGATTTGAGATTTGCTTTGAAGAAGATGACCTTGATGCGTCTGTCAATAAGCAAAAAGAGTATGATATTTAATACCTCCACCCTATCAAGAAGTACTCATGTGACTCCGGAACAGGTTGCAAAGCTCATGGACGTACCAGTGAAATTTGTAAATGCATGCATACGATAAATTCCCGTTTGCGGGGGACTCTGTGAAAATCATCGGCGTGGAAAGTTCCCCTGTGGCTTTGTTTATGACAGGGAAAAAGATATTTTTGTGTTTGTATTGTGAGTATTCGCTTGATGTGAGCATTTTCCCTCTGTTAAAGTTAATCTTGACAAGTGAACGATCGATCACTATACTAAAGGTGAACGATAGTTCACTTCTGCTATGTGAGGAGCTTGCCAAATGATTAACACAAGAGAGCGGATTCTACAAATATCACTTGCGTTATTTTCAAGGAGTGGTTATGAAGCAGTGTCGGTCAGTACCATTGCAAATGAGCTTGAGATGACAAAAAGTGCTTTATATAAGCATTATAAGAATAAAAGAGATATTTTCGATAGTATTTTAGAGCGAATGAACCAAATGGATGTTGAACGTGCAAAAGAATACGATATGCCGGAGGGAACATTTGAGGAAATGGAAAAGGTATATGATTGTACATCAATTGAAAGTATTAAAATATACACTGAAGCACAATTTCGGTATTGGACGGAGGAAGAATTTCCATCAAACTTTCGTAAGCTACTGACGCTGGAGCAGTATCGAAGTTCAGAAATGTCACAGTTGTATCAAAAATATTTCGTAGCTGGGCCATTGCAATATATAGAGGATCTATTTAGCGGTACCGCAAATAGACCTGAAAATGCAAAGTTGCTTGCTCTGCACTTTTATGCTCCTGTTTTTACCCTCTATAGCCTTTATGATAGCGCAATCGACAAAGAACAGGTTTTTACTATGCTACAAAGCCATATTGAGAATTTCGCAGGAGAAATCAGCAAATAGATTTTGCTTAAAATGAAAAGGAGACTTGTTTATGAAACAAAATTTAATATCGGAGATTGCAACTGGCTGGGAGGTTTGCGAATAACAATTTCAGCAACGCCTCTCAAAAGGATTATTATAACCTTTAGGAGGAAATAGAGCATGAAAACAATTAACATAAAGCAATATGGATTACGTGATAATCTGTCCGCTGAAGCTAGTCAACATGATAACTGTTATATAGGACGAATCACCTCTCAGGAAAAAGGACTATATCGTGCCATCACCGTGGGCGGGGAGCTTAAAGCAGAAATTTCCGGTAAGTTACGCTTTGAGGTAAAAACTCCATCGGAATTCCCTGCCGTAGGAGATTTCGTTTTGCTTGATAGAATTAGTGATAAAAACGGCAATGGGATTATTAGTAAAGTTTTGACAAGAAAAAGCCTATTTATCCGAAAAGCCGCTGGTAAAACCAGTGAGGAACAGGCGGTGGCCGCAAACATTGATGTCATCTTTATTTGTATGTCGCTAAATAATGATTTTAACATCCAACGGCTAGAGAGATATTTAACACTTACATGGGAAAGCGGGGCTTTACCTGTAGTAGTACTAACTAAGGCAGATTTATGCAGTGACGTTATGGAGAAGTTGGGTGCAGTGAAATTGGTAGCTTTGGGTGTGGATATCCTTGTTACAACAGCATTGGAAGAGGATGGTTATCGGGAAATTTTGCAGTATTGCAAGCCGGGGACCACTTCAGCTTTCATAGGTTCCTCAGGCGTCGGAAAATCCACCCTAATCAATCGGTTGATGGATCAAGAACATCTTTTGACCAATGGACTGCGAAACGACGATAAAGGACGTCATACGACAACACGGCGTGAACTACTCCTGCTACCAAATGGCGGAATGGTAATTGACACTCCGGGTATGCGAGAGCTTGGTATGATTGATGCCACTGAGGGGATTAGTAAGAATTTTAGTGATATAGAATGTCTTTTTCATGAATGCCGCTTCAAAAATTGTACCCATACCACAGAACCCAATTGTGCTATCCGCGAGGCAATTGAGCGTGGAGAACTCTCACCTAAACGATGGGAGTCTTATCGAAAACTAAAAGTTGAGACTACCTTTGCAGATGATAAAAACACATACTTGGTAAAAAAAGAAAAGCGCTTCAAGGACATTTCTAAAATAAATAAATTAAGTAAAAATGCTAAATAGAGGAGAACAACACTATGAAATATGCGCGCAGTGAAAAATACAACGCGCCAACATTACAGGCAAAAATTATGGGGCCAAATCCGTTGAAAATACAAGAGGAATTGCTAAAGGATCACAAAATCCCGAACAATTCCATTGTATGCGACCTCGGTAGCGGTCAAGGAGTTACAAGTGTATTTTTAGCAAAGGAATACGGATTTACGGTATATGCTGCCGATCTTTGGAGCGACCCAGAGGAAAACCGAATTTTCTTTGAGGCGATGGGGCTTAATCCCACACAGATAATTCCTGTCAAAGCAGATGCCACCGCCCTTCCCTTTGAAAAAGACTTTTTCGATGCAGTCGTAAGCACGGATTCCTACAACTATTTTGGACGTGATTCAGCATATCTGGGAAATAAGTTGTTGCCATTTGTAAAACACGGTGGATATATTTATATTGCAATACCGGGAATGAAACAGGATTGCCACGACAATTTGCCATCAGAACTGTTGCTTTCATGGACTCCAGAACAGCTCGACTATATGCACGACGTGGATTATTGGAAAAATATAATTAAGCAGACCGATGATGTAAACATTCTTTCAATTCATGAAATGGAAAGCAATGATGAGGTCTGGAGCGATTGGTTGAGGCAAAACAATGAATATGCCATAAGCGATAGAAAAGCTATGGAAGCCGGTGGTGGAAAGTATCTTAACTTTATTGCAATTATTTTGCAAAAGAGATAGAAATGTTGAATTTCACGCGAGTACCGTAAAACCACCACTATCTGGCAACGGTAGTGGTTGCTGTAATTGGCTATTTTTTACTTGCTGCGGCAACCGAGAGCATACTTTGAGAATTATCAACCCAATTTAGAGTAATAAGAACAAGGAAAAAACATGGAGTTGATGTGTATCAGCGAGGTTGCCCCTTTTAGGCATTGTGATGATGCTGTAGTTTCAGCAAACAAGACATTTAAGAAAAGGAGGATCTCTCATGTATGCAACGCTACTAAGCTATCTAAAGCAAAAACCATCGGAATATGAAAAGAGCACATCCGCCTTTTGGGACGATGAACATATTTCAAAATATATGCTGGAGGCACATTTAAATCCTGACACCGAGGCGGCCTCCAGACAGCATTCCTTTATAACAACCTCTGCAAGCTGGATTTCAGGTCTGGTGAGAAATCCAAACGAGTGCAGCTTACTGGACTTGGGCTGTGGTGCGGGACTTTATGCGCAGGCATTTACTGCTTTGGGCTTTTCGGTGACGGGAATCGACTTTGCCAAACGCTCGATTGATTATGCAGTGTCACAGGCAGTCCTGCAAAATATGCCAATCACCTATCACTACCAAAACTATCTCGAGATGCATTATGATCATAAATTCGATGTTATTACACTGATTTTTTGCGATTTTGGCGTGCTATCTCCTTCGGAAAGGTCCCTGCTTCTTAAAAAAATCAGAGCTGCATTGAAACCAGATGGAGTCTTGATTCTGGACGGATTTACTGAAAAGCAATATGACGATTTTACAGAGAGCAGAATCGTGGCATATGAAGATGAAGGTTTTTGGAATGCTACCCCTTACATGAGCATAAAGAACACTTATTGTTATGATGACAGCAAAACATATTTGGAGCAATACTTAATCGCAACAGAGAAACATCTGCACTGCTACAACATTTGGAATCAAGCCTTTGATACCACTTTGCTGGGTGCTGAATTGAAAGCGGCTGGGTTCACAAAGCTGCGGTTTTACGGTAATGTGTGTGGCGAGAGCTTAACAGATGACAGCGCGACAATTTGTGTTGTGGCAAAATAGAATGTTCTATCGAACAAAGGTGCAATAAAGCAGTCCACCTACATAAGTTATAAGGGCTACGTAAAAAACACTTTAATCCAGCGCTGGAAAACGTGGCTCTGCAAGACAATATATTTCCACACCAAAGCAATACACACGCCGCGTAATACTTACGCGGCGTGTGTATTGATAAGAGGGAGAAAATGGCATGCTGTCAATATATATCCCATGTTTGAAACTCGGCACATACATTGGCAATAAGGAGAAACACATGACGAGTTAAATCATGTTATGATTGAATTATAGCATTGCAGGTTTTACCCTACAAGCCTCCCATGGGGTTCTTTTTGCGATGTTTTTAATATTTTATTCTGTTGTTTTTGG
>CAZAIU010000051.1:0-14780 GCA_964485265.1 uncultured Oscillospiraceae bacterium | reverse complement strand
AGATAAAGACTGTATAGAGGACCTAAGGGTTTATCTGACGGGCAGTTCACAATCCATCATCGACACATCATTCAGCATCAGACCACGCTCCGCCAAACTTCTGTTTGCGGATGTTCGAGTTGAAGAGATTAATTTCAACCGCGGCTGCTACACCATTGACGTCACGTATTTCTACAAAGTGACGGGTGAAGCCTTCCCGGGAGAAAGAACCGTAACCGGCCTTGCCATTTTTGATAAGCGTGTTATTCTCTATGGCAGCGAGGGCAGTTCAAAGGTCTTCACTTCAGGACGCAGAGGTATTTTTGACAGAAGGCACAGCAGTCTGCCGACGGCAGTTGTTGAAGCAGTGGATCCTCTCGCCCTGTCAATGAAAATTGTTGACTGCACCTGCCGCAATGACTACGACAACGACATAAGAGAAATCCCTCATGAGATTGCCGAGTGCTTCGAAGACGAAATCATAACCTCCAGCACCGGAAAACAGCTTTATGTAACACTTGGTCAGTTTTCCATAATCAGACTTGAGCGGGATACACAGCTTCTGATGCCCGCGTATGACTACTGCATACCGGATAAGGAATGCGTAGGCGGAGATGAGGATCCCTGCACCCTCTTTAGCCACATACCTTTCCCAATTCACGACTTTTTCCCGCCAAAAGGTACACCTGAGAGATGTATTCAGGAGGGCTGCACAGCCGAAAGCTAATCACCATAAACCTAAAAGTTCAAGCCGCAATTCGAGTATGTGGCTTGAACTTTTGTATTTTGCTAAAATATATGGAATAAATCACCTAAACCCTGTGCAAAATAATGCCAAAGCGCTTTGCTTAATTTACAGATAATTTTGCATGGAGGTTCCCACATATGAAACAAAAGATCATAAGCTTTACTGCTCTGCTTCTGCTTTTGACCCTCACAATAGGTATAATAAGCGCGGCAGCTAAAAACGGCTCTGGATGTCCCATTGCAGAAAACCTTGAAATCACCACCTACCGAGATGTTTCCATTGAAGGACGCTTGAAGGCGGCAGACCCCGATGGTGATGCACTTACCTACGAAATTACAACAAATCCCATTAAGGGCGAAATTGAGCTTTCTGAAAATGGTCTCTTTGTATACACGCCTAACGAGGGAAAACGAGGCAAGGATTATTTTGGCTACAAGGCAACGGACATCAACGGAAATATGTCCTCAGAGGCAACAGTAATAATTAAAATTGAAAAGCAGCAAACCAGCGTGACCTATTCTGACATGAGCGGAAACGGCGCATACTGCGCGGCAATAGCTCTTGCAGAAAAAGGAATCTTTGTCGGCGAGCAAATCGGCGGTCAGTATGTTTTCTGTCCCGAAGCTCAGGTTTCAAGAGGCGAGTTTCTTACTATGTGCATGAAGCTTTCGGATATTGACGTTCTCTCCGGAGTTATGACCACAGGCTTTGCAGATGACACAGAAATTCCCGCCTATATGAAGCCCTATGTTTCAACCGCGCTTCTAACAGGTGTGATAAGCGGCTATTCCGACGGTATGAGCACCGCCGTTTTCAATGGCAAGAATTCAATCAGCTATCCTGAGGCTGCCGTAATACTAAGCAAGTCACTAAAGCTTACCGATGTCGCGACTTCAAATTACGGTGACACAGCACCCGTATGGGCAGCTCAAGCATGTGCAAACCTAAGTGCATGCCGTATTTCAGACTATGAAAATCAAGTACAGCTCAACCGTGCCGACTGTGCAAAGCTGCTGCTTGGTGCCATGCGGGTATTGGAAAACAGATAATCAGTTAAATTAAAAGTCAAAGAGCAAAAATGCACTGCAAATAAAGATATTTTTGGCATCATCGTTTTGGCTAGCGATGGTGCCAAAAATATGCATTATACTCATGAGAAAGATCATTTTTGAACCATGTTTTTAAAGGCTTTTTTTGATGCAAGTGAAATCAAAGCGGATAGTATCGCAACGCATAACAAAATCAAACCCGTATAGTCTGAAAATGCGTCAAATACAATACCGTAGATTGCTTGCCCTATTGGCTGTGCACACATTGAAATTGATATCATCAAAGCAATCACTTTACCTACCAGCTCGGGTGGAGTTTCAGCTTGTACGGTTGCTATCATCTGCACGCTGAATATGGTGGCAAGTCCCATGATTACGAAACAAGCTACCGTTATTACAATATAGCTTGTCATGTCCAGCATGCCGAGAAGCAGTGGAGTTGCCATTATTCCAACAGATAAACTGCATAACAACAGTAGCTTGTGAGAATTGGAAATCTTTAATTTCTTGCTGAACACTGCGGTCAGTATTCCGCCGCAAAGTCCTCCGAATGCCAGTATCCCTTGGGAAAGACCCAGTAGCTCATCGCTCATGTGCAGTGTTTCAACAATTAAAATTGGCGTACCTACAATCAGCATTGCTGTTAAAATGAGATTAAAAAGCGCAATCAGCAAAATAATTCTAATCAAAATTGGCTTTTTATGCTTCATGTAGTATGTGCTATCATGAAAATCACTTCTTATTATAGAAATCACACCGTTACCGTTCCCCCTCTTCTCAAAAGGTATGTGAATAAAAATTTCCATAACAGCAGAAGCGGCAAAGCATAGTATACTAATTATTAAAATTGGCATAATGCCAAAAGATCCAAAAAGCATTCCGCCAATAATAGGGCCCAAGAGCCCTGCCAAAGAACTTACTTGATTGACAATCGCTCCTGCGGAAAGAAGATTTTCACTGCTAACCAAAAAAGGAATGCTGGCTTGTACTGTTGGCTGATAGGTTCCGCTAATTCCATAAAGCAGCATTAAAACAACAATAAACAGCGGAACAATCGACAAGCTTCCAATCGAGAGATATAGAAATAATACAATGCCCGCCGTCAAAAAATCAAGTGCAACCATAATGTTTCGCTTGTTCAATCTATCCGCTAAAATTCCTCCTAGAAACGACAATATAATCATCGGTAAAAAGGAGCAGGCTGTTACTATTCCAAAAAGTGCCGGTGAATTTGTTTCACGCAAAAGATAAAGCGGAAGTGCAAAGCGCAGAATGGCATTTCCAAACAGTGAGATAATTTGCCCGACCACCACAAGCGTAAAGTCTTTCCCAAAAAGCTTTGTTTTCATATTTTCCTCCAAAATATACCGACCGTCGGTATGTATATAATTTAAAATAATCTGCCCTTTATAGAGCAGTTATTTTTGTTTTAGTTTGTTGTATCTATCGCAGTAATTAACATACTGCGCTTTTATTTCGTCATCTAACAGGTCTATTCCGATGCCATTTAAAATCACGCTAAAAAATTCTAATTTAGCAGTCATTTCTGCTGTTGCAGCTTTTGTAATCATAGGGTTAATCCAAACATTTAGCAAGGTAATAAGTACCTCTGCAAGTTCCTTGGGATAATCGGTTTTGATTGATCCGTCTTCAATCCCTTCTCTGATAACCGGCTCAATGTAGCAAGGGGCAACCAGTTCATAGCTTTCGTGAATCTGATTCATTAAAAATTTAGGGTCAGACATGATTTTATCAGTCATTGCCAGCACCACATCATTATTGGGGTTAGTGTAGGCGGATTTTATTATTGCCTTAAGCTTTTCATAACCGTTTGCGGATTTATCATCACGAAGCTTATTATAATATGCAATATTTTCATCCCCTATTTTTCTGCAAACAGCCTCAAAAATATCTTCTTTTGATTTGAAATGATGATAAATTGCGCCTTTTGAAAGCCCCCCCAAGTTGTTTATAATATCTTGAATGGATGTACTCTCATAGCCCTTTTCAATAAAGAGCTTTAAGGCTTCGTCTAAAATTAGTTTTACTGTTTCTTCCGGATATTTATTTCTTGCCATATCACACTCGCCTCAATACATACCGTTGGTATCTATAATATCATCCAAGAACTTTTGCGTCAAGTATAAAAAAAATAACTAATCTTGCCACTATAGTTTTTATATGACGTAATCATAAACCGCAGCCTTTGGCAGTGGCAGAATGCCTTTATTGTATGACAATCTTGCTTAGCAATCTCCCAAATAGTTCATACAAAAAGCGGTAACCACAAGTACGATGGTTACCGCTTTTGAAAGAATCTAATCAAGCTTAAGCAAATGTTTCTTACTTTTTTATTTATCTTGATTTAAGGCTTTGAACCAGTTTTTCATCAGGTTCAACAATGATAGTCTTGCTATCGGTATAAATCACCATGCCCGGCATTGAACCGGAGGGCTTCTTTACATGGCAAACCTGTGTATAGTCAACTGCTACCTTTCCTGCGTTCCTAGCCTGAGAAAAATAAGCTGTCAGCGTTGCCGCTTCAAAAATTGTCTCCTCGTCCGGTTCCTCTCCGCCGCAGGAAATAATTACATGACTCCCCTGCACATCTCTTACATGTAGCCACACATCCGAACGGCGTGCGGTTTTTGTGGTAAGCTTGTCATTTTGTATATTGTTTCTGCCTACCATTATAGGCATACCCGCAGTTGAGTAAAAACACAAAAACGGCGTTTCACGTATTTTCTCCTGTTTTGAAGCTTTTTGCTTTTTTATAAACCCGGTTTGAACAAGCTCATGCCGTATTTCCGCAAGCTCTCGGTCGCTTTCCGCGCGCTCTATAGCATCCATAACGCTGGAAAGGTAAGCCGCTTCCGTTTCTCCCTTAATAATAAGGTCGCCCAAATGCTGTTCAGCGGTTTTTGCCTTGTTATACTCACGAAAATATTTAGCTGAATTCTGTTGCGGGGTCTTCTGCGGGTCTAATTGTATATCCACCATCGGGCTGCCTTCTTCGTAATAATTTTCCGCAGATAGCAAGCGATCACCCTTTTTCAGTTTATACATATTAGCAGTTATCAGCTCACCGCAAATCTTGTATTTGTCACGGTCAGCCGTGGCTAAAAGCTCCTCCTGCCTTGCCGCAAGCTTTCTGACTGTACGTTCGTGGGCATTTCTGACTAGCTTATACAAGGAGTGGGACTTTCTCTGCATTTGTTCCCTCTTTGCCCTTCTGGTATAAAACTCCTCCAAAAGTGAAGAAAACGCGGGAAAGGTCTCCTGCTCCATCGCCGCCTCATACTGGCAGATTGGCATAAAGGAAAAGTCAAAGGGCTTTCCGTTGTCAAAAAGCATAGTAGGCTGAAAATCAGAATGCTCAACTCTTTTTGCCAGCGCCTTCATTTCATCGGAAAGTGCTTCCCTTTCATCGGCAGACAATCTTAAAATCTGCTTTGAGGCATCATCGAACGCGCAGAAGCAAAGCTCTCTGCAAATCAGAGGCGAAAGCCCCGAGAAGCTGTCCAGCAGCCATTTATCCGAAAGCTTTTCGATATCTGCATTTTGCCACATTTCAAAACGCTGCTCATCGGAAAGCTCGAAAAAGCAAGGTTTTTCCTGCTTTGGCGGCAAACGGTATATAAGCCCGGGCATTACCTGCCGCATACGGCTCATATCTCCGTCAACACGGCGCATGCAGTCAATTATGTGTCCCTCGCCCCCAACTAGAATTATATTGGAGTTTCGTCCCATCATTTCCACTATTAGCTGTTTCTTGACTTCAATTCCCATTTCATCAAAAGCATCCAGCTCAAGGCAGAGCATCCTCTCCATGTCGGGCTGAGTGATCGCCGCAATCCTCGCACCAACCAAATGCTTGCGCAAAAGCATGCAAAACATTGGCGGTGACTGGGGATTTTCATAGGTTTCTGTAGAAATATGCACTCTCGCCGTGCCGACTCCGGCAGACAGCAAAAGCTTTGTGTTCTGACCACTCCCCCGCAAGGATAAGATAAGTGTGTCTCTTTCCGGCTGCTGCACCTTGTCGATTTTTGCTCCGACAATGGATTGGCAAAGTTCCTGCGAAAGTGCGTTTATTGTAATTGCGTCAAGCGGCATGTATGGTCATCCCTTTCTATTGAGTATATTATTTGATTTGTTAAGCAGACATTATATAACAAAATCATTATCACTATATTGTACTTTTTCCTGCTTTACAAGTCACAGCGGTGCTTCTATTCTTCAATTATCATTTCAAACAATTCGTTTATTCTGTCTGTGCTACCGTTTAGAAAAAGATATCCAAAAAGCGTTTCAAGACCTGTTGCAGCATGGTATTGAGAAATATCGGCGTTTTTGGGGACAGAGTTAACCTTAGCGTTTCTCCCGCGTTTAAAAACGGCAAGCTCCTCAGCAGAGAGCTTATCTAAAAAGTGCTCTGTTGCCCGTGCCTGAGCCTGTGCACAAACTCGGCTGACAGTTTCCCTGTGAAGTCCCTTGGAGGTGGTTTTTCCGTGAGCACAAAGCCAAGTTCTTACTAAAAGCTCATATACCGCATCTCCGATGTGTGCAAGCCCCAAAGAGCTTACACCTTGAAGCTGCTCATCGGAAAGCTTTGTGAAAAGGTAATCTGTCATTTTTCCTCCATAAAACTATAGATTTGTTTCAAAGCCTCAAACGGGGCTTTCGACTGTTGCCGAAAGCCCCGTTATATCGGCAGTTTTATTCTTTCCATTCTTCAGCAGGCACATCCTCATACTCTAGAAAGCTGACTTGATCTGACAGCGTTTCCATAGGTGCCGTACCTTGAACGGTTTGCATTTCCTGCCACTGCTGCTTTGTTATGAGTATCTGTCTCGGCTTAGAGCCTTCAAAGGGTCCGACAACGCCGATTTCCTCCATCTGGTCAACAATGCGCGCAGCGCGGGCATAACCCAGCTTTAATCTGCGTTGGAGCATAGATACAGAAGCCTGCTTTGTTTCAAAGATTACATCCACCGCTTGAGGAAGCAGCTCATCGTAGTCAGAGCCATTGTCAGAGTTATCTGACCTGCCTGAATCAGAGGATGGGTTTTTGTCCTCGGCAGCCTTTTCGATTTGTGCTAGAATATCCTCACTGTATTCTACTTGGGCTCCCTCCTTGACAAAGTTTATAACCTGCTCGCGCTCCTCATCGGACACAAACGCACCCTGTATGCGCATAGGCTTGCCCACGCCCAATGGTGCATAGAGCATATCTCCGGCACCAATTAGCTTTTCAGCGCCCGAATTGTCAAGAATTATGCGGCTTTCCATTGCGGATGACACTGCAAACGCAATGCGGCTTGGTATATTAGCCTTCATCAGACCTGTGATAACGTCCGCCGACGGACGCTGTGTTGCGATTACAAGGTGCATACCCGAAGCACGGCCCATTTGAGCCACACGGCATATGCTTTCCTCAACCTCTTTAGAAGCAACCAGCATCAAATCCGCAAGCTCGTCAATTACGATAACAACTCGGGGCATGGTCTGCTCCCCTACGCTCTTTTGATGGGCATTGTATCCGCTCAAGTCGCGCACTCCCACCTCTGAAAACAGACGGTAGCGCTTGAGCATTTCAACAACGGCCCACTGTAAAGCTCCCGCAGCTTTTTTGGGGTCTGTAACAACAGGGACAAACAGGTGGGGAATTCCGTTATATATTCCCAGCTCAACCATTTTGGGGTCAATCATTATAAGACGAACCTCTTCTGGTGTTGCTTTGAAAAGGATACTCAAAATGAGAGAGTTCATGCAAACGGATTTACCCGATCCGGTAGTTCCGGCAATAAGCATATGGGGAAGCTTTGCAATGTTTCCTACAATTGCATTGCCGCTGATATCCTCTCCTATTGCAAAGCTGAGCTTTGACTGCGCTGACTTAAAGGACGGGGAGTCTATGATATCATGCAGAAACACCGTGCTTACAAGTTTATTGGGAACCTCAACGCCGACTGTTGATATCTTGTCGGGTATAGGCGCAATACGGACATTGGAAACGCCCAGAGAAAGAGCCAAATCGCCTGCAAGGTTTGTTAGCTTTGCAAGCTTGACACCCTGCTCAAGCTCAAGGTCATAACGGGTAACCGTTGGCCCTCGTGTCACGCCTGTTATTGCTGCATTTACTCCGAAGCTTCGAATTGTGCTTTCCAAGCGCTCACGGTTTAACGCAATTTCCTCTCTGCCGTCAACGGTATTTCTGCCGCCTGTACGCAGAAGCGCAACAGGCGGGAAACGGTAAGCATCGCCTGTGTCAGCCATGGACTTTTCAATTGTTTTTGTTATTTCCTCTGTTTCGACTTTAACCTCTTCGTGGCTTATTTTTTTGGTTGCAGACGCCGTTGAGCCTGCAACCACCGATGCCGTAGGTTCTTGAGAGGGCTTTTCAATGTCACTAGAAATCTGTGCAACAACCGTTTGAGAAATGCCTGCGACAACTGCTGCCTCCTCCACAGACATTGGCTGAACATCATCCGGAGTCATTGCAGGAACAGGTGCTTCAATCGGCTTTTCCTGCACAGCAGCTCGTTTTGGAGAGCCCTGAGCCAGAATTTGGTCGGGTGTTTTAACTCTGGGTTTTGTGTTGAAAAATCCAACCTTTTCTTCCACATAGGTATCATCCGGCTCGTTAACATCATCCATGGGTATGTCTATTGCTCTGCGGCGGCGGTGTCCCTCTGCGGGAATGCCCTCCGGAGCACGGGCGGTTCGCTCTCTCTGAGGCACCGCTGCACTCTGGCGGCGCGGTTCTTGAATGGGAGCCTGCAACGCCGCCTCACGGGCGTACATCCTCTTTTCACGTGCCATTTCAATAAGCTTTGGAATTGTTAAGCCTGCACTGTTGAGAGCGAAGAAAATCAGTCCGAGCAAAAACACGGGTACTGCCCCGTATATGCTCACAGCAGGCTTTAAAACAAGTGCAAAAAGTCCTGAAATAACACCTCCGGAAACCATTATCTTCCCGCTTGTATATAGGGTTGAAAACACCTGCTTTGACATTTCCGTATCTGTGCTCTGGGAAAACAGCTGATACAGCGCACCAAGAAAAATGGGAACAAGCAGCGCAGAGACAACTCTGAAGGTGACGGGTCTCCCTTTGGAAAACCCAAGCGACCACGCGCACATCAAAAGAGCGGGCGGGAAAACATAATACCCCCAACCTATCAGACCCTTGATAAATCCGCAGAAGTATGTAATGAACCACGCGTCTACATCAAAGTAACCAATAAAGCAAAACAGTCCTAAGAAGAAGCATAAAATTGAGCCAACTGCTCTTGGAACCGGACTAGGGGTCACAGGTGCCGGCATCGCAGTCCTTTTCTTTGCTCCTTGAGTTGACTTTGCCGAAGTTTTCTTTGCATTTGAGCTTTTAGACGGTGCTTTTTTCGTTTGTGCCATGAAATTCACTCCAAATCAAAGTATGAACGATAATACGATCGTCACAATACCTACTGCAAAGCAGTAATAGCAGAACTTGCCGAACTTGCCTTTCTGGGAAAGCATTCTTACAAGGCCGATAGCAAAATACCCGACTATTCCGGCAACAGCCATGCCTGCCAGATAGATAGGTATTAGCTTAACATCCACGCCCTCGCCCAAGGCCTTAACCAGACTCAGAATATTTGCGCCCAGAATTGCAGGCAATGACAAAAGAAATGAGAACTTAACGGCAAAGCTTCTGTTAAGTCCAACAGCCATACCCGCTGAAATTGTTGAGCCTGAGCGGGAAACACCGGGCAAAACAGCAACCGCCTGACACGCTCCTATCACAAGAGCATTTCCAACGGTCATTGTTTTTTCCGTCTTTCTGCCGTTTTGCATTTTATCCGACAAGTAAAGCATACCGCCTGTTATTAGGAACGCTGCACCGATAAAATACGTGTTATTGTAAAGCTTTGAAATAAGATCGTTAAAGGGCAAAACCACAAAAAGCGGAAGTGTTCCGATAATTATCATCAAAACAAGTCTGCGGGCAGGCTTAGGTCCGCCCTCCTCAGGCTTTGGATGTCTGATGTCCCGAATGAAGCCAATCGCCTCTTTTATCATATCCGCTATATCGTGCCTATACACAATGCACACAGAAACAAGCGTGGCAAGGTGCAGGAGCACATCGAAAAGGAGATTCTCCTCTTCAAGATTTCTTACTTGAAAGAAGTTCTGGAGTACAGAAAGGTGTCCTGAGCTGGAAATCGGAAGAAATTCAGAAATTCCCTGCACTATACCCAAAAGAATTGCTGCTAATAATGTCATTGTTACCTCCACTAAGTCCAGTAAACGGTTTTTGCATCAATACTTTTTTATTAAAACTGTCTGGGACAGTTTTAATGGTGCGAAGCACCGTTATGTTTGCAGTTAATAAAACAGTAGCTGTTTTATTAACTGCAAAATCAAATCATGCCTTTGCACTTCTAACCGCAGAAAGTTTTTTCTTTTTGCCGCGAGAGCGCCTGTGTGAGCCGGAATGAGCCTTGGATTTATAATACTCCTCCATTTCATCATCTGCTTTATAGATTATTCGGTTAACTGTAAGGGTATCATCCTCTGCATTACGAAATTTTACTCTTACAAGGTAATTTCCGTGCTGCTTGCAGGAGCATAAGGACATATATCTTCTGTCCCCCTGATTTATCCAGCGGGCACTTTTCAGCGGATGAGCACAGACAGGACACAAGGGAGACGAAACATCCTTGTCCGAAAAAGCATCGTCCTTTGTTGTATAACCCGTAAACGCCCTGTGCTCCAACGCATTCTGACCGTTTTTGTTATCACTTTTATCGCAGTTTACCTGAACCGGCAAAACCTTTGATGCAGACTCGTACTGCTTAAGTCCCTCCTCCAAATCCAGCCTTGAGCAAACCAGCGCAGTGTTGTACGCATCACCCAGTGCATCGTGGGCAACACGTGTCTGCTCAATTTCAAAGTGCTCCATTGCAGTTGAAAGACCTGTTTGGTTTCTTCCGGCATTTGTCTGAATATTGTAAATCACCTGAAGGTTTACCCAGCTTTTTATCCAGTCCCAGTCAAGGTCGTGGATGATGATATTTTGCTCCATTATTCCTTTGTCGTCGTTTCCCCATGTTAGGAAGATACAGCCCTCGCCGCACCATTCGCGAAACTTTGTAAACGCTTCAACAAATCCAACTCCGCTTTCAAGACGCTCCTTGTCAAATCCCGTGAGCTTTTCAACCTTATAGTGCATTCGCCGAAAATAGACAGGCTTAACGTCTATTTGGAACTCCTCACCCGGCATAAGGTCATCAGTCAGCTTAACTGCTCCGATTTGTATTATTTCCCCTCGCAGGTGAATCGGCAGCTTGTTAAAAACAGCGGATTGAGCGGACATGGCCTGATTCCACTCCATGTCCATAACGATGTAGCTCATCACGCATTCATTCCTTTCGGTACGAAAAAATTATATGTGATACAATAGCTTGTATTGCAGATTGGTCACAATCTCACAATTTGTTATTGTATCACATACAAATCAATAAGGACAGTGTTTTTAGGCGATGTTTTTGAGAAAAAGCAAAAAAATATTACACTTTGGCTTCAAATCAACATAACTATCCCAAAACACACATACAGACTTAAAGCTTTTATTTCAAAGCTCTGATTTTGTTTTTTCTGTTTGCAAACCTGTTAACGGCGTAGACAGCGCAGTAAATAAAGACAGAAAACACTATAATAGATGCCCCGCTGGGAATACTCAGCACATAAGAAATCCAAAGCCCTCCCAAGCAGAAAACCAGCCCAAGAAAAATTGAAATTGCCATACGACCACCCAGCTTGTTTGACATGAATGAGGCTGTCGCCGCTGGCGCCGTGAGCAGTGCTATTACCAGGATTATTCCAGCAACTCTTATAAGAACTACAATAGTAAGTGCCACAAGTACAAGCAGCAGGTATTCCAAAAATGTAGTTTTCAGCCCAATAATTTTAGAAAAACGGTCGTCGAACATAAATGCCTTCCAGTCGTTGAAAAGCACCAAAACAGTAATGCAGACAACAACTGTAAGCACAACCATCATAGCAAGGTCGCTTTTTGTGACAGAAAGTATGTTTCCGAAAAGATAACTGCTCATATCCGGAGGATAGCTGTCCATAAACCCTATAAACACGGTTCCCATAGCCATACCCAGTGACCAAAAAAGAGCTATAATGACATCTGTATTAACGCCTCCTCGGCGCTTTATTGTTCCGATACCAACCGCAGCGCCTACTGAAAACAGCACAGCACCAAGCATTGGTTCAAATCCGCAGAGGTAGCCCAAGCCTACGCCGCCATAGGCTGTGTGGGCGATGCCGCCGGTCATCATAAGAAGCTTTTTTTCAACTATGATAACTCCCACAAGACCGCAAACCACACTTGCAAGCACACAGGCAATCACAGCGTTCTGCATGAATTGGTAATTTAAAATTGCATTCAGCATCCCTTGTCGTCCCCCTTTTTATCCCGTGAGTGACGATGATGATCGTGCTCGCCCAAAACTCTGTGAGGTACGCCATGTGCTATCAGCTCCACAGGGCAACCGTACATCTCGTTGACCACCTCGGAGCTCAGCTCGGGCACTCCATGATAAACAAGCGTTCCGTTTAGACATGCAAGACTTGTAACCTGAGAGGCAACCGCTAGCAGATCGTGAGTAACCAGTACAATTGTGACAGATTTATTCAGCTGCGTCAAAAGCTCATAAATCTTTTCCCGCGAAGCAGGATCGACACTGGCAGTAGGCTCGTCCAACAGTAAGATTTTAGGTTCAACCGCCAATGCTCTGGCAATCAGCATTCTCTGAAATTCGCCCCCGGAAAGGTCTGAAATCTGTCTGCATGAAAGCTCACCTATACCCACTCGATCCAGCTGCTCCATTGCTTTTTTGCGGTGCTGCTCGTTGAAGCGAAAAAACGGGTGCAGACCGCCCTTTTGAAATGCGGTCATAACAACCTCTATAACGGTTATAGGAAATGCCCTGTCCACTACTGAAAATTGAGGAACATATCCTATTTGCACGCGGCTGTCAGGCTTATCGCTTCCGAAAATTGTGATTTTTCCACAATCTATGTCTACAAGACCCAATATAGCCTTCAAAAGAGTAGACTTTCCTCCGCCGTTCGGTCCGATAACACCAAGAAATTCTCCCTCCTGCACGCTCAAGCATACATCGTTCAAAGCCGGTGTCCGCTTGTAATACACAGAAAGCCCTTCAATCTTGATGGCATCCGGCTTAATTTCTTGCTGCATTATTTCATCGCCTCCGCCATGGTAGCTGCCATGGTTTTAAGATTGTTAATATAGTCTCCTGAAAGCGGTTCAAGCATGGCAGCTTCACCGCCGATTTCCTCGGCATAAGCCTTGCTTTGGCTGCTGTCAGTCTCTGCCTGATAAAAGATTACCTTTATATCTTCCTTTTTTGCAAGGTCTATCATATCCTGTAAATGCTCCGCGGTTGCCTCCTTGCCCTCTTCCTCAAGGGCAAACATCTCTAAATCGTAATCATTCGCAAGATATCCGAAAGCAGGATGAAAAACGACAAACTTGCGGTTTTGAACCCCCTCAAGAGCAGATTTGATTTCCTTGTCCACTGACTCAAGCTCTGCTATGAAGTTATTTGCATTTGTGTCATAGGTTGCAGCATTCTCGCTGTCCAGCGCCGACATTTCACGGGCAATAGCCTTAACCATAACTATAGCTCTTTTGGGAGAAAGCCAAACATGGGGGTCGCGTCCATCGCCTATTTTCAGTTCGTCATATACCTCCGCGGCTGCCTTGTCAAGAGAAACCACTCTTGTATGCGGAGCAACCGAGGGAAGTATATTTGATTGCTCAGTAGGTACACCAATTGAAAAATATAGGTCTGCATCTGAAAACAGCTCCATTTCCATGGGCGTAGGCTCATAGTTTTCGGGGCTGTACCCGGGAGGCACCATAACTACCACCCTGACTAAATCTCCGCAAACCTTTTTAACAAAGGTCTCCTCAGGCACAATACTAACGGCAATGACAGGTCTTGTGTCCTCCTCGCCTGTTTTTTTGCCGCAGCCGGACATTATCCCAAAGCAAAGCGCCAGCAGTAGAATAAAGCCGACACAGCATTTTAATTTTCTTCCGGAACGCATATCCATTCCTCTTTTCTGGTTATTAATATTTGGTTTTTTCTGTCACCGTAATATTAAAGCACGAAATGTGCTGTTTTTCAAGGTTTTTTGCAGCTATCTGCTTTGCGCATCCCTGCGTTGCCGCTGTGTAGCGCGCAGCTCCTGCTAGTTTATATAGTTATAGCCATCAATGTTCTTGTCCATTTTTCGGCTGCTGCACATTTCAGGTTGAAAATTCGCTTTTTATAAAGTAAAATGGGAAAATGAGGAGTAATATTCCGAAAGGGGCATGAAATATGAAAGAGCTGTTTGCAAGACGAAGCGTCAGAAACTTTAAGCCGGATCCAATTGAGCAAAACAAAATTGAAATTCTACTAAAAGCCGCCATGTGCACTCCCACATGCGATAATCAGAACGAGTGGGAGTTCATTGTAGTTACTGAGCGGTCACTTCTCGACCGTCTGTCACAGACATCACCCTACACCGCTTGTATCAAGGACTCCCCATTGGCAATAGTCCTTCTGGCAAACACGCAAAAAATCGTTCATGCCGATAATTGGGAGCAGGAGATGTCCGCAGCAACAGAAGCCATTTTACTGGAGTGCGTTCACCTGGATATGAGCGGCGTATGGCTAGGGATATCCCCAATGGCAGAGAGAATGGCAAATGTCAGCAAGCTTTTCGGCTTGCCGGATACTCTCAAGCCCTTTGCAATTACGGCAATAGGCTATCCCTTGCAGAAGGAAGATGTAGACAGAGAATTCGACTTCTCTATAGTTCATTATAACGAATATTAAAGCACATAAAACACAAAAGCGGCGGAATTTTCATCCGCCGCTTTTTATTTTATCGCTTTGCAAGCTTATCCAAAATTGTTTTTGTCAGCTGCCAAA
>CAZAIU010000050.1:0-15844 GCA_964485265.1 uncultured Oscillospiraceae bacterium | reverse complement strand
AAAAACTGTCCTAATGGCTTTAATCATTAGAGCTTGCTTTAAGTCATAGTCATAGAAAATGGCACGGCGAAAAAATTTTCGCCGTGCCACACCCACGCTTATGCACTAGCTGTTAAAAGCCATGCCTTCACGCATATTCCAGCGGAGACCGAATGTCTCACGCATTGAAGTTATTTAAGACCTACAAAGTTCTCAACGGTTGTTTCGCTGAAGTTTGCGGGAGGCACGATTGTTCCGTCAACAATCTTTGCATAAGCGTCCTTGAGAGCCTCAAGAGTCTTTTCGCCGAGCTGGTGACGTCCGTCCTCGGAAACATAGCCTGTTCCGTTGTCCTTAGCAAACAGGGTTACGTTTGCGCCCTTGAAGCTGCCATCAAGTACAGCGTTAAGTGCGGTTTCAACTGTGTATGCCATGTTCTTGAGACCGGAGGTAAGAACGATGTTCTTGTCGCCGTTTACGCCGTCGTCATACTGGTCAACATCGCAACCGATAACATAAACGTCCTTAGCTTCCTTAATAGCAGTGAAAACGCCGTTTCCGGAGTTGCCTGCTGCAACAAACATGATGTCAACGCCCTCTGCAATGAGTGCTGCGCCTACAACCTTACCGGTTGCAGGATCGTTGAAGTCGCCGATATAGTTGCCGCCGACATCTGCACCGGTAACATCAGTACCTGCATAGGTCTTAAGCTCAATGCACTCAGCTGTAGTCCCAAGCTTTGCGTTTGCATAGGCAACACCTGCTTCAAAGCCGTACTGATAGTTAACGTTGGAGGGGAAAGCACGACCATTTACAACAGCAACCTTGCCGGTTTTGGTTTCCATTGCGGCAGTGATGCCTGCAAAGAAGCCGGACTCCTGCTCTGCATAGTAAACAGCATAGATGTTGTCAACAGGCTGGTCAGCGGGAAGATCTTTGCCGTCCTCACCGAGAGGCCATGCATCAACAAGGATGAACTTCTTCTCGGGGTTTTCCTGTGCCAAGGTGGTGATTCCGCCGAACTGGAATCCGGGGGTCACGATAACATCGTAATCTGCAACGATGTCTGCAACAGCGTTAACGGAGTTTGCAATATTACCTTCCTGAATGGGAGTCACCGTTGTTCCGGGATGAGCATCGGCAAACGCCATTGCGCCCTCATAGTTATCCTGGTTGAAGGAACCGTCGTCAACGCCGGAGGGGCTTGTTACAACAGCAATTTTGAGACCTTCTGCTGCGGGTTCTGTGGGAGTTTCGGCTGTGGGCTCTGTGGGAACGTCAGTCTCGGAGGTTGCAGGCTTCTTAGCGCAAGCGCCAAGACCCAGCACCATTACGAGAGCCAGAGCAAGTGCAAGAAATTTTTTCATTTTGTACCTCCATAAAAAAATATGTGAGTATGTATTTTGTATTGCGGAAAAGCTTTTGACGCACCGCAAATACAGTTAGATTATAATATACATTGCACAGTATTGCAAGTCTATAACATAGTATTTATATTTATTTAATACTTTTGTAATAATTTATGCATTTTTTCTTTCATATTCGAGAAGTTAATGCACATCTATTTTCCTCTCTGAAATCAAAACCAGCCTTGAATGCTTTGCTGGCAAAGGCATTTTGCCAGTCTTCCAAATCGTAAAGCTCAATTTGCGGCAAATCAAGCAAGTCCCGCTCAAGCAGGCGAAGTGCAGGTACAAAAGGACCGCAGCGGCTTCCCAAAACAGTTATTTCATTAACCACCAGGGATGACAAGTTTATGTCCTTTGCCCCTGCGTATGTGCTTTTTAGAACAATTGTACCCCTGCTTCGTACAAGCTTCATTGCTGTTTCTATTCCACTTGGAGAGCCTGTTGCATCAACAACAAGCTCAAAACGTCTGTCAACTGCTGTAACTGCTTGTGCAAAGCCTCTGAAGCTTCTAAGTTTTTCCTCATGTCGCCCCAATACAGTGACGGACGCTCCCGTAAGGGCAAGCACCTGAGCAATCATAAAGGACAGCCTGCCGTCACCTACAACGCAGATTTCCTCAGAGGGCTTTATGCGGATTTGATCTGCAATCTCAAGTGCCGCTGCAAGAGGCTCTGTAAAAACGGCTTTTTCGTCCGTCAGCCCGTCGGGTACTAAATGCAGCAGCCTTGTGGCAATGGTCATATAGTTAGCAAAGCAGCCGTCCTTGCCTGCTATGCCTATGCACCTGCGGTTTTCACAGTGGTGCTCACGTCCGGTTTTGCAGTAAATACACTCGCCGCAGCCCTCGTTGAGCTCGCCAACCACGCGCCGTCCGACTAAGGACTGGTCGTTGGAGCATTCAACCACACCGACAAATTCATGACCAAGCACGCCTGTAAAGTCGGGCTTATATCCGCGCATTATCTCACGGTCGGTGTTGCAAATTGCCGCAAGGGATATCTTAACAAGACTCTCGTGGGGTAATGGAATAGGCTTCGGATAATCCTCGGCAAATCTAGTATCACTGCCGTCATAATACAGCGCTCTCACTATAGCACCCCGCCAATTTTGGCAATGGACCTTGTTACAAGCGTCGTAAATTGCGTTGAAACACGGTCAGCGGTTTCCTGAACCTCCTCATGGGTCAGCGGAGTGTTGGACATTCCGCAGGCGAGGTTTGATATGCATGATATACCGCACACTCTCATTCCCATGTGGCGGGCTGCAATTGCCTCCACCGCTGTGCTCATCCCCAGTGCGTCTGCCCCCAGTGCTCTGCACATTCTAACCTCCGCGGGAGACTCAAACTGAGGTCCTGTGAGCTGCAAATAGGTTCCTTCTTTAATAGAAATGCAGCTTTCCGCCGCAGTGCATCTGATAAGGTCGCACAGCTGCAAATCGTAGATACGGCTCATATCCGGGAAGCGTGTACCTAAGCTTTCAATGTTTTCTCCGATTAAGGGAGAGGGCACAAAGCATGCAATTTGGTCGCGTATCAGCATTAAATCACCGGGGTTGAAGCTAAAATTAGCTCCGCCGGCAGCATTGGTAAGAAACAGCACCTTTGCCCCCAAAAGTCCCATCAGACGAGTGGGCAAAACCACATCACTCATCGGATAGCCCTCGTAGTAGTGGACTCTCCCCTGCATTACAACTACAGGAACATTTTCAACATAGCCGAATATGAAACGTCCCTTGTGTCCCAGAACCGTTGAAACAGGAAAGCCCTCAATATCCTTATACTCCACAACAGCCACAGGGTCAATTTCGTCGCCGTAGTTACCGAGTCCCGAACCAAGGATGAGGGCAACCTCAGGCTTAAAGTCCGTCTTTTCTCTGATGCATTTAAGACATTTCATTAGCTTCTTTTCTATATCCATACATACCTCCACGGAGAATTTTTCTTATTTTTTCCAACAACGCTCAATAGGTATACAATCATTCATATTTTAACATATGACTATACAAAAATCCACACTTGACTTGCGCGTTACGGGCGTTATTATATTATTGTAAGAAAAAATGCTCAGAGTGAAAGGATAATTCTTATGGACATGCGCGAAGTATTGGTCGAATCTGGAAAAAAGCTCATTCATGAGGGCTTCACAGTTGAAACGTGGGGAAACATCAGTGTTAGGGATAGTGACGGTGTAGTTTACATAACTCCTAGTGGCATGGATTATGACACCTGCACTTCTGATGATATTGTTGTAATGACCATTGATAAGGAAATACTATCCGGAAATCGTGTACCGTCAATTGAAACTGACTTGCATTTACAGGTTTACCGCGCAAGGCCGGAGGTGAACGCCATTGTTCATACTCACCCAATTTATTCCACTGTATTTTCAGCTATGGGCGAGGGCATACCCCTTGGAATTTGCGATGAAGCGGCTCAGGCACTTGGCGGCGAGGTGAAAACCGCTACCTACGCCCTGCCCGGGAGTATAGAGCTTGCTAATAACTGCGTTGACGCTCTTGGCAGTCAGTCCAACGCCTGCCTGCTTCAATCTCACGGCGCCGTGTGCGTAGGACGGGATATAAGGGGTGCTTTTAAGGTCGCACGCGTTCTTGAAATGACCTCCGAAATTTATTATAGAATCCGTTCTATAGGCGGAAGCTTTATTCCCATTTCGGCAGAAAATATCAAGGCAATGCAGACCTTTGTGGCTTCAAAATACGGTCAGCCAAAGGAAACAAAATAATAAAATATGGGAGGATACTATGGATACATTAAGCTGCATTGAGAAAAGACGGAGTATACGGAGCTTTTCAGATAAGCCTGTGGACAAAATAACAATACAACGGCTTGTTTCCTTGGCACAGCTTGCTCCCTCATGGAAAAACAGTCAAACCACGCGCTTTACTGCAATTACCGACAAATCAGTTTTAGAAGATGTATGTGAGACTCTTGGTGACTGGAACAAAAAAATCGTCAACGCCGCGCCTGTTTTGATGGTGGTTTCCGCAGTAACAGGTCGCAGCGGATACTCAAAGGACGGCGCTCCCACAGTGTACGGTGAGGGCTACACCTTCTTTGACTGCGGCGCTGCAGTTGAAAACCTATGCCTTGCTGCCACAGACCAAGACATAGGCACTGTTATCCTCGGTTTGTTCGACCCAAAGATGCTTAAAAAAATCGCACATATACCCGACGGTGAGGAGGTTCTGGTGCTTGTTGCCTGCGGATATTTTGAAAATGACGCACCCGCTCCAAAGCGCCTAGAGCAGAACGAGGTTCTTAGATTTATCTGAATTTTTCTGCCGTGTTTTAACGTATTGCAAATTTAAACAAGCTGACGGTCATTAGCGCCATGCTAACCAGAACGTTTTAAGGCGGCATCGTTTGAAAACGATGCCGCCTTAACTGTGTAAAATGCTTATTTTATTTATCAAGATAATTACTATTTTAGATGCTTGGAATCTATAAAAATATTGATTGAGTAGTACAGCATAACAAGCGCCGCGCTAAGCAGTATACCTCCCAAAATATCTGTTACCCAATGGACTCCAGAAAACAAACGTCCTATAACCATAAAGGCCGTAAAGGCACTGCACAGAATATTTATGACAATTCTTATAGATTTGTTTTGTATCAGTCCGTGAAACTGCATAATTGCTGTAGGCATAATGCACATTACAAGCATTGTTGTGGAGGAAGGATACGAGGCTTCCAAAACGTCGTTGATTAGAACAGGTCTGTAATTTATAACATTAATCTCAAAAAATAAGTACGCTGAAATCACAAGTATATAAAAGCCGCCCAACACCAGGATGCTGCTATCCACACGTGAGAGGCTTCGTCTTTTTATAAGCTGTACAAGTCCCAGAATTGCAAAGCCAATTGCAGTAAATAATGCAATAAGACTTAACCAGTCAGTAATTTTGTAAAGCTGCATATTAACTCCTAGGAAGTCGTGCGACCACTCGTTAATCGATGCAAAGCCAACAAGTGAATTTTCTGGGCCAATCGGCTTCACATCAATAAACATAATAGCTACGGTGTAGAGAACAAACAGAATCAGCAAACCGGCTGATATGACAAAATTGGTGCGATTTCTTTTTTTCATTTTGAAAACTTCCTTCGTTTACAGTATGTAGGCTGATGCCTAATACTACGTTACCCTATAAGGTTCGAATATGTAAGAATTCTGGTGTAACATCAATGATACGCTTCGTGTCATTGATGTTTCATGAGCAAAGCCCCCTTGATTATTAAAAGCACAAATAAAAAACAAGCGGCATAGGGTTCAAGGCTTGCCATAAAAACAAGAACGCCAAGAATGCTCAATAGAACGGAAATACGATAATTGTTTTTTATCCAAAACGCATTTCTGCAATTTTGCAAAGCCAGAATAGCAACGCCCCAAATAACAGTTAGGGCAATAATTATCAGATAAGCGGCTCGAATATACACCGGCAAACCAGTTAAGGAAATGAGCGCTACCTGCCGAATCACATCACCTTCACGCTGCCCAAAAAATGGGATAAATAGCAGCAAAGCAGCAGCACAGTCCAGTAAGCCAAATACTAATTCACGCATATGCTGTGTCTTTCTAATGCTGTCTTTTTCGGCGATACAAATCAATTCCTTGCTCGACAGTAGCTCGTCTATCGTTATAGAAAAGAATTCTGCTATCGCTTTCAATGAGTCAATGCTGGGGTATCCACGCCCCGATTCCCATTTTGAAATAGCAGTTCTTGAAACAAACAAAATTTCAGAAAGCTCTTCCTGTGTTAGGTTCTTTCGTTTTCTAAGCTCTTGCAGTTTTTCACAAAGCTCCATAATATCATATCCCCTCCTTCTGCATGAATGGCAGTGTCAAAAAGTGTTTAAATATTCTATGTTATCTTAAGTATATCATAGATATGACCATGCTTTCAATCTCAGCTTGGCTGTAACTAGATGCATTTCTTGTGCCAATCTAGTCGGAAAGTATCCCAAACCTCCAAAAAAGCAACAACCGCGGCTATCGTGGTTGCAGCTTTTAAAAGCATTACTTTTCTCAGCGGGCATTTTATCGGAAGCTTTATTTCTCACTTTAAACTCCCAAATTTTCTGGTTCAATTTGCTAAATTAGTGCTTTATTTTGCTGAACATATATGATATCATGTTTCAGGCTGATTCTTCAGTCAAGCACTTTGAAAGAGGGAGAAAAAATGGAAAGTAAAATGAAGGAGAAATACGGTCTGCTAACCGCTATTGCAATGGTAGTCGGAATAGTGATAGGCAGCGGCGTATTCTTCAAAGCAGAGAAGGTTTTAAAAGCCACAGGCGGCGACCAGCCTCTGGGAATTCTGGCATGGCTCATCGGCGGCATCATCATGGTAGTCTGCGCCTACACCTTCGCAATAATGGCAACCAGATACAGCTACGTCAACGGTCTTGTTGACTACGCCGAGGTTACCATGGGCAACAAGTACGCTTATATGGTTG
Source organism: uncultured Oscillospiraceae bacterium (assembly GCA_964485265.1). GTDB lineage: Bacteria > Bacillota > Clostridia > Oscillospirales > Oscillospiraceae > UBA2658. Next base: position 8,979 of record CAZAIU010000050.1, on the reverse strand, counting down.
GTTGGTTTATGACAATGATCTACTACCCCACCCTTACAAGCGTTCTTGCTTGGATTAGCGCCCGTTACACCTGTGTGCTGCTGGGCTGGGACATTCTCGGTCCCCAATGTCTCGCAATTTCAGCGTTTTATATGTGCAGCAGCTATGCGGTAAACGCACTTTCTCCTGTCCTTGCGGGCAAATTCCAGGTTACCACCACAGTAATTAAGCTCATTCCCTTGTATCTCATGGCAATTGTGGGAACCATTGTTGGTCTTAGAAACGGTCTTACCGTTGAGAACTTTACAACAGTAGTTAACCCCGTTGAGAGCACCGGAACCGCCCTGTTTACCGCTGTTGTCGCTACCTCCTTTGCATACGAGGGTTGGATTATTGCCACAAGCATCAACGCAGAGCTTAAGAACTCCAAGAAGAATCTTCCCATAGCGCTTATAGTCGGAACCCTTATCATCGTTATAACATACATCCTCTACTATGTCGGTCTTGCCGGCGGTGTAACAAATGCAGCGCTGATGGAGAGCGGCGAGAGCGGCGCAAAGCTTGCTTTTGGAACTATATTCTCCAAGGTCGGCGGAACTGCTTTATTTGTATTTATCGTTATTTCCTGCCTAGGCACACTCAACGGTCTGATGCTTGGAAACACCCGCGGTATGTACGCTTTAGCAGTTAGAAATCAAGGCCCCAAGCCCGAGCTTTTCAAGCAGGTGGATAAAATCACAAACATGCCCACCAACTCCTCTATTTTCGGTCTGTTTCTCTGTGGCTTCTGGCTTCTTTTCTTCTATGGCTCACAGCTCACAGATCCATGGTTTGGACCTTTCTCTTTTGACAGCTCGGAGCTGCCCATCGTAACCATCTACGCTTCCTACATCCCCATCTTCTTTGCAATGATGGTAAAAGAAAAGGGCTTGTCTGGATTTAAGCGCTTCGTTATGCCCTTCTTCGCAATTTGCGGCTGCGTATTTATGGTCATTGCAGCTATCTACGCTCACAAAATGTATGTAGCATATTATCTAATCGTTTTTGCGGTAATTATGATTATCGGTTTGTTCTTTATCCGTAAAAAAGACATTCCCGACGAGAAATAAAAATAGCATCACCTAACACCCAAAAGGAGCCGTACATTCAACTGTACCGCTCCTTTTTTATCCTGACGCATGCCGTGCAGGACAAAATCCCATTGCTCGTCAAAATGACGTTTAGCTGAAGAACATACGGAGGCATCAGTGCTCTGATACCTCCGTACTCTTGGCTCACCGTTAACTCGTCTTGGAATTTACCGCAGTGTCCCGAATTTCAGTTTATGCTAAGACAATGTTATTGTGCCGGCCTCAACAGGCAGGTTAGCGTAGTTAACGTCTCTCAGGTATATCGTTCTTGTTGCCGGCGGTGCATTGGTAACCTGAACAGTTTTTGTTGATGCCGTTAAAGTGGTTGTGATTAGAGCCGGACTGAATTCATGGTCGCCATCAGAAACCGTCTGCTTGTAATAAACATTGGGTGCTCCCGTAGCTGCATAAGGCACAAGGTCTAAATCAGCGTCACCGTTTGCATCGGTTACTGCCGCACTTCCATAGGTGGTTCCGCCGGAGTCGCATCTATAGAAGGTTGCTCCAACTACAGGAGTACCTGTGTCTGAACCATTTTCAGTTACGTGCAGCGTTAATTTACCTGCTGCGGCAATTGTGAACGTATAGGTGTTTGTTCCCGAGGTTACCGGCTGGCTTACCGGCAGAATTGATGCATTGGTATATCCGGTAACGGCGGCTGCTACTGAATAGGTGTCGTTTAAAATACCTTTTGTGCCAGCACCGTCTGTTATATTAATTACATATGGTTTGCCCATAAAACAATTACTCCTTTTGAAATCGGCAGATCATTATAGTTTTGATCTGTCAGATATATTGTTCTTAACGGAGCGGGTCGCAGCATCTTATTAAAGACAAAATACAAGCTTCCTCGTATAGATGGATCAAGCGTTATCCATCTGCACGCAGAGCTCGGGCTCAGGTATCCTTCCGCCTCAACTCTTATCAGATACACGTCACGCTCCTGTACAGAAAATTTTGCAATTCCGTCCCTTGAAGTAATGCCACGGTAAATTGTATCATTTTGTGAATTCAGAACCGTGACATAAAATCTTGAGTTGCAGTACCCTTTTAAAACACATTTTACGGATACAATTCCGCAAGGTTTTGTATCAATAACCTGTCACCTCATTCTACAAAATACCAGTGCATTCCCTATGCATTCTATGTTGTCCTACGTAAACCGGTTAATGCTTGTGGCAGATTTATATTTACAACTATACCTCTTTCTCAATAATTCTATGATTTTACATAAAAAATCCTAAAAATCATTGAAAAACAGGTAACTCATGTTTTCAATAATTTTTTCAGCCAGTACGCGTCTGCTTGTCGAAGTGGGGTACCTATGTGGACGCTCAAAAAAGAACTGTCCGAAATAAACAATCCATAGGCAGTTCCACGCCAACCGGCAAGCTGATGCAGACTATTATAGGTACAATAAACGAATTTGCTTGAGCGCCAATAAGAAAGAATTCACATAGAAGCGCGACGGGAAGTACAAAGGACGCAAGGAGGTTTTTCTCGCCGAATTTGCGGAACATCTGCCAAAGTAGCAGCGCCGCGAAATAACCAAAAGTGAATTTGCTAGACTCTGCAATGTCAGCAGACCGACAATTGATAAACTTATAAACAATGCCCCTGTCAATTAAGACGAGGGCATATTTGTTAGCATTTCCGCTAGTATTTTTGAGAATAAAACGCTGATAAAAGTGCTAATAACGTATCAGATACGATAATTTTTTATTGAACAAGTAATTCGCGTGCCCATTGCAAACACTAGAAATCAAGAAAAATCCCGTAATCTCAACGACTACGGGATTTCTTTTTTTGTCAGGTCAGGTCAATTTAGATGCCGTACTATCGTCTAAAAAAACAAAGCGCCAACCCAACGAAGTGGTTCGCGTTTTGCTCCAATGTGAAGAGTGCGGTCAAAATAGATGCAGGGTAAGTTTTAAATATGAGTTGAACCAACACATAAAATTGCTTGGTATAAACATAGCACTAAACCGCTGGCGCGGTGGTTCTAAAATCCAAGATTAAGTTTCTATTGAACCTGCTGCAAATGCGGCAGGTTTTCCCTTTATCCTTTACAATGGAAGCATCATTTTTAAGGAGATGGTTCCATGACAAATGAAGAAGTTTTTATTCGAGCCTACGACGAGGTTCGGCTGCGAGGGCTATCGCCCAAAACAGTCGAATCATACTTGGGACGGCTCAGGTTGTTCATCAAGTATTATAATAATCGCCCCATTGAAGAAATGAGCGAAATGGAAATTCGTGAGTATCTGCTGCATTTACTGGATTCCGGTCATAGCCCCGGATCTGTAAATGTCAGTAATAGTGCTCTGCGCTTTATCTTCGGGGCAGTTGTGGGTCGGAACCTCAATTCTCAGCTCATTCATAGACGACGGGAATATCGAGAGTTTCCAACACTTATGAGCAAAAGCGGACTCACAGGGTTCTTTTCAAGCATGGACAACCTGCGTGATCGAGCCATGTTTGAAACCGCATACGGCGCAGGATTGCGCCTGTCCGAAATTACGCACCTTAGGGTTCAGGATATTGACAGTGAACAGATGCGGATATTCGTTCACCACGGAAAAGGTGGCAAAGACAGATATAACGAAGTGCTTGAATTGCTGTTTTAGCTGGCATCTATATTCCAAAAATTGCATTGTGTGATCTATAAATCAGCTTTATTACAAGAAAAGAACGCCTCTCAATTTGGGAGGCGTTCTTTATGTTCGTTAAAGTTTTAAATTATTTGATTTACAATTTTGCGATATAGTTCTCTTTTTTCTTTGAGTTCAGTTTTTTGAATCAAATGCCTGCGGCTTAATGAGCAAATACCAAGCAAACTGTGCAGTAAGAGGATTTGAATTTATAGAAACACGCTCGATTATATTCGTATAAACGCGCAGCAAGCGTTTATAAATATGAATTCCACCACTTAAGGTTGGAAAAAGAAATTTGGAGGGCAAAAACACATGGCACTAACAGATTCTCAGGGAGCATGGGTCAATCGCTCAAGTACTATTATCCCCGTGTACGAAGGCATTGGAAATTTCGGTGCAGGACATACAACTGCAGGAGGTACCCAGATTGGAAGCATATATCCCGGTGAGTTCTACACAACAAGGTTGCGAGGAAATTACCTAACGTATCACGAAATACGCTTCAGAAACAGCAATGGTACACAGGCCACTGGGTTCATTGAGACTCTTCCACAGGGGCACACATATCCGGAGGCTGCATGGGTTGCAACACAGGAACCTTATCATTACTATAACAGCAATGGCAGTTCACTTGTTGTTGCACCAACAATGTCAATTGGGAACGTAACATATCGTATATTTACAGTTAAAAAACCTGTTGTATACCGCGATCCAAATGGTAACAACTTGGGAACACTTGAGGTCGGTACAAAGCTGTTAACCGACCAGTCAACCACGGGCAGTACATATGCAGGATATATGCTATTTAAAAAGGCGAAGTCATCTGCAGGTGGATCTTCTGCCGGTAGTTGGTTTGATTTGTCCAGTGCTGGTTATGCCTTTGTCGATCTTGGATTATCGAAAGGCTCCGAGCCAGCTTCAAGAGCAATCTGGTAAATACTCTTTTAAAGGATTGTGTTATCTGCGATATAGCGGGTAACACAATCCTGCTCAACAATTTGACTCACCGCTAAGAATAATGAAAGCAACCTAAAACTATAGAACCACATCTATCTGCATACTTAAAATAGAATTAAAGGGGATATATTAGAATGGATGAAATGGTGTTAAAATCTCAGCAATGGTTAAATACGACATATGGTAACGACTCCCGTTTTATTCGCGTAACAGAAGACGGAATTACAGGCTGGGGAACCATCAATGGCCTGCTCAGAGCTCTTCAAATTGAACTTGGGATTGGCTCGACGGCGGATAGTTTCGGGCCTACGACAATCTCAAAATTTAAAGTCCGTTATCCAAATGGCATTGTCCAACAGAATCCAGAGTCCACGTATGAGGACAATACTTATGCAATCATTCAATGCGCTTTATGGTGCAAGGGATATTCTACCGGCTCAGGGACAATAACACGCCATTTTTATGGAGGGACAGGTACCGGCATAAAAATGCTAAAACAGGATGCAGGTGTCGACGCTTCGACTGCAACTGTGACATTAGATGTGATGCAGGCACTCCTGTCAATGAACCAGTACGTTACTCTCTGGCGACAAGGCGGAAGCTCGGAAATTAGAAGCATCCAACAGGATATTAACGCAAATTACAGAGCCTATGTAGGACTTGCACCCTGCGACGGGCTTTATAGCAGAGATATGAACAAGGCGCTTATCAAGGTGTTACAAGCAGTCGAGGGACAAACCACATCACAGGCAGACGGGATTTGGGGACCTACTACAAAATCACTTTGCCCAATTATCCCAAATGGTGCCAACGTATCAAACAACAACCGGGAAGCGGCAATAAAACTTATGAGATATGCACTATGCTGCAATGGCTTTTCAGCCGGATCGCTATTGGCAGGGTGGGATTCTGAAATAGTTTCCAGTATAAACGCATTTCAATCAAAATATGCAATTAATGTTAACGGAACTGGGGATATAAATACATGGATGGCATTGTTACTAAGCTCAGGCAATCCAGACAGGAGCGCCCTTGGATGCGATTGCGCAACAATTTTAGATGCAACAAAGGCAAATGCTCTTTATTCTGCGGGGTACCGTTATGTCGGGAGATACTTAACAGGAACTGTTGGCTCTGCTTATGCACCTAAGAATTTAACAAAAGCTGAAATGCAAGCTGTTTTTTCTGCAGGCCTTCGCATCTTTGCCATATACCAGGATAATAACCCCTCTGTAAGCTATTATACAAAAGCACAGGGCGAGGCTGATGGGGCAACCGCAATAGCTGCCGCACAGCAGTTGGACATACCATACCATGAGATAATCTATTTTGCGGTCGATTATGACGCAATGGATTATCAGATAACTTCCAACATCATGCCATATTTTGAAGGCATCCGTTCGGCAACAAAATCCACGCATAGTAAATATAAAATAGGAGTTTATGGATCGAGAAATGTGTGTCTGCGTGTAAGCAAGAGTGGGCTTGCTGAATCGAGTTTTGTAGGCGATATGTCAACAGGATACAGCGGAAATATGGGTTTTCCCCTGCCGACAAATTGGGCATTTGACCAATTCAAGGAGTATTCATTTTCATACAGCGGTGGCTCTTTTGGTCTAGACAAGGATGCTTATTCCGGATTGTATTCTGGGTTTAACTCATTTGAAGACCACAGTGGAGATCCTCAAATCAGCGCACCAACAGAGGAAATTTACCTAGAGAGATATAGATATCTGCTGTCGCTCATGCATATCAGTCCCTCCACAGAGTTGACACTGAACCAAAGGTTCTCTTTCTCTGCAGGTAATATTGAAATAGAATATGAAGCGGGAACGTCAACCAATTTTGCCGAAAAAAATGGATGTAATTATGCCAGCACGACTGTCAGTAACGGGCAAATAAGCAGCACAACAGTATCGTCATCAATTAATCTCTATAATGACCTCTCCGCTGAAGTTAAAGCAGAAGTAGATAATGACGGTACTCTGAAATATGCCGTATCGTTTGAAAATGAAATAGAAAATGGTTCAGTTAAATATGGTATTGGAATAGATTCTGAAGGAAAAATAATAATTGACTACATAATTGAGGAATTACTTTGGACAACTGATCAGATTGACCACAAACTATACTGCAACATTACGGTGAAAATCAGCAGTGATAGCAACAACCAAGCACAATTTGAACTGGCTTATGCAAGAATACCAACTATGTCGGTAGCTCAAATTAGTGCAGCGGCGAGAGTAATTGGAAACACAATAATATATGCGGCTATATTAACTTTAATTGCGGCAATAATTCTTGTGATAATAAAATGCGCAGCGATGTTGGTATTAGTTTAATCATCTCAACCGGAAGCGTACCCACCGTAATACAAAAAAGGAGTCTTGCATATTGTAGTAAAAGGTGCTACATAAGTTATCCAGAGGTCTTCAAGCCGTAAATCGCGGTACATCATGGAGCTGTGCCATATCCGGTAGGCTGCAAACGATGAATTGGACTTAACATCATCAGCGACTGAGTAGCTGTTACCCAGAATGCGCCAAAAAGCACGAAACGTGATAATACATTTCAAGAATCCCCACGTCTGAGTTCAAATGCAGCCGTGGGGCTTCTGTATTTTGAAAACTAATTTTCACATATCTCCGCTACCCATTTGTAAAAATCCTCAGGGTCACCGACTTCAAAATCCGAGGGTTTTATATACATACGTTTTGTGCCGATACTGAGTCTGAACGCCTCTCCAATTATTGTTATACTCTTAAATTTTTTCGTAGGATAGAACCGTTCCGTAGAGTATTTCAGGCTGTGCACTCTGAGCCCCTGCTCATTAAAAATCAGTGTATGCTCACCCTCATGATTTTGCCGTGTAAGCTTTCTCAAGGCAGCCTTTGCTGCAATAATCGGCATATTAAAGCAGAACCATATGAGTGATGTGGTGAGCACTATGGCAAGCGTAAGCATAACGTAAACTTCAATCCCATAGCCGAAGCCTGGCACAAGCTTCCACCGAATAGCCTCGTATATGAGATAGGCAAATGGTGTTAAGGATAGCACCTTAATAGCCAAAAAAAGATATTTAAACTCATGATTAAAGAAATACAGTAAGTACTCTTTGTTATAATCAATTTTTGCTTTAAATTCCACGATGGTTTTTCACCTCCGTCACTGCTGCTCTTTACTAAGCCATTGGAATTGGTCAAACTGCTCAAGTATTGTTTGGGCAACTTCTTGGGAAATCTCGTATGTTCTCGATAATCCCTCATGGCTGATGATCACAAGCAATTGATTTGCATCAACAAGAATGTCAATAGGCCCCGTGCCATCAGAGTTATATACGTTGCCAATACGAATAGCGTTGCTGTCCATCGTCACTTCTTCAAGTGTGGATTCCACCCATGTGTCCGCTTTCCAATCCTCCGTAAAGTTGCCTGTTACACTGGGTGAAACAACAAAGTAAAGCTCATTACAGGAAAATGACAGAGGAACGCTGCTGTCCGTCGCAATACTAAGGTTTGTCGGAGATATCTGTGGCATAAAGTGAGCGGAGGTATACTCCGTCAGGAGACGGCTTATTCGCTCATAAGTACCCTTAGGCAAGTCGTAGTTAATGTTGGTCACAGCGTTATTTCCATCCTGCGCTTCCTTGCGCCAGCCCACATCGTTGGGGTCGATTTCGAGGCTGAGGGGAGTGGAGCTACCAGAGAAATCAAGGTGGATTGACACCATGGCAACAGACCCGCTTTCCCGCACAGTCCAAGCATCATAATTCAGTTCGTCCCATATGTTGGCAACGAAGGCGCTGTCAGAAGTAACCTCACAGAAATTTGAAATCTTCTGAGGTATAGTGTCAACTCCGCCGTAATCCAACTCGGTGTATGACAGCTTCTCTGTCACCGTGGATGGCACCGGAGAGGCAGATTGTGTATCCGTTTTTAGAGCACTAGTTTCGTCGCCTTTAGCAGAACAGCCTGCCACTAAGGTCAGCATGAGTGTCGCAGTAATAGCGTATGCTAATAGAGATTTTTGCTTAACTGATGTATGTGTGATTCTTTCTCTCATTGTTGTATTCCTTTCATACAATAAAAATATTCATTTGATATTTTGCTTTCATGTTGTGCCTTAAAACATGCTAATAATTGGATAGTTTCATGAAATGCCTTTTGTTATCAACAGAGTGGCAGTAAGCTCATGTACCACATATTACTAACCAAGCACGTTTTCGTATACACAACAGTGCCATACATTATACTATATAA
>CAZAIU010000049.1:0-17311 GCA_964485265.1 uncultured Oscillospiraceae bacterium | reverse complement strand
GATAGAATTAGGAAGCCACATGTGAGCAAATGTAATTCTTTAAAATTTTGTATTGAGGTGCAAGAATGTGTATTCCGTCAGTTGCACAAGCATCATCGGACAGGTAACCATTGCTATTAGCTAAGAGGTCAAAAGCATTTAAGTAGTAAGCGTGTTTATCTGCACATAGCTGCTTAATCACCTTGTTAAAGTTTATAATATTATCTCTGTTAACATCATCACGGCTTTCAGAGCAAGACTGCGATACAGGAGTGAGTGAAATAAGGTATATTTTTGCATTGGGCTGCAACTCTTGAACGGCTGCAATCAGACTACTCATGTTCGAATAGAAGGATTGCTGATGGTAGGATGCAGAGCCAATTTCGTTGACACCCAGCATGATATACACTTTTCCGTATTGCTTTTGTGAAATAGCTTGTTTTAAGGTACCGGTATCCGGAACAACTATGCCTTCGTCGTTGGTGTGTGTGGTTGTAAGCTCAAATCCATCATAGTTTAAAAGGTATTTTGCAGACGCACCGTTTACAGCAAAATAATCCGCATTTGTAAGTCCAAAATAATTGCGCATGCCAACTACAAGTGAGTGACCAATAAAGCAGGCATCAGAAAAATAGCTTGCTCCGACAGATGGACTTACAGGAACCTCAGTTCCAAAAATATAATTTCCACTGGCATCTATTGAAGGCTCGGTTGAGGGATGATAGCTTATGGCATCAACAAATCTCATAAGCATTGATGCAACTTCAGCGCGAGTTGCATTTCCTTTTGGTCTGAAGCTTCCGTCAGAATAGCCGTTGATTACACCAATCTGCTGAAGGGTTGAAACTGCGGCAGCGTAAGAAGGTTTAATAGAAGAACTGTCAATAAAGCTCTGTGCATTAACTGTTGGCTTTAGCTGAATATTTTTGTAGTTGGCAAAGTTGTACAGCATTGCACATATTTCTTCGCGTGTGATGTCTCTGTCCGGGGAAAAAGTGCCGCTTCCTGTTGCTTCCGCTATGCCTGCTGCATAAGCCCATTGAACGTATGAGCTATAGTAAGCTGTAACAGAAACATCAGAGAATCCACCGTCCAAAACCTTCATTAGATCATTTCTTATATAACCACGCATTCCGTTATACTTAATATAATACCATGTATAGCTTGGATCCTTGGCATCAGGAACGGAAGACAAAACTTCAACCTGTGTATTTGCAGACAAGCACGCAAGAACGCTGGAGCCAGAGGTGGTTGGAGAGGTGCGCATATTAACATCAGACTTAGTGATGATGCCCATTGATGAGCCGGAATCAACTGATGGAGCGCCGCCATACCGCCCAAGAACCGTTACAAACATTCCTCGTGTCATGCTTGAGTTAGGAGAAAATGTATTTGCACCTGTACCGTTAAACATGCCATTTTGAGTTACAAAATTGACAGAACTGTAAAACCAGTCATTGGTCATTACATCTGAAAAACTTAAAGCTGCATAAGCGCTTACTGATAGGGAAAGGGAAAGGAAGATACATATCAATAAAAGATATGCAAATATCCGTTTCAAACTAACACCCTCTTTCTTAATAGCACGAGGATAGCAAAAGCAAAAGAATTTGTCAAGTTTTGTAACTATTTGCGTGCATAAAATGAACAGCATAAGCGGAACAGTGCAGAAAAAGAACAAAATGTGCATACAAAATCAAAACTCGCACAGATATTATAATATCCGTGCGAGTACGTCGTTCATATCATACATTCCTGGAGCTTTGACGGAGGCCATAAATTCGGCTGCTGCAACAGCACCACTAGCAAACACGTTTCGGGAATAAGCGGTGTGTTTTAGCTCTATGACTTCATCGTTACCTGCGAAGATTACCTCGTGTTCACCGACGATTGTACCGCCACGTATTGAAGAAATGCCTATTTCATTTCTATCTCGTTTTTGCCTTACACTTTGGCGTTCGTATACATATTCCGGCTCGTAGGGGAGGGCGGAGGCAGCTGCGTCAGCAAGCATTAAAGCAGTACCGCTTGGGGCATCTACCTTAGTTCTGTGATGACGCTCCACGATTTCGACATCGAATGAATCACCTAATACAGCAGCGGCTTTTTTTACAAGAGCGGTTAACAAATTGATACCCAATGACATATTACCTGATTTGAACACAGGAATTTGTTCAGAAGCGTGCGATATGCGCACCAATTGCTCATCTGAATACCCAGTAGTGCACAAAATGCACGGAACTTTATGTGAAGTGCAATATGCGAGCAGATTTTCAAGCGAGGATGGAACTGAAAAATCGATTACTGCATCTGCGTCACCGGTGAACTCCATTGGATCTGCATATACGGGATAGTCGTCGAGCTTGCTTGCGTTTAAGTCAAAACCGGCTACAATTCTTATATCCTTTTTTTCGGCGCAAATTGAGCTTACAACACGACCCATTCTACCATTGCAACCTGAAATTATTATCTTTGGCATAGTTTTCCTCCAAGATGTTTTTAAGCAAAAGAGGCGATATGCAATCGCCCCTTTTGTGTTTTCACATGTTTTTATTTTATTGCCAGACCTACATCAATCATGCTCTTTTTGAGTTTTTCAAGATTCTCTGGAGCCATTTCGAATAGCGGCAGGCGAAGGTTTCCTACATCCATTCCCATTAAATTCATGGCTGTTTTTACGGGGATTGGGTTTACCTCTATGAATAGCTTTGCAAATAAATCTGCGTATTTGCAATATAGCTCTGTTGCTGCCTTGAAGTCATTCTCGAGGCACAGCTTGCAAAGATCTGTTACTACCTGAGGTACGATGTTGGAGGCAACTGAAATTACTCCCAGTGCACCCATTGACATCATAGGAACAGTGTTGTCGTCGTTTCCGCTCCAAATGAAAAGGTCATCACCGCACAAAGCGCGAGTGCGTGAAAACAAGCTGAAGTCACCCGAGGCTTCCTTGATACCGTTGATATTTGGGTGCTTTGAGAGGATTTTGTATGTTTCTGCGGCGATGCCGATACCGGTGCGGCTCGGAACGTTGTATAAAATCATGGGGATGTCAACTCTGTCTGCAACGGTCGAGAAGTGTTGAACAAGTCCTCTCTGCGAGGTCTTGTTATAATACGGAGTTACCATCAAAATTCCGTCTGCTCCGGATTTTTTTGCGCTTTCGGCTAGGCGAACACTTGTCATAGTGTCATTGCTGCCTACACCGGCGACAATTTTCATACGGCCTGCTGTTTGTTTAACGCAGAATTCTACTAGATGTTCGTGCTCGGTGATTGGCTGAGTTGCGTTTTCTCCTGTGGTTCCGCAGACAATCAATGCAGAAATTCCGCCTGCGTACTGCTGTTCTATTAACTCTGCCATTTTATTATAATCTGTTTCATTTCCTGTGAACGGGGTTACTACTGCGGTGGCTGCTCCGGTGAAAATTGGTGTTTTCATCACTTGCTCCTCCTTAATGAATGTGTTCAATATAGCCCTCAGCACAGAGCAGCTCTGCAAGCTCAACGGCACCGCCGGCAGCTCCGCGTAGTGTGTTGTGAGACAAACATACGAATTTATAATCATATTGAGAATCTTCGCGCAGACGGCCAATTGATACAGCCATGCCGTTTTCAAGGTTTCTATCCAGCTTTGTCTGCGGACGATTATCTTCAGTGAAATAATGCAGGAACTGCTTGGGTGCTGTGGGGAGGTCAAGCTCCTGCGCCCTGCCCTTATAGTTTGCCCAACGATTGATTATTTCTTCCTTGGAAGGCTTTTTGTCAAAGCTTACGAAAACTGCTGCCATGTGTCCGTCGCTGCAAGCTACTCGCAGACATTGGGAGGTTATGTTGGGAGTTTCTGCTGCTATAATTTTATCATTCTGAATTGTACCCCAAATTTTCATGGGCTCGCGCTCAGACTTTTCTTCCTCGCCGCCAATATACGGAATGCAGTTATCTACCATTTCCGGCCAACGCTCAAAGGTTTTTCCGGCACCTGATATAGCCTGATAGGTGCAGGCGAGTACGCTTTTGATGCCGAATTCCTCGCGGAGGGGATGGAGTGCGGGAACATAGCTTTGAATTGAACAATTTGATTTTGTTGCAATAAAACCGCGCTTTGTTCCCAGCCGTTTTCTTTGACTATCAATAATTTTTACATGCTCGGCATTTATTTCAGGAATAATCATCGGCACATCGGGTGCCCAGCGGTTTGCACTGTTGTTGGACACAACGGGACATTCGCGCTTTGCGTAAGCTTCCTCAAGCGCGACAATTTCATCCTTCTTCATATCCACTGCTGAAAAGATAAAATCAACTTCAGAAACGATTTCGGCAATATCTGCTGATGCGTCTTTAACAATCATACCTTGTGCGCATTCGGGAATTGAAACATCCATTGCCCAGCGACCGGACACAGCTTCTTCGTAGGTTTTTCCGGCGCTTCTTGAACTTGCTGCAATAACTGAAAGCTCAAACCAAGGGTGGTTTGCGATCAAACAAATGTAACGCTGACCAACCATACCGGTGCCGCCGACAATTCCGACCTTATACTTTTTCATTCTGTTACTTCCTTCCTAATCGGGGCTATAGAAATACTATTCACTGCTCCCGTAAATAATGCGAAGTGGAAAATTCGTAGTTATGCTTGTAATGTAAGGGTGTTTTGTAATATAATGTCTAACAAGTGTATTCATAACTATGAGCTGTGTTTATTTAAAAATCCTACCACAGCGGTTTGATACTGTCAATAAATGCTTACAATGAATATCACGCGTTAAATCAGAAGTTTTTTGTCACATTAGCGAAAGGAAGTATATATGAAACGCTCTTTTACAGGAATACTAATATTTGCACTTGTACTTACGGCTACCATTAACTTCAGCGGAGGTGCAAAAGCGGAAAACACAATATATGTTAATGATTCCCAAGGGACCCTAGTGGGGGAAATCGGATCTTCATATGTTATCGGTGCTAACGGTGAAGTTTCAACGGCTGGGGGAGACTATGCAATAACCGGAGACGGCGTTGTTAAGGTAGGGCAAGCCTCCACCACGCCGGATGTTCCGGATCCGGGAGATGACGGCTCCACTGTTTCGTTGAAAACGGACATTGTACGTGTGGGACTCAATTACTATTACAGCAGCAGCCGTGATACAGCACTTACCTCTGCAAGCCTTGAAAATAAGGTGGGCAGTGGATATAAGTTCGGATACTTTGACTCGAACCGTATTTATCATGAGTTGGGCAGCACAAACGAAAAGCAGATAACCATGACTCCCAACGGGGACGGACGTGGGGTATCTGTTAAAAAAACGGGAACGAGCACTGTGCTGTATGAGCACACTGACTCTGGCGTAAACCTTGCGGTACGCCCTGTTTCAAATTCGGGCAAAGCTGAAACGTGGTTTAAGGGCAATACATATTACGGCGACTTCGAATATTATCGCTATGTTCCCACGAAGCTTACAGTTATAAATGTCCTAAATGTTGAAGATTATGTTAAGGGTGTAGTTCCGATTGAAATGTCTGCATCGTGGCCAATTGAGGCACTGAAGGCACAAGCGCTCTGTGCAAGAACGTATTTTGCAAGGTCTATAGGCAACTACTCAAAATACGGTTTTGACATAACGGCGGATACATACTGCCAGGCGTATCTGGGCACGTCGAGAGCGAATTCCAACAGTGATGCGGCGGTGGATGCGACAGCGGGCAAATATGTGACCTATAACGGCTCGCTGTGCACAACATTTTATTTTTCCTCTGACGGTGGAGGAACGGAAAGCAGCGAGAATATTTTTGAAGCAGCACTTCCATATTGCCGAGGTGTTGTTGATCCCTATGAGGAGGCTATACCCAGCTTTGGGTATAAATCATGGAGCTATGATTTTACATCTGCGGAGCTTGCAGCAAAGCTTAAATCATATGGCATAAGCAATGTAGCAAGTGTTGAGCCTACATACTCAGCCACAAATAATGTCATCAAGCTAACCGTTTATGATTTAAACGGTAATAAAGCAACTCTATCAAAGTCGAGTTGCTACTCGGTGCTTGGACTTCCCAGCGTACATTACACTGTCACTAAATCTGCTGAAAATCCGGATGTGTACATATTTAAAGGCAGCGGCTGGGGGCATAATGTTGGAATGAGCCAATGGGGTGCGTATTCCATGGCGAAATACTATGGCATGAATTATAGACAAATTATTAGCTTCTATTTCACCGGCGTCAAAATTTCTACCGGTATCCTATGAAAAACGAGAGCGTATAATGAAAACATCAGATTTTTACTATGACCTTCCTGAGGAGCTTATTGCACAGACACCCCTTGAAAAGCGTGACGGCTCCCGTCTGCTTCATCTTGATAAGTTAAGCGGAGCTGTTGAACATAAGCATTTTTTTGACCTGCCGGATTACTTGAATGAGGGAGACTGTCTTGTTTTGAACGATTCACGCGTGCTTCCTGCGAGACTGTTTGGGCATCGTGAGTCGGGAGGCGCTGTTGAGGTTGTACTGCTGCGTGATTTGGGAGATGGGAATTGGGAATGCCTAACCCGTCCGGGCAGAAAAACTAAGCCGGGCACGAAGCTTATCTTCGGGAACGGTGAGCTGACAGCCAAAGTGACTCAAGCCTGCGAGGGTGGAAACAAGCTGCTGCATTTTGAGTTTGAGGGAATATTCCTTGAGGTTTTGGAGCGTCTGGGCAAAATGCCCCTGCCGCCGTATATCAAGGCGGAGCTTGAAGATAACGAGCGGTACCAGACGGTTTATTCTCGAGAGGTCGGCTCTGCTGCCGCTCCCACAGCGGGGCTTCATTTTACCCGTGAGCTTCTGCAAAAGATTTCTGACAAAGGTGTTAATATTTGTTACGTTACGCTGCATGTTGGGTTGGGAACCTTCCGTCCTGTGAAATGCAACGATGTGGAAAACCATGAAATGCACTCTGAGTTTTGTATCATACCGGAGGAAACGGCTAAAATTGTTACAGAAACCAAGCGAAGCGGAGGGCGTGTCGTTTCTGTGGGAACAACCTCCTGCCGTACTCTTGAAAGCTTTGCAAATGCGGACGGGAGCTTGCCGGCTGCCTCCGGCTGGACAGACATATTCATATATCCGGGATATAAATTTAAGTGCATTGATGCGCTGGTAACAAATTTTCATCTGCCTGAAAGCACGTTGGTTATGCTTGTTTCGGCTCTTGCAGGCAGGGAAAGTATTTTAAACGCATATTCCATAGCTGTGCAAGAGAGGTATAGGTTTTTCTCTTTCGGCGATGCAATGCTTATTGAATAAAAACTTACCAATAAAAAACATATTTGGGAGAATACTATTGTTTAGTGTAATTAGAACGGAGGGACATGCAAGACGGGGAGAATTCTCATGTCCTCATGGTACTGCTCAAACGCCTGTGTTTATGAATGTTGGCACTCAGGGAGCGATAAAAGGCGGTGTTGCTGCGCCCGAGCTTAAAGAGCTTGGCTGCCAGATAGAGCTTTCCAATACCTATCATCTCCATGTGAGACCCGGAGACGAATTGATATACCGCCGCGGAGGACTTCACAAATTCATAAACTGGGACAGACCTATTTTGACAGACAGCGGCGGATTTCAGATATTTTCTCTGGCACAGCTTCGAAAAATTAAAGAGGAAGGTGTAACCTTTAACTCTCATGTGGACGGACGAAAAATCTTTATGGGTCCCGAGGAGAGCATGCAGATTCAGTCACACCTTGGCTCCGATATTGCAATGGCGTTTGATGAGTGCGTGGAAATACCGTCTCCTTATGAGTATGTTGACGCTTCCTGTGACAGGACGCTGCGCTGGCTCATTCGCTGCAAGACTGAGCTTGACAGATTAAATTTGTTAGAGGATACAGTTAACCCTGGTCAGGTGCTTTTTGGAATAAACCAAGGTGCGGTTTTCCATGACCTGCGTATACGGCATATGAAGCAAATTGCTGAACTTGACTTAGCGGGCTATGCGATCGGCGGACTAGCGGTGGGGGAGAGCCATCGTGAGATGTATGACACTATTGAGGTCGTAGAAGAATACATGCCAAAGGACAAGCCTCGTTACCTCATGGGAGTTGGAACACCTACAAATATAATTGAAGGTGTTTACCGAGGGGTAGACTTTTTTGACTGCGTAATGCCCTCTCGCAATGGACGTCATGGTCATTTCTTCACATGGGAGGGCGTGCTCAATATAAATAACGCCAAGTATGCAGAAGACGACAATCCCATAGACCAACAGTGCGACTGTCCGGTTTGCAGAAACTATTCCCGAGCGTATGTAAGGCATTTGTTCAAAGCGGGTGAAGTGCTGGCGATGCGGTTTGGCGCTATTCATAACCTGTATTTTTACAACAAGCTTATGGAACACATACGTGAAGAGCTGGACAACGGAACATTTACTTCTTTTAGAAATGAATTTTCTGAAAAGCTTGAAAGAAGGATATGATAAGCTTCGATGATTTGAGCGGGCACTTTTTGAAAGTGTACTAAAATGTATCTGCCTGAAACGTATAAGCTATATAAAATTGCGGTATTTATTAACACATTTAAATACTTTGTTAAAAAATCCTTGCAATTAAAATAATTGCCATATATAATCAAATAGTACAACTCTAGGAGGTCAACTAAATGATATCAAAATTAAGTAAGAAAATTATTGCTGCAGTTTCCTTCGCATTGGTTATTTGCCTAATGTTCGCAGGATGCGCAGCGCCGGCAGCCGGCACGGATGGCGCGTCGGGTACCGGAGCTACTATCCAGTTTGTTCTGTCAATTGTTATTCTGTTTGCAGTATTCTATTTCTTTATGATTAGACCTGAAAAAAAGCGCAAAAAGAAAGTTGAGGATATGCGTAGTTCTCTGGGCACAGGTGACAAGATAGTTACTATCGGCGGCATGATGGGCACGATAGTAAGCATGTCCAGTGATAGCATAACCTTTGAAACAGGCGAAGACAGAGTTAGAATTGAAGTCGCGAAATGGGCGATTTCCCGTAAGGCGAAATAAAACTGCATACAGTCATTGATTTAATCCCTGCTGAATAAGCTATACAAAGCTTATCCGGTGGGGATTTTTATTTGCATTTTTTATTATGGAGGTCAGCTATGAAAAAAAGTAAAGACACTAAAGAAGCTAAAAATGGGCTGCTGCGCCATTCGATTATAGGATCAATTATCGGACTTGCTGTAACCTTGATTCTCATGCTGGTGTTCGCACTGACTATCTCAACAGGCTTGGTTGCGCAGTCACTGCAGGATAGCCTGGTTGTCTTTTGCGTTGTGATTGGTGCGGCAGCCGGAGGACTATATTGCGCAGGTAAGCAGGGTGGGGGAGTTATAACTGCGGGCATGCTAAGCGCAGTGGGATACATTGTGCTTGTCCTCGCGGTGACTATGCTCGTTGCCAGAAGAGACGGACAAGAGGGTGTTCTTCTAAAGGTAATTATTGCTTCGGTTGCAGGCGGAACCTTTGGGGGCGCGCTGAGGTTGAACAGGAAAAACCAAAAATCCAGACTTAGGAAGTGAATATTACTAGATGTAATCAAAAACCGGGAGTTTACATAATTGAAAAGTGATTACCTATATGTTGTAATATAGAGTGAAAATCGCTACTAGATATGGCAAAAACTCTGCGTTATTAGGGACTTTTAAATACATTGGTTTCGACGGTTTACATAATGTTGTTTACATAATATATCGTCATAATTAACAAAAATCAACTTATTTCGCCGAAAGGCTTGATTAGCTGGTTGTTTTGAGTTATATTGTCCTCGTTGGGATGTTATGTAAATTACATTATTATTTCGACTGCCGACGCCGCAATGAGAGGTGATATGGCATGCTTCAAAAAAAATATCTTTCCGCAAAACGCGCCCTTAAACCTGAGGAAGTATTTGAGCTTTGCTTTTTCCTTTTGTCACTGTGCTTTGCTGCCGGTGCAATTTTAGGCTGTTTCATGGGCACGAGTTTTACTGACAAAAGTTTTTTAAGCGATTTTTTCCCCTCGTATCCCAATGGAAGCGGGGAATTTTTGTCTCGTTTTTTTGAATTTATAGTGTTTTCATTAATTGCTGTTTTTCTCGGCTCGTCATTTATAGGCTTTGCGTTTTTGCCGTTGCTTGCAGGAGCAAGAGGGTATGTTCTTAGTTGCTCTGCTGCGTCCGTAATGTCCTCATGTGATGACAAGGGAATAATTATGGCACTGCTGGTGTTGGGCATTCCTTCCTTGCTTTCGCTGCCTTGCTTTTTTGCGGTTACAGTTGACGCGGCATTATCTTCCCGCAGGCTTAGAGAGCTAATGCGTGGTCATTTTTCTCCGTCTACAAATAAACTTATGCTGCATTTCTTAATCAGTCTGCCTTTCCTTGCAGCCGGTGTACTGCTTGAAATGAAGCTCGTTCCATATCTTGTTTCCCTAATCACATAAAATATTGAAAGGAGGAGTGTAATATGGACAACGCCTCTTACTTAAAAAGCTATGAAGACTATTTAAAAAATGTCAAGAAGGCATCCGATAACACCCTCAGTTCTTATTTAAGAGACATAAGGCAGCTTGGCGATTATCTTGATGGACATACAGATGACACCTATGACAGTGTTTCTGATGAAGAGCTTGAAGCTTACACTGCATGGATGAAATCTCAGGGGAAATCCATTCCCACAATTTCACGCAGCATTGCGTCCATAAAGAACTTTTACAAGTACCTTATTTCTCAGAATGTGGTTCAGGAGAATCCGACGCTTGGACTGGTTCCGGAGAAGGCTGTTCAGAAGCTGCCGCAAATTCTTACCGGCAAAGAGGTTGAGCTTCTGTTGGAACAGCCCGAATGCACAGATTTAAAAGGTTACCGCGACAGAGCTATGCTTGAGCTTCTGTACGCAACAGGTATTCGCGTAAGCGAGCTGATAGCGCTTGACGTTGCAGATGTTAACATTTCCGCCGGAATAATCCGCTGCAAGGGTCACGACAAGGAGCGAATGATTCCGCTTTATCCTGCTGCTATTCGTGCTCTTGCAGAATATGTAGAATTTATTCGTCCGCAAATGATAGCCTCATCGGACGAGTCTTCTCTGTTCGTAAATGTCAGCGGTGAGCGTATGTCCAGACAGGGCTTTTGGAAAATTATTAAAACCTATCAAACAAAGGCAAAAATTGATAAAACCATTACGCCTCACACTCTGCGCCACTCCTTTGCAGCACACCTTCTGGAAAACGGCGCTGATCTACGTTCAATACAGGAAATGCTGGGTCATGCGGATATTTCTTCAACGCAGGTTTATTCGCAGCTTGTAAAAAAGCAGCTCAAGGATGTATACAACAAAGCTCATCCGAGAGCATAAAAGTGAAATGTTCATTTACATATCCTTTAAGTAGTGGCGTCGTCCTTTTGGACGGCGCCATAAAAATTTTTTGATAAAAAAATTCATACTTGCACTTGGTTCGGCAAAAATCCATTGAAAACATTTTTGCATTATGGTAATATGATATGAAATATTTCCGTTTGTCGGAGGAAAGAATGCGTATTTTGGGAATAGACCCGGGCATAGCCACTGTTGGCTTCGGGGTTATAGACAGTGAGAAAAGCAAGCTTAAGCTTGTGAACTACGGAGTTATAACCACGCCTGCACACACAGCCCTGTCATCTAGGCTTGACCGCATTTATGACGACATGACAGAAATATGCTCAACCTTTTCACCTGATGCCATAGCTTTTGAGGAACTTTTTTTCAACACCAATATTACGACCGGAATTTCTGTTGCCCATGGCAGGGGAGTTTTGCTTCTTGCAGGCTACCGCTCGGGGGCTCCGGTTTTTGAGTACACTCCTCTTCAGGTTAAGCAGGCTGTGGTGGGCTATGGCAGAGCGGAAAAAAATCAGGTTATTGACATGGTGAGGCGAATACTCAACATGAGGTCGGCACCAAAGCCCGATGATGCGGCGGATGCTCTCGCAATTGCGATCTGCCACGCCAGAAGTGCCACATCATTATTATCAAAATATGGAGGTACTGCACCTTGTTCCACCACATAATCGGCACGGTAACGGAGCTTGAACCCAATATGGCTGTTTTAGAATTCGGCGGTGTGGGTTTTGAACTGAACACGACGGCGCACACGCTTTCTCGTCTTAGCATAGGAGAAAAGGCGAAACTATATACATTTGAAAATATCAGAGAGGATGCCTTTGACCTATACGGCTTTTACGAAAAAAGTGAAAAGCGCTGCTTTGAAATGCTCATCGGTGTTTCCGGCGTGGGTCCAAAAGCGGCAATCTCTATACTTTCGTCAGCAACGCCGGAGTCTTTGGCTATGGCAATAATCAGTGGCGATGAGAAGGCGTTGACAGTCGCTCCCGGCATTGGTAAAAAGATAGCTCAACGAATCTTACTTGAGCTTAAGGACAAAATGAGCAAAGAAACAAATGGACTTGTTACAGCGTCTGAAAGTACGCTTTCGTCACCGGCGGTGAACTCCAAGCTTTCAGATGCGGTATCGGCACTTGCAGTTTTGGGTTACAGCAATTCGGAAATAACCGTTGCCCTAAAGGACATAAACGTTGAAGCCGAAAGGCTGGAGGATATAATAAAAATGGCGCTAAAGACCATGGTAAAGTAGGGAGGCGCGGATTTTGAGCATTAGCTTTTCAAATGAGGGCGAGGAGCAAGTTGTTACTTCAACCTCATTTTTGCCCGAGGATGTAAGCGAAGGATCCTTGCGACCGCGTACTATTCGGGAATATATAGGTCAAAAAAAGGCAAAGGACAATCTCAGTGTTTTCATCGAAGCAGCAAAACTGCGCAACGAGCCTTTGGATCATGTTTTGCTGCATGGTCCACCGGGTTTGGGTAAAACCACTCTTGCGGGTATAATTGCAAATGAAATGGGCGTGAATATGAGAATAACCTCCGGTCCAACCATCGAAAAGGCCGGAGATTTGGCGGCGCTGCTTACCAATTTGCAGGAAAATGATATTTTATTTGTTGACGAAATTCATCGCCTGAACCGTTCGGTGGAGGAAATTCTATATCCCGCCATGGAGGACTACGCTATTGACATCATTATCGGCAAGGGACCATCGGCAAACTCTATCCGTCTCGACCTGCCAAAATTCACGCTTATTGGTGCAACCACCCGCTCGGGTCAGCTAACAGCGCCGTTGCGTGACCGTTTTGGGGTGACATTGAGGCTTGAGCTATATTCACCCGATGAATTGCAGCTTATTGTAGAACGAAGCGCGGAAATATTGGGAATTGAAATTGAACCTGACGGTGCTGCTGAAATTGCCCGCCGCAGCAGGGGAACGCCTCGAATTGCAAACCGTATGCTCCGACGTGTGCGTGACTTTGCGCAGGTTCGGGCAAACGGCGTGATAACACGGCAGGTTGCGGACGAGGCGCTGTGCCGCCTTGAGGTGGACGGGCTTGGTCTGGACTCTCTGGACAAGCGTATGCTTACCAGTATAATTGAATTTTACGGCGGCGGACCCGTGGGACTGGATACCCTTGCCGCTACAATAAACGAAGAAGCAGTAACACTTGAGGATGTGTATGAGCCTTATCTTTTACAGCAGGGCTTTCTTACACGAACACCGAGGGGGCGCTGCGTCACAAAGAAGGCTTATGACCATTTAGGCATCGAATATCTTGGTCAACAACAAATTGAATTGTAAACAAAATCGGAGGACAGCCAATTGGGAAAATATTTTGGAACAGACGGAATTCGTGGAATAGTAAATAAGGGACTTGATGCAAGTCTTGCTTTTAAGGTTGGGCAGGCAGCGGCTATGGTGCTTGCTGAAAACAGTAAAAATCACAGACCATTCTTTACGATAGGAAAGGATACTCGTATATCTGGCGATATGCTTGAGGCGGCAATAACCGCCGGGCTTTGCTCTGCCGGTGCGGACGTAATGCATTTGGGTGTGGTTCCTACCCCTGCCGTTGCATTCATTACGATGGACTGCCAAGCAGACGCGGGTATAGTTATTTCTGCTTCGCATAATCCCTATGAGCACAATGGTATTAAGATTTTCAACAGCCAAGGCTTCAAGCTCAGTGATGAGCTTGAAGCACGCATTGAGGAGCTTATTGACAGCAATGAACCACTGGATGAAAAGCAAAACGGCGATATCGGAAGGGTAATTAATCGCGGTAGGGAGTATGTTGACCGCTATGTTGAGCATGTTGTTTCAATCTCAGAAGAGAAAATTGGTAAACTTAAGGTTATGATTGACTGTTCAAACGGTGCAGCCTCAAGAACGGTTAACGATATTTTTGGAAGATTTCCCCTTGAGCTTGAATTGATAAAGGATCACCCTGACGGATGCAATATCAATGCCGGCTGCGGTTCAACACATATTGAAGGACTTGGCCGCATGGTAGTTGCAGGCGGCTTTGACATGGGTCTTGCCTTTGACGGAGATGCGGACCGCTGTTTGGCAGTTGATGAAAACGGTGAACTGGTAGACGGTGACAAAATCATGGCAATTTGCGGTATGGCGATGATTGCTGAGGGGAAGCTCAGTGAAAATGCAATTGTTGCAACGGTGATGTCAAATCTTGGTTTTCATGAATTCTGCAGAAAAAACGGCATTGCTCTCCATTGTGCAGATGTGGGTGACCGCAACGTGCTCGAAATGATGCAGAAAAACGGCTACAATCTGGGAGGAGAGCAGTCAGGACACCTCATATTCCTAGACGATGCAACCACGGGTGACGGTCAGCTTGCCGCTGTCAAGTTCCTAAAGGTTGTCAGCGAAAGCGGTAAAAAGCTGTCTGAGCTTGCAAAAGCTATACCCACATACCCTCAGCTTCTTCATAACGTGCCAATTGAGGGCGGAAATGAGGTAAAAAAGAGGCTGATGGAAGATGAGGCTCTCAGAGCAAGAATCTCCGAGGAACAGGAAAAGCTAGGCAAAACCGGCAGAATCTTAGTCAGAGCTTCCGGAACAGAGGCACTTATACGAGTGATGGTTGAGGCTGTTGACTCGGAAATTGCAGAAAAAACCGCAAATACTCTTACGAAGTGTATCGAAAATAACGCAAATAACTTTAAAGCTGTAAATTAAAGGCTGAAATAATCTTGACTTTTTGTAAAAAATGAACTATAATCCAACTTGTTTAGGATAATTGGGCAGTATTATGGATTTGTATTCTCAACTCAGTGATAACGATTTGTTGCGCATGGTGGACTCTGGAGATAAATTAGCAGAGGAACAGCTTGCCTTGCGTTACTCTCGTTTGGTCAAAATTTGCTCCAGACCCTTCTTTCTGGTCGGCGGTGACGGCGAAGATTTAATACAGGAAGGTATGTTTGGTTTGCTTTCTGCAATACGCGAGTTCGATTTATCCATGAACACATCTTTCAAAACTTACGCGGAAATCTGTGTTAAGCGTCGTATATATTCTGCGATAAAAACCGCATCCCGCAAAAAACACGAGCCATTGAACGACATGGTGTCGTTCGATGATGTCCTCTCAGATGAAAGCCAGTCCAACGCGGTATCTTACGCCGAGGTATTTAGACGAACCCCTGAAGAACAGGTGTTGGCTAGAGAGAGCGCCGATGAAATCATTCAAACTTATTCACGGTGTTTGTCAAAGTTTGAAGCGGAAATACTTGAACTTTTCCTTAGTGGCTTATCATATTCCGAAATAGCAGAGGCTTGCGGAAAGCCGGAAAAGTCCGTTGACAATGCTGTGCAGCGCATCAGGCGTAAGCTGGCGCGAAACCTTTACCTCAGCGACATCAGCAATAGCTGACGCAATAAAATGCCCATTAGGGTAAGTCTTTTTCAAAGAGAGGATTCAACATGTTCGAAGACAAAACTTTAGTATGTAAGGAATGCGGACAGGATTTCGTATTCACAGCCGGTGAGCAGGAATTCTATGCAGAGCGCGGCTTCCAGAACGAGCCCCAGCGTTGCAAGAACTGCCGTGACACTAGAAAGAACGCAGCTCGCGGTCCCCGCGAGTACTACACAGCTACTTGTGCAGCATGCGGTAAGGAAGCTAGAGTTCCTTTTGAGCCCA
This sequence comes from uncultured Oscillospiraceae bacterium, assembly GCA_964485265.1. Classification (GTDB taxonomy): domain Bacteria; phylum Bacillota; class Clostridia; order Oscillospirales; family Oscillospiraceae; genus UBA2658. The sequence goes on along the minus strand of CAZAIU010000049.1, from coordinate 1,302 downwards.
AGTCTGACAGACCCGTTTATTGCAGCGAATGCTTTGCAAAAATGAGAGAAGAGCAGGCATAAGTCTATTTGCAAATAGTTCCGCGTTTGTGTAACAAATTGGGATGAAACGAGATTGAGTTCAACTGCCTTAGTTTTTTGTCAGTGATTCAACCGCTTTTTTGGACTACCCAAAAGGTGCGTTTTAAACATATCACGAGCGTCCGAACTGCAACAAAAAAAGAGCTTCAATATTGAAGCTCTTTTTTTGCTGCCCTTTGGAGGAGTTATTTTTAAGTGATAAAAAGTATAAAGAATAATTTAAGCTTAAAGCTTGACGCTGTGTCTGAAATACTTGTTTCTTATGTATGCAATGAAATCCTTGATTACTTGCCTGTAGAACATAAGAAGTACCATTAAAAAGATGCTGCCAAATAAGATTATTAGAAATGCAGGTCGTGGCATATGAGCACTGATACGTTCAAGGGGAGTGCCGATACCGCCCGCTGTATAGCAATAATCCCAACCGAAAAGCTTGTTTAAAATCAGGCAGGGAACTAAAAGCACAATTACAGGTATGAAGCCTAGAAGGCAATCCTTGCGCTTGGGGCGAAAATAACCGCTAGTCCACAGTATAGCAGGAACTACAACCATAATGACATGGTATATAAGGCTCCTCATCGGAACAAATGCAAAGAAAGAGTATCTGTCCAGATACACGTTAAAGACTATTCCAAAAACTCCGCACAGCAAGCCGATAGTGCAAATGTTGGAAATTGCAATGCGTTTTAAAACGCCGTCTTTACAAAATGCGGCAATGGGCATAAGCATCCAAAACAGTGAGCATAGGTAGAGCGGAAGCGTGGTGGCAAAATCAAATCTGCCGTGTGTCTGATGCTCCCAAAGCCAGTATAATGGGTCAAAGAATACAATGACTACTGCGGCGATTTTTAAAAAAATTTCGATTTTTCGCTTGCTTTTGTCTTTCATAGCTATGCAAGAAAGAATTACAGTTGTTAAGGTTAGAAACATAAAAAGAAAATGCGGTGGTTTGAACATTTTTTTACGCACCAAATAATTATTGTGATGCAAGCCCCTTTCATTTTTTTATATAAAGAACTCACGCACATGGCGAATACCATAGCGGCATGCTTGAAGTCATTTTGCCGCAATATAAAATGTGCACGTTATAATTATTGTAGGGTATTAATCTTTAATTATCATTAATTTAAAATTAAAATTCTTTAAGATTAAAGGATAAATTGAACTTCTACTTTTCTGAAGTAATGCAATCGCTTGACTTTAATCTGAAAAAGCTAATTTA
>CAZAIU010000048.1:0-17531 GCA_964485265.1 uncultured Oscillospiraceae bacterium | reverse complement strand
TTTGGCGGAGAAGGAGGGATTTGAACCCTCGCTGCGCTCATCACGCACTACTCCCTTAGCAGGGGAGCCCCTTCGGCCTCTTGGGTACTTCTCCAAGCCGAAAAAGAAACAATATCACATGGAACCGAAAACTCTCTTGCTCCGTCGAAAACAACATTTGCGAAGCCGGTTGAAGTTTTCATTCTTCAAAAGAAAAATGGCGGAGAGAGAGGGATTCGAACCCCCGGTGCTTTCGCACAACGGTTTTCAAGACCGTCACCATCGACCACTCGGACATCTCTCCGTTTCGGTCGCTTTGGTATGATAGCATGAAAAAACGTTCTTGTCAACAGCTTCACACATTTTCTTAGCATTATTTCTCAAATAAAACTAAATTTTGTTGAATGACGTTTCTTGACTTTGTTTTTTACTTTCTGTTCACGTTTTTTCAGGGCTTATGCCTTCTTCCATAGCAAAAATTGACCTCCCCCATTACCATTTTGTTCGGAAAGAGGTCAATTTTTATGCTATGTTTTTTTAAGCGACGTAACTACTCTTCTGAAACCACAATTTCCTTGATGTTAAACTCCTGTCCGCAAAGCAGTTCCTTATCAAAGCTGCCGCAATTGGGGCAGTAGCCTTCGTTTTCAATAACGTTGAAAACTGTCTTGCATTTTTGGCAAATAGCATTGCCCGGCAGGGTTTCGATTACCAGTTCGGTGTCCTTAAACATCGGCTTCATATCAACAACAACCGGAAAATACTCCACCATGAACTTCGGAACAACCGAAGAAAGCTCACCTATTTCAAGGACAATTGCATCAACTTTTTTCAGGTTATTTTCCCGAGCAACCTCTTCAACTATCCTTGTTACTTCAACTAAAACGCTTAATTCGTGCATTATTGCTCCTGTTATTCATCGTCGGATTTTCCCATAATCTTGTTCTTGGTAATGGCAATCTTTCTCTTCACAATGCGCATTGCTGCCTTCGGCACAACCTTCTCATAGGGGACACTCTTGGCATCAAATACCTTGATAAGAGAAATTGCATCAAACTTACACTTTGTTGTGCACAGACCGCAGCCAAGACATCTGTTTTCATCAACAATGGAAGCTCCGCAGCCAAGGCAGCGGGCTGTTTCCTTTTTGAGCTGGTCCTCTGTAAAGGTAACGCGGGTATCCTTAAAGCTGTTCTCATTTGCACTGTTATGTGCAGGTCTTTGTCTGGGAGTGTTGTCGTAGCCTGCGGTGATAGCGCTCTTGTTAAGGTTGCCCTTGTCGAGTGAGGAAAATACGCGTCTGTTACGTCCGAGATTTTGAGTCTGTCCCTCGTGCACGTGACGGTGCAGAGAATCAGCGCCCTCCTTGCCGGCCGCAATTGCATCAATTGCAAACTTAGGTCCGGTGTAAGCGTCGCCGCCGACAAAGATGTCAGGCTCAGCAGTCTGATAGGAAAGGCTGTCTGCAACAGCAGTATTATTACGGTTAAGCTCAACCTTAGCTCCCTCAAGCAAGGAGCCCCATTCGATAGACTGACCGACAGAGAGAAGAACGTAATCGGCAGAAACTGTTATAACATTATTCTCATCGTACTTGGGAGAGAATTTACCGTTTTCAAATACGGAAACACACTTCTTAAACTCAACGCCACTTACTTTTCCGTTTTCAACAACGATACGCTTGGGTCCCCAGCCGTTGTTGATTATTATGCCCTCAGAGCCGGCTTCTTCGATTTCCTCGGGAAGTGCAGGCATTTCAGAGGCAGATTCAAGGCAGTACATGTTGACTGTTTCTGAGCCCTGACGTGTAGCTGTGCGTGCAACGTCGATAGCAACGTTACCGCCGCCGATTACAACAACCTTACCGGAGAGTTTCTCGCCCTTGCCCAGGTTTACACCGCGGAGGAAATCTACACCGGCAATTGCACCTGCGGCATCCTCACCCTCAATGCCCAGCTTACGACCGGACTGAGCGCCGATAGCAAGATAGAAAGCCTTGTAGCCCTCTTGGCGTAGCTGTGCAAGAGTTATGTCCTTGCCAACCTCAACACCTGTCTTAAATTCAACGCCAAGCTCACGAAGAACCTCAATTTCAGCTTCAACGACTTCCTTTTCAAGACGGAAGGAGGGAATTCCCAATGTAAGCATACCGCCGAGCTTTTCCTGCTTTTCAAAAACGGTTACTCTGTAGCCGCCGAGAGCCGCATAATACGCGCAGGAAAGTCCCGCAGGTCCTGAACCGACAACTGCCATTTTTATGTCGGGATAGTCATAGAGCTTTTTAGGAACAAAGCGCCCCACGGAATTAAGCTCTTTGTCAGCAATGAACTTCTTGATTTCATCGATAGCGATAGGACTGTCAACTTCACCGCGTGTGCATTCACTCTCACACTTATGGGGACAGATACGTCCGCAGACAGCAGGCAGCGGGTTTTCCTTTTTGATAAGCTCAAGAGCCTCAAGATATCTGCCCTGAGAGGCAAGCTTTATGTAGCCCTGAACGGCGATATGCGCAGGACAGGTTGCCTTGCAGGGTGCTGTGCCGGTTTCAACGATGTTCTTGCGGTTTTCGCGAAAATCGGGGTTATAGTACTGAGGGCCCCATTCGTGGTCATCGGGTAATACAGTCTTTTTAAGCTTTATGGGCTTGTTGGTGCAAAGCTTTTGTCCCAGTCTAACTGCGTTTGACGGGCAAACCTCAACACACTGTCCGCAGGCAGTGCACTTTTCCTTGTCAACCTGAGAAATATAGTTGCTTCTTGACATGTTGGGCGTGTTGAAATACTGAGAAGTACGCAGCGCAAAGCAGGAGTCAATGTAGCAGTTACAGATAGCAAAAATCTTATCGGCACCGTCCATATTTGTAACTTGGTGCATGTAGCCTTTTTCCTCGGATTTCTTGCAAATATCTAAGGCTTCCTGCTTAGTAATTCTTCTTGTTTTTCCTGTGCGGATGCAGGACTCGGCAGTGTCTCCGACGATAATGCAAAGCTCTTCCTCGATGCTGCCGGTACCGTCGCCTGTAAGTCTTCTGGAGCGGCGGCATTCGCAAACACCGACTGAAATGCTGGGCTCATATTTATCCAGCCAATAGGTGATTTCCTCGTAGCTAGCCTTTCTTGACTGACCGTCAATTGCAGCTTCAACAGGGATAACTCTCATAGCTCCGTTGCCAAGGGGCATGTTGGGTGCAATAGGTCCTATACGGTCAATGGTGAACTGGTCAAAGGCTTTTGCAATCTGAGGATATTTTTCAACCTGCTCCTTGTTTAAAACCATCATTTCAAAAACACCGGGTACATAGATGGGCAGCAAAAACTCATCATACCCGTTGCATATTCTGGACTCGATAACACCGCAGTCCTCAAGCTTTAAAAGCAGCTCATGAGTTTTTTCTGGTGTTTTTCCGCATCTTTTAGCAACCTGCGCAGGTGTCATGTAGATGCGGCGTTTCATGCCCAAAGCAGCCTCTGCCATTTCGTCTGTAACGACGGGTTCAAGGCAGTAATATTCGGGGTCTGCTTCGGTGATTGGCACCTTCTGTCCTCTGATAAGCTGTGCAAGCTTAACAATTTTCTCTCTTGCCATTGTTCCTTTTCCTCTCTTCTTGTAGACTTGATTAAGCCCGAAAAGCGATTGTTAAAAAAGCAACTTTTCGGCTCACACCCGTTGCCAAGTGGTTACAGTACACAAAGTGCCTGCGCAAGCAATTATGCTTTCCGTCTTATTTTTGTCTCTTGCAACTGGTTGTTCCACACATATGTTATTAAGTTAACACTCATTGCGCAGCATGTCAACAGTCCCTTTGCAAAAAACCTTGTTTTGTTGATATATTTGTAATTTTCTGTTGCATTTTAGTTGAGATTTATGCTATGATAATTGAGTGGTTTATGGTTGAACCAATACACATAGGAGGAACAATATGGAATTTACAAAGCTATGTGCGCCCACTCTTAAGGAGCTGTTTACCGAACAGCTTGAAAACATGATTTTAAGCGGGAAGCTTCCCATCGGTCAGAAGCTCCCTCCCGAAAGAGAGCTTGCTGCATCAATGCAGATAAGCCGCAGCGTGGTAAACGCGGGCATAGTTGAGATGTCCGAAAAGGGTTTTTTAGACATAGTTCCCCGCAGCGGCACATATGTTGCCGACTACAGACGCAAGGGGCGGCTTGAGACTCTTGTTTCAATTATGAAATTTAACGGCGGCACACTTCCCGACTCCGACATCCGTTCGATTTTGGAAATACGAAAGGTGCTTTTCGAGCTGGCATTTGAGCTTGCGATACCCAAAATACAGGATTTTGAAATAGACCAGATGTGCAAATGTGCAGAATATCTTGATAGTGCCAACACACCTGAGCGCGCAGCAGAGCTTGTTTTTGAGTTTGATCATCTACTGTGCTGCTATTCGGGGAACACACTGCTGCCCCTTATTTTTTATTCCTTCAAGGCTCCGAACATGACGCTTTTCGAGCGTTATTTTAGGCTTCACGGCTATGAGAATATGCGTCTGCGCACAAACACGCTATGCCGTGCAATGCGTAATAGAGATTTAAACGCCGCAATGGAATGCATCACCCATTCCATTGATGACACTATCAGCGGAAAAACAACCTTGTATAATTAAAGGCACCGTCCAAGCACTGATCCTCATCTCGAAATGCTATGTTTCTCCGTCTAAAAAAGAAACACGTGAGTTATTGCTGGGCGCTGTCCATTTTGCGGGTAAAAGCGCAATTAATGTTCGCTGTTTCCCACATGACAGAAAAACATATCCGCCTAGCACGATCGCAGAAATATTAATATCAAGCTCCGCAGCGTTTTTTGCAGAAATGTCTCCTGGTGCCAAGGTATGTCCATAGTTTTCAGTTCTGAAAAAAAGCGGTTTATATGCATGAAAGTGCTCCTGTTTTTGTTCTGTTGAGATAAAATGACAGCCTTATTTTATTGGTATAGAATAAGGCTGTCATTCGTGTTTTCATTTTATTAAAAAATCTACACCAAAGCCCCCCGCTTCATATCAATTGAAGCGGGGGGTTGCATATTGGTTTTGCTCTAGTAGAGCTTGCGCTTTACATAGCCTGTGTGAAGTATCTCATGAGCCTTATGACTGCCGGGTTTTTCAAGATATGTGTCATAGATTTCCTTCACAACGGGGTTTTCATGGCTCTTGCGCAGACTCATTGAAGCATCCTCACTGTAGAGTGCAGCGGCGCGGATTGCACGAACGTCACGGGTATTTTGTACATAACCGGGAACATTGGGCTGACCGCCGCCGTTAACGCAGCCGCCGGGGCATGCCATTACCTCGATAAAGTCATAATGTGCTTCACCGCTCTTGATAGAGTTGAGAAGCTTTGAAGCGTTTTCCAGACCGGAAACAACAGCTACGCGAACCTTTGTTCCCGCCAGATCAAACTCCGCCTCTTTTATGTCCTCGGTTCCGCGAACCTGATTGAACTCAAGCTTTTCAAGAGGCTTGCCGGTTACAATTTCCGCAACTGTACGTAGGGCTGCCTCCATAACACCGCCGGTTGCGCCGAAGATATGACCAGCACCGGATGCAACACCGAATACAGGGTCAAACTCCTCGTCCGGCAGCTCATCAAAGACAATACCGGAGCGCTTAATCATGTTTGCAAGCTCTGTGGTGGTGATGGCAACGTCTATGTCTGGGTAGCCGGAGGCGCTTTGACCGTCACGGCTGCGCTCAAACTTCTTGGCGGTGCAAGGCATTACGCTGACCACAAAAATGTCCTTGGGATCAATGCCTGATTTATCGGCATAATAGGTTTTTGTGAGTGCGCCGAACATCTGCTGAGGAGATTTGCAGGTACTGATATTCTCAACAAATTCAGGATAGTAATATTCACAGAATTTTACCCAACCGGGCGAGCAGGAGGTGATAAGGGGAAGCTTTTCACCGTTTTTCATGCGCTCAAGAAGCTCTGTGCCCTCTTCCATAATAGTGACGTCAGCTGCTGTATCTACATCAAATACCGCGTTAAAGCCAATGCGGCGCATTGCTGCAACCATTTTGCCTTCGACATTTGTTCCCATGGGCATTCCAAAGCACTCACCAAGCTGTGCGCGAACAGAGGGGGCGGGGGCAATTACTACATGCTTTGTCTCGTCGGAGAGAGCTGCCCATACCTTGTCGGTGTCATCTTTTACGGTGAGGGCGGCTGTAGGACATACCTGCACGCACTGACCACAGTTTATGCAGGAGGTTGTGTCAAGGGGAAGGTCAAAGGCAGAGCCGATGTGGGTCTTATAGCCGCGGGAAATAGGTCCTATAACCCCAACATGCTGGTTTTTACGGCAAACCGCAACACAGCGGCGGCAAAGAATGCATTTGCTGTTGTCGCGGATGAGGTGGACGGCGCTGTCGTCGATATCCGGCTCAAGACCGGCCTCGTTTTCCATGTCCACGCCGTATTCCTGAGCAAGGGTCTGAAGCTCGCAGTTTGTGCTGCGGGAGCAGGACAGACAGTCCATACGGTGATTTGAAATGATAAGCTCCAGCGTTTTTCTGCGATAGTCACGGAGCGCGAGTGTGTTTGTTTTGACCTCCATGCCGTCAGTTGCCGGTGCAACGCAGGCCGCCATAAGACCGCGGGCACCCTTAACTTCGACTAAGCACATGCGGCAGGCACCGATTTCATTTATATCTTTAAGAAAGCAAAGGGTTGGAATGCGAATTCCTGCCTTTACAGAGGCGTCCAGAATAGTGGCGCCCTTGGGCACTTCAACGGCAATTCCGTTGATAGTCAGATGTATCATATCAGCCATTATAGAATTCTCGTCCTTTCTCAAACCTTGATTATTGCGCCCGGTCGGCAGTTGGACATGCAAACACCGCACTTTACGCACTTAGACTGGTCAATGCTGTGAACAGACTTGAGCTCGCCTATAATTGCATCTGCGGGACAGTTGCGGGCGCATAGAGTACAGCCCTTGCACTTTTCCGGGTCAATCTCATAGCGCAAAAGCTTCTTGCATACACCGGCGGGGCATCTCTTCTCGTTAATGTGAGCGTCATACTCATCGCGGAAGTATTTAATTGTTGAAAGAACGGGGTTGGGAGCGGTCTGACCCAGTGCACACAGGGAGTTTGCCTTGATGTACTCGGACAGCTCGAGCATTTTCTCAATATCGCCAGGCTGTCCGCGGCCCTCGGTGATATCTTCCAGCATGCCCAGCAGCTTCTTGGTCCCAAGGCGGCAGGGCGTGCACTTTCCGCAGGACTCGTCCACGGTGAAATCCAGGAAGAACTTTGCGATGTCCACCATACAGGTATCCTCGTCCATGACGATAAGGCCGCCGGAGCCCATCATTGAACCGATTGCAATAAGGTTATCATAGTCTATCGGGGTGTCAATGAGGCTGGCAGGGATACAGCCTCCGGAGGGACCACCAGTTTGTGCGGCCTTGAACTTTTTGCCGTTGGGAATGCCTCCGCCGATCTCCTCGACGATAGTGCGAAGCGTGGTTCCCATGGGAATCTCCACAAGGCCGGTGTTCTTTATCTTGCCGCCCAGAGCGAAGACCTTTGTTCCCTTGCTCTTCTCGGTTCCCATGGCGGCGAACCACTCGGGTCCCTTGAGAATGATTTGCGGGATATTGGCCAAAGTCTCAACGTTGTTGAGTATGGTGGGTCTTTCCCAAAGTCCCTTGAGAGCGGGGAAAGGGGGGCGAGGTCTCGGCTCGCCGCGCTTGCCCTCAATGGAGGTCATAAGGGCGGTTTCCTCGCCGCAGACGAATGCGCCCGCGCCCAGCTTTATCTCAATGTCAAAATCAAAGCCGGAGTTAAAGATATTTTTGCCGAGCAGTCCGTATTCACGTGCCTGATTGATAGCGATGACAAGACGCTTTACAGCAATGGGATACTCGGCGCGAACATAAATAAAACCCTTAGAAGCGCCGATAGCATAGCCGGCGATGGCCATAGCCTCCAGAACGACATGGGGATCGCCCTCAAGCACGCTGCGATCCATGAACGCGCCGGGGTCGCCCTCGTCCGCGTTGCAGCAGACGTATTTCTGGTCGGCTGCGTTTGCCGCGGCAAATTTCCACTTGAGGCCGGCCGGGAAGCCCGCGCCGCCGCGTCCGCGCAGTCCGCTGTCCAGCATGGTCTGTATAACGTCTTCGGGCTTCATCTCGGTGAGAACCTTGCCAAGTGCGCGGTAGCCGTCAAAGGCTATGTACTCGTCAATGCTTTCGGGGTTGATAACGCCGCAGTTTTTAAGCGCGACGCGAACCTGTTTTTTGTAGAAGGTTGTTTCGTCGAGGCTCTTTATCGTGTTATCCTCCGAGACGGTTTCATCATAGAGCAGGCGGTGGACGGGACGGCCCTTCAGAAGGTGCTCACCGACGATTTCCTTTACGTCTTCGGGACTGACGCGGCTATAAAAACTGGCCTCGGGGTAGATAATAACGATTGGTCCCAGCTCGCACAGCCCAAAGCAGCCGGTGCGGACAACATTGACCTCATCCTGGAGACCAACCGCCGCAATCTCAGTCTCAAAGCTCGCGGCAACCTTATCGCTTCCGGAGGAGGTGCAACCGGTTCCTGCGCATACCATTACATGGCTTCTGTACATTTTCTAAATTCCTCCTTATTTTGCGGCTGAGCCGATAGTGTATTCCGTGACGACCCTGCCGCCCTTGAGGTGCTGGGAAACGATGCGGTCAGCTTTTTCCGGCGTCATTTTTACGTAAGTGACTTTTTCCTGATCCTTAACATATACCTCAACAACGGGCTCGTACTGACAGATGCCGATGCAGCCGGTCTGGGTGACAAGTACATCGGTCAGATTCTCTTCAGCGACCATTTTTGTAAATTCGTTGAGAACCGGGCGTGCTCCTGCGGCAATGCCGCAGGTTGCCATGCCGACGACAACACGGGTGCTGTCGTGAGCGGCCTCACGAGTGTTGACTGTCTGTCTCATTTTATCGCGTATGGCAGCGAGTTCTTCCAAGCTTTTCATAGGACAGTGCTCCTTTTTACAATTTCTTTCGTATTTTCTCTTAAATATTCGTTAAGCCACAGTGCGACCTGGGGAACCGCAAAGCTAACGTCCCCGCCGAGGATTTTTCTCATCTCGCGGGTATCTGCCGTGAAGTTGTCAAAGTCGGCTCGCGCGGTGAAAACAAAGTCGATTTCGGGGCTGCACTGGATGAGCGCGGCAACGGTGGAAGCCATGTCGCCCACAGGCATAAGGTCAATGTGACCGAGGGTGAAGGTTGCGGTAACAATGGTGCCGACGTTTTGAGAGCTTTTGATTACCAGTTCTCCTCCTGTCTGCTCCGCCGCCATTTTCAGCAGGGGCAGACCCATGCCGACCTTTCTGGTGGTGCGGCTGGTTGTGAACGGGTCGGTGACGGTTTTAAGCATTTCGGGAGACATTCCTCTTCCGTTGTCCGCAATGGTCAGGGTCAAAAGCCTTGCGCCGGTATCTATGTCGAGCGTGATTTCAATCAGTGTTGCGCCGGCTGCTACCGAATTTTCGGCAATGTCTAGCACGTTCATAGAAAGTTCCTGCATTTATTTATACTTTTCCAGGATACCGTCCAGAGCGTCGGGGGTAAGACGTCCGTAGACATCGTCGTTTATCATGATAACAGGGGCAAGTCCGCAGGCACCTATGCAGCGGCAGGCATCGAGGCTGAACTTCCCGTCCGGAGTGCATTCGCCGCCGGCGATACCAAGCTTCTGCTGCAGGGCTTCGTAGATTTCCCCGCCGCCCTTAACATAACAGGCTGTTCCCAAACAAACGCTGATCCGGTATGTACCCTTGGGATAAAGGCTGAACATGGAGTAGAAGGTGCTGATCCCGTAAATCTCAGCCAGAGGCATATCCAGAGCCTCTGCAACCATCTGCTGGACCTCCATGGGCAGATATCCGTAAATCTCCTGTGCCTTTTGAAGTGCGGGCAACGCGGCGCCCGGCATGTCCCCGTTTTCGGAAAGCCATGTCTTAAGCGCAGTTTCTTGTTCTTTTGTGCCGTTAAATGGCACAGTGGAAATGCGTTTCATTCAATTACCTCCAGATAAGTTCGACTGCAAGGAGCGAGCCGCTCTTTGCTCGATTGTTATTATTATAACAGAATTTTCGCAAAAAAACGACAGCTATTTTGTGGGAAAGGCGGGTCAGAGTACATAAAAAAATCAAGTTAAAACTGTAAAATATGTAGAAACATTTTCATTGCAAGAAAAAGATGTTTTCTGTATACTTGTAAGAAAGGGACAAGAAGTGGTTTTCAATTTTTTACATAGGATGGGAGATCTCAGAAATGACCATAAAGGAAGTGCAAAATACTTTAAACGCGGCCCTGCTCACGCCGGAGGTGGATACTTCAAAAGAGGTTCACGCCGCCTGCGGGAGCGATATGATGAGCGACGTTCTGGCATATGTCAAGGATCAGGCCGTGCTGATTACAGGCCTTAACAATCCGCAGGTTGTCAGGACGGCGGACATGATGGACATGGTCTGCATCTGCTTTGTCCGGGGAAAGGTTCCGGACGAAACCGTTCTCACCCTCGCCCTGGAGAGAGGAATTGCCGTCATGACCAGTGATATGACTATGTTTACCGCCTGCGGCCTTCTGTACGAGGCGGGTCTCAGGGGGGGCGGCAAATAATGGCTGAAACCATACATCTGCACTATAGTGTCACGGACGAGGATTTCACCCAGGCGGGAGAAGCGAGCGCCAACCTCAAGTCCAAGCTGAAAACCATAGGATTTCCTGCCGAGGTCATAAGAAAAGTGACCATTGCCCTTTACGAGGGCGAGATTAACCTTGTCATCCACGCCGGAGGCGGCGAAATAGACGTAACAATCAGTGACGACAGGATTCATCTTGTGATAAGTGACCAGGGACCCGGAATTGAAGACATCAGCCTTGCCATGAGCGAGGGCTGGAGCAGCGCGCCGGATGAGATACGGAGTCTTGGCTTCGGCGCCGGCATGGGACTTCCGAATATGAAAAAATACGCGGACACCTTTGATATTAAAAGCACTGTAGGCGAGGGAACAACCATTACAATGAACGTTATGTGCTGAAACAAAAAAGAAAACAGGAGGTGGCGGATATGGCGGAATACTTCCACTCCGTTACTCTGGATAAAGACCTCTGCAAGGGGTGTATAAACTGCATAAAACGCTGTCCTACCGAGGCGATACGCGTAAGGGACGGTAAGGCGCACATATTGGGCAAACGCTGCGTCGACTGCGGCGAATGTCTGCGGGTATGCCCGCACCACGCTAAAAAAGCCGTCAGCGACAAAATGGACAGTCTGAAAAGCTACAGGTATAAAATTGCCCTGCCGCCGCCAAGCCTTTACGGGCAGTTCAACAACATGGATGACCAGGACATAATCCTGAACGCTCTTTTGAAAGTCGGGTTCGACGAGATTTTCGAGGTGGGCAAGGCCGCGGAGCTTGTCAGCGACGCCACCAGAAGGCTTCTTCAGGGAGACGACCTGAAAAAGCCGATAATAAGCTCCGCCTGCCCGGCAATTACAAGGCTTATACGTGTACGCTTTCCGCACCTTATCGACAACGTGCTACCGCTGGTAAGCCCCATGGAGCTAGCGGCGCGAATGGCGAAAAAGCAGGCAGCTGAAAAAACTGGCATTTCTGAGGATATGATAGGCTGCTTCTTCATCTCGCCCTGTCCGGCGAAGGTTACGGCGATCCACAACCCTCTTGGCAGTTCCCGAAGCGAGGTGGACGGGGCAATAGCCGTCAAAGACATTTATCCGCTTCTTCTTTCGGAGATGAAACAGGAGACCAGAATAGAGAGCCTCGCGGAAGTGGGGCGCATTGGCATGGGCTGGGGCGAAAGCGGCGGCGAAGCGGCGGCCCTAATGTCCACCGACAGCTATCTTGCGGCGGACGGTATCGAAAATGTCATCCGTGTGTTGGAGGATCTTGAGGACGAGAAATACCGCAACCTTGAATTTGTAGAACTGAACGCCTGTCCCGGCGGCTGCGTCGGCGGCGTGCTCCAGGTGGAGAACCCCTATATAGCCAAGGCAAAAATAAAGAAAATGCGCCGGTACATACCAGTCAGCCGGAATCATCTTGAAAAGCATATACCGCCGGAAATGCTGTGGGATTCCAATCTGCGGTTTGATCCAGTGTTTCAGTTTGGTCCCAACCGCAAGGAAAATATCGAAAAATACACGAAGATGGAGCATATTTGCGAGCGCCTTCCCGGCCTGGACTGCGGCTGCTGCGGTGCGCCGACCTGCCAGGCCTTTGCCGAGGACATAGTCCGCGGCAACAGCGAGGTAGAGGATTGCACCGTGCTTATGAGAAGCCGCATGGAGGCTGTACTGAAGGCTCTCGGAAAGGAAGGAAAGCAATGAACACGACAGAACTTGCCAAAAGCTGCGGCTTCACAGCACTTACTCCAAACAGCCCGAAAAAGATAGCCGGTGCCTTTGCTGGCGACCTTTTAAGCTGGGCCATGAGCCGCGTTTGCGAGAACAACGCATGGTTCACTGTTATGGGCAATATAAATTCCGTGGCTGTGGCCTCCTTGAGCGACTGCGCCTGTATAGTGCTTTGCCACGGAGCGGCGCTGGCGGAGGACGCGAGAACCCGAGCCGAGAGAGAGGGGATTGTGATTCTCGCCACCGAGCTGCCGGAATACGAAGCGATTACCGAGTTTAACAGAGCCTTGAGTTTGTCTTGAAGCTCTGGCAGTATTTAGCCGGGGGTGACACGCCTTGCTCTACGATCTTCATATACATACCTGCCTGTCCCCCTGTGCGGAGGACAACATGAGTCCCTCTGCGTCTGTTGGGCTGGCAAAACTCGCGGGGGCTGGGCTGGTGGCGGTCACAGACCACAACAGCGCGCTGAATCTGCCGGCAGCGGAAGCGGCGGCAAACTTCTACGGTGTGCGGCTGCTCCCGGGCATAGAAATAAACACAGAGGAAGAAATCCACCTGCTCTGCTATTTTCCCAGTGTTGAGAGGGCGCTGGAAATGAGCGGGCTGATATACGCCGCTCTGCCGGATTTTCCTTACGATGCCAAGGTTTGGGGAAAGCAGATTGTTATGGATGAGGACGATAGGGAGCTGTACTGCGTGGACAAGCTCCTTACCGGCGCGGTGTCCATGAATATTTACGAGGTCAAATCGCTGTGCGAAAGTCTTGGCGGCATCGCAATTCCCGCCCATGCTGAAAAGGACAGCTTTTCGCTGCTCAGTGTCATGGGCTTTTGCCCGGACGACCTGGCTTTTGAAGCCTATGAGCTTAAAGACCCCGAAAAATATGACGAACTGGTCTCAAAGAGACTACTTATGCCGGGCAGGGAAATCCTCTGCTCCTCAGACGCCCATAGCCGGGAAGATATAGGTACCCGCCTTCAGGTTTTGGCTGAAAAAAGCGTATTAAAAAAACTAATAAAATAGTACAAATTTGGGAGCTTGCGGAAAACTCAGTGTGTCTCGCCGATCCGAGTCCACTGCCACTTAGCGTGCAACTGGGTTTCTCGACAGACTAAGCAGAAACAGGCGTGACTTAAAAAAAGTCGCGCCTGTTTCTGTTTTATTTGGCTTTTGAAAAGTCCTCAAGGTATTTTCCGTAGTCGGACATTTTGATTTGTTCCGCAACGGAGAGCAGCTTTTCCCGGGTAATCAAGCCGTTTTTATAAGCAATTTCCTCTAAGCAGCCAATTTGAATTCCGGTTCTGTTTCTATAGTCCCTAATAGCGCAGGCAGCATCCAGAAGCGAGCTTGCGTTGCCTGTATCAAACCATGTAATTTGTTTTTCAAGCGTCACTACGCTCAGCTCGTTTTGCTCAAGGTATGCGTTGTTTACGGAGGTTATTTCAAGCTCCCCTCTTGCCGAGGGCTTTACCTGCTTTGCAATTTCAACAACTCTATTATCGTAAAAATACAGTCCCGGTACGATATATTTAGATTTTGGATTTTCCGGTTTCTCCTCAATACTAATCACTTTCCCGTCAGAGTCAAATTCAACAACGCCAAAGGGCTTGGGATCGTCCATATAGCAGCCGAAGACAGTTGCGGCAGTTTTGCTGTTTCTTGCCTCCAGCAGCTTATCATTTAGTCCGTCACCAAAGAAAATATTGTCTCCCAGCGCAAGGCATACACTGTCTTCACCAATAAAGCTCTCTCCCAAAATAAAAGCATCGGCGATTCCGCGCCTGTCAAACTGCTTGATGTAGCTTATTTTTGCTCCAAAACTTTCTCCGCTGCCTAAAAGCCATTCAAATTGGTTAAGCTCATCAGGCGGAACTATTATCAGTATGTCGGTTATGCCCATTTCCAGAAGTAAGGACAGCGGATAGTATATCATAGGCTTGTCATAAACCGGTAAAAGCGGCTTGCACACGGAGCGTGTTATTGGGTACAGTCTCGTTCCCTTGCCGGCCGCAAGAATTATTCCTTTCATTTTAACCTCCATATCTGCATGCTCCTTATCGGAATATACAGTTTATTTTGCATATCAATACGCAATGAATTCATCTTCTCCGCTGCTTAGTATAACACATACAAATGAAGCATTCAAGTTATACGACTTGTTACAAACGTTACGTATATATGTACAATTTTTCTTATGCAAATGTGTGAAATTTGTGCAACACTACAGCTATTCTAAGTTGCTTATTGTGTAATCATACATTTGAATTTTTATAGTTTATAGTATATTATATTTAGTTGTTGAGTGGTTATAAATTTATCACTCAGCTAATGTGGAAATTCAAAGAGGAGTGAAATTATGCAAGAATTTTTCTGGATTGGCTTGGTAGGTGCAGTTGTTGCCCTGCTGTTTGCCTTAGTTCAGAGCCGCAAGGTCTTGAAGTTTTCAGAGGGAAACGAGACCATGCAAAAGATCGCCGCAGCTATCCGCAGCGGTGCAAACGCATACCTTAAACGTCAGTACAGGTCAGTAGCAATTTTCTTCCTAGTCATGGTTGTTCTGCTTGGAGTGCTCGCTTGGTTCAAAATGGTATCTCCCTTCGTACCATTTGCTTTCGTTACCGGCGGCATTTACTCTTGCCTTGCAGGCTTCATCGGTATGAAAATTGCAACAAGCTCAAACGCACGTACAGCTCAGGCTGCCAGCGAGAGCCTCAACATGGGCTTGAAGGTTGCCTTCTCATCCGGTGCTGTTATGGGCTTTACAGTTGTTGGTCTGGGACTTCTGGACATCAGCGTTTGGTTCCTCGTTCTCAAGTACGGCTTCCATCGTGAGGCTGCCGAAATCGCTAACACCATGGTTATGTTCGGCATGGGTGCTTCCGCTGCCGCTCTGTTTGCACGTGTTGGCGGCGGCATCTTCACAAAGGCCGCTGACGTCGGCGCTGACCTTGTTGGTAAGGTTGAAGCCGGTATCCCCGAGGACGACCCCCGCAACCCCGCAACAATCGCTGACAACGTCGGTGATAACGTCGGTGACGTTGCCGGAATGGGCGCTGACCTCTACGAAAGCTATGTAGGCTCTATTCTTGCCACATTTGCAATCGGTTCTACTGCTGGCTTCGGTTGGAACGGCATGTTCCTGCCTCTTGCTCTGGCAGTTGTCGGTGTTTTCTGCTCTGTTATTGGAACCTTCTTCATCCGCACAGGCGAAAAGGCCACACAGAAGGAGCTTCTAGGCACTCTCCGCCGCGGTACCTACATTGCCGCCGGTCTCGCCGCTGTTCTCGCCATTCCCGTTACCTACTACGTCATGAAGGATGTTGACGGTGTTCGTTGGTGGGGCATACTCATAGCTATCTTCAGCGGCCTTGTTGCAGGCTGCCTTATCGGCTACTTCACCGAATACTTTACCTCTGATACCTACAAGCCCACCAAGGAGCTTTCCGATTCCTCGGAAACCGGTGCTGCAACAGTCATCATCGGCGGTATCAGCCTTGGTATGCGTTCCACAGCAGCTCCCATCATCATTGTCGGTGTTGCTGTTATCGTAAGCTTCCTTGCAGCCGGCGGCACCCTTTCAACCGGCTCTGCTGAATATGCAGAGTTCTTCAGCAAGGGTCTTTACGGCATCGGCATCGCCGCTGTCGGCATGCTCTCAACTCTCGGTATTACACTGGCAACCGACGCATACGGTCCCGTTGCCGACAATGCAGGCGGCATTGCTGAGATGGCAGGTCTTGGTGAAGAGGTTCGTGAGCGCACAGACGCATTGGACAGCCTTGGCAACACCACAGCCGCTACCGGTAAGGGCTTTGCAATCGGCTCCGCCGCTCTTACCGCTCTGGCTCTGCTTGTTTCCTACATTGACATTGCAAGAGCAAAAATCGCCGTAAGCGCAAACCCCTATACCCTTGACCTTTCAGTGACAAACCCCGCTGTTCTTACAGGTCTGTTCATAGGCGCAATGCTTGTTTTCCTTTTCTCCGCCTTTACAATGTCCGCTGTTCAGCGTGCTGCTGAAAGCATAGTCGTTGAAGTTCGCCGTCAGTTCCGTGAAATCAAGGGCATAATGACCGGCGAAAAGGACCCCGATTACGAATCCTGCGTTGACCTTTGCACCAAGGGCGCTCTCCACGAAATGGTTGCTCCCTCCTTGCTTGCAGTCATCGTTCCCATCGTAACAGGTCTTATTCTCGGCGTTGAAGGTGTTGTCGGTCTTCTCGGCGGCACAACAGTCTGCGGCTTTGCTATGGCAGTATTCATGTCAAACGCAGGCGGTGCCTGGGATAACGCAAAGAAGTATATCGAAAGCGGCGTTCACGGCGGCAAGGGCAGCGACTGCCACAAGGCAGCTGTCATTGGCGACACCGTTGGTGACCCCTTCAAGGATACCTCTGGTCCCAGCCTCAACATTCTTATCAAGCTTGTTTCAACAGTTTCAATCGTTTTCTGCGGTCTTGTTGTTGCTTTCTCCATTTTCTAAACAAAACCGCAAATAAAAAATCTGCTTTTCAAACATATATCGGCAGACAGTGAAGATTCGCTGTCTGCCGATTTTCTATTATTACTGGTTAAAATTTAAGTGTTTTCACAATGTGAATATGAAGTTTAGCTTATCTTGGCAAAAAATTTTTAAAAAAACGAAACAAAACCACACTACTGACTGTATATAAAATAGCAACACAAACACTTATAATCATCTACATGATAACGAAAGGAAGATTCTTATGAAAAAATCGACAACTACTACTCTCCTGTCCTTGGCTTTAGCCGGTGTAATGGCAATTCCTACTTTCGCCCTTAATTCCTTTGATAGCCCTTTAGGACTTACGTCTGATGGACTGATTAGCACTGCTGATGGACTAATTAGTCCTACCGCTGTAGATAAACCCAATTACACCGTTCAGGTTGACGGCAAGGCACCTGCCGACATTAATGTATGCATGATGGTTCCTCTGCGCACGATTGCCGAGCAACTGGGCTTCAAGGTTACATGGGAAAACGGCACTACTCTGGTGGACAACGGCATTATACACACCAGCGTAACAATCGGTCAAGACAACTATATTGTCACCACAAGCAACCCCAACCTTATCGGTATGAGCGCACCCTTTTCTCTCGGTGCGGCCCCATATGTACAGGATGG
>CAZAIU010000047.1:1428-17726 GCA_964485265.1 uncultured Oscillospiraceae bacterium | reverse complement strand
AGAAGGTGGTAGAGTAATGGAGTTTGAACAGATATACAATACTTACTTTAACCATGTATACTTATATATCAGAAAGTTATCCGGTAATGAACATATCGCCGAGGAGATAACAAGCGAAACATTCTTTAAAGCAATGCAATCCATTGATAGCTTTAGAGGAGATTGCGATTTTCGTGTGTGGTTATGCCAAATAGCAAAAAATTGTTATTATTCCCACCTAAAAAAGCAAAAAAATATTAGCAGCATTGAAGGTATGGAATTAGAAGATATAGTAGACCCCAATTCATGGATTGATGAAAAAATCATTAGCCACGAACAGATAGTACAAATTCAAAAGCTATTGCATACTATCCCAGAACCTTATAAGGAAGTATTTATGTGGAGAGTTTTTGCAGAATTAAGTTTCAAGCAAATTGGTCAAATATTCAATAAGACCGATAATTGGGCTTGCGTTATCTACCACAGAGCAAAAAATCAAATATTAAAACAACTGGAGGAGCAAAGTAATGAAAAATCGTGAATGTAGTATTATTCGTGATATATTACCTTTGTATGTAGAAAATGTTATCAGTGATGACACAAGGCAATTTGTAGATGAGCATTTAAGTCATTGTGCTGAGTGCAAAAATGAATTGGAACTATCGCAAACAGATATGCCTGTAAAGAATTTTTGTTTGGAACCAGATAGCGGTGCTGGAGTGATTAAAAAAATAGGATTGGATATAAAGAAAAAGCGAGTATTTACAGGTATTCTTTCAGCAGTTATTTCAGCCATCGTTGTAGTATTATCATTTGCATATCTAACGGCACCTAAATATCTACCTTATGCTGAATCATTTGATATTATTTCTGTGAAGGACAATAATGGCTGTGTAACGCTTTCTTTCACAGGTGAATATGAGATTTATCAAAGAGAGCAAGGCGTGTATGTTATTAGTATCTATAATACAATTTGGAACAGACTCTTTGATATCGAGAAAAAGCATGATATAGCGGTAAATCCAAACGGAGAAACAGTTAATACTATTTATTATGTGTCTAATGGTGGGCAAGAGGATAAAGTAATCTATGGTAGAAATCCCATTAATAATGGAGGAGTTATGACCTTACCTCGATTGTTTTTGAATTACTATATTACCACTGCTGTGTTAATTGCGCTTATTTTGGCAGTGCTTTTTCTAACATTCAGAAAGAAAGAAAAAGTTAAAGCTATAATAGTAAATATACTATTTATTCCTATTTCTTACATTGTAAGTCATATTATGATTACAGGTTTAAATGCCACTTCATACTCAGCAACTCGTGATTTTTATTTGATTTTGCTTTTAGTAATACCTATTTATTCTCTTTTTTATGTTATATATAAAAAGAAACATTCAAAATTTAGTCACTAACTATTATGAGCATAACCCTCGGCATCTAAGGACTCAAGTCCTTGCTCTTTTTTATTTCCCGGGTAATTTTATGTTTAGCAGTCACCATACATCACCTTTCAAAAACATGCTTCTCTTTTTTTAAAAAGCCTTGCATTTAGTGTTGTATTTGGGTATAATCTGTACATAAAGTTACTGGAGGTATGCACCTTGTACACTATTTCTAAGGACTCACTTCTTATGGAAGTTTTGGAAAATGCCCCGCAGACAGCGCCCTTCTTTAACGCTATCGGAATGCACTGCCTCACCTGTGTCCTCGCTGAGGATGAGAACATTGAACAGGCTTGCGCGGCACATGGCTTTGATGTCGACGATTTTGTCACACAGGTCAACAACTTCCTAATTCAACAGGAAGAGATGAAAAACGCAGGTAATAACTAGCCAAGTCATGAAACGCCGTCTCAATAAACGTGAGGCGGCGTTTTACTCGGGAGAAATAAATAATGACACAAATTAAGCTTTCAAAACGCCTTGCGGCAATTGCCGCACTTATTCCCACCTCCGGCGGTGTGATAGATGTTGGAACCGACCATGGATTTATTCCGGTTTGGCTTCAGAAAAACGGTCACAGCGGCAAAATTCTCGCAACCGACATAAACCCAGACCCTTTGGAAAATGCCATTGATACCGCTATAGAATACAAAGTTGTTGATGAAATATCCTTCTTTCTTTGTGACGGCTTAAAGGGTATATGCGACAAGGAATATCACAATGTCGTCATTGCCGGCATGGGCGGAGAAACAATTATAGACATATTATCCTGCGCACTTTGGACCTCTCAAAGTGACCGCACTCTTATTCTTCAGCCAATGACCAAAGCAGACGAGCTTCGCCGCTGGCTGCAAAATAACCTCTATAAGGTTACAGCGGAGCGGCTTGTTGAGGACGGACGGCTGTATGAAATCATGGTAGTTACAGGCGGCATGGACAATCCCTACTCCCCTGCCGAGCTGCTCACTGGGCATACAGAGCTGATATCCGCAGACCCGCTGTACCGTTGCCGCCTTGATGAGCTGATAACAAAATTTGAGCGTGTAAGTGAAGGCTTGGGCAGCTCCTCAAGACCCGAGGATCAGAAGCGTCAAAGGAACCTAATAAAGCTTCTGGAAGACTTGCAGCTAAAGAAATCTTTTTTATACGGCAAGGAGGCTCAAGATGACAAAGGTTAAGGATATAGTACATTATTTTGAAAATCTGATTCCGCCTGAAATGAAAATGGACTTCGACAATGTTGGGCTTTTGGTTGGTACAGGTGAAGCGGAAGTGACCTGCGCCCTTTGTGCTCTTGACATTTCAAATCAGGTAATTGATGAGGCAATTGCTTTAGATGCAAAAATCATACTATCTCATCATCCCATGTTTTTTGAATTGAAGTCCGTCAATGACAACAGCATCACAGGTCAAAAGGTAGTGAAGCTTCTAAGAAACGGTATTTCAGCATTTTGTCAGCATACTAATCTTGACGCTGTGGACGGCGGCGTAAACGATGCACTTGCAAAGGCTATCGGCGTTCACACCGAAGGCAGGCTTGATGAGCACACAGCCTCTAACGGGAAAGCCTACGGTATTGGACGTTACGGTCATTTGGAAAAGCCAATGGCTCTTGAAGAATACGCTGCCACAGTTAAAAACGCCCTCAACGCGAACGGCATACGCTATTATGACTCGGGCACGCCTGTTTATAAGGTTGCCTTGTGCGGCGGCTCGGGCAGTGAATACATCGAAAAGGCGCTGACTCTCGGATGTGACACTCTCGTAACAGCAGACGTAAAATACCATCAAATGCTTGATGCAAGAGAATTGGGTCTGAACATCATTGACGCCGACCATTTCTGTACAGAAAATGTGGTAGTTCCGGTACTAGCTGAAATACTGAAAAAAGGCTTTCCCGATGTTGAGGTTGTTGTTTCAAAAACATGGTCACAAACGGCACAATTTTGCTGAAAATAAAAGCTCAAAGGATGATTGTTCACCCTTTGAGCTTTTTTCTAAACCTTTGCACGGTCACATTTGATAACACAAATGTGATTTGGGAGCTTTTCGGCAACAGCTTCACTTATTTGATGTTTAAGTGCTTCGTCGCATTTTTTTATGCCAAAAGGCACAACAATGTCAAACACAAGGTTTGTGTGTGTTTCTCCAGGAACGTATCTGAAATCATGCAGAGAAATGTCGCTGTCTATGCTCTTGACTATTTCGTTCACCCGCTGTTTAAGCTGTATAAGCTTCTCATCATTTACGTCTATCGGGTCAAAATGAATAACCGCATCACAGCCAAGCTTCTGAGCAAGCTCATTTTCAAGGTCGTCAATTATACAATGCGCCTTGAAAACATCAATATCGGAGGGAACCTCTGCATGAAGCGATATCATGCAGCGCCCGGGACCATAGTCATGGACAACAAGGTCGTGCATTCCGACAATTGTTGGATTTGCCATCACTATTTCTTCAATTGCGTCTACGAAATCCTCTTCGGGAGGCGTGCCCAAAAGAGGCTTGAGGGTGTCCTTGGCAGCGCTTATTCCGGAATACAGGATAAATGCGGAAACCAAAATTCCCGCATAGCTGTCAAGCTGAACGTTGGTATAATGAGAAATCAGCAATGAAATCAAAACAGCAGAAGTGGCAACCGAGTCAGACAAGCTGTCAGCACAGGTTGCCTTCATCGCGGCAGAACCAAAAAATCTTGCAAGCCGCCTGTTGTAGACAGCCATGTACAGCTTGACCGCAATTGAAAGTGATAGAATAACAACCGTGGAGACGCTGAACACCAACTTTTCGCCGCTGCCAATGCTGCGAATAGAGCTTAGTCCCAGCTCAAAGCCCATTAAAATTATCGCAATTGAAACAATAAAGCCCGTGATGTACTCTATACGTCCGTGACCAAAGGGGTGTTCAGGATCAGGTTTTTTCCCCGAGAGCTTGAAGCCAACAAGCGTTACAATAGAGGAACCTGCATCTGACAGGTTGTTGAAGGCATCTGCTATGACTGCCACGGAGCCGCTTGCAAGCGCAACAAAGAGCTTTCCCGCAAATAGCAGCAAATTCAGCAGTATACCAATTGCACCGCTGAGCACTCCGCATTTTGTCCTAAGCTTGACATCATCGGGTCTTGCCCCCATAGCTTTTAGTCTTATAAGGTAAAAAATCATACTTCTGACCATCCTCTTATACAGCTTAATTCCCCGCATAACCATGAACTAGAGGTCATGCTGAGCTGTAATTTGTGTAAATTGTCTTTGTCTCTGATATTCTTGAACTTAAAGCGTTTAAGCTATATATGCTTTCATTCAGAATATTTCCTTTCAAGCTCAAGCAGCACAGCCTTCATATCCAGTCCCCCGCCGTAGCCTACAAGGTCACCCCTTGCGCCCACAACCCTGTGACACGGAATAATAATTGAAATGGGATTTTTGTTGTTTGCTCCGCCCACCGCACGGCAAGCCTTTTCATTTCCCACAGTGGCTGCAAGCTGCTTATAGCTTATTGTCTGTCCGTACGGTATCTGTGTTAGCGCTCTCCAAACCCGCTCTTGAAAAGCCGTGCCATTAGTAAAATAGGGCAAATCAAATTCACGGCGTTTGCCGTTAAAATACTCTGTAAGCTGCTCATAGGCGCTGTCACTAAGTGCCGAGGGGCAGCCTTTGTCCATCTGCTCCGTTCGGTTGATACCTACTATAGCTGAATAGATGTAGGATATCCTCAAGCGTCCGCAGGGCAGACTATAAATAGCATAATTTTCATTTTGCATACTTTACCCCTTCTAGTCAAAAAGTGTAAGCTGTCTTTTCGAAAGCTTGTCCTCAAACCTGAAAATGTACTCAAAAATACTGCTCTGCTCACAGATAATTCCGAAGCTTTCACATTCGCTTTGCAGCAGAGACATTAGCTCTGCACTGTTTGGACTTTCGCAATTATAGCTGTAGCCATAGGTTTTTTGATAGATTTCCCTCATCCCCGCAATGTGCTTGTCAAGCTGCGCATAGAAATACTCCCTGTCCCCTTCGCGCAGCGTTACACCCATGCCGAAGCATAATATTGCTTTAACCCCTGCATCGGCACATGAAGAGATAATGCTGTATATATTTTCTGCATTATCATTTATAAAAGGTAAAATAGGACTTAGCCATACAACTGTGGGAATGCCGCAGCTATTCATCTGACGAAGAACCTCAAAGCGGCGAGCGGTTGTGCACACCTTTGGTTCAAGCACACGGCATAACTTTTCATCGTAGGTGGTAACCGTCATCTGAACAACGCATCTGGTCTTTTCATTTATGCTTCTTAAAAGTTCAAGATCGCGCAGAATAAGGTCTGATTTAGTGAGAATTGAAGCTCCAAATCCATATTTGTCAATTATATTCAAGCACCTTTGTGTAAGACAAAGCTCTTTTTCACAATGCAGATACGGGTCACACATTGAGCCGGTACCAATCATGCATCTGCGGCGCTTTCGTTTAAGCGCCTGCTCCAGTAATTCCGGGGCGTTTTGCTTAACCTCTATATCCTCAAAGTCATGCTTCATTCCGTAGCAGCTGCTTCGTGAGTCACAGTAGATACAGCCATGGGAACAGCCCCGGTATATGTTCATGCCGTTTTGAGGGGATAATATGGACTTTGCATCAACAAAATGCAAGCTTATCACCGTCCCAAATAATCAAATTAACTATTGTCCGCATTAGCCGACAGGCTTTCCCATTCCCGTCTGCGCTCAATCTCCTTCTCCCTTTGTGCCTGCTCCATGCTCGCCATGTGCATGGAAACTGTTTTGTTTTTTGCGGATACCTCATCAATAATCGCAAACACAGCGTTTTCAAGCTCGCTTCCCCTTGAATAATCCGCTTTTAGCACTAAATCCACCCTGCCCTGCAAAATAAGGTCGTTGACGTCGCTCTTGTTCTCATGATATACAGCAATGGAGTGTCCGCCGTTATTGCGCACAAGCTTCATACACGGAACATCGGTAAGTCCGTCTCCGATGTATACCATATTTCGGAAGGGCACTCTCCGCTTATCCTCAGGCATATATTCATTTAGAGTATTGTTATCCGTAACCTCCATGACTCCCTTATTTATGCGGAACAGGAACTGGGTCTTACTGGTGAAATTCACTGCCATGGCAGGCCAGCAGGGCTCCCCGTTGCTGTCATAGCAAAACTCTGCTGCATATATCTTTTTAAACTCATGGGCAATTGGAGTGCCTTCGATTATTTCCTTAAGGCCGGAGGAAATTATGTAGTGCTCCGCAGCCATTCCCCGCTTATCGGCATAGTCATTCACATGCTTGAACCATGTTTTTACTCCGTCAAACAGCTTGACGTCTTTTCCGAGCGCCTGCAAGGTGTCGCGGGTAACAAGCATTTTTCCTTTTGCTTGCTGAAACATTACAAGCATATACGCAAGTATCTGATCCATGTTGTTTTCAATCATGGTTTGGTTGCACTTTTTCCAAAACTCCTCAGGCTCCATTTTTATCCCGGGGATGAAGCCATACTCCTGCATGTCCTTTGGTGAAAGCGTCTTATCAAAATCATACATCAACGCAAAAACAGGCTTATTATCCATAAATTGCCTCCAAACGCCGTTTTTTTAATCACGCAGCAGCTTTCTGCGCTGCTTGTAATCCGGCAAAACAGTTTCAATCAATGCATAGAAATCCTTGCCGTGGTTCTTGTGAACAATATGTGCCAGCTCATGAACCACAACATAGTCAATTGCCTCCTCGGGATACTGCATTAGTCTCCACGAAAAGCACAGCCTGTTTTTCGGGCTGCAACTTCCGAAACGGGTCTTTGCACCTGTTATGCTTATCCCTGCAGGACAAAGGCTCATAACAGCGCTGAATTGCTCAACCTTTTCAGGAATAATGCTCCATGCGGCAGCGATATGCTCCTCTTTCTCTGAAGCAGTTGGCTCAGGCGAAGGCTTTGGACGCTGCCGCTGCTTTTCAAGGTGCTCTTCTATCCACTTGCTGTGCGAAGAAACAAAGCGGTCAATATCCTTTTGGGGGCAAGCAATCGGCGCACGAACAAAAATTTGAAGCTCCGGCGTTATCTCAAGCGCCAGTGTCCGTCGCTTTGAACGCACCAAAGTATACTGCTGATTCATAGCCGCTTTCCTTCCCTAGTCCATACAGCTTCTTACAAATTCCTCGGGGTATTGGATAAGCTTTGCTGTTTCCTCAGGAGTCTTTCCCTCTGCAAGGCAGCGTCTTGCAACCGTTTCCATCGCCTCTCCAATTTCAATTATGTGTCCGTCAGGGTCATAAACGCGCATAACTCTTTGGAACCAATCATGTGTTTTCGGCGGATTGACAGCCTCGATATTCGGATATACCTCAAGTCTTGCCAAAAGCTCGTCAAAATTGTCTACCTCAAAATACAGTTCCATGTTGTGGGCTTTTTGACAAACTGACTCCTCCGGCAGGTCGGCAAGCCATGCGAAATTCTGCTGTATGGCAAAAGCAGGTATTGGAATACCGTTCTTGTACGTTCCAAAGGTCACATTAAGCCCAAAATCCATGACTACGGAAAGACCAAACAAGCCGCAGTAAAAATCCTTTGATGCCTTTGTATCACAAACCGCCAGAAGCGGAAGCATATATTTTATTTCCACGAAAATATCTCCTTATGTTCTAAATTACTTCAATGTCGGTCTTATTATACACTCACTCGACAAAAATGTCAGTTGAAATATTCCATGTTCACAAAAAGTATACAAAAACTTGTCATAATGATTGACAAGCTTATTAATTGACCATAAATCCCCTTTGTGATACATTAGACCTACAAAAACATTTTAATCTAATTCAGCAAGGTTAAAGTCGTTCACCGATTAATACTCAGCAGCCGCACAGCGTCAATCCATTCTTAGGAGAAAACCTGCAGCAGGCAATATCTGCTGTAGCATAGCATTCAGCTATGTACATAGGAGGACATAATGAAAAAGCTGCATAGAACAAATCTCATTATTATCTGGGCATGCACAATATGCCTGACCATTTTCTCTTTGTCCAAGGGTATGGACATTCAAGCCGCCATCAAGGTTGGTGCAATGGTTGTAGCTTCAATAATTGCAACCGGCTTCTACGTGTCAAAGGCAAATGATGTTATCAAGGGCAGCGGTATCACTACAATCATCGGAATTGCCACCATCATCACTTCCTTTGCCTCCGGCGGCAGCGATATCACTTTTGCCGTTTCCTACACCGCTTTGGGAATGACATTAATATACTTCAACAAAAAAATCATACTGGCATACCTTTGCATATATATCCCAGCATGTATTGTAGCGTGTATAATCGACCCCAAATATATTCTAGGTCCAAATGCTACGATGACTCTTGCAATTGAAAACCTCTTTGTATACAGCATTCTTGGAATGCTTATGTTCATAACCACTAATCGCGGCGGTAAGCTTATTGAATCCTCAAACATGCTTCTTAAAGAAATAAAGGAAAATGCCAACAAAACCAACTCTGTCATTTCAGAGCTTACACAATCCATGTCGGAAAGCTCACAAAGCATAGGCAGCTTGGCAGACAACATACAAACCATAAGCGACGTTACCGCTCAAATGGAGCATTCCACAACCGAAATGACTGCCTCTGCCGGTTCTCTGGATGCCATGCTCAAGGATACTCTCCATGCTCTTTCACAAAATGTTGAGCTAAATAAGGAGCTTGAAACGCGCTTCCTTGAGGTTGCAACTGCTATCGACAACGGAAATCAAGGCGCAACCGAAGTAAAATCAATCCTTGATATTATGTTCGATACGGTCTTATCCTCCAGCCGAGCGACTGAGGAGCTTCTATTAAAAATTGCAAACGTTGACATGATACTTGCCGATATAAATCAAATCGCATGGAAAACAAATCTTCTTTCCATCAACGCCTCCATTGAGGCAGCTAAAGCCGGAGAGCAAGGCAAGGGCTTTGCAGTTGTCGCTAATGAAATACGCAGTCTGGCAAAGGAAAGCAGCGAGGCTTCCCAAAGCATTCAAGACATTTTAACCGAGCTATCAACCCGTGTGGATGACGTTGCAAAAAAGACCTCAGCAGGTACAAAATCTGCCGTAGACGGCATTGAGAGCATGAAAAAGCTCTTATTTGTTCTCAGCACGGTAAAGGAGACAAACGATATCGTTGCAAGGGTAGTCTCCGAGGAGACACGCACAAACGATATAGTAAGCTCTAAATTTGAAGCCGTTTCCTCAGACATTACAAGTATGATAGAAAACGTGTTCAGCATGGGACAAAATGTAAAGTCTGTTGCAGGAGATATTCTTGAGCAAAGCAACTCGGTCAATTGTATAAATCAGGAAATCTCCAAAATGGAAACAGTGACATTGAGTCTGAGCAAGGCAATTGAATAATAATTTTGCAAATGCAACGATGTTAAATTCTATAGATATAAGCTTGTAAGAAGGCTGTCAAAATCAGATTGACAGCCTTCTTATTATGCCGTTTTTTGCTATGCAATTAAGCTGTTAGCTATAAATCAGCTTAATGTGAAAGTAGCTTTAAATCCGTAGCTCCACAGGCTTGTTAGCCTCAATACTGTTTTCCGTCACCTTGCAGTCAAGAGCAAGAAGGTTTACACCCTTCTCCTTTGCCGCTCTTAGCGCCTGTCCAAAATCAGGGTGCGTTTCCCAATTCGGCTCAAAGCAGCAAACTGAATGCATTTGTATTATAAACACAGCCCATGCGTCATATCCCTCTTGAACACAACGTGTTAATTCATTTAGATGCTTAACGCCTCGAAGGGTAGGTGCATCGGGAAACCGGACAATACAATTGTCCTCAAGCGTCACACCTTTCACCTCGACAAAGGTCGGTCTGCCATCAGATATAATAAAAAAATCAAATCTTGAATTTCCATAGCTACACTCAGGTTTTATCAGCTCAATGCTCGGTAAAAACCTGCCCTCCTGCACCCATTGGTGGAACACCTTGTTAGGGGCATTCGAATCAATGTTTATAAGCCGCTCCCCTTTTTGCACAGAAATAAGATCATATGCTGTTTTCCTTTTGGCAGATGCTACCTCCTGTACAAAAACATGGGCACCGGGAACGAGAATCTCCTTACAGCGTCCTGTATTCTTCACATGGCAAACCTTCTGCTGTCCGTCCATCTCTATGTTTGCAATAAATCGGTTTGGTCTGTTTAAAAAAACCGCAGGTCTTATATTTTCATAAGTCATTTTTTCTCCTATGGTCTGCCGTCATATTGTGGTGCAAGCTCAATATGCGCTGATAGGCAGGGAATCATCATCCTCGCCCTTTTCAACAGAGCGTATCTCCACATAATAGCTGTATTCCTCGTTAACTGCTATGCACACTCTATCTCCCTGCTTGTGGCCCATTACAGCCTTGCCTAGCGGCGATTCCTTGCTCAACAGTCCCTTGAGTGAATTTTGACGCAGGGTGGTTACAATTTTATAGGTTTGCACTTCGTCATCCTCCTCAAAGTACAAATCCACCTTATCAAAAAGACCGATTTCTCCGTTTTTGGAGCTTCCGTCAATGACCTTTGCGGTTTTTATCATACGTTCCAGATATCTTATCCGGCTTTCGTTTCTGTTCTTTTCGCGTTTTGCTGCCTTGTATTCAAAATTTTCGCTTAAATCTCCAAATGCTCTGGCTGTTTTTACGTCATCAATGCATTTTGGACGCTCCACATTAATGCGTTGGTCGATTTCCTCCTGCATTTTTTTGATATCGACCTGTGTCAATTCATCAAACATTTTCGGTGCTCCTTTGGTTTTGGAAATTTTACTGTATTTAAACTTGATTATACAGTAAATTCGAACAAATATAAAGTCATATTCCAACAAGAAACTCTTAGCCGAAAACATTTTGGCTAAGAGTTCTTACTTATTTATTGCAAGAATAAACGTTCTAAGCAAATCCTCAGCATATTGAAGATACTTAGGTTCTAATTTTGAAATCATTTTATCAATTGCTGTTAAGTCATTGGCTTCTTCCCTGCCCATTACTATATAGTCGGCAGACGTACTTAAGGCATTGCATATTTTAAAAAGAGTCGTTGAGGACATACCTCTCCTGCCAAGTTCAACTTGAGCTAAAAATTGAGGTGAAACCTCTATGCTCTCTGCAAGCCTTTCTCGGCTTAGCTTCTGTTCTTCTCTCTTTTTTCTGACACGCCGCCCTATTTGCATATTTAAGTCTTTTTTCATGTTATCACCTCACAGGCTAATAATATATTAAGCTATTAGTTTCTAAAATAGTCTAATAGCCATTGATTTTTTATTTCTAATAGCTTATAATTATGCTTGATTCGTGCCATTATACTTAAAAACGACTTTAAATTTTGTAATGCACTGTTAAATCAAGACTGCAGCTTACTCAAGAACTCTCAAATCATTGCATAGACGCTTAATTGTTTTGTGCGCAAGCAGAAAGGAAATATCATGCAAAATCCTATTAAAGATATGAATAACATGGATTTTACTTGTAAAATCTTTAACTGTGTGCGTTTAATAGACTTAAGCAGCAAAAGTTTAGTTTTTGAACGTATATTCAACTCAAGTATGAGCAGAATTCCCCAATTTAACTTTTGCGACAGGGAGGAACTTTACAAGCAAAGTCTCCAATCCAACTCTGTGTCATATAAGCTTGAGCAGCAGGCAGACAATTCTCTTTTTATTGCCGTTCTTCCTGAAAACGGTTACGGGAGCAAATGTGTCATTGAGTGCATTGCCAACATAACAGGCAGTATTGAGCAAATTATACAGAGCAATCTACACGAAAGTGCGTATTTGCTCTCTGTTACAGACGAGCTTACCGGAATATATAACAGACGTTATATAAATCATTGCCTGCCGCAGGCGATATCAATGTGCGCCGAAAATAATGTTCCCCTTTCAATAATATTCACCGATTTAGATTACTTCAAGGACGTCAATGACATATACGGTCATGAAGCAGGCGACTACTTTTTATCACAGTTTGCAGCATTTCTTCAGCAAATTGTCCATGGCTCCGCAAACTGGGTCGCTCGTTACGGCGGGGATGAGTTTTTGCTTTGTTTAATTGGCGCAGATAATGAAAGCGCAAAGCTAACTGCCGATATCATCAGAGCTGCCATAGAAAAAATGACCATCTCCTTTAATGGAAAGGAAATCAAAACCACTTGCAGTATGGGTATTTACACCTTAGACGATTTTGCAGTTCTGCCCACAAGTGACTCGGTTTTAAAAAAAGTAGACAAGCAGCTTTATCAGGCAAAAAGCTTCGGACGCAACACAATAAGATAAAAAACAAGTCACAGAAGCAAAAGCTTCTGTGACTTGTTTTTTATGTCTATTCACTTATCAATGAAAATGTCTTCACTCAGTTACCTATTTGCACTGCTGCTGTGTTATGCAGTGAATATTGCCGCCGCCGTACACCACCTCGCGTGTTTTTACGCCCACGACCTTTCTGTCCGGGAAAATCGACTGAAGCTGTTCTATGGCTAATGCGTCATTTTCATCATCATACTGTGGAACAATAACTCCGCCGTTGACAATAAGGAAATTCATATAGGCAGCCACACTGACATCTCCGTCCTCCCGAGGCTGTGTGCCTTCAATGCAGTCAATTGCAAAATCGCCGCTAATAGTCACGTCTTTTTTTGGCATGCACAGCTTGTTCACTTTAAGCTTTCTACCTTTTGCATCTACCGCATCGCTCAGTGTTTTATATGCGTCCTGGCAAGCTTGATAATAGGGGCTGTCCTTGTCATCTGTCCAAATACATATAACCTCACCGGGCTTTACGAAGCAGGCAACATCATCAATGTGACCGTTGGTTTCATCGGGATCAACGCCGTCCTTAATCCATATGATTTTCTCAAGGTTAAGATATTCCTTAAGCTGCTCTTCAATTTGTTCCTTTGTCATATGTGGATTGCGTCCCTGACTGAGCAGACACATTTCTGTCGTTATGAGTGTTCCATCGCCGTCAACATGAATTGAACCACCCTCAAGAACAAAGCCCGGCGTACGGTAGGTGTCAATGTTTTCAATCTCGCAAACCTTTTGTGTTACAATATCATCCTGATCCCACGGAAAATACAGTCCGTCATAAAGTCCGCCCCATGCATTGAAATCCCAGTCGTTCGCCCTTACCTCACCCTTGTCGTTAGTTAGGAAGCATGGACCACAGTCACGAATCCATGAATCGTTGCTAGAAATTTCAACCACGCGTATCTCAGACGGAAGCATATTTCGGCAATTTTTAAATTGCTCTTTTGAAACGCACATTGTGACCGGTTCGAATTCCGAAATTTCTTTAGCTATATTTGCAAAGGTCTTTTGTGCGGGCTTAGCCCCGTCACGCCAGTTGTCCGGTCTTTCCGGCCAAAGCATCCAGATTTGCTTGTGGGGTTCAAATTCTCCGGGCATACGAAAACCGTCCTTTTTGGGGGTACTGTTTTCAATTCTTCTCGCCATGATTTTATTCCTTTCTAAACCTGTATTATAAATTAATTCTTGCTTTCTTCCTTCTTTGTAATGTCATCATAGCAGAAAAAATTGTTGTTCTCTATTGCTCTTTGGACTGAATTATTTCCTTTCATTCCAAGGTTCTACATCCGACCTATATATGCGCAATTATGGAACTAAAGTTCCATTTTGGTGTTGAAATTAAGTATTTTACATGATAAACTGCTTTATGAAAAGAATAACATTATGAGGCGGTCTTATGAAGTTTATAGGTATTTCCCAAACCGAACCACCTGTTTTAGACGAGAAATGGAAAAAAATCAATAGCCTTGCCCTTGAAATTTCAAGAGCATCTGACCTGGCCCGATTAAAACAGGTTTTCATGGAAAGGCTTGCGGAGCTTATCCCGAACAGAAAGTCCTTTTTTGATTTGGGTTATGCCAAAAACGGTCAGACTCACTTTTTTGATGCTTTTTCCCTCACAATGACTGAAACAGAGCTGCAAGAATATTATGTAAACTACCAAGGCTCTGACTATATCGGCTGGCTTCTCCCCGATGATGAAGCTGTTTATTACCACGACTCCAAGATAATTTCCAATGAGCTTAGGGAGATGTCCCCATTTTATAACAACTGGTTAAAGCCTATGGGCATGTATTACAGCATTGGCAGCACCCTGTTTTATAACGAAAAGCTCTATGGTTCCGTGACTCTCTTTAGAGAACGTGAGCTTGACTTTAACGATGAGGATGTGTACGTTCTCAGACTGCTGTCAGAGCATTTGACCTCAAAGCTTTGCAGTATGTACCCAAACGGCATATCTCGAATTAACACTCTAAAATACAGTGATGAGCTATTAAAAAAGCACCTTGTTACCAACAGAGAACGCGAAATTATCTCGCTGCTTTGTCAGGGCTTTTCCAACCGCGATATTGCCGATGCTCTTTGCATCTCGGAAAGCACCGTTAAAAAGCACAACAACTCGATTTTTGCTAAATTTAATGTAACCACAAGAACTCAATTGCTTAGGGAAATAAATGATAAAAGCGATTTATAAAATCTTTGTAGTCATTATCGTTAGAAAAAGCAGCGAAACAGAAGGCACTTCTGTTTCGCTGCCTTATTATGCAGTTTAAATATCTATTGATTAGTAGCCAAGGTCTTCGTTGATTAAGACCACTTCCATTTCTCCTATCCCCTGCATTTTGTGAGAAAGAATTGAAAATCCCCGGCAAATTCTGTCCTTGCTGCTGCAATCAAAGCATTTATTTTCATCGCTAAGTGCACAAGGAGTTTTAATCCCCAGTCTTTTTGCGTTGAGAGGCGCCGCGACATTGCGTGCTCGCTGCATGGCACTGTCAAGGCTGTCTGCAAGCTTATTTACGCCTGCAACAATGATTACCTTTTCGTGTCCATACATCAGCGAGGCTACTCTATTGCCGCTGCCGTCAATGTTAACTATCTCGCCTGTTTCAGCAATTGCGTTGGCTGAGGATATGTATATCTGTGCATTTGCGGCATTAGCTCTCGCCTCCTGCACCGGCTGCTTCCAATGCCAGAAAACCGTATTGCCTTTACTGAGTATGTCAAAAAGGTGCAATTGTTCAACGGTAATGCTGCCCCCAATGCCAATGGTTTTACCGGAAAGCTGCGAGCCGATGTACTCTGCTGCCTGTTCTCCGCTTTCAAAAAATCTTGCGGCGAAGCCCCTGTCTTTTAGATTTTCAATGGTTTTTTGTGTATTCATTTGTACATCCTCCACTCTTCATGAAACTGTTATTTCACCTGTCCAATCATTAATACCGCCAAAGTCATAAACCCTAGTATAGCCCATAGCTATAAGCTCCTTCGCAGCAGCAGCACTGCGCCGACCGCTCCTGCAATACACTAGTATGGTCTGTTCTTTATCCGTCAGAACTTCCTCTGCCTTTGTCTTTATCTCACTGTCAGGCAACAGCACTGCGTTGGGGATATGACCTTCATCAAACTCAGTCTGGCTGCGCACATCGAGAATTACAGCTTCGGTGTCCATCATTTTCACCGCCTGTTCTTGTGTTATCTTGGTATATTCCGGCTTCTCCTTTTGTCCGCAGCCGCTCAACAGCATAAAACAGCAAATGGAAATCAGCAGGGCTTTTTTCATACATGTCTCCTATAATTTCATCTAAGCATAAGCCATCAAGTCACATTTTTTCTTTATATCGGCTGCTTGCAGTTAGTATACCACAATATCGAAAATTTGAGCAAATATTTTATAATGCTTCTTATTTCAGCTTTGCTTGCAGTTTTTAAAAAAGCATCATTTTAAGTAATAAGAATGGGCTAATATTACCTAAAGCAAGACAAAGCAGACAGCGTCTCCAAAGGAAAACAAACTGCCTGCTAAAACTATTTTTTTGTGCTGATTCGTGTGCTGAT
>CAZAIU010000047.1:0-1328 GCA_964485265.1 uncultured Oscillospiraceae bacterium | reverse complement strand
TGTGCTGATTCGTGTGCTGATAAGCTGCTTTGTATTCTCCAAAACTTCCTTGTCGGTTACATCAATCATCAACCAGCGGCTACCATTAAAGGGTTTTGCATTCTTATAAAGCTCCTGCAAATAAGTGCAGCATAGGTTTAGAAGCAGCTCTGCCTCCCTTTGTTCTTTAACACCAATACAGACTAACGCAGTAAAATAGCCCTCATTTGGATATAAGGTGCACAGTGAGCGTCCGCCCTTTTTATACTTCACATTCCATCCGGGCACACCGGAGCAAATGCTGTGCTCCACCTTCGGCAAGGCGGTATATGTGGTTTCGATATAGCTGCAAAGCTCACTCCACAGCGGATCTCCGATAAACCGTTCAATTTCTGACATTGCAGGCTGTATAGCCTTTGGATACATTTCATTCCAGCTCATTATTCATTTTCCTTTTCGCCTGCATCAGCAATTCTCACTTGCTGTTCCAGCGCCTGAGCGTTGGGAGGAACTGCCGCATCATCTCCCTCGCCTTATCCGCAGTCATCCCGGGATTTCCCTCAACCATATGGGGAACACATATTTCAATCATTTCTTCCACTGTTCCGTGAAAGGTGAATTCTCCGTTTTCGTAGCAATATGTGCAATAATCCTCGCTTTTGCTTCCGTCTTTTTGTGTGCCATACATTTCATCGCCTGCTCCCATTGGCATACCGCAGCATTGACAAAACCTTTCCTGCATTATATTTTCCTCCTTATATACAGACCTTGCATCTGCTTTTAGACGTATTGTAGCATAGGAAACTTGACAACAGCATGTCAGCTTTTATGATGCTCCGCAATCTTTTTTGCATATTCGTATAATTGTGCTTTTAGTTTAAACGGCTCAAGCACTTCAATCTCCGTACCAAACGAGAACAAATAGCTAACTACCCAGCTATCTATAGGAAAGCTTGCAGTAACTAGCAAGCTACCGTCCTCCTGCTGATGTATGCAGTCCAAATCAAATTCATCATACACACGAAATGCCATAGACGGAGAAATTCTCAGCTTAATAACCGTTGTTGGAAAAATCGGCGGAGCATCGCTTTCTAACGGCGGTAAATTTAAAAAATCATCGGCAAAGCAGTCATCTGTTACCTTCACTTCAACCATACGGCTGACCTTAAAAAGGCGAAATCCCTGTGCCTTCATGCAAAACGCTTGCAAATACCAGTGTTTGTCCTTAAAGACCAGACGAATGGGCTTTATATACCGTTCAGTTATGCCCCCCGATGTACCGCAGTAGGTAATGTACAGTATCAGTTTTCCCAAAATTGCGGTTTTTAGCTGATCAAACCTTTGACTGT
>CAZAIU010000046.1:0-18000 GCA_964485265.1 uncultured Oscillospiraceae bacterium | reverse complement strand
AGCAGGAAATGACCGTCCAATAGGCTCAGCCTGTCGCTTTTGCACCTTACGGAACGAGACCCCGAGTTCCCCCAAAGTAGGGAATTGTGCTGAAGTGAGTTAGCACCCATGCTCTTTGTCAACAGCGGCGCAATTTTTGACGACACCGCAGCTTTGCTCGCTTTAATATCTTGCTTCTAACTTTTAATCTAAGCACGGTAACGCTTATGCTTTGTAGCTTTTAGCTTACACCTGGTATGTGACTTTCTTAATCTTTCCGCCTCCTGAAATCCAACAATTTTCAATAGTTCTTTTTATAACAGTAATCGCAATTTTTATACCTTGAAAGATGGACAAATCCCTTTGACCCACAACTTGACCCAGTATAGGATATTTTCTGTGGAAACACCGGAGACACTGTCATTATTTTCAGGCAAGCTTGGTTCAAAATGGGTCAAAAAGTGCTAAAATGCACGCTATTTCGAGGTTTTCAGCATCTACGTACCAGAAGGTCAGAGATTCGAATTTCTCAGGGTTTACCACTAATTATTTCTGTGTTTTCAAGGGCTTTCGTTTATATGGATATGATGTGACCCAACGGCAAATAGAATACGGAAAAGAGCAAGCGCACAGGATTTTGTTCTGTGCGCTTGCTCTTTGTTGCGTATAACAAGTGGGCCGTTAGTTTTCTTCATTCTCACAATACCACATCATGATGGAGGCACCCTGCATTCGGGTGGCGGGCTGCTTCGGGCTGAGCTGATTGCCGTTACCCTGCATAAGTCCCTGCTCGTCCACCCTGGGGTAACGCTAACGGTGTCGCTCGGGTAGGCGTTCTTAGACAGAGTAACGGAACCGTTTTCCACTGTGGGAGGGATATCCTTCACCGGATAGCGGACATGTAGTCGCCGGTGTAGGGGCGGGATGAGATGGTCAGCGTGCCAGGTACGCAGAGATGGCGTTGTAGTTGCCGCCGCCTGGAGTGGCTGCGCTGCTGCGATGGTTACCGTACCTGCCGTGGTCATTATGAACAATCTTTAGGAGCACAAAGACATTTTTACTCTTTTCGGCAGACGTATCGCTGAAAAGACAAGTTCGCTTTTCGTGAAATGACACCGCAGCCACGGAACTCTTTCATGTAAACGATTTTGCATTTTTTGTTTTCTTGCCGAACCAGATGTTGTTCTCGGCCAAGAATATAAAATCTAAAAAAAGAACCCCCATCGGAGGCTTGTTGAATAAAATCTGCAATACTATTATTTTAACTATGGCGTGATTTAGCTCGTCATGTAATCCTCCTTAGCTGCCAATACGTTCCGCATTATATGCAATCGGTGTATATATTGGCAACAAACTCCTTCTCCACCTTGGCAATACACACGCTGCGCAAGCATTCTGCAGCGTGTGTATTGTTTTTTTTGTGACTAAAAAACATTCTTTATGAAAACAGGCGAGAGCTACTTGAAAAACTTTTGTATTGCAAGTTGAAACTCGTGCACAGCCGTCACATCTCCGTGTTCAATAGCATGTGCGATACAGCGCTCAATATGTTCGTTCGCAATTTCCTTGCCAAGACCGGTAACGGCAGAGCGGACAGCGGAGAGCTGAATAAGTATTTCCGCACAATCAACATCGTTTTCTATCATTTCCTTCACATACTGAAGATGTCCTATAGCTCGTGAAATACGATTTAGCTGACGCTTTTTCTCCGTTTGTGAATGATAATGCGAGAAAGCGTGTTCAGCGTCACTTGCTTGCCTGTTATTTTTTGAAATATTCATACTGCTTACCTTTTCAATCATGATGCATATTCAGTCAAATCATTGTCGTCTGTATTATATATGTTTATCCTGCGCAGATATAGTGGAGCGAATTCCGCCTGCTACAAATTATAACGGCTATTGGTGACTGTGCAAGCTCCCCCAGGGGATATAAGCAATCATTTCACTTGTTCCCATCGATTGTATCCTCCGTGTTCAATAACTCCTTATAGCCGGCCTGAGCAATGGCAGCTTAGGTTTTCGTCCTTGACTCCATCTGCAAAATCGTCCAATAATCACCGACGGGAGATAAACTCTAGAATAATTCGAAATTATGCCGGAGCCTGAAGAAAATATTAAGCTTATCACAATGAGGAGCTAAAAGCACTGACCGCTGACCAAAAGCAGTCCTTTCTTTAATAAACAGATAAGGTACAACAAGTTGCATAAATCAAAAAGCGGATATAAAGAGACAAGGTTTGCAGCTTTCTAATAGAATGAAAGTTACAACACTAAATAAATAAGCATTGTTATCACCCTTTGTGCATGCGCTCGCTTTGCCACCGTCCTTGCTGACGGTGATATCGTTCTTCGTCCACGTCCCCTCCGTAACGGAGGGGGGCAAGGTGTCAGAAACCTGGGGCTTGGTATTGTCGCTTTGAATGGTGATATTGTTCCCTCTTTGGCCTACTCAATAGTGAACTTCTGTAATTACAGGAGTTCGAGTCAATGGAGCTTTAAAAAGTAGCTTATTGATTACCTTGATTACTACAACAATCGCCGCAGCAAAGCAAAGCTAAAGGGCTTGCCGCCTTCAATTCACAGACAGCAAGCCCTTTCGGCGGCTTGAATAATCGTTCGCTCAAATATTTGTCTACCTTATTTTGGTCACTTCAATGTCTGCTGGCAATTTACACCAGAAGGGTGCTATGAAGCACAATTAGTCAGAGCAGGTATTCTTTCAGCTCATGAACCATATCCGTGTGCTCCCAAGGCAAATCAAGGTCGCTTCTGCCAAAATGGCCATATGCAGCGGTCTGACGGTAGATTGGCCGGAGAAGGTCAAGCTTTTGAATTATTTTCGTTGGACGCAGGTCAAAACAATTGATAACCAACTCTGCGAGGTTTTTATCGGATATGGTTCCGGTGCCCTGAGTATCTACAAGAACTGAAACCGGATGAGCAACTCCAATGGCGTAGGCAAGCTCTATCTGGCAGCGTCTAGCAAGACCTGCGGCAACAATGTTTTTGGCAACATAACGTGCCATGTAGGCTGCGGAGCGGTCAACCTTTGACGGATCCTTACCTGAAAAGCAGCCGCCACCGTGACTTGCGTAGCCGCCGTAGGTATCCACGATTATCTTGCGGCCTGTCAGGCCGGAATCTCCCGCCGGACCTCCGACAACAAAACGGCCGGTGGGGTTGATGAAAAACTTGGTTTCTCTGTCAATCAGTTCCCCAGGAAGAGTGGCAAGAATGACAGTCTCCATTATTGCCTCGCGAAGCTGCTTTATGTCAATGTCGGGACTGTGCTGGGTAGACACAACAATTGCGGGAATGCGGGAGACCTCGCCATCTGGGCCGTACTGGACCGTGATCTGACTCTTGCCGTCTGGACGAAGCCAGTCCAGTTCCCCACTTTTGCGAACCTCGGCAAGTTTTTTAGAAAGCTTGTGCGCGTAGAAAATGGGCGCAGGCATAAGCTCCGGCGTTTCGTCGCAGGCGAAGCCGAACATCATTCCCTGGTCACCGGCACCAAATTCCACAGCTTCGCAGGCGTCATTGCCCTCGCGGCACTCGTAAGAGCGGTCAACGCCCATGGCAATGTCGGGACTCTGCTCGTCGATGGAGGTAAGAACAGCACAGCTGTTGCTGTCAAAACCAAATTCGGGTTTGTCATAGCCGATTTCGGCAATGGTTTTTCGGACTACGCTTGGGATATCCGCATAGCAGTCGGTAGTAATTTCGCCCATCACCAGCACCATGCCGGTCGTGGCAATGCATTCGCAAGCCACACGCGCCAGTTTGTCTTTAGCGAGTATAGTGTCAAGAACTGCGTCGGAAATCTGGTCGCAGAGCTTGTCCGGGTGTCCCTCAGTGACGGACTCGGATGTGAATACGCGGTTGGAATAAAAGCTTTTCATTTTTAGTCCTCGATTAAATTTAGTATTTTCGGTTTAATGCAGATGATTTAACAAGCGGGCGGCCTTGAAAAGCTTTGACCGCACCATTGCCCCAAAAAGTTGCTTTTCATTTTATATTACAGATATAGTTCCAACTTCACTTATAGCAGTGATGAGTTGTACAGGGCGGCATACTGACCGTCTTTTTCTATTAACTCCTTGTGGCTGCCCTCCTCGCTGATGCCGCCGTCGGTCATAACCAAAATCCGCTCGGCATTGTGAATGGTCGAAAGTCTGTGAGCGATGACAAAGGTGGTACGGTCGTGGGCTAACGCTTCAAAGGACTGCTGAATAATTTTTTCGCTTTCGTTGTCCAAAGAACTGGTGGCCTCGTCAAAAATAAGAATAGGGGGGTTCTTTAGAAATACGCGGGCTATGGATATGCGCTGCTTCTGTCCGCCGGAAAGCCGCGCTCCGCGCTGGCCGACATTGGTGTTGTAGCCCTCTGGAAGCTCCATAATAAAATCGTGAGCGCAGGAACGCTTGGCGGCGTCGATTATTTCCTCGTCAGTGGCGTCCGGTCGGCCGTAACGGATGTTTTCCATAACGCTGTCCGCAAACAGATATACATCCTGCTGAACGATGCCTATGCTGTCTCGCAGACTCTTGACGGTAAGCCCCTTTATGTCCTTTCCATCCACTAGTATTCTGCCGGAGGTAACATCATAAAACCTCGGAAGCAGGCTGCAAAGCGTTGTTTTGCCGACGCCGGACGGCCCGACCAGCGCCACGAACTGACCTGCGGGCACGTGCAGTGAAAAGTCTTTAAGAACCCTTTGACCCTCCTCGTATCCGAAGAAGACGTTTTCAAAATCAATTTCTCCGCGAACGTCCTTGAGCGCAACGGCGTCCGGAGAATCCACAATATCTGGCTCTATGCTCATCATTTCAAGAAAGCGCTCAAAGCCGGAGGCACCGTTAAGAAATTGCTCAGTGAGCATAACGAGCTTTCTAACCGGCTCGACAAAATTGCGGATATATATCAAGAAAATCAGAAGGTCTGACAAATCGACAAGGCCGACGGTCAGCAGAGCGGTTCCCGCACCTGCAACAGCAATGGTCACAAAGGTAGAAAGCGCGCCCATAATGGACTGAAAGACGCCCATGTAGTGGTAGCTACGCTTTTTGCTCTCGACAAACTTGGCATTGTTCCTGCTGAATTTTTCAATCTCAATGTCTTCGTTGCCAAAAGACTTTACAACCCTTGCACCTGAAAGACTGTCCTCCATCGTGGAATTTATATCTGCAATTTTTGCGCGGTTGCCAACAAAGGCCTTTTTCATCCGCCGGTTGTAATAGGCAGCGAAGACGACCATGACGGGTATGGGGATGAAAGCTATCAGAGCGAGCCGCCAATTGATGCTGAGAAGAACTGCCAGCGAGCCAAAAAGCTTAATTGCAGAAACAATGATTTCCTCCGGAGCATGATGTAGAAGCTCCGAAATATCAAAAAGGTCGTTTGTAACCCGGGACATAAGCTGCCCAACCCGCTGATGGTCAAAAAAAGAAAATGATAGCTTCTGATAGTGTGCAAAAAGCTGATTTCGCATGGTGTATTCGATTTTTGCGCCCATTATATGTCCATAGCAGGAGATGAAATAGTTGCAATACATCTCTATTGCTAGCATGAAAAGCATTACCATAACTATTATACCTATCGCAGGAAATGCACGGGAGCTATCCCAATAAACGACGTTCTCCGAGATGTAGCGAATAAAAAGCGGGATAATAACGGCAATTGCGGCGCCAAGCACCGCAAAAAAGGTGTCCTTCCAGAAAAGGCGCAGATGCGGTTTGTAATACGAGGCAATTATAGAAAGCTTTGATTTTTTCATGATTTTTCCCAGCACTTATTACATTATTATTAAAATATAAGCATTTTTACAGATGCCTTGCTTTGTGTCAAGCCCCGTGGGGGGATGTTGGCTTGAATTGTAATTACAATTTATTTGAAACAACCCCCCTAGGGGCTTGTGGGTTATTATTCTAACTGTTATCTTTATGCAAGCAATAATTAAATTCTAAAAATAAGGATATGAGAAAAAGA
Organism: uncultured Oscillospiraceae bacterium; assembly: GCA_964485265.1. Lineage (GTDB taxonomy): Bacteria > Bacillota > Clostridia > Oscillospirales > Oscillospiraceae > UBA2658. The sequence continues at coordinate 12,031 of CAZAIU010000046.1, read as the reverse complement.
AAGGATGACTATAGTGTGTAAACCATTAACCCAATGGGAAAGATGTGTTGCCTTTCACGGACATGAGTGCCCGGGACTGACAATCGGATACAAGGCAGCGCTTTATGCCATTGAACTTCTTGAACTCAAGTTTTCCGAGGATGAAAACGTAGTGTGCATCAGTGAAAACGATGCCTGCGGTGTGGATGCAATTCAGGTACTGCTGGGCTGTAGTGCAGGCAAGGGCAATCTTATGTTCCATATGACCGGAAAGCAGGCCTTTTCGTTTTATGAGAGAACGAGCGGAAAATCTGTTCGACTGGTGCTAAGGGAGCTGCCCGAAGGCGAAAGCCGCGAGGAAAGGTTCAGCAGTCTGCAGGCTGCCGAGCCAAAGGAATTGTTTGATGTCAAAAAAGCGACAATAGAACTACCGGAGTCTGCAAGGATATTTAGTAGCCACATTTGCTCAGAGTGCGGAGAAAAGGCCGGTGACAACTGGATAAAGGTTGTCGGAGACAAATATCTATGTGTTGACTGCTATAAATGCTACGACCGATTTAAGGTGTGAAGAAAGATGAATATTGAACAAATAAAGCAGCTGTGGAAACCGAATTACAGCAATCCCAAGTCAGCCGTCGAATGGTGGAACGGAAAAGCCGGAAGCTTCGTTCAAAGGGAACTGCCAAACGCGCAAACCAATTTAGCTATACGCATAATTGAAAGAGAAAATATGGTGACTCCGGGCTGCACGACTTTGGATGTAGGATGCGGAGCCGGAAGGATGTCTTTTGCGCTGGAAAATATGGGAGCAATTGCTTCTGCCACTGATTTTTCTCCGGAGATGATCCGTGCGGCAATACAGGTCGGGAAAGAGCGTAATTCGGATGTCAAGTTTTCTGTAGATGACTGGCATATAGCCAACCTGAAAGATAAGGGCTGGGAAAAGGCCTTTGACCTTGTGCTTGCCCATATGACTCCCGCTATCGCGTCGGCGGATACCTTTTTGAAGCTGATGGAGGCAAGCTGCGGATGGGTGCTGATGGTCAAGCCCACCCGTCGCAAAAACGAAATCTATGACGAGCTGAACAAAATCGTCGGAGCGAGAATCGACGCTCAAGTGCTGGACGAAGCGCTGGCTTATGCCTTTGACATTGCATGGCTGATGGGCGGAAAGCCAAAACTCGAATACGAGTCCCAGCTTTGGGAGATAGAACAGCCCTTAGAGGACGCGGTAAAGGAATATACAGCCCGGATTTCCGCCACCACAGAGCTGAAGCCCGGAGCTGAGGAGGAAATAAGAACTTATCTTGCCAGTATTGCCAAGGACGGCGTTGTACACGAGAAGACCCACACGGAAATCGCGGCTATGTACTGGCAGACAACCTAATAAGAGCACAGGATTGAGGGCTAAAAAAGAAAGAGAGGATACATTATGAAAAGAATAATAACACTGGTTTTAGCTGCCACTATGGTTATGTGGCTATTTGCAGGATGTGGCAGCCAAAAGGTACCCGAAGCGTCTCCGAGCGAAAGCGAAAGTGTTTCAACCGAGCCTGTTGTCATTAGCCTTTCCGGAGGCGACTATGGCTACCCGTCCCCCTATCTGCACTATTCAAGAGGCCCTGGCTCATTTAAAATGCGCCTGGTTTTTGACAGCCTTCTCGAACACGGCGAGGATAGCATTATTCCCTGGCTGGCGGAGTCATACGATGTATCTGATGATGGACTTACATACACATTCAAGGTCCGCGACGGGGTCAAATGGCAAGATGGCGAGGCCATGACAATAGACGATGTGCTGTTCTCCTTCCAGTATCAGATTGAGCATCCTCCGGTAAGCGGCGGCCTTGGAGAGGACGCCAAAATGATTTCCAACATGAAGGTTGAAAGCAACAACTTTATCGTTACGCTCACCCAGAGGAACGCCGTTATGCTTGATTCTCTCGGCTCTATCCGCATTCTCCCCAAGCACATTTGGGAAAACGTAGAAGACCCCGCTAAATTCACCGACGACGCCTGCAGCATAGGCTGCGGCCCCTATAAGCTTACAAATTATGATAAAGAGCAGGGCGCCTATGAGTTCACGGCTTTTGAGGACTACTGGGGTCAGAACCAGAAGGTGGACGTTATAAGATTTGTTCCCGTAAGCGACGGTCTGCTGGCCTTTGACAACGGAGAAATAGACCTAACGGCTATTACTCCCGACATTATGGACAAATATGCCAATTCCGATGAATATGCCATTCTTAAAAACCCCGGCTTCTGGGGCTATGTAATGTGCTTTAGCTTTGAAAATGCACCGGCGTTGCAGGATAAGAATGTCCGTCAGGCCATAGCATACGCCATAGACAGAAGCGATATCATCGAAAAGGTTACCAGAGGTGCAGCAATACTGCCCGGCGATGGCTTCATTCCCCAGGAGAGCGTATGGTACAACAAGAATATTGACAATTACGAATTTGACACCGAAAAGGCAAAGGAGCTTTTAGGCGGCAAGACCTATGATTTCACACTCACAATATCCAATTCCAATGGCGAGGTAAGAATGGCTGAGCTTATGAAGCTCACTCTGGCAGAGGTCGGCATCAATGTAACCGTAGAAAGCTTCGATTCCAAGACCCGCGACACCATGTATAAAAACGGTGAGTATCAGCTCCTCATCAACGGCTACGGCGGCTGGGGCAGCGACATCGATATGCTCAGGACCGACTACGCCAACGGCGGCATCAAGGGCTACAACAACGATGAGCTCAACAAGCTCTGCGATGAGCAGCTCATCGAAACAGACCCCCAGAAGCGCCTTGAGCTGGGATATAAAATTCAGGATATCATTGCCGAGGACATCCCGCAGCTTCCCATTTACAACACAAAGGGCATGAACGTATATAAACCTGCAAAGTATGACGGCTGGAAGTATATGTTCGACCATCATGAAACCACTCATGCTAAGATTTCCTATCTTGATGTTGCAAAATAATGAAAGCTGTTTTGAAGAGAGTGCCTGAGTATTTATTAACATTACTCGTAATTTTCACTCTGAATTTTTTAATTCCGAGAATAATGCCGGGCGACCCCTTCACCTTCATCTCCTCTGAGGAAAACAGTGTCAGCACTGTTTACTCAGAGGAGGAGGTGGCAAGATTGAAAGCGTATTACGGGCTGGACAAGCCCTGGACCGAGCAGTATGTGGATTACCTCGGGAGCGTTCTCCGGGGAGATTTTGGATACAGCATATATTTTAACGACACAGTCCTTAACTTAGTAGGCGGCCGCATACCATATACGCTTTCAATCGCCGTCAGCTCGCTGCTGCTGAGCTGTATATTAGGCTGCATTCTCGGCTGCGCCTCGGCAAACAGGCGCAGCGGCGTATTTGACAAGGTGACATATTTTTTTGTCACCATTTTTTCGCAAATTCCTTCGTTTCTTATCGGCATTTTCTTTTTGTTCTTCGTTGCGGGAAAGCTCAAGCTGTTTCCCCTTTCCGGAGCAATGACCATCTTTGCCAATTACAGCAGTGGCTTTGAGCAGTTTAAGGACGTTCTGTATCACGCATTTCTACCAGTGCTAACCCTTACCCTCGCTCATCTGGGCGAGTTCTATCTTCTGTCACGAAACAGCATGATATCCGTTTTGTCCAAGGACTATATGATCACCGCAAGAGCAAAGGGACTGAAGAAGAGAAGGGTTCTGTATGTTCACGCGCTGAAAAACGCAATTCTCCCTATAGTGACAAGGCTGTGCATCAGTCTTGGAACCATTTTTGGTGGTGCTGTGCTGGTTGAAAATGTTTTCAGCTACCCAGGACTTGGAACCCTTATGAAGCAGGCTATCATTGTTAGGGACTATACACTTATTCAGGGAATTTTTCTTTTCTTCGCCCTGTCGGTTCTGCTGATGAATATTGTTGCGGACATAATCTACAAGAAACTGGATCCGAGGGTGGCTGAATGAAAAAGACAAGAAACTATTTTTTTAACAGTGAGCTTAGCGGGAAGATAGGAATCATTGTTCTGCTGCTGATAATTTTTATGGCAGTTTTTGGCACAAGCTTTGCAAAATACTCTCCATACTATCCCTCAGATGCGGCCTTTGTACCCCCCGGAAGCGATCACTGGCTTGGTACTGATGACCTTGGAATCGACCTTTGGGCGCAGATATGCGAGGGTGCAAAGCTCAGTTTGACTATTGGCTTTTTCAGCGCCTTGCTTTCGGGAATCGTGGGCGGCTTTCTCGGGATTATCTGCGGGTATTACGGCGGCGTTCTGGACAAGGTCGTAATGAGAATTTCGGATATACTTATAGCAATTCCCAGCCTGCCCCTAATGATTGTCATGGGAGTGTTTTTTGGAGCAGGTATTCAGAACATAATTATAGTATTGGCCGTGTTTTCATGGGCGGGACCTGCCCGAATTGCAAGGTCAAAGGTTATCTCGCTCAAGCAGGAGAAGTATATCCTCGTTGCGGAGAGCTATGGTGCGGGAATTGTGTATCTGACCTTCAAGCATTTTTTGCCCTCCATCTTTCCTATTATCATTGTCAGCTTTATACGACTGGTAAACCGCGGAATTGTTGCAGAGGCGAGCCTTTCATATCTGGGGCTTGGCGACCCCACGGCAAAGAGCTGGGGGCTGATTCTTAACCATGCTATGTCCTTTAATGGAATATATTATACGGATTATTGGAAATGGTGGCTTGTAAGCCCGTTCCTTGCTATAACGATAACCGTTCTGGCTGTTTCCTTTATTGCGCGGGACGCCGAACGACAGCTGAATACAAGACTATAACGGTGGTGCAGATGAACGAAGAAATACTAACCATAAATAACCTCAGTGTTGTTTACAAAACCCAGGGGTTGGAGACTGAGGCAGTAACGGACGTCAGCCTGTCTCTAAGGCGCGGCGAGCGCATAGGCGTTGTCGGCGAATCGGGCAGCGGCAAAACCACCACGATGCTTGCAATAATGGGGCTGCTCGATAAAACGGCGCAGGTGTCTGGTAAAATATGCTTTGAGAATACTGATTTGCAGGAACTGGACGACAAGGACAGAAACAAATATCGCTGGAACAGAATAGCCATCGTTTTCCAAAACAGCCTTGATATTCTTAATCCCGTTCTTACTGTTTATACGCAGATTGCCGAGTGCATTGACTGCCATATGAACATTACCAAGGAGCAGACAAGGGAGAGAGTAAAGTTTTTGCTCGGCGAGGTCGGACTTGATTATCGGTGGGCAGAGGCCTACCCCAGCCAGCTTTCCGGAGGAATGCGACAGCGAGTGCTTCTCGCCATGTCGATAGCCTGCGAGCCGGATGTTCTGATAGTTGACGAGCCGACCACCGCGCTAGACGCGGTTGCCAAGGAGGAAATCATAGCCCTTCTGGACAGAATGCAAAAGCAAAAGGACCTCACGCTGTTGGTTTCCTCCCATGAGATGAGCACCATCCAGAAGCTTACGGACAAGACCATAGTAATGTATCACGGAAAGATTGTGGAGGTTGGCAACACGGAGGATGTTATCTTCGAGCCGGAGCACCCCTACACAAGAGGCCTTATGGGCTCATCTACCCAGCTAAACTGTTTTCGGGATCTATGGGGAATTCCCCAGGAGGATGAGCATAGGGCAACAGACGGCTGCCCCTTTTATAATCGATGCAATCAATTCCGGGAGGCTTGCTCGAACAAAAATCCGGAGCTTAAGGCAATAAGCTCGTCCCGGCTCGTAGCCTGCAATCGGGGTGGGATAGCGACAGTGCTAGATGGTCAGAATATAGTAAAGAGCTACTATACCGGAAATATGACAATAGAGGCTTGCCGAAAAGTTGATATTAAAATAAAAGCAGGCGAGGTGGTCGCTCTAATCGGCGAGTCCGGCTCCGGAAAAACAACCCTTGCCAATATTCTCTGTGGTATGCTGGAAAAGGATGGTGGTAATGTATTTTACGAGGGCGAGCGCATAAAAGGATATGCTGCCACACAGCGTAAAAACGGAATTCAAATCACCTTTCAGGATTCATTTTCCTCTATTGATGGCAATTTCTCTGTATATCAGACCATTGAAGAACCGTTGCGGCTTTTGAAGCTCGACGAGCCTGAGGTGAGAAAAGAGCAGGTGCTACGATGCCTCAAGGATGTTCAACTGCCAACTGAGGACGGCTTTTTGCAAAAGAAATGTTATATGCTTTCTGGAGGGCAGAGGCAGCGAGTTGCGATAGCCAGGAGCCTCATTATGCAGCCGCAGCTTCTCATAGCGGACGAAATCAGCTCGCTTCTTGACCCCTCGACGCAGGCCAACATTTTGAGAATTCTCAAGGGTCTGCAGAACAGGAAGGGCTTTTCCATGCTGTATATTACTCACGACCTGTCCCTCGCACGAAAAATTGCGGACAGAGTATACATTATGAAGCAAGGCCAGATAGTCGAAAACGGCTCTGCAAGAAAAGTATTTTCAAATCCCGAGAACGACTACACAAAGGAGCTGTTAAGATGTGCGGAGCTGTAAGCCAAACCGTCGCAGGCCGTTGACCGCATACTGATAGGAGACGATGCAATGAAAATAAGCATAATAATCTATAGCGAAACGGGAAATACCGAAAAATGCGCTGGCTGGGTCGCCGAGGGCGCACAGAACATAGAAAATACAGAAGTCAGGATATTCAATATCAAGGAAAACGAGCGTCCCGACAAGGAGTTTATTGAAGCTTCCGATGCGGTTGTTTTCGGCACGCCCACCTATGTTGCCAATATGTGCTGGCAGATGAAAAAGTGGTTTGACACAAGCTTTGAATACAACCTGTCCGGCAAGCTAGGAGCGGCCTTTGCCACGGAAAACAGCCCGCAGGGTGGCGGGGGAGAACTTGCTATTACAACGGTTATTACCCATATGCTGGTGCGGGGCATGCTGGCTTATTCGAGCGGTTGCAGCTGTGGCCGTCCGTATATACATATCGGACCCACAATAGTCCGCAACCAGATAGAGCAGCGCGAGGAAATCTGCCACCTTTTCGGCAAACGAATCGCCGAAAAGGCACATGAGTTATTTATACGTTAAACACCAGAATTGCATATCGTTGAGAACTGTAGGAATAGCTAGGAAAGCATTATATAAATGCTAACACCAGATGGCAGTTTTGTTTAAGTAGCTGCTCGCAACTGTTTGATGATATTTTTCATACCCCCCAGAGAGGATTCCGCCGGTTATTCTTATGCGGTACAATGCATTCGTAATCAAAAAATCTAGTATACTGTGTTTCTTCTTTTAATCCGCCTGTTTGTGTATACAGGCGGATTTCTTATGCTTTCAGAAAAAGTTATTATCTCTGCCACTTCCACACCTACGAGAGTCTTAAGTCTGCGGTTTTAAATTATATTAAACATCACAGCAGGGAGAGCCTGATATTATTTCTCAGGCTCTCCCTGTTATAAGAACTTCAGAGTGGGTGATTTTACTTGTTTATATGGGACTTTATTATGGGCGACGTTATGTATCAGTTCATTGGTTGGCTATACGGCCAGGCAGTGGCCTTTCTTGGTGAATTCTTTTCACGCATGGGCGGCATGGGAATTGAGCTTTTTGAAATGAGTTGGGTGCAATCTATCATTTTGTTCTTCTCATATCTGGCTTGGGCTCAATTTGTTGTTGAGCTCGTGGTCTCGGTATTTGAAACAGGAATTGAGTATCAAAACGGTAGAATCATCCCCCCCAGGGGCTTGTCGAAATATTTGTCGAAACTTATAATGTGGATATTCTATTTTGGAGGTCTTAAAAATGAAATACACTAAAATAACATCCTTACTCCTATGCGTTGCCTTATGTGTAGGGGGCTTAAGTGCATGTGGTAGAAAAGCTGCCACTGATGTCAACATTGAACCCATCACTTCCACGCCTGTGCAGTCTTCAACACCTACTGTGACAAAAGTTGGTGACATAGTTATCCCAACACAAGAAGAAGCCTTAGCAGAAATGGGTCTCGATGCGGTACCGCAGAAAGTTCTATGCGCAACCTATAATACAACCATCATGGCATATAACATTGGCGTAGATATTTCTGGCACTGTAACCACAAAGCGCCCCCTCCCAGAGGCTCTCAAGGATGTTCCTTCAATTGGTGTTGTAACTGGCTCCAGCGATTTTGACTTTGAAAAGGTCATCGCATTGTCTGGGGATCTGGTCTTAAGTGATATTTCATTCAAAGAAAAGCTCCAGCCTACTCTTGCAGAACAGGGAATAAAAAGCTACTTTGTGGACACAAGCAATTTTGAAAATCTCGAAAGGACCCTGGCGCTTCTCGGCTCTGCTTTCGGTAAAAGAGACGAAACAATATCTCTACTTGAAAACTGGCAGGCCGAAATAAAGGCCATGCAAGAACAGGTTGCCGGCAAAGAATCACCATCTGTTCTTGTTATAAGAAAAGCTACAAATATGGCTACTAAGAATTCTTATGTAGGAAGCCTTTTTGAAATTCTGGGAATAACCTGTGCAACTAATTTAATGGGTTTTGGTGATGATGTTGCCACCTATGTGCCCATAGATATAGAAAAAATAATTGAAACAAACCCCGACTATATCTTAATTCCAGGCGGAGACACCCTTGAAGGCGACATCGCATTTCTTTCAGAAGTAACTGCAAGCGAAGCCTGGGCTTCCCTAGATGCTGTAAAAAACGGGAAAGTCATTGCTGTGACTGACACATATTACCAGCCAATTGCAGATATGGATTGCATTAATGCCCTCCACGAATTAATCGACACTGTTTATTAGTATTGTATGAAACGAATAGCAATTTATGGGAAGGGTGGCATCGGCAAGTCTACCACCACCTCTAATTTATCTGCTGCACTATGCAGCCTTGGATATACGGTAATGCAAATTGGCTGTGACCCAAAGGCAGACTCAACAATAAACCTTACAGGCGGAAAGCCAATAAGATCTGTTTTGGAAACGCTCAGGGAAAAGGGCTCTGATATTACAGCTTCTGATATTATCGTTAAGGGCTCGTGTGGCTGCTGGTGCGCAGAGTCCGGAGGACCAAAGCCAGGAACTGGCTGTGCCGGTCGTGGAATAATAACCACCTTTGAAACTTTGGAGAAACTAAAGGTGTATGACATAGTGAAACCCGATATTGTTCTATATGATGTGTTGGGTGACGTTGTCTGCGGCGGCTTTGCTATGCCAATTAGGCAGGGCTATGCTGATGAAGTAATTATCGTAACTTCAGGTGAAAAAATGTCGTTATATGCGGCGCGCAATATAGCAGGAGCTGTTAACGAATTTGGTTGCCGCGGGTATGCCTCACTACGTGGAATTATAGCCAATCTCAAAGGACTCAACAATGAGATTTCCACTATAGAAGGCTTGTCCAAGGAGCTGGGTATTCCCGTTTTGGCCGAAATCCCCAGACACAGCAGCATACAGCAGGCGGAAGATAATTGTACCACAGTTGTTGAGGCTTTTCCCGAAAGCCCCTTGACGAAACTGTACCTCAACTTAGCAAATAGTATTGTCTGAAAGAGAGACTTGAACATGCGGTACAATAAAGGTATATGGTCAAAAGAATTCTTTGTTATTGCCATTGCAGCAGTCATTCTAATCATAGGAGCAGTAACCGCAATGGGTTTTGGCAGCGTGCATATTGCGTTTAACGATGTGATTTCATCGCTTTTCACCAGCAGTGATAATGGAACGATCGACGCAATAGTACAAAATGTCAGGCTTCCGAGAATTTTAATTTCTATGTTCGTTGGAATGTCCTTAGCTGCCTCTGGCTGTATTATACAAGCTGTAATGCGAAACCCTATGGCAGATCCCGGAATAATTGGTGTTTCGTCAGGGGCCAGTTTTGTCACAATTCTAATAATGATGGTCTTCCCAGCATTTACAAAGTGGATTCCCCTGTTTTCATTCACTGGTGCAATGCTGGCCTGCGGACTCATAAATACTTTGGCATACGTGCGTGGAAGCTTAATTAGCAGCCGCCTAATTTTAGCGGGAGTAGCGGTAAATGCTGTTTTTGGAGCAGGAACATCAATAATTTCTGTCCTAAACAGTGAAAAGCTTGGCAGTGTAATTATGTGGCTAAACGGAAGCTTAGTGGGGAAGTCATGGAACGACGCAAACCTGCTAATCCCTTATTTAATTGTCGGCCTGGTGCTCGCTTTCATTTGCATACCAACAGCAAATGTTTTACAGCTAGGCGATGAAAATGCAAGAAGCCTTGGCGTTAATTTAGAAAGAAGTCGATTTTTACTTACTCTGTTGGGTGCATATCTTGCGGGTATTACCGTTTCATTTGTAGGAATAATTGGATTTGTCGGTCTTATAATTCCACATATTAGCAGAATGCTCGTGTCATCTGATTACAAATATATGCTGCCCCTATCAATTATATTGGGGGCAATGCTTGTTTTATTTGCGGATACATGCGCAAGGACGCTCTTTATGCCAATAGAACTTCCTGTAGGTTCACTAATTGCGATTGTAGGCGGCCCGTTTTTTGTATATTTATTAAGGAAGTCTCAGCGGGTAGGATAGGTGCAAAATGCTGAAAGTAAAGAACTTAAATGCCGGGTATGGGCACAAGACAGTGATTTCCGATGCTGGGTTCGAAATTAACAATGGAGAAATTATTTCTATTGTCGGTCCCAATGGCTGCGGAAAATCAACTCTTCTCAAAACTATTGCGGGTCATCTTGAAGTAATGGGTGGAAGCATCGTCATAGACAACAAGGAATTGTCATCATATTCCCTGAAGAGCTTAGCAAAGAAAATCGGATGTCTAAATCAAGCTAACCTATCCCCTAATGATATGACGGTGGAACGCCTTGTTTACTTTGGCCGAATACCGTATCACCGTTTTGGAATTTCTAAAACTCCTGAACAGGACAGAAAGGCGGTGGCATTGGCAATGGAGTCCACAGGGGTTCTGCCGTATCGACACAGAACACTTTCAACTCTGTCCGGTGGGGAACGTCAGCGAGTCTGGATTGCTCTGGCACTTGCCCAAGAGCCAGATTATCTTCTTTTGGATGAGCCTACAACGTATCTAGATATATGTTACCAGCTTGAAGTTCTCGAACTCTTACGCCATCTAAATGCTGAACATAATATTACAATTGTAATGGTACTGCACGACTTAAATCAAGCAGTAAAATACAGCAATAGAATAATCATGATGAGGCAAGGAAACGTTTATAATTTTGGAACTCCAGATGAAGTTATTACCCAACAGTCTCTCAAGGACGTTTTTTCACTTGAGTGCGATATTATAAACGATAATTCGAACAACATGGTTATAATTCCAACCGGCTTTTCTGATAACTCATTTTTGAGGTTTCTTGGGGAGGTAGAAAATGAGCGATAAATATAGTGTTAAGAAAATTTCCCAAATCGAGAGCTCTTCAGATATTTTACGACTTTCGGCGGCCTCAACACCAGGAAGCCATTGCCCACTGTTTGGTGTAGTAATGTGCGCACCCTTTGTTAGTGATTTGGCGATTATTGTACTTGGAGAGACAGAATGTTGTTGGAACGCCACTAATCAACATTTATCACAGGGCGGGAATAATATATTTTATACCTATTGCCTAGATGAGATGGATGTAATATATGGCGTTGAACAAGGCCTAACAGCAGCAATCCAGGATCTATATAAAAAGCAACGTTTTGCGGCAGTTATGATTGTTTCTTCCTGCATACCTGAACTAACTGGCGAAGATATCGAAAAAATTTCTCAGAACTGCAATCTCCCCGTCCAAGTACTAGTTGCTCATACCAGCCACTACAATTCCACAGGGTATTATCAAGGAATTATAAATTTTTATAATGGACTCTTTCCTTTAATATCCAGTGTCCCATCTCCAAACAGAAAAGTTGCTATTTTGGGTGCAAGATACAAAAATGTTGAAAACAGTGAAATCCCCCTTGCGCTGAGGGAAAACGGATTTGGAGTATATGTCCCTAAAAACATTTCTGATATCAAATCCCTATCCTCATGTGCGCTTAATTTGGTGGTCGATGTAACAGCTCTTTCCTTTGCAGAGCAAATATACAGCG
>CAZAIU010000045.1:0-18157 GCA_964485265.1 uncultured Oscillospiraceae bacterium | reverse complement strand
AAGGTTTTTGCTGGTTATTTCATGCCGTTTTCGTAAGCCTGTATCATCTTCTTGACCATCTGGCCACCGATGCTGCCTGCCTGGCGAGCGGTGAGGTCACCGTTGTAGCCCTGAGCGAGGTTTACACCAACCTCAGTAGCTGCTTCCATCTTGAAGCGGTTCATAGCTTCACGAGCATTGGGGTTAACAAGATTGCTGCTAGACATAATTCTAAACTCCTTCTCTGTTTGTTAGTTTTAACGTCTTGGGCTTTTCTCTGCCCGACTATATCATTACCAAGGGAGTTTTTCTTATGCAAAATCAAAAAATGCAAATTTTTGAAATTTCTATTTGTGCTTGTCTGTTTCAAAAAATTTTAAGTTTATAGAATATAAATAAGCTTATCCCCATAATAATTAGTAATCATTATTCGAGGGGGAACAGGTATGGCTGAAAGCAAAATATATGAGGACATCGCGCTGCGAACAGGCGGAGATATATATGTTGGGGTAGTTGGACCGGTACGCACCGGCAAGTCAACTCTAATCAAACGTTTTATGGAAACGCTGGTTATTCCCAATATAGAAAACACTTATGCAAAGGAAAGAGCTAGAGATGAGCTGCCTCAGTCGGGATCCGGAAGAACAGTTATGACGGCAGAACCTAAATTTGTTCCGGAGGATGCAGTTAAAATCTGCGTTGAGGAAGGAACTGAGCTGGCAGTAAGGCTAATAGACTGCGTTGGATATATGGTTGCAGGAGCCGCCGGCATGTTTGAAGGGGATACAGAGCGAATGGTCACAACTCCGTGGTTTGACCATGAAATAGGCTTTTCTATGGCAGCTGAAGAAGGAACGAGAAGAGTTATTCGTGATCACTCCACAATTGGGCTGGTTGTGACAACGGATGGCTCTATATGCGGGATTCCCAGAGAGGAATACCTAGAGGCTGAAGAAAGGGTTATTGCTGAGCTTTGTGAAATAGGAAAACCCTTCATGATTTTACTGAATTGTCAGCAGCCCAATTCTCCCCAGGCAAAAGAACTTGCTCGTGACCTGAGCGAAAAATACGGTGTTTGCTGTATGAGCATCAATTGCCTTTCAATCACCGAAAACGACATTGAGCGCATTCTCGGTGAATTGCTATCTGAATTTCCGGTTGAGGAATATTCAGTATTTTTACCCCAGTGGGTAGAGGCACTGCCGCCTGAGCATGATATAAAACGCAAGCTGTTTGAAGAAATTGCAAAGCAATGCGGTCATGTTTACAGGCTTAGAGACGCAAAGCCTATGGCAGCAAGCCTATGCGAGGTCGAAAACATTTCTGATGTCAAGGTCAGCTCCATGCAAATGGGAACCGGCAGCTTTTCCCTTAAAATTGAACTGCCCAGAGCGCTTTACTATAAAACAATAAGCGATGAAAGCGGTCTGGAAATTAAAAATGACGGTGATCTTATCATGCTTCTCTGTGAGCTTGCAAAAGTGAAATCGGAGTATGACAGGATTAGTCAAGCTCTTAGAGATGTCCGGGAAAAAGGCTATGGCGTAGTAATGCCCACTATTGATGAAATGGTATTGCAGGAACCGGAAATTGTACGTCACGGAGGTAAATACAGCGTTATTTTACGCGCAGGTGCGCCTGCTATACACATGCTCAAAACTAATGTTGAAACTGAGGTTTCGCCTGCTGTCGGCGGAGAAAATGCATCTCAGGAAATTCTGGGTTTCTTATTGCAAAATTTTGAGGGTGATGCTTCTAAAATATGGGAATCCAATATTTTCGGTAAGTCAATGTATGATATAGCAGGTGAGGGCTTAACGGCAAAGCTTAAAAAAATGCCTGAGGAAACAGGGTTGAAGCTAAGAAACGCATTGCAAAGGATAATAAATGAGGGCAGCGGCGGATTAATTTGCATAATTCTTTAAATTTTAAAGCATGGCAGAAATTTCTGCCATGCTTTTTTATGGTTTGCAGATTTTGCATGGTTCGTAGCCTGCACTAGCTGCTTCGTAACGGCTTGAAAAGTATACTCTGTTAACTTCGTTCGGTAGAGAGCGGCAGGTGGGCAGGTGAAATTTCATGCTGGTTTTATTGCCTATATAACTGCCTGTCGGGGAGGTTTCTGTATTCTTTTTAGGATTTGTGTCTGCATTTGCATTTCTTTCTGTTGTGAAGCTTAGATTGCTGCCGTCACTTGTGCAAATAATGGTGCCCTGCATATCAGTGCGGTAAACCTTAATTTCAGCATCGCGCAGCCTGCTCATAACTGCTTCGTCCGGATGACCATATTGGTTGTTTTTACCGCAGGAAATAACGGCGTAAGAGGCTTGTGCTTCGTATAAGAGCCTATAGGAGCTGGAGCTTTCGCTGCCGTGATGCCCGACCTTTATTACAGTTGATTTAACGCTGCTGCCGGAATCTAGAATGTCATTTTCACTTTCAAGCTCTGCGTCGCCCATAAAGAGGAATGAGCTTTTTCCATGGCTAATGCGAAGCACGATAGAGCTGTTGTTTACATCACTATAAGTGTCTTGAGGAGCCAAAACTTCTACATTTGCACTGCCTAGAGTAAAGGTGCCTCCTGCCTTTGGTACTGTTATTACTTTTCCCTGCTTTTCTAAGGCGTTTACAAAATTGCTAAAGGCATCGCTGCTATAAGTTTTAACAGGACTAAGCGCCTTGTCCGCTGCCGCGTAACTCAGCGCTCCGGAAAGACCGCCGACGTGATCCTCATGAGCATGAGTGCAAACTATGAAATCAAGCTTATTTATGTTTTGAGCTTTTAAATAGGAGTATATCAAGCTGCTGTCAGCGGCGTTGCCGCCGTCAATCAGCATAGCATGCCCATCGCAAATTAAAAGTGAACTGTCTGCTTGCCCAACATCTATAAAATGAACCTGCAAGGAACTTGCGTTTGCAGATACTGTAAATGCACTGTCACCAAGCAGCCTTCTTGCCAGCGCTTCATCGGCAATTGCACCGGATTTACAAAGCTTTGCTGCCATTGTAGTGCTGCTGTCTGCCATGGACTGATAAAGGGCAGATAGGGATATTTTTGCAACATCCTGCCTTGTGAAGATGCTGCCTAATGAGTATTCTCCGTGGGTTAGTCCAATTGTGTCTGACAGCTTCCAAGCGCAATCCCAATTGAAGTCCTTTTCGGAGCTGTAGCCAAGGGCACGGAGAACAAAGGATATGTATTGAGCGGCTGTTGCGTCGCTGTCAGAGCCAAAGGTGGTGGAGCTTGTGCCCCTTGAAAGACCGTTTGCGTACGCATAGCCCACATACGGCTTTGCCCAAGAAGAGACATCAGTAAAGGGTGATACATTATTTTCGGTAAGTGCGGCAGAATCCGCGCCTAAAAGCCGCACGAGCATGGTTATGGCTTCCTCGCGAGAGGGGGCGCGTTCCAGAGAAAACTCGGGTGAACCGTCAGAGCTTGTACCCGTACCATTAAATAGTCCTAAATCGTATAAGATGTCTGCTGGTCCCGCTGTTTCATGGGCTGATACGCAGGATACGAGAGTGAGACAGCATACAAGAATCATAGAGAAGGTTATTAAAAATTTTTTCACGTGTTTTACCTCCGAGGGTTAAATTGTTGCTTTCACGCCCTTATTGTAATAGAAAATGGTTAAGTATTTTGTCGAAAGAAGTCGAAATAAGCATAAATGAAGAAAACCATGTAAATCCGAATCACGTCAATCGAGATAGATGCTGTTGAAGTTACAGAAAACAGCGACGACATTATCGAAATCATAAACGGGGATATGTTAGAACTGACGTTCGCCATTGATATTAAACCATTTATTCAAGTATGTTTCAAGCAATCGAATTGAGACGAAAAGGTGTTTATATTTATTTTAAGAAGCTTTTGTTGCAAAAAGTAAAAATGCAGGGTATTTTTAAATTTTAGTGGGAAAATAATTATGTAAACTTATACACTGTTTTTCACAATGTCGAAACATAATTACAGGGTTTGTAATTATTTGTAAATAACACTTGAATTTTAAGGCATATTAAGAGATTTTAGTGTTGAAAACTCTGTGGACAATGTTTATAACTCTAAGGTTATTCTTTATTTTTCAATTTTATGTAAATCTATTGAGACTAATTTGCGAAAGAAATACTAAATGAATATGACGGTTTTTAGAAAGTAAAATTGCATATATGAAAACAATTGTAAAAAAACCAAAATTTATGTGGACAAGCCAAAGCGCCTGTGGTATTCTAAACGGCAGAGGATTTTTTTAGGTTAAAGTTTTGTCTGAAAGAGAGAGGAGAAATCATGAAAAAAACCAAAGCTGTGATTGGCGATGAGGGTATTTACGATGCCCGAGAGTTGGGAGCTCCCAAGATGCTCATTTTGGGTTTCCAGCATATGTTTGCTATGTTTGGTGCAACTGTTCTTGTTCCGGCTCTTACGGGGCTAAGTGTTTCCGCAACACTATTATTTGCAGGCCTGGGTACGCTGCTTTTTCACTTACTTGCTAAGGGTAAGGTTCCAGCGTTTCTGGGCTCTTCTTTTGCCTTTTTAGCCGGATATTGGGCGATCGCACCCAACGGAGAAACTGAGCTTCTCCCATATGCCTGCTTCGGTGTTGCCTGCGCAGGCTTGATGTATGTTATACTATCTGCTCTGTTTAAGGCATTTGGCACTCAGAAGGTCATGCGTTATTTTCCCCCCATCGTTACAGGACCGATTATCATTGCAATCGGACTTACGCTGTCCTCATCAGCAATTTCTAACAGCAGCAGCAACTGGCTAATAGCTATTCTTGCAATAGTAATCGTTATCGTTGCAAACATCTGGGGCAAGGGAATGGTAAGGATAATTCCCATTTTGCTTGGTGTTATCGGTTCTTATGTAATAGCCACTATTCTCGGTACAGTTTGGGGTCAGCCTGTTGAAATCGATGGCGTTACCTACATCTGTGCGTTCGGCAACGAGAGTATGAAAGTATTCACACAGAGCGCTTTGGATAACTTTAAAAACGCCGGATGGATTGGCTTGCCCTTCCAGATGAAGAATACAGTGTTCGGTCTTTTCGGCAGCGGAAACATAGACACAGGTCTGCTCCTCACCTCTGTTGTAACAATTGTTCCGCTGGCACTTGCCACCATGGTTGAGCACATCGGTGATATGTGTGCTATTTCTTCAACCTGCAACCGTAATTATCTTGAAGACCCCGGTCTGCACCGCACTCTTCTTGGCGACGGACTTGCAACAACAATGGCATCCCTTTTCGGCGCTCCTGCCAACACAACATACGGTGAAAATACAGGTGTTCTTGCCCTGTCAAAGGTATATGATCCCAGAGTTATAAGAATAGCTGCGATTATCGCTGTTCTATTCTCCTTCTGCCCCAAGTTCGCTGCCCTCATAACACTTATGCCGGCAGCAACCATCGGCGGTGTTTCTTTGGTGCTTTACGGTATGATTTCAGCAGTCGGCGTTCGCAACGTCGTTGAAAACAGAGTTGACTTCACAAAATCCCGCAACGTACTCATTGCTGCTCTTATACTTGTTCTTTCAATTGGAATCAGCTACGGCCCCGGCTCAATTTCTTTCTCTGTGGGCAGTGCGACAATTTCACTTTCCGGACTTGCAGTTGCAGCAATTACAGGAATAATCATGAATGCAATACTTCCCGGCAAGGACTATGAATTTGGTAAGGATCCTCAGGGAGACACCAGTGTGAACTTTAAGGTGTAATATAAAAATAAGAGCTAAAGCATTAAAACAGCAGATAAAATTTATCTGCTGTTTTAATATTTTGAATAAGTAATATAGTCCATGCCCCCTAGCATAGGATGTTCTACGGAAACAAATTTTCCGGGAGGGATGACTTGTGAGAGAAAACA
The DNA here is from genome assembly GCA_964485265.1 of uncultured Oscillospiraceae bacterium. GTDB lineage: Bacteria > Bacillota > Clostridia > Oscillospirales > Oscillospiraceae > UBA2658. The sequence goes on along the minus strand of CAZAIU010000045.1, from coordinate 12,313 downwards.
TAGAGGAAAGAGCCTGTGAGCTTGCTAACTATATTATCGAAAACAGCTCAACCGTAAGAGCTACTGCGAAAAAATTTGGCATTTCAAAATCAACTGTACATATGGATGTAACATAACCGAAATGCTCTGGCATATAGCAAAGCAAGGCATATTACCGCTGAGGGTAGTCTGCCTTGCTTTTGTTCTGTTACGTATGTATGGGATAAAAATTAAATCAGACTATGCCTTTGCCTGCGCACGCTTCTGACTGATGGCATCTATAAGAACTGCTATAAAAATTATTAAGCCCTGCGCAAACTTCGACCAGAAAACCGACACGTTAAGAAGGTTTAGACCATTATTCAACACACCGATAATTAAAACGCCGATAAAAGTGCCAAGCATATTGCCTTTTCCGCCGCTTAAAGATCCGCCGCCGATTACAATGGCAGAAATTGCACTGAATTCAAGACCGTCAGCCGCATCTGGAACGGCAGCACCAAGGCGACCGGTTAGAATTAGTGCTGAAATTGCCGTTAAACCTCCGGCAATCATATATGTAATGCGTTCAACCCTTTTTACGTTAATTCCGGCAAGATATGCGGCTTCCCGGTTTCCTCCGACAGCATATACTTGGTGCCCGAAGGTGGTCTTTGAAAGAACGAAATGTGCGATTATAAAAAGTATGATTACCAGTATTACCGGAACGGGAACACTGCCTACCATGCCCCCGCCTACATAGTTAAAGCTATCCGGCATGCCGAAAATGGTGGTTCCCTTTGAATACACCAGCGCTAGACCTCGAAGCATTGACTGCATTGCAAGAGTGACGATAAAAGCAGTTAGACCAAGCTTTGTGACGCTCAAACCTATGATGTAGCCAAGCCCTATGCCGATGACAATACCAAGCAAAATCGAAATGGGGACTGCCATGCCGTTGTCCACACAAAAGCCTGCCATAAGAAGTCCAATCAGAGCTGCCATTGAACCTGCGGACAAATCTATTCCGCCGGTAAGTATTACGAACATTCCGCCGATTGCAACTATACCTATCGTTGACACCTGAAGAAGCATATTTACAAGATTGCCTAAAGAAAGGAATTTGTTTGAGGCAATGCTGAAGAAAATGCAAAGCGCAATAAGACCCATAAGTATTGACAAATTCCCAGATAGCTCAAATTTCTTCTTTTTTGTTTCTCCCATTTTATTTCCCTCCGGCGGAATAATCCATTATCTCTTTGGAATTGGCATCCTTCGATTTAAGTTCCGCTACCATTGCGCCTTCTCTCATGACATAAATTCTGTCTGTAAGCTCAAGTATTTCGGACATATCGGAGGATACCAGCATAATTGCTGTACCTTTTTCCGCAAAATCCATGATTTTATTATAAATCTCAACCTTTGTTCCTATATCAATACCTCTTGTCGGCTCGTCGAGAAGAAGTATCTTCGGTTCCGTTTCAGAAACTCTCGACAAAACGATTTTTTGCTGATTGCCGCCGCTTAGCTTTACTACCTTCTGGTTTCTTGACGGTGTCTTTATCTTAAAGTCACCTATGGCGCTGTCGGCACAGCGGTTTATAGAGCCGTTCCTCACAAAGCAAAAGCGTGACAGGGCTTTTAGTATAGAAAGAACAATGTTTTCTTTAACGGTACTGTCAAGAATAAGTCCTTCCTCCTTGCGGTTTTCGGGGACTAATGCGATACCGTTTTTCATAGCTTCCTGCGGTGACTTAATTTTTATCTCGTTTCCGTTGACAAGTAGCTTGCCCTTTCTCACGGGATATACACCGCAAATTGTTTTCAGCAAATCGGAGCGTCCGGAACCCACAAGTCCGGCAATTCCAACGATTTCACCCTCTGAAAGTGCAAGATTGATGTTTCTTATGAGCTTGTTTTCCATGTTTTCAATAACCAGCACCTGCTTGCCGATTGCGAAATCTCTTTTTGGATAAAATTGCTCAATTTTTCTGTTGACCATGGAAAACACAAGGCTGTCCATGTCCCATTTGCCTGTTGCACGGGATTCAGCCACCTCGCCGTCTCGCATTACCGTAATTCTGTCGGTAATTTGAAACAGCTCTTCCATTCGGTGTGAAATGAAGATAATTCCGTAGCCCTTACTCTTAAGACTCTTCATAGTTGTGAACAGCCGTTCCACGTCATGCTTTCCAAGAGAGGAGGTGGGCTCATCCATAATGAGAATTTTTGCGTCTCTTGCTAGGGCCTTGCCAATTTCAACAAGCTGCCTTGTGCTTATTGATAGCTCTCCGACCTTGGTTTTGGGGCTAAGCTGAAGACCTAATGTGTCCAGCACTGCTTTGCTTTCTCTGTAGAGAGTTTTATAGTCGATTTTGCCTGCGTGATTAGGTATTGCTCCAAGAAACAGGTTTTCAGCAACGCTTAGCTCGGGAACTAAGCTGAGCTCTTGATATATAATGCTGATTCCCATTTCAATTGCGGCATTGGTATTGTGGATTTTTATATGCTTGCCGTCAAGCGAAACGGTTCCTTCGTCAGGCTGGTAAACGCCGCCGAGAATTTTTATAAGCGTAGATTTTCCTGCTCCGTTTTCGCCGCTTAAGCCGACGATTTCATTTGGATAAAGTGTGAAGCTTACATTTTTTAAAGCCTTCACACCGGGGAAGCTTTTGGATATTCCATTAAGCTCCAGCATAGGAGTGGTGCTCATTATGTACTCCCTTCTAGATGGTTCGTTTAGGGCTAATTGCCTGTGCGCGATCTAAGCTCATTTGCCCAAAGTCCGAATTCCTTTACCTCTTCTGAATTGATGTTATCGGTGGTAATAAGCATTTGGGGAGATTCCGTTGATTTATCCGGCGTTACGCCGTTTTTAACATAGTCGTATGCCATTTGTACGCTTGCATATCCCATAGTAATTGGGTTTTGAGAAATTGTTGCATCAATTCTTCCGTCTTGAATTGCCTGTATTCCCTCGGGATTGCCGTCAATACCGACAACAAATATGCGTTTGGAGTCTCCTTGAGGATAGAAGCGGTTTGCCTGTTCAATTGCCTTAACTGCGCCTAGAGCTGTATTGTCGTTTGCGGCGAAAACTGCGTCAATAGTCTCATTTGCCTGCAAGGCGTCCATCATAGCGTTCATTGATTTTTCCTGATCAAATTCGCAATCCTGTCTGAATACAACTTTTATGTCCGGGTACTTTGCTATTTCGTCCATAAAGCCGGAATCGCGGTCTGCACCCGAAGCCTGACTTATCTTTCCGGCCAGATTTACCACAACACCCTTATAGTCACCGTATTTGTCCTTCAGATGCTGCGCAATTGACTCAGCCGCTGTTTTGCCTGCCTTGACATTGTCTGTTGCGTTTCTGTTTACTATCTCACCGCCTGCGGCGTTAGTATCAATAATGAACACAGGAATGTTTTTCTTGTTTGCCATAAGTATTGAAGGGATGATTCCGTTGCTGTCTATGGGGTTAATGATTATGGCGCTTACATCCTGAGTTATGAAGTTCTGCATATTGTCTGCCTGAACACTTGCGTCACCGTTAGCGTTTGCAACATTCACGGTAATGCCAAGCTCTTTTCCCTTGTCACTGACAGCCTGATTGACAGCGGTCATAAAGCCGGCGTGAAATGAGCTTAGGCAAACTCCCACTGTAATCTGCTCGTCAGCGGATGCAGCGTCGTTCGAGCCGCCAGACTTGCCGCAACCCGTGAACACTATGGCAAAAGCCAGAATAGCTGCAACCGATTTTAAAAGTACTCCAAGTTTTTTCATGTTTTTCTCTCCTTCATAAATGCTGAAAAATTAAATCTTACATTCAAAACAATCGCCTATATACACACGTTATTTAAATAACATTCTGTATCTTGATTATAACATTTCCAACTGCCATAAAACAACAATATAGTTTGAAAACCTATAAATAATACTTATGTATTCATCGCAAATCCATAGGTTAATACTATACATGAAGGAGGTGAGCGCTGCAATGCTTTTTTTCTTCCTTGTGACTCTGAAAAAGCAGCACAGTTTTACTCTTTTGTGCAAAGGGTTTGAATTCTATATAACAATATAATATAACTGATTAGACAGAGAGCAAAAAGCAAGGCATACTTGCCCAAGTATGCCTTGCTTTGGTTTGAGTGATTTTATAACTTATTAATTACGAGAGAAAATGGATATAAAGTCGAATGGGAACTTATTTTATTAGTGCCGCTGCCTCAACGCCCTCGCGAACTGACTCCAATGCCTGGCGAACGCCATTTGCGTCACCAATGCAGACAACGTGTTCACATACGCCCTTAAGCTCTTGATACAGAGTGTTTTCGGGTCTTGAACCGCAGGCGAAAAAAATATGAGTAAAGCCTTGCATTGGAGTGGCAGTGCCTTGAATCTCAATTTCCGCATTGCCGACGTCCGCCCTTATGAGCTTTGCGTTAGACAGCAGGCGAACGCCGTCAGAGGTGAGCCGTTTCATCAATGGCAGCATGTTATTTGGAATAAGTCCGCTGGAAAAGCTCTGGGTCATTTCAATAACTGTAACCTGCATTGGACTGCGCTTTTGGTGCATGAGCAGTTCAGCCGTTTCAAGTCCCACAATACCGCCGCCTACAATTAGCACATTGCCTCCGGGAATGGAAACTTTTTGCGCAAGCACCATCTGTGCTGTAATTGCATTTTCGCAGTCAATGCCGGGTATTGGCGGGACTATCTTATTCGCTCCGGTTGCAGCAATTATTGTGTCGGGAGCAAATGTCTCTAGGGTCTGTTTTGTTGCGCAGGTGTTCAGCATCACCTCAACGTTAAGGCGTGCAAGCTCCTCACGCAAAAATACAATCCAGCGGGGTAGTTCTTGCTTGTGGGGCGGTATGCAGGCAGCGTTAATCTGACCGCCCAGCTCGCCGCTCTTTTCAAATAGAGTGACTGTGTGTCCCTTCATGGCAAATGCACGCGCCGCAGCCATACCGCCTATTCCGCGCCCACAACAGCAACTCTCTGAGGATTTTGGGCAGGGGTTTCAAGGTCAAATTCAAGCTCACGTCCGGCAAGGGGGTTGATTACACAGGAGCCGGGGCGGCGCTGAGGCTGCTCACCAACGCAGCCGACACCATATGCAGCACAGGGCGAAATCTGAGCTGCAAGCCCGTGTTTTGCCTTGCTTACAAAGGAAGGGTCTGCAATTTAAGCGCGCCCGAGCACCACTCCGTCAACCTTTTCGCTGTCAACAAGATACTCTGCGTATTCCGGCTCATTTATTTTGCCCACAACGATTACAGGCACGCTTGCAATACTGTGGATATCAGAAGCTTCGTTTACGTTAACGCCGCGTACCTCGCCGTGGCAGGGTATTATCTTGTTGCAGCGTTCGTACTGAGTGCCGCCGCTGATTTCAAAGGCATCAACGCCATGTGCCTCCAAAATCGGTACAAGATATTTTGTGTCTTCCAGTGTGTTGCCCTGAGTATCTCTCTCTGAGCCGCTCAGACGCAGAATAACGGGGAAATCTCTTCCGCATTTATCCTTGATGGCGTCAAGTACCTCAAGGAGCAGGCGGGCACGGTTTTGGAGTGTTCCGCCATATTCATCGGTACGCTTATTACGCAAGGGAGAAAGAAAGGAGCCTAGAAGCATATAAGCGTGGGCACAGTGCAGTTCAATGCCGTCAAAGCCAGCCTGCTTTGCTTGCAGTGCGGTTTCGGCATACTTGCAATGATTGCAGTAAGCTCACTTGACGCAAGTGCACGGGTGGTTTGCCCCATTGCGTTTATGTATGACGATGATGCCATGGGTGCTACGCCGAAAAATGCACTTATGCTTTCTGGTCCGGGATGGGTTATCTGGGGTATGATTTTTGTGCCGTATGCATGAATTTTGTCTGTAAACTGCTTGTATGCGGCAATGCTTTCCTCGCCCCTGAAGCAAAGCGTGTTGCCGAGGTAAGGAACGCGCGGGTCAACCGAAAGGGCATCGGTGATTATGCAGCCGACTTCGCCCTTTGCGCGTTCAAGCCAGTATGCCTGCATGCGCTCATTTACTGTTCCGTCCTCACTTTCATAGCCAAGGGACATGGGTGCCATAAAGGTGCGGTTTTTTATCTCCATACTGCCTATTTTTAGCGGCTCATATAGCTTTGACATTTGTATATCTCCCTTTATGTGTGTTTACAGCAGACGTGCTGCTTCAAAGCCCTCGGCTATTGCATTCAGTGCGCGGCGCGCCTGCTTTGCATCACCGATTATGCTATAAGGAATTTTATTTTCATTGCACGCATTAACAAGGAGTGAACAGTCGTTTGCTCGTGAACCTACTGCGATTACGATGCAGTCACAGGGAATAATAATGCTTTGCTCACCCTGCTTTGCCATAATGCCTTCTTCGGAAACAGCTGAGCAAACAGCGTCTGTAATAATCTCCACTCCGAGCTGCTGCATTTTCTGCATTACGGTTATTTTTCTCAATGAACCAAGGTCAGCGCCTGCTTCGGACTTCATTTCAATTACCTTTACGATGTGTCCTGCGCTTGCAAGGGCATCAGCTACCTCAAGACCAACAAGACCGCCGCCTATTACTGCGGTACAGCCTTGTGAAACCGTCTTGCCCTCCAATATTTCTGCTGCGGTGTATAGGGGCTTTTTGCTCATTCCATCAAGTGGCAGTGAGATGGGGGAAGAGCCGGCTGCAATTATTACGGCATCAGGCTTTTGCGCGCAAATTACGGCAGATGTCAGCTCAGTGCCAAAATGTATGGGAATTCCGCTGCGAATTATTTGATCAGCGAAGCCCTCGGTAGCCTGCTTCATTTCGCCCTTACCCGGAGCCATACCGGCTAAAATAAATTGACCGCCGAGGTGATTGCTCTTTTCGAAGATTTCGGGCTTATGTCCCCGCTCGTGAAGAATTTTTGCAGTCTCCATGCCCGCAACTCCGCCGCCTGCAATGAAAACTCTTTTGGGGCTGTCGGTCTTGTCAAGTGTGTATTCGCCCTCATGCCCTATCATGGGGTTGCGCAGACAGGTGATGAAAGGACGGTTAACTACATCGCAGAAACCGTCATAGCAGCCCTGATTGCAGCCAACGCAGCGAGTAATGTCCGCAGTTTTACCTGCTCTTGCCTTGTTGCAGAATTCGGGGTCTGCAAGCTGAGCACGACCCATTACTATCAGATCTGCCTTGCACTGCTCAAGAATTTCTTCTGCTAGCTCAGCAGTCGTAATACGGCCGACTGCAATGGTCAGCATCCCTGTTTCCTTGCGAATATATGCGGCGTTATCTACATTAAAGCCGTTTGGAATATCAATGGGAGGAACCTCGTAAACCGAGGCGGGGGTTATAATATTGCCGCGGGAAACATCCAGCACATCGACACCTGCCTTGCCCGCAAGCTTACAAAAGGCGACAGTGTCCTCAATGGTTAGTCCGCCGGGGAGATAGTCATCATGAGCGTCGATGCGCATGAACAGCGGCATATCCGCAGGAATGTTCTCGCGAATAGCGCGGATACATTCAAGAGGGAAGCGGGCACGGTTTTCCAAGTTGCCGCCGTATTCGTCGGTGCGGTGATTTAAACCGCCGCAAAGGAAGGAATGCGGCAGATAGTTATGCGCACAATGGAACTCAATGCAATCATAGCCAGCCTCAACACAGCGTTTAGCGGCATTTCCATAGCAAGCAACAATTTCGTCTATCTGATCCTTTGCTAAGCCGGGTATGGTATACGGACCGAAGGGCATATCACTGGCCACAAGCACTTGAGCGTTCGGGTCCATTGTTGCGGCAATTGACCCCTGCCATAGCTGAACCCCTGCCTTACCGCCGGCTTCGTGAATTGCGGCAGTCAGGCGCTTGTGTCCCTCAATAAGCCAATCCTCACTGATGGAGACAAAATTTGCCGGCGCACTTGGTGTGTGTACTGACGAGACCTCTACGATGTTCAGGGCGCAGCCGCCTTTCGCCCTTGCTGCGTGATAGTACACAAGCCGCTGACTTACCTCAGATTTTTCCGTTGCCATACGGGTGCCCATTGCGGGAAGCACCACGCGGTTTTTCAGCTCCATGCCTCTGATAGTGATTGGTGTGAATAATTTATCAAACATAAATATAAAGCCTCCTTCACGTTTTTTACTCCTAATGATATCATTATAGCAACGCAAAGAAGGCTCGTATTTTCAATTTTCGAACTATATTTATCAATTTTTGTGCCCGCGATATTGGGCGGGAGACTCGTTCATTTCGGTTAAAAAAGCACGGCGAAAGGCGGCATAGGACTCAAAGCCGCAGTCTACGGCAATATCGAGCACGGTTTTGCTTGTGGCGAGCAGCAGACTGCAAGCATAGCGCACTCTTATTTGACGCAGAAGCTGCAATAGTGAGCAGCCAAAATGGTTTGAAATAACGCGACGTATTGTTCCTGATTTTACGCACATATGTAATGCAAGGATTTCTTCGGATATTTCCTCGGAAAAGTGTTGATGCAGATACTGCAAAATCTGCATGCTGAACTCTGTTCCGGCTGAGGGCATGCCGTGGTTTTCCGCACAGACGGTGCGGAATTCTCCGGGAGTTATTCCAAACCATCTGGCAAATACACGGCAGAAATCCTGAATGCTTGCAAAGCCGCTTTGCTCGCTTATATATTCAATGGATAGCTGTGAAAACCGAAGCAGAGCCCGCGCATTGTATACACGGCCAAGCTGATGAAGCTGGCAAGGCGTATAGCCGCAGCAGCGTTTTATGCGAGCGGTGAGGGTTTCGGGTGTGCAGCCCGCCTCCTGTGCCAATGCCTTTAGCGGAAGCTCCTTTTCAGGCGATAGCAAAAGCCTTTCAATACAGCTCCAAACAACCTGCTTTTCTTCTCCGGGAGTGCCTATCTGCTCATATATGTATCGGCAGTAATATGTGTGCAGTTCCAGAGTCTTGTATGCAATAAGGTTTCCGCCCTCGAAGCGTTCTGTGCTGTGCTCTTCAAGAATATCCTTTATGAGTGACTCAACCCGTAAAAGCTCAACTCCGCTAAGGTATACAGCTGGACAGGTATCATAAACCAGTGCGGCATTGGCATTCTTGGGGTGCTTCTCCCAGCTCATATACATAAAAAAACCGATATAAAAATCTATCTGAACAATGTGTAAAGGCTCAACTATATCTCCGACGCTGTAAAGGTGATGAGAGTACAGGCAGAACAAAGCACCTTCTTTCATCGAATAGTTGAGACCGTTGATGAAAATGCCCGCTAAACCGTCCTTTACATAAATTATAGAAACCGTATCGTGTATGCCTACAGAAATCGGGGCTGTAATTCGCTTTTCAGAAACCGTGATTTCCTTTACCGATTCATTGCTGTGATAGTGAATACCCGTATACCAGTCATTTTGTCTGTTTTTGCTTTTCTCTTCAGCAGACAAGGGCGAGGCTGTTATTTTATCGGTCTCATTGCTTGCGTCATTTTCGTTTTTCATGCTCTCACCTCCAAAAAATATATTGCTGTTTTTATAGCTTTATTATAAATATATTATACTAAAATGCCTTTAAAAGTAAATGACAACAGTTTTTATAAATACACTTTTATGGGATAAAGTATATGCACAAAGCATTGTGTCAAAATGCACAATAGATAATTAATTAATTATCAAGGGCAAAATGCTGGAAATAATATAAAATATAGGCAATAATTTAACAATTGCTGCAAATACTACAAAAACGGCATGTGAGGACTTAGAGTTTTGGAGTAGTTCACTATTTACATTTCGTCAAAATGACTATATGCTGTTTTTTAGTATACAGCCCATAAATTGGAGATTTTAATGTTTCCTGTTTGCATAGGCTGAAAAATGTAAAAACATATTTGACTAGAAAGCCGGAGAGGAATAAACAAATGAGTTCTATTTTTGATTTAACAGGTAAAGTCGCGGTCGTAACCGGTGCAAGCGCCGGTCTTGGTGCAGATGCTGGCATGGCATATGCGGAAGCCGGAGCAGATGTTGCACTGCTTGCAAGAAGAGTTGAAAAGCTTGACGGTGTCCAGAAGGAAATCAGCGAAAAAACAGGACGCAAGGTTATCGCGGTTCAGTGTGACGTAACAAGCGAGGAGAGTGTAAAAAAAGCTATCGAAGCTGTGTATGAGCAGCTTGGACGTATTGACATTCTCTTGAACAATGCAGGAGTTGCATTACACGGGGGAGTGGATGATATGCCCGAGGACGTTTGGGACAAATCCTTCGATACAAATGTCAAGGGCATTTACTTCGTATGCAAATATGTTGTTCCCATCATGAAGAAGCAGAGCTACGGAAAAATCGTTAATATTTCCTCTGTCAATGCAAAGGTCGCAGATAAGAACGACTTGTTCATAAGACATGCTTATAATTCCTCAAAGGCGGCGGTTATCGGACTTACAACGGGAATGGCTTGCTCATATGCACAGTATGGTATAACGGTTAACGCTGTAGGACCGGCATTGTTTGAAACAGAAATGACCTCAGAAAAGCTGTTTAAATCAGAGGAATTTTTGTCATATTATAGCTACACGAACCCCACGGGGCGTCCGGGTAAAAAGGGAGAACTGAACGGAACCATACTATATCTTTCCAGTGATGCTTCAAGTTATGTGCAGGGACAGTTCATCGTAGTTGACGGCGGCGCGTCTATTGTGTAAAAAGGCACGATGAGTTTTTAATTGCATCTGATAGATTTATAGCCTCTTGAATCAGTTTCAAAATACAGCAATAGAAGCCTAAGAGAACCGACACAGCCGAGTCGGTTCTCTTAGGCTTCTTTATACAGTAATATTAAAATATGCAATTATGCTTTACTGCAACGGAAAATGCTGAAAAGAAAAAACAAATGACAGCGCAGAAGTTATGTGATATGCTTATATTATGGAAATATTTGAAAAATTTACTTGACTGTAAAGTTAGTTTATAGCTTATCATTACGGCAGCATAGCATGAAGGAGTAAAGAATCATGACAATTAAAGAAATTGAAATGCTTTCCGGCATGACACGGGCGAATATTCGTTTTTACGAAACTGAGGGCTTACTGCTCCCGGTGAGAAGCTCGAATGGATATAGGGATTATTCCGAAGATGATATGGAGATTTTAAAGCGCATTAAGCTTTTGCGTACTCTGGATATTTCCTTGGAGGAGATAAAACTGCTGCATACCGGAAAACAGCAATTGAATGAGCTGCTAAGCGACCATCTTGAAAAGCTTGAATCGGACAGAATAGACATTGAGAATTCGCAAAAAATATGCAAGGCAATGTGCAGTGACAAGGCACAATACCAAACGCTGGATGCGCAGCATTATCTGGATGAAATTGAAAGCCTCACACAAAAGCCCGTACCCGAGCCGGAACCGGATTATGTTATGGTGGCTATCTCTCCATGGCGGCGATTTTTTGCAAGGAGTCTGGATTTTGCGCTTTATTCAGTCTTATGGAACATGTTTTGCGCTGTAGTGTTAAACGTAAATATGGGAAACCGCAGCCTAGGTGAAAGCTTTTTGGATGTTATTGTTGTAATGCTGCTTATGATATTTATTGAGCCTGCGATGCTTTTGCTTTTCGGAACAACAGTCGGAAAGTGGGTTCTTGGTATGCGTGTCACAGATAACAATTGTCAGCGCTTGACATACTCGGAAGCACTTCACAGAACGCTGAAGGTCTTATGGTGCGGAATGGGCTTTAATATTCCGATTTATTGCCTCGTTCGACAATGGAAGAGTTATAGGGCTTGTAAAAATTGGGAAACACTTGATTGGGAGTATGAATCAACAATCACTTTGAAAGATGAGAGTGCGTGGCGTATCTGGGGTTATGTTGCCATACATGCTGCTATGTTTGGAGTATTGTTTCTGGCACTTTCTGTGGCAGAGATGCCGAAGCACCAAGGAGATATTACTGTTGCCGAGTTCTGCGAAAACTACAACAAGCTTTCCGAGTATTTAGGAATAGACACCACAAGCTACCTTGACGAAACCGGAAAGTGGGCGGAAGAGGAAAGCTTAAATAACGGAGTTGTTATGCCGGCATATTCTGAGCCTACATATGTTTTCACGGAAAAGGACGGCAAAATGACGCAGATGCAGTTCACAACAAGCCTACATAACAGTAATGAATGGCCGCAAAGCTATCAAAATGAGATGCTTTTATCTATAATGTCCTTTGTGAGGGCACAAAAAGAGTGCAATCCTTTATCAAAAGAAGTAAAGGACATTGTCAGACAAATTTCAGTATCTCCCTTTGAAGATTTCCAATTTGACATATACGGAGTTACCCTTACATGTGATGTTGAATATTCCGCGCGAGATTGAGCGCCTTGACCGGGCGAATTGTGCACTGTAACC
>CAZAIU010000044.1:0-19615 GCA_964485265.1 uncultured Oscillospiraceae bacterium | reverse complement strand
AAACTGTTCCACCTTTCGCTCTTTTCTTGGTGTCCAGTTTATTATACACCTTCCAATAAATACCCTATCCCTGTGTCCTTATTATATACGTCGGATTTTCTTTACACAGAAACATTTCCGACAATGTGCTTGTCAACAAGGATAGCCATATAAACGAGAATTATCCCGAATTTGCAATTGTTTTGACATAAGCTTTTTAACAAACCGGCTGCCATTTCCCTATACTGAAATGGATGCAGAATGGTGGTTGAGCATGGTTCGTGAACAGGATGGAGCTAGTCTATATCGGCTACTGACCATTTTAAAAGTTCAACTTCTATGTTCTTTTTCTCCCCATATTATGATATTTTTTTAAGTTAAGCGTGCTGTTGTTTTTAGCATTATAGCAAAGCTGCTGATTACAAAACAAGCAAAAATTCTTAATTTATGAATTATTGCTTTTCCTGTTCAGCGGCAATTATCTAAAAAAATAGCGGCATCGCCAATACATTCGATTACCGCTATTAAAAAATATTTTGATTTTTTACTGCTTCGCCGAATATTTGTCTCGCTGTGAAACTGCAAGAGTGTCACAGCGGTTATTGAATTCATTGTCCGCATGTCCCTTTACCCAATAAAAGGTAACATTATGTGCGCTTAAAAGCAAATCAAGCTGCTGCCACAAATCAACATTCTTTAACTCACCGTCCTTGCGTTTCCAGCTCTTTGCCTTCCACGCTTTGAGCCAGTCTTTATTTATCGCATTGACAATGTATTGGGAATCTGTATAGAGCTTAACCTCACAGGGTTCCTTTAACGCACTTAAAGCATTTATAGCACCTAAAAGCTCCATTCTGTTATTCGTGGTTTGTGCTTCGCCCCCGGACATTTCACGTGTTTTGTCTTGGTATTGAAGTATCGCACCCCAACCACCCGGACCCGGGTTGCCAGAGCATGCACCATCAGTATATATAGTCACTTGTTTCATATATTCTCCTAACCGGATAAAAAATCGGCGGAATTATCAATTTCCGCCGATTTTTTGGTGTTTCAGCTATTCTTCAACGGGCTCTGTATTCTCTGTGCTTGGCTCTGTCGATTCTTCGATTTCCTCTTTATCGGTTCTTGCAATTGAAATGACCTTAGTGTCCTCATTGACTCTCATAAGACGTACGCCTTGTGTTGCTCTGCCAAAGGTACTGATGGTTTCAGCACCCATGCGGATAATTGTACCGTCATCAGAAATTATGATTACATCGTCATTATCGTCAACTACCTTAATGTCTGCAACCTTACCGGTTTTGTCTGTAACATTATAGTTTTTAAGACCCATACCGCCTCGTTTTTGCGGTACTCCGTCATTTCCGCGCAGATATTCTTCAATTTCCGTACGCTTGCCGTATCCGTTTTCGGTTACTGTAAGCAGAGAACCGCCTTCACGCGCTCTTGCAGCACCAACGCAGTAGTCCCCATTTCTGAGCTTTATACCGCGAACTCCAACTGCATCACGTCCCATTGGACGGACATCAGTTTCCGCAAAGCAAATCGCAGCACCATCATGAGTGGCAATTAAAATGTTCTGGTTTCCGTCAGTGCAACGTACTGAAATAAGCTCATCGCCATCGTCTAAATTAAGTGCTCTGATTCCAATATTTCTAATGTTTTTTAGCGCATTAAGATACATTCTCTTAACTGTACCGTTCTTTGTTATCATAACAAGATATTCGTCCTCGGTTTCAAGGTCTCTGGTGTGTATCATCGCTGTAACCTTTTCACCTTGCTCAATAGGCAAAAGATTTACAATGTTTGTGCCCTTTGCTGTGCGGGATGCCTCAGGAACAAGATATCCTTTTTTGCGGTAGACCCTGCCTGTATTGGTGAAGAACAGAATAAAATCGTGGGTAGATGCAGTGAAAACAGTCTCTACACAGTCCTCATCTCGCAGGGTTTGGGCTGTTATGCCCTTTCCGCCTCTTCGCTGCGCACGATAGGTGTCAGCCGGCATTCGTTTAATGTATCCCGCGCGCGTAAGGGTGTAGACACAGTCCTCTTCTTCAATCAAGTCCTCAATGTCAATTTCATCTTCAACATCTTCAATGTCTGTTTTTCGCTTGTCACCGTATTTGTCCCGGATTGCAATAAGCTCAGTTTTAAGAAGCTCCCTTATCATATCCTGCGAGGATAACAGTTGCAGATAATATGCTATTTTTTCTTCTAATTCTCGATACTCATTTTCTAGCTTTTCCTTTTCAAGACCTTGCAGGCGCTTGAGCTGCATGTCCAGAATTGCCTGCGACTGAATTTCGGAAAGGCCAAAGCGGTTCATAAGATTTTGCTTAGCATTATCATAGCTTTCGCGTATTATGCGTATAACTTCATCAATGTTCTGCTGTGCGATTAGCAAGCCTTCTAAAAGGTGTGCTCTGTCCTGTGCCTTTTTTAGGTCGAACTTTGTGCGTCTAATAATTATTTCTTCTTGGAATTGGAGATATTCGTCTAAAATTTGTCTTAATGAGAGAATTTTAGGTTGTGACTGATTATTTATAAGTGCTAGCATATTTATTGCAAAAGAGCTTTGCAATTGAGTTTGAGCAAACAGCCGGTTTAGAACCACCTGCGCATTTGAGTCCTTCTTCAGCTCAATTACAATTCGCATACCATTGCGGTCGCTCTCATCTCTGAGTCCCGAGATTCCTTCAAGACGCTTGTCGCGAACCTGATCTGCAATGTTCTCGATTAGGGTACGTTTATTAACCTGATATGGAAGCTCTGTAACAATTATTCGCAGTCGGTTCTGTCCGTACTCCTCCATTTCAGTACGCGAGCGAATAATTACGCGTCCCTTACCGGTTGCATACGCTGCTCTAATTCCAGCTCTGCCCATAATTATTCCCTTTGTAGGGAAATCCGGTCCCTTAACATATTCCATCAAGTCTGCGAGCTCTGCATCAGGATTTTCCAAAACACAAATACAAGCATTTATAACCTCAGTAAGGTTGTGCGGCGGAATATTTGTTGCCATACCAACAGCTATACCTGAAGAGCCGTTTACTAAAAGGTTAGGAAAACGTGAAGGCAAAACTCTGGGTTCCTTGCGGGTTTCATCAAAGTTTGGATCCCAATCCACAACTTCCTTATCAATATCTCTGAGAAGCTCATCTGAAATCTTAGACATTCTCGCTTCCGTATATCGATAAGCTGCGGGGGGGTCACCGTCAATTGAACCAAAGTTTCCGTGTCCATCAACCAGCATATACCGCATGGAAAAGTCTTGAGCAAGGCGCACCAGTGCATCATATACAGACTGGTCACCATGGGGATGATATCGACCCAGAACGTCGCCCACGCAGGTTGCGGACTTCTTGAATGGACGGTCACTAGTTAAATTATCCTCATACATTGCGTAAAGGATGCGTCTGTGTACGGGTTTTAAGCCGTCCCGTACATCAGGCAATGCTCTGCCAACGATTACGCTCATAGCGTAGTCTATATATGAGGTTTTCATTTCACTGACCAGCTCGGAGGAAATAATTTTTTGCTCGGGGTACATTATATCTTCCGGTTTATAATCTTTTGCCATTATGTGTATACCACCTTAGTTTGTTGAGTTAGGTTTTTTTATAAGCCTTGCTTTTTTAGCCAAAATTATACTGTATTAAAACCTAAATTTAAGAGTTTGTTCCGTTGTAAAAAAGTTAATTTTTAAAAACTTATATATCAAGATTTCCTACGTATTTCGCGTTTCTCTCGATAAATTCCTTTCTAGGTTCAACTTTTTCTCCCATTAGGATAGTAAAAATTTCATCTGCCTTGATTGCGTCCTCCAAACGAATTTGCTTGAGCGTACGGGTTTCCGGATTCATTGTTGTGTCCCAAAGCTCGTGAGGATCCATCTCACCAAGACCCTTGTTTCGGCTGATATCAATTTTACCCTTTCCGTCCTCACCGCGCATCTCCGCAGAAATCTGGTCGCGTTCCTCATCGGAAAATGCATATCGGGTGGTTTTGCCTCTAACAAGCTTGTATAGCGGCGGCATAGCAGCATATACATATCCATGCTCAATGAGAGGACGCATAAACCGGAAAAAGAAGGTAAGCAACAGCGTTCTGATATGGGAGCCGTCAACGTCGGCATCGGCCATAATTACAACTTTATGATACCGCAGCTTTGAAACGTCAAATTCATCTCCCAAGCCCGCTCCTAATGCGGTAATTACGGGGGTCAGCTTATCATTGCCGTATACCTTGTCCGCACGTGCCTTTTCTACGTTCAGCATTTTTCCCCAAAGAGGTAAAATTGCCTGATAACGGCTGTCTCTTCCACCTGTTGCCGAGCCACCCGCGGAATCACCCTCGACGATATAAATTTCTGTTAGCGATGCATCCCTCTCATTGCAGTCGCGAAGCTTGCCGGGAAGCGTGCTTCCCTCAAGAGCGTTTTTGCGGCGAATATTTTCTCTTGCCTTACGGGCTGCTTCCCGGGCACGGTTTGCAGTAAGCGCCTTATCCAGAATTGTCTTTCCTACGGAGGGGTTTTCCTCTAAAAACTGTTCAAACCTGTCGGATACTATGCTGTCCACCAAGGTTCGTATTTCAGAGTTACCAAGCTTTGCTTTGGTTTGTCCTTCAAACTGGGCATCCGTAAGCTTTACTGAAATAATGCAGGCAAGTCCCTCTCGGCAGTCCTCACCGGAGACCTTTTCTTCATTTTTCAGCATGCCTATTTTCTGTCCGTAGGAATTTAAAACTCTTGTGAGAGCTGCTTTAAAGCCTGTTTCGTGCATACCGCCCTCAGGGGTGTGTATATTATTCGCAAAGGACAGAATGTTTTCGTTGTAGCTGTCATTATACTGAAGAGCTATCTCTGCGATTGAGTCATTCTTTTGTCCCGACATATATATAACATCAGTATGCAAAGGCGTTTTTGCACGATTAATATACTTTACAAACTCACGTATTCCGCCTTCATAAAACATATCGTCACGAACAGGCTCTTCACCACGTAAATCCTCTGTGGAGATGTGCAAACCTGCATTTAGAAATGCCTGCTCACGCATACGAACATGAAGAATTTCATAATCGTATACCAAATCCTCAAAAATCTCACTATCGGGCTTAAAACGAACTGTAGTTCCGGTTTTATCGGTGCTGCCGATAATTTTCATTTCTTGAGTTATGCTGCCACGTGAAAACTTCATCTGATAGATATTTCCGTTTTTATGCACTTCTACCTCAAGCCATTCGGACAGTGCATTAACAACAGAGGCACCAACGCCATGCAGACCGCCGGAAACTTTATATCCTCCGCCGCCGAACTTGCCGCCGGCGTGCAGAACTGTAAAAACTACCTCAAGCGCAGACTTCCCTGTTTGCTCTTGTATGTCAACCGGTATTCCGCGACCGTTATCGGTTACTTTGATTACATCGTTTTGCTCTATAGTTACCTCAATATGAGAGCAGTAGCCTGCCAGTGCCTCATCGATTGAGTTATCCACAATTTCATATACCAGATGGTGAAGACCACTGGAGGATGTGGAGCCGATGTACATTCCGGGACGCTTACGAACAGCTTCAAGTCCTTCCAGAACCTGAATTTGCGACGCGTCATATTCCTCAGTAATTTTATCGGTGATTTCAGACATTTGCTTCTTCCTTCCGTGTTTCAAAGCGCCTACCTTCGGCAGCTTTATTGTATTATTCAAAGCTTATCGTTCCTGTCCTTTTTAAAAGGGTTGAGGATGCTAATTGTGATAGATATACTGTCTGCGTGCCGTCTGGCAGCTTACAGACAACAAAGGATTTAGGCAGGTCATCACAAACATTGATTACCTGACCGTTTTTTTCTGCCAAAGACAGATACGCACGTGTAATATGAGAATACGAGCTATTGTCCAAATCGCAAACTGCAATAATATCATTTTGGGCAACAACTACATTTTTTCCAAGATGTAAATACATTAACGGTCTCCTTACGGAATAATTTTGAATACAGTCTAATACATCAAAAATAGTTGTTCAAAATCTGTCCGTTTGCAACGGTTATTACTTTGCCTCCTGTGCGCCGCCTAATTTCTTCGTCCTCACAGCAGGTAATGAGGGTTTGTCCTCCTCCGATTCGGTTTAAAACAAACTCCTGCCGCTTTGAGTCCAATTCGCTTAAAACATCGTCTAATAGGAGAATTGGAATCTCTCCGGTTTCCTGTAAGGATATTTCTCTCTCCGCCATTTTCAATGATAAGGCGGCTGTCCGAGTTTGCCCCTGAGAAGCAAAGGTTCTTGCATTGACTCCATTTATGCTTATATCCAAATCATCCTTATGAATTCCCGTGAGAATATTACCCGAGGCAATTTCTGCCTCACGATGATTTTGTTGGTGCTCCATCAGCTCATCGTAAACTTGCTTTGTGCCAGCAAATACATTTGTTACTGAGCTTACGGTTTCATATTTTACAGATAATTCCTCTCCATTTCCGGAAAAGCGATTATGAATCGGAACTGCGGTCTGCGACAGTTTTTGTACAAAGGCTGCTCTATAGCGGATGATTTTTGCAGAACATCGGCACATAAAATCTGAATACTCCTCCAAGGTGTCAAGAAGAGAGGGCTTTTCTCTCCAATCGGTTAAAACACGCTTTTTGTGTTCGTATAGTCGGGTGTATTCAGAAATAAGCTCGGAATATGCAGGCTTAAGCTGAGAAATTGCCATATCCATAAATCGTCTGCGTTCCTTTGCTCCTGCTTTTATCATGTTTAAGTCGTCAGGACAAAAAAGAACAACACGTATGGTTTCCGAAAGCTCAGACGCATTTTTTTTTACTCCGTTAAGCGTAATTTGTTTTCTAATTCCCCTGCCGAGCTTGATATCAATACTTTGCTGCCTGTCACCTGCGGTGATTTCACCTGTCAATCGAGAAAAATCACTGTTAAAACTTATAAGCTCCTTATCAAATCTTGTACGAAAACCATGACCGCAGCTTAACATGAAAATACTTTCCAACAGATTGGTTTTTCCCTGCGCATTTTCACCCGTTATAACATTTATACCCGATGACAGTTCAATTTTTTGGTCGGAATAATTGCGAAAATTAACTAAATGAACAGAATCTACCGTCATTTTTCTTCTCCGCATACTAAAAATGACTCCCCGTTAAACTCCACTGAATCTCCCGGATAAAGCTTTCTACCTCTTTGAGTACATACCTCTCCGTTAACATTTACCATTCCGTCTTGAATAATAAATTTTGCTTCACCGCCTGAGCCTACTACTGCGGCAAGCTTCAGCATTGCATCAAGACGAATAAATTCTGTTGTTATATTTATTTCTTCGGGTTTGTTTTCCATGTTAAGGAATTCCTTTCATTGAACAACATTGAACATAACTATAAACTCGCTATTTCTATAACTGTTATAAAGGTTTATATATAAGTAAACCTGATACTAGCAGCTTTTTTTATTCTATGCTTTTAACCTTACAGGTAAAATCATATATAAGAACTCGTCACTTCCATCCTCCGGCTGGATAATACAAGGAGCTGTTCCTGAATTTAGGCATACCTTAAGCTTATCCGCAGGTGCTGCTTTCAGAGCATCCTGCAAATATCTGTTGTTAAATCCTATTTCCAAATTTTCGCCGTCACCTTCAAATTGACAAATATCCTCGCCTTTTCCCAGTGCCGTTACACAGTGCATGCTGAGCTTACAATTGCCGAACACACAGCGCAGAGGATTTTTGACTCTGTCATCAATAATAAGGGACACTCTGTCAACCGCACGTAAAAATTTAGTGCGTTCTGTTATGAGATTATATTTGAATTCAGTTGGTATTGCCTTTTTGTAGTCTAAAAATTCGCCCTCGAGACGTCTTGTGACCAGAACACAATTTCCAACACTAAATGAAATGTGCTTACTTCCAACTACAATTTTAACCGTTTCATCACTGTCAGAGCACATTTTTTCAAGGTCTGATAAGGCAGAGCCAGGTGCTATGAAGCTGCAATCATCCAAATCCGAGGATTCTAGCATTTCACGACGCATTGCAAGACGGTAGCCGTCAACAGCAACTACAGTCAGCTTGCCTTTTTCGACTTCAAATAACGCTCCCGTATACACGGGGCGAGCTTCATTATCACTTACTGCAAATATGGTTTGATTTATCATTTCCTTCATAGTACTTTGGGGAATTGAAACAGACTTTTGATGCTCAACAGACGGAAGCTCCGGATAACTGTCGGAAAACATGCCCATGATTGAAAAATCCGCATTTCCGCAGACAATCCTTGTTTGATTGTTGTCGTCAGAGGTTATTGTAACTATATCATCCGGAAGGCTTCTTACAATGTTGTCAAAGAGTTTTGCAGAAATAATAACGCTGCCTGCTTCGGCAACATCTGCTGCAAAGGTAGTATAAATTCCTTTTATAAGATCGTAGCCTGTTATTTTAATGCCGTTCGCCGCTTCAATTAGGAGTCCCTCCAACGCGGGATTTGGACTTTTTGAAGCTGCCGCGCGTGAACTGGTAGCAACAGCTGCTTGAAGCAGGTATTTTTCGCAGGTAAATTTCATTTTTTGTTCCTCCTTCGCTGTGTGCGAATGAAAAGATTTTTGATTTTTTTCTTATACAGATAGAAAGATATAATAGATATTATTTAGTAGCGTTAGTAGTAGAAAAAAAACATGTTGAAAAGTGGGTTTAAGCCTTGAAAATTCTAGATAAATGATGTTTAAAAAAATGTGTAAAAACTAAAAGTTGTTAACATGTAAAAATATGTAAATAACTTTATTGAGGTTTTCAACAGAATGTTTTCATTTTTGAACATTAAAAAGTTGAAAACTGTAAAGTAAAACTACTGTCCATGTCCTGTATTTATGTTGCTTGTTATATCTCTTATGGTGTTGCTCATATTATTATCCTTGCTGACAAGGTCCTCTACCTTTCGGATAGAGCTTAAAACAGTAGTGTGATTTCTGTCCTGATACTGCTCACCTATGTCTTTTAGAGAAAGGTTTGTAAGACTTCTCATAAGGTACATGGATACCTGACGAGCCATTGCAGTGTTTTTTGAACGGCGTTGACCTCGGAGATCATCAGGCTCAAGCATATAATAACGGGCGGTCTCTTCAATTATAACGTCCGGTGTAGGAACGTATGCTCCAACACGTATAACATCTTTTATGGCGCGCTTAGCCGCTGCTACGTCTACAGTATCGTGCATAATGGAGTTATAGGCTGTAAGACGCTTTACAACCCCTTCAATTTGACGTATATTGGATTTTATTTCGTTGGCTATGTGGTCAACTACGTCATCAGGGAGGCACATTCCAAGCTGGGCAGCTTTATTACGGATTATTGCCATACGTGTTTCAAGATCCGGAGATTGTATATCTGCCATAAGCCCGCCTTCAAAACGGGTACGCAGTCTGTCTTCAAGTTTGACCATTTCAATAGGAGGACGGTCTGAGGTGATGACAATTTGCTTGCCTGCTTCGTAAAGGTTGTTGAAGGTGTGAAAGAATTCCTCTTGAACGCCTAGTTTACCTGCAATGAATTGAATGTCATCGACTAAAAACAGGTCCACATAGCGATATTTATTGCGAAATTCTGCCTGTGTGTTGTCCTTAATGGATTGAACCATTTGATTCATAAATTCGTCTCCCTTGACGTAGACGATTTTAGCAGAAGAATTACGCTCATGAATTCTTTGACCTATCGCAAGTAAAAGGTGAGTTTTACCCAATCCTGAGTTGCCGTAAATGAAAAGAGGATTGTAGGCTAAACCAGGATTGTCAGCAACAGCAATTGCCGCAGCATGAGCAAACTTATTGGAGTTTCCGATAATAAACTGGTCAAAGGTATAGCCTGCTACCTCTGGCAGAGAATCATCAGGTTCTCCCGTACGCTCATAATCGTCCAGCTCGTCTTCCGATAAGACCATAAGCTCAAAGGGACATGAAAAAAGATCGGACAATGCAGCGATTATTGTTGCCGAAAAACGGTTGACAATTATATTGCGTTTAAAGTCTGTTGGGGTGTAAATAACCAAGCGGGTGTCGGTAAGCTCAATTGGCTTGCAGTCTGCAAACCATGTGTTAATTGAGGTTGTTGTAAGCTCAGCTGCAAGAACATCCATGACGCTAAGCCAAATATCGTTTACGGAATTCATTGTTTTTTATACTCCTTTATTTAGGAAGGGTAAATTTGCTTCTTAATAACACTATTTGTGTAGATAAGGTGCAAGAAACGTATAAAAATATGGAATATGTTATTTATGACATACCAATTTATTATACCAAAAAAAAAGCTAAATTACAAGTGAAAATTATATATAATATTATATAATGTATATGCACCGCAGGATACATATTTTTAATGCTCTTTTCGACAAATAGACCTTGTAATTTTAAGTTTTAAGAGAATAAAATATGTGCTTTGTTTAAAGTACGGTCTGCCGATTTATATTTGCGCTTGATTTCGACATCGTAAAAGTGTAGTATAAAAGAACCTTTTGATAGAAAAATGCTAAATAGATTTAAGTGTTTCTTAATTATTACAGCGAGGATACATAATGCGGAGCTTAGCACTGGCAGTATTTAATGATAGTAATTTGAGCCTCCTTCCCGAATATGTGGAAGGGGGCGCTTTGCCTGCTCTAGTTGTCGGTCCCGGAAAGACTGCGAGAGCAAATATTGCCGCAGCACTGCGCATTAAAACAGGCAGACCGCTATTTGTAATATGCTCTGATGAAACTGCGGCAGACAACTTTAAACGAGATTTAGAGCTGTTTTTAGAGGAACCGTGTAAAACACTTCAAGCAAGAGACTTAAATTTTTATGGGGCGGAGGGTGTTTCACGCGGCTCAGAGCAGCAGCGTATAAGGACTCTTTACGCTTTGGCAAAACAGGAGGCCCCTGTTGTTATATCTACTGTTACTGGTCTTTTGCAGCGAACAATGCCGCCGGAAAAACTTCTTAAAGCTGCATTTAAAATAGAAGACGGTAAAAGCTGTCCTCCTGAACAGGTTGAGGAGAACTTGATTTTATGCGGGTATAATCGAAGTGCGCAGGTTGAGGGGGCAGGTCAGTATTCTCGGCGGGGCGGAATTTTGGACTTCTTCTCACCTGCATATGAATACCCCGTTCGCTGCGAATTTTGGGGTGACGATGTAGACTCCATGGGCTTTTTTGACACGGACACTCAACGCCGTACTGAACAAATATCCTGCTGTGAAATTCTCCCATCAAGAGAAATACTAACAACCTTGAGTGAAAATGAGATACTCATTGATAGAATAAATGATTTATTAAAGCAGGCTTTAAGACGAGGCAACACCAAGCTTGTAGAAACGCTTCGTGAAGATGCGGAAAAGCTGGCGGAAACAGGAAGCATTAATGCAGCGGACAGATACATGTCACTTATTTATCCTGAGTTCATATCCGCCACAGACTATATACCATCGGACGCTATAGTGTTTTTGGACAAGCCTGCAAAGGTAACTGAAACAGCAACCGCATTTTTCAAGCAGCATGCTGAGGATTTAAAAATTTTAATGGAAAGCGGCATGATAAGCGGCAAGGCGGCAAGCTATTTTCTCCCATGGGAAATGGCGGGTGAGCGTCTTGGGGACTTTGCGCTCGTAATGTCGGACAACTTTACGGCAGGACGCTATCCAGTTGAGCCGAAAAGCATAATATCTCCTGTAGTTAAGCAACTTCCCAGCTATGGAGGAAGTGCTGAAAGCGCAATCGAAGACGTTAAGCATTATACAGGACAGAGATTTTCCGTTGTTGTTCTGGCGGCAGATAAACGCCGAGCGGAAATTCTTTGCGATTATTTCGTGGGTAAAGGAGTTAAGACCGCGTTTGACTCTGAGCTTAACCGTTTACCGCCTGAGGGCAGTTGTGTTATTTCTGTCGGTTCTTTAACAGCGGGTTATGAATATCCCGATGCAAAGCTTGCGGTGCTTACGGACAATCAAATTGTTCAAAGCGGGCTGCGTCACAAAAAAAAGAAGAAGGCTCTGAAGGACAGACAGGGCATAGAGAGCTATGCCGATTTGTCTGTGGGTGACCTTGTTGTTCACGAATACCATGGTATAGGACGGTTTGCGGGCATCTTTAAAATGCCTGTTGACGGCATTGAAAAGGACTATGTAAAAATCTGCTATGCAGGCTCGGACAGTCTGTATGTTCCCGCTACACAGCTTGACCTGGTTTCAAAATATATCGGCGGCGGTGAGGATAAGCCTGTTAAGCTCTCAAAAATGGGGGGCACGGAGTGGCATAAAACCAAATCCCGTGCGAAGGCTGCCGCAAAAGAGCTGGCAAAGGGCTTAATTGTATTATACGCGGAAAGACAAAAGCAAAAAGGGCATCCTTTTTCTCCGGATTCTCCTTGGCAGATAGAATTTGAAGAAAATTTCGGATATCAGGAGACTGATGACCAGCTCCGATGTATATCCGAAATTAAGCAGGACATGGAAAAGGAGCGTCCCATGGACAGGCTCCTATGCGGAGATGTAGGTTATGGAAAAACCGAGGTTGCGCTTCGTGCTGTAATGAAGTGTATACTTGACGGCAAGCAGACAGCAATTCTTGTGCCTACCACAGTTCTTGCCCAACAGCATTACAACACGGCTATGCAGCGGTTTCACGGCTTTCCGATTACAATTGAGCTGCTCAACCGCTACAGAACACCCACACAGCAGCGCCAAACCTTGGAAAATATGCGCAACGGCAAGGCAGACCTTGTTATCGGAACTCATAAGCTGCTTCAAAAGGATGTTTCATTCAAGGATTTGGGGCTTTTGGTAATTGATGAAGAACAGAGATTTGGAGTTTCTCATAAAGAACGTCTCAAGGAAATGAGCCGCCAGGTGGATAGCCTTACACTTTCAGCTACGCCCATACCCCGAACGCTGAATATGGCACTGTCGGGTCTTCGTGATATGTCTACAATAGAAGAGCCGCCACAGGACAGGCAGCCGGTTCAAACCTATGTTATGGAGCATGACTGGGCGGTTGTTGCCGATGCAATCCGCCGTGAAGTTCTGAGAGGCGGCCAGGTGTACTATGTTCATAACAGAATTGAGAGTATTGAACGCACTGCTTCTCGTTTATCAAAGCTGTTGGAGAATGTTGCTGTGTCTGTAGCTCATGGACAGATGGATGAAGATACCTTGTCCTCCGTAATGGAAAGCATGGTTTCCGGTGATACTCAGGTGCTGGTTTGCACAACCATAATTGAAACTGGAATTGATATTCCAAATGTAAACACACTTATAATTGAGGACGCTGACAGGCTTGGCTTAGCGCAGTTGCACCAGTTACGCGGACGTGTCGGACGTTCCTCAAGACGGGCATATGCGTATTTAACATTTCGCAAGGATAAGGTTCTGACTGAGGTTGCAGAAAAACGACTTTCGGCAATTCGGGAATTTGCAGAGTTCAACAGCGGATTTAAAATTGCCATGCGCGACCTTGAAATCAGAGGCGCGGGTAATATGTTGGGAGCTGAGCAAAGTGGTCATCTTATCGATGTAGGATACGATATGTACATAAAGTTGCTTGAAGAGGCAGTTTTAGAAGAAAAAGGAGAAAAGCCAAGGGTACATACAGAATGCAGCGCAGATTTGGCTGTTTCTGCAAACATACCAGATACCTATGTTGAAAGCTCTGAGCAGCGAATGGATCTTTACAGGCGTATTGCAATGATAAGATCTGAAACGGAGGCTGATGACTTGACAGATGAGCTGATTGATCGCTTTGGCGATCCACCGCCGGCAGTCAATGCTCTAATTCATGTGGCACTGCTGAGAGGCGAAGCTCAGGAGGCACAGATTTCGGAAATTTCTCAGAAGGCAGGGTTTTTAAGATTTGTTCTTGCGGATTTTGATATGGCTAAAGTGTCCACGCTGTATGGACAATCTGAATATAAGGGGCGTGTTAAGGTTGAAGCGGGAACAAAGCCATGTATAAGCCTGCGACTTAATTCCAACAGACGCATTATAGAAACAGCAAGAAAATTCGTTGCTGATTATAAATCAGCAGAGGGGACGCCCACAAAAAATAATGTTTAAAATACGCGTATTTTAAATCTTAACCAAATTTTAACGTGAAATGTTAACATAAATGACTTGTTACGACAGCGCAGGGGTGGTATTATAGGCGAGCGGCTGAGCTATAAAATGCAGCTATGAATATCTGTGACCAGCAGGTGTCGTATACATATTAAATAAGGGAACATATTTTAAGGAGAATTATATGAATATCAAAATGGTATCTCTGTTTTTAGCTTTGGTTATGTGTCTGTTTGTCTTTACTGGCTGCCAAAGCAGTGAGCTTTCCTCATACAGTGAGGATTTGGCACAGGAGCAGGGAGAAAACGGCGTTGCTTCTTCACCGGAAAGTGATACTTCCTCTGAGAGCAAGCCCAAAGACTATACAGCAGCTTACAATGCTTATCCGTTGGATCAGAAAATGCTGACTGTGAATGGCATAGATATTACATGGGGTGAGCTTTTTTACTGGTATATCTTTGATGTCAGCAACATGGAGGTATACTTTGGAGATATAACCGATTGGGATGCTAAATGCAGCTTTGACGATAAGCTAACCAATAGAGAGTATGTTATGAATAATGCTCTTGAGACGATTAAGCACTACTGCGCATTGGAAAGCAAGGCTGCGGATATGGGCGTTGAGCTTAATGAAATAGACAAAAAAATGCTTGAAGCGGCTTGGCAGCAAAATGTTGTCAATTATGGCAACGGTGATGAGCAAGCATTTATAGACTATATGGCAACAGCATATCTTTCAAAGAGCGTCTATGACCACGTTAATATGGTGAGTGCTTTGTATCAGCGCTTGTTAGAGGAGACCTTTGGAACCAACGGCGAAAAGCTCGATGAAAAGGAAATCCTTGATAAGGCTGAAGATATGGGCTATATGAGAGCAAAGCATGTTCTCCTTTCAACGCTTGATGACACAAAAACCAAACTCCCTGAGGATCAAGTCGCTGCGAAAAAAGCACAGGCAGAGCAGTTGTATGCTGAGCTGTCCGCAATAAGTGATCACGCAGCGCTTGAGGCAAAAATGGATGAGCTCATTTCCACCGTTAGTGAAGATACAGGCAGTGAATACTACAAGGACGGTTATACCTTCCTGCCCGGAAAAATGACCGAGAAGTTTGAAAGTGCAGTTAAAGAGCTGGACGAATATGAGCTTTCGGGTGTTGTTGAGTCTGAACACGGATACCATATTATTCTAAGGCTCCCTCTTAGCACAAAGACTGCCGTTGAATACATCTCTTCTGATAATTTTAACACACTTGGTTACTATGTTGCTCAGGAGCGTTTTGCCGCACAGACTCAAAATTGGGCAAACGAGGTTACTGTTGAGACAACAGAAGAATACGACGCAATGGACTTATCTAAGGTATTTGCAGCTCCTGCGGCAGATGCAAATGCTGAAGCAGAAGCAAAGACTGATGATGAAGACAAGAAAAAATAATAGTATACATTCTTATATATAAAAAAACACAGCAATGCAGAATCAATTCTGCATTGCTGTGTTTTTCTAGATCCTTTTTCGCGCAAGGCCGACAATTATAACCAGCGG
The DNA here is from genome assembly GCA_964485265.1 of uncultured Oscillospiraceae bacterium. Lineage (GTDB taxonomy): Bacteria > Bacillota > Clostridia > Oscillospirales > Oscillospiraceae > UBA2658. Next base: position 4,024 of record CAZAIU010000044.1, on the reverse strand, counting down.
CAGCAATCCAAAGATAAACCCCAAATTGATTATTGGAACAACTTGCTGAGAAAGCTTCGATATGAACAGAGAGTTCGGGGACAGAAACAGTGAAATTGACAGTATGATTGCAGCATTAATCCAGATTAAATAGCGTCCATTTTTAAAATCAAAATATTTCGTGCCTTCCGCAGAGGCGGGTTGATAGGAAAAGACCACTCGTAAATTATTGTCCACTATAAACAAAAGAATTGAAATGAAAACAAAGTCTGTTATAACCCAAAGAGCCAGAATTATGGACTCAAGTCTTTCCATAAAATTGAGGACAGTAATATTCCGTATCATAACAAAAAATGGATAGTTTAATTTTGATGTCATATCCGCGCCTAAGCTTCCAACCGTTGTGATGCAAAGCAAAATAACAGCAATATCCATAAGAAGCAGCCATGTAAATATAGTTTTAGTACGTTTGTTTTTTTCACGAATTCTTCCTTCCAAAAATCCGATATAAACAGAGAGACTTAGTATGTTAGCTAATACAGGAATAGAGGACAGTATTTTTGGAAGCTCCTTTGTCGTGGGCGGTGGAATAAAATTGAAATCCACGTCTTGAAATGCAAATCCAAAAACAAGCAACAATACTATAATCAATAACGGGAAAAAGCTTTCGGCAGTTCTTCCAAGTGTTTTGAAACGCCCGAGTGAGGGAATGAGCGCAAGCATTAGCATTATAATTATAAAAACGACCGGAGAGGAATGCTGGTAAGCAGACGTTATATATCTGTCAGCACTGCTGCAAAGCGCAAATGCTGTGTAAAACATGAGCCAAAGGCTGTATACAAGTATTATTGTTTTGCCTAATCCTTTTCCAAGCACACGGATAAAAAGCTCTGCATATCCTTCATTGGGCTGAGCATTTTTAAAAAACCTCTTTATAAACAAAAAAAGCAAAGCAACCGGCACCAGTGTCAACAGGGCTGAAAGCCATGCCGAATAACCTGTAATTGCAACTGCATGCTGTGGCAGTAGGCGGATAATAGGTGACAAAAGAGAAATGAATCCCAGACAGAGAAGCTGATAACGGCTTATTGTTTTTTCATTTTGCATCTTGCTCGTCCTCTCCGTTGATGCTTATGGGCTTTTCAACATCATAGCTTCCGTTAATCTCTGCGCTTACGTTTACAACCAGCTCTGTATCTTTAAGAGTTTTCATAAACGAATCCCTAATGTCGTACATTTTTCTCGGCTCTGATTTTCTTAGAAAGCCATACAGTCCCAGAAAGTCAGTGTCAAGCTCCTTAGAGCGTTCTAAAACAGCAATACAGTCTTTTTTTATTTCGTTAGCAATCTCTGCTGATAAAAAACTTTGCACGTTTTCCTGTGTTATATCAATTGGTGTTCCTAATTCAGAAAGACTTGCACTTACAGCAATATCAACGCGAAGCTGACGCAGAATGCCGCTTTCATCCCAAATACCTTTATATTTTGTACTGCCTTTTTCCATATAAACAGTTGCTAGCCCGCCATTTCCGTCTGGAAGTGCGAGTGCACCATTACCGGATTTATTTATAAGCAAGCATGCTGCTCGTGTTTCTTTATCATCTAAATATCCGCAAAGGTGTCCATCCTTTATAATTCCAAAGCCGGCGGGAGTTGCGGTTACGGTGCCGCAATCAGAAAAAATTGATCCGTCTGTTTGCTTGCCGCTTAACGCGCAGACTAGCGCACCGCCAAATTCAGACAATGAACGCGCTATCTCTCTGCATGTAAAAGGATAGCCTTTGCCGTTGCGTCTTACGTCACGCTCAATTGAAGAAAGGCTTTCTGTAACATCATAAATCTTCTCACCGGATTGCGTTATAATATTTTTTGCTGTTCCATCTTTAACTATAAACATTGCAATATCCATTCGCGGTTCTGTGCTGCGTTCAAGAAAATCAAGAAATTCAGGTAGGGATTTCTTTGCGCTGTCTTCACCGATTACTGCAAAACGTGCATGAGAAAATCTCAGTTCGTTTTTTGATGAGTAGTCTTGTACAGATTGAATAGCAGTAATTATGCTTTTGCCTGACCGTGAAATGCGTACAGACGCCTGATCTTCTAGTCCTTCGCCGGTTGAAATACTGACCTCTGAGCCGTTTTTTATATAGTCAACGCCAAATGTTTGTACAAGCTGAAGCTCCTCAACCTCAATATAGTTTGAGTATATTGAGCCATTGCAGCCGCTCATGGAGAGCAAAAGTGCCGTGAAAAGAGCAACGGCTGTATGCCGTTTGCTTTTATTAGATGTATAATGCATAGCAAGCTCCTTTCAAATTGCTCATTTTTGATTTCGTTTATCAGGCGTTTTCATATCAGGCTGACGCATTTTGTTCTTTCGCATGGGCGGACGAAAAATCATAGAAAAAATTCCAAGAGTATTGCTGTCTGTAAGGGGACTCAAATATGAGACACCAAAGCTTTCTAGTCCGCAAAGATGATAGCAGATAAGAACCATGCCGACCGTAATCCCAAACATGCCGGCAAAAAGAGCGCAAAAAACCATAAAGAATCTACACATTCTAAGCGCTGCACCTAAATCTTGGTTTGGTATGGTGTATCCGGTAAGCCCGGCAATTGCAACTACAATTACCGCAATAGGTGATACTACTTTAGCTTCTACGGCACTTTGCCCTACTATAAGTGCTCCTATTATGCTTACACTTTCACCTATGGGATTGGGCAAACGAAAGCCTGCCTCCTGAAGTAATTCAAAAGCAAGCAGCATGCCTATTATTTCTACGGCGGTAGAAAAGGGAACCTGCTGTTTACTTGATATAATTGATAACAAAAGTCTTAAAGGTATCATCTCCTGATGATACATTGATGTTGCAACATAGACTGCCGGAAGCAGAACAGTTATAAAAGCAGCAATGTACCGCAGCAGCCTCAGAAAAGACGAGATTGTATAATGCTGTGCTCTGTCCTCTGCAACACGCATCATCTCAGAAAGAGTTCCCGGAACAAGAAGACCCATGGGAAGACCGTCTATGATAATGCCTACGCGGCCTTCAAGTAGGTTTATTGAAAAACGGTCAGGTCTTTCTGTATATAATATCTGGGGAAAGGGAGAGGAAGGATAATCCGAAATGTACTCCTCAATATTGCCGGTTGCCAGCAGACCGTCAATGTCAATGCTTTCGAGCCTTCGGACAAGCTCATGAACAGTTTGTGCATTCGCTATTCCGTCTACATATACAACGGCAACTTCTGTATCACTGCGCCTACCGACAATTTGACGCTGCATTTTTAAATCGGGCGTTCTAAGTTTTCGTCTGACAAGCATGGTGTTTGTACGTAAGCGCTCCACGAAAGCATCCTTAGCACCCTTGACTGCCTTTTCCACGTTTGGCTCTGAAATGCTGCGCTGAACTCCGGAGCGTGTCTCAAAAGCAACTGCTGCATTTTCCTTATCAAATACAATTACAGAGAAGCCCTTCACAATTGCTTCGACAATCTCGTCCATGGATTTTTTTTCTGACACGGAATTTGCAAAAACAGCACCTTTTAAAATATAATCCATACAAGCCCGAGAACCGGAATGACCCGAAAGACGTTCATCATCGGTTAAAGGACGTATGACACTTCCGCTTAAAAAGCTTCCATCAACTAGCCCGTCAAAATAGAACAGTGTAACAAGCCCTGTCTTGTCTCCGCCAATTGACAGCTCACGGGACTGAAAGTCTGAACATTCATTAAAAATATCCTTAACAGCAGCCGCAGTAACCTCCGTACTATATTTTGGTATACTGCGCGGGTGCGGCTTACTGAAAAAGCGATTGTATAGTTTATTTAGCTCCATCAGAAAATCCTCACAGTCGTAATTCTTCGGATGCTAGTATTACCATTTTTGGTAGCTTTATAAATACACCGTATGTTGTAAAATCTTTAATCTTGAATACTATATTTAGAGAACAGAGTGCGTGTCGAAAAAAGAATGTGAAAAATTGCAAAAAAGGTAAAAAAGGAGTTGACAATTGAGGAACGAGGTGCTATTATAAACAAG
>CAZAIU010000043.1:16772-22010 GCA_964485265.1 uncultured Oscillospiraceae bacterium | reverse complement strand
AATAGCATAATAGGTATTTGCTTATTAAAACCGTCTCTACAGTCTTAATGGCGCGTAGCGCAGTTATATTGGTTTTTTAATAAAACAGGAACTGTTAAAGCTACCTGTCACTGCCAGCGAGTTTGCAAAATTGCATTTTATAATTATAATAAGCGTCTGTCTCAAATGAAAATTGAGACAGACGCTTTTTTTAGCGCGTACGAAAAGACAACCAGACCTCGCGCCCAAAACACAGTAAATATTACGACAAGTTAAATCTGCAAGATTTTCTATTGCTAATTCTCATAAGCCCCACCTTAGCATAGTTGCAGAAAATATTTTGGTGCGTTTATGCATTAAGTCTTAATATAACCGATTAAACTTTCACGCCGCTCCAAATAGGTTAGTCGGTGGTAAGGTAAAACTGGGGTAGTAATTTTGTATACATTTTAGGACGACTAGCATTCAATCTGCTGTTTAAAATGTAGTCTCAATAACCAACGGGAAAAGGGTAAAATTGCATTTTCATTTTTTGAGTATTTTATTATTGTACATTGTGTCGTATTTTTGTGCAACTGTAAACAACTATTATCGACAAATTACGATAATTGTCGTTTTAAATAATCATGTCAAGGTCATGATTCTGAGGTCTCCAAACGGTTTGCGCAGTAATTGATGAAAAAGTGAATATAGTCCGATAGAAGCATGACAGAGTCCCGTTTGACAACGATTGACACCGTAAATCAGGCGGGAACAGCGGGATAATGTAGGTGATCGTTGTGGAAACAATAATGGCAGCTATTTCTACTTTATCTGTCAAAATTAGCGGATTTTGTGCCACGCTAACCCATGGGGGGGCTTGCTGCATTATAAAATGGATGCTATTTTATCTAGTATAAAGTGATTTTGGAAAAATTTACTTATTTCTCGTAAATAGCATGGCAAATATGACAATGGGTATTGGTCCCCTTCAAACGCTATTTAACGACAAGGCTAAGTAAAACAAAACTTCCATTAGCTCAAGAAATTAACAACAACATAAAAGGGGCACAGCAGCATGAACGCAGAGCGGCTTACATATAAAAACAAAACACATAAAAAGCTAATAACTCTAGTTCTAGGTATTTGTATGTGTATGTGTAGCTTTATTACAGATATTATGGTTGGTTCTTCTGGTATTTCCATTAAGGATATTCTACTTGCTGTAGTTAATTCACCCCAAGTTTCTGTTCGTACAAATATAATTGTTTGGACTATGCGAATACCAACCGCCATTATGGCAATTTTGGTTGGCTGTTCACTGGGCTTGGCAGGTGCCACAATGCAAACTATACTGGACAACCCCCTTGCCAGTCCTTATACATTGGGGATTTCCGCAGGCGCAGGCTTTGGTGCTTCTGTAGCTTTACTTACAGGGCTTGGTTCTTTAGCGGTGTTGGGTAACTTTCTTGTTCCCGCCGCGGCATTCGTCTTTGCATTTTTAGCATGTCTCGGAATATATGTAATCAGCAAAATGAAGCATTTTACATCAGCAACCATGGTTTTGTCTGGTATTGGTATGGTTTTCTTTTTTCAGGCGCTTCAATCCTTTATACAGTACTTAGCTTCTCCCGAAGCACTTCAAGGGATAGTCTTTTGGACCTTTGGAAGCTTGTCAAAGGCAAACTGGATTAACATTCCGATTATTGCAGTAGTGCTGATTCTTGTGTCATTTATGGTAATAAAAAAGTCATGGCTGCTTACCGCAATGAAACTGGGAGACGAAAAAGCAAAAGCCATGGGGGTAAATGTGGAGCGGTTACGAATGCAGCTTTTTGCTCTCATTTCACTTCTTACCGCAACAGCAGTGGCCTTTGTTGGAAGTATCGGCTTTATAGGGATTGTCGGACCTCATATATCTCGAATTCTCGTTGGCGAAGACCAGAGATTTTTTTTGCCTATGTCCGCTATATGCGGTGCTTCCATTCTCTCGATAGCTTCAGTTGCAACAAAGCTGATTGTCCCAGGTTCGGTTTTTCCAATCGGAATCTTGACATCTATGATTGGCGTTCCGTTTTTCTTTTTGCTAATTATAGGAAAGAAGACGAGGTAGGCAATGATTGAAATACATAATTTATCATTTTCATACGGAAGTGAAAGCGTACTAAAGGATGTCAGTTTTTCAGCCAAACCCGGAGAAACGACAGTCATAATCGGTGCCAACGGTGCCGGAAAAACTACTCTTCTTAAGTGTATTGCCGGTTTGCAAAAAAGCTGTGGTGATATCCTTCTTCACGGCGAAAACGGTAGGGAAATTTCAAGGGAAAAACTTTCAAAAACCCTTGGATTTCTTGACCAGAACAACATTTGTGAGGCTTCCTTAAGTGTTTTTGAGGTTATACTGCTTGGGCGTTTACAAACGCTGTCTTTTAGGGTGAATAGGCAGGATGTGGACAGCGTAACAGCCGTAATGAACCTATTAAATATTGGTCAGTTCTCCGATAGGAACATTTCCGAACTAAGCGGCGGACAACGTCAACTTGTATTTATTGCACAAACCTTGGTAAAAAATCCGGAAATTTTGATACTTGATGAACCCACCAGTGCGCTTGACCTGCACCACCAGTTCAAATTGCTGGAGTTTCTAAAAAAAATAACAGCAGAGAACTCATATACCACGCTGATTACTCTTCATCATTTGGACATTGCTGCAAAATATGCCGATCATATAGTCGTTATAAATGATGGCTGTGTATACCAGGAGGGAACACCCAATGAGGTTTTTACCGAAAAAATGCTTAGAGATGTTTATAAGGTTGACGCCGAGGTTTATACAGACAGTCAAGGTAAAAAACACGTAATACCTGTTGGATTTATTGAAGAATGATTGGGGCGACATGATGAAACTTGAAAAAAAGATTCAAAACGGTTGGGAAATTTCAGCCGAAGGATTTAGCGACATCTTACATGACGATTTTCAGGACGAAAAAAGAAGGTTTTGGACAGAGCTTATTCTGTCCAACGCGCCAAAGGACGGAAAACTTAAAATTTTGGACGTGGGTACTGGTCCGGGATTCTTCGCTACGATTTTAGCAATGGCAGGTCACGAGGTTACAGGTATAGATATTTCTCCAAAAATGCTGGAATGCGCTTCAAAAAATGCGGAACGTTTTGGTGTTTCACCTTCCTTTGAGGTTATGAACAGTCAAGATATCACTTTTGAAGCAGAATCCTTCGATATGATTGTTAGCAGAAACGTGGTTTGGTCAATGGAGTTTCCTAAGCGTGCCTATGCAAGCTGGCTTAGGGCGCTTGTTCCCGGAGGACGTGTTGTTGTATTCGACGGAGACCATTTGAGAGATTTGAGAGACTCTGAATTCCGCAATGAATGCAAGCAACTTCGCAAAGAGTACATAAAGACTTTTGGCGAAGAGCCTAAGGTTTCGTACACGGATTATGAAACTGCACGGGGGTGGCGCGTAGAACTTCCTTTAGCAATGTGTGAGCGGCCAAATTGGGATATTGCAACAATGATAGAGCTAGGATATACAAATATACAATGTAAAGATATTTCACAGGCCATATATTGTGATGAAAGGAGTAAATTGCTATACAAAAATTCTGCGTTCTTTATGCTTACCGGCGATAACAATTTATAAAAAAACTACAGAGAGGATAAAAATATGAGAAAACAAATTGCACTGTTTATTTCAGCAGTTATGATTTTCACGCTGCTTTTTACCGCATGCGGACCTTCGACTACACAACTTTCGGAGAAAACCTCATCCGGCATAACCATTACAGACCTTACAGGTGCAGTATACACATTTGATAAGCCGCTAGAACACGTAATAGTACAGTGGAGCTGTGCCGGAGGCCCATTTATGACCATGTCTGCCTTGCTGGGTAATGATGTTTATAAATATCTCGCAGGAATAGATAACACACCTCAAGACTACCGCGCTGACATGTGGGCACAATATACGGCTGCTGTCCCCGGTCTGCTTGAGGTTCCCATGATTGGCTCAATTGATGAGGAGTTTAATCTGGAAGCAGTTATTGCAAGCGACGCACAAGCAGCAATACTTCCGCTAGGAATGCAATCCGTAGCCGCCGAATCTGTGCAGTCTAAGCTTGAGGCTGCCGGTATTCCGGTTATTTATGTCGATTACCATGCAGAAACAATAGAAAACCATACTAAGTCCACTGAGCTTCTGGGAAAGCTATTCGGAAAGGAAGCGCGTGCACAGGAAATTATAAAATTCTATCGTGAGCACACGGATGCCATTGTTGAAAGAGTTGATGAAATTTTGCAAAATCAGGAGCGCCCAAACATTTATATTGAAGTCGGCATGAACGGTCCTGCTGAATGCGGAAATACTTTCGACAACTCATATTCCTGGGGTGGTATAGCCTATGCTTCGGGTGGAAACAGCATTGGAGAGGGTATAGTGGAGAATTCCTCAAAAATGGATCCCGAATATCTGCTTACTGCAAATCCGGAGAAGGTTATCTTCACAGGCTCATATTGGCCATCAAAGCCGGAATCTATCCGCATGGGGTTTGACTCAAATGAGGAGGACACGAGAAAGCTAGTGGAAGCTTATTTCAACAGAGCCGGATGGAACGAGCTTGATGCGGTGAAAAACGGAGAAATTTATGTTATACATCACGGTCTTGGACGCGAGATGTATGATTGCGCATGTTTTGAATTCTTTGCTAAGACCTGTTTTCCCGAAGAGTTTTCAGACTTAAATCCAACAGCAACACTAAAAGAGTATTATAGCAAATTTCTTCCATACGAGTTTTCGGGCAACTGGTTTATGGAATACTAATTAAAATCTTCTGTGTTAAAACCAAACCGCTGAGTCTGACATAGTTCAGTCCTCAGCGGTTTTATATTGGCGGTGAACAAATAAACGCTTAGGAATAGGGATTGTCTGAAAAGCTTGTGCAGTGACAGGAAAACACCTCTTGTAAAAATCGAACTGCTCTGCAAGCTCACAGATGTGTGTCATAAGCCGGAAATCCTAAAGCGTCATAATAGTTTTCCTTTCTAAAGGAAACAATTTGTTTAAGATAATATAAGTAGTCTACATCATTCTACGGACTTAAATATGCGAAAGGATTACTGCAAAATAATGCAGACCTTAAAAAATAATATACTCTATCAAAAGCAGTATATGGTATAATATCCGCAAGCAAATATTTACCTGATTTAACGGCATATACCTCAACGGCGCTGTGCGCCTGTCGGCGAGAAATTTTTGAGGGATTTTT
>CAZAIU010000043.1:0-16672 GCA_964485265.1 uncultured Oscillospiraceae bacterium | reverse complement strand
CATATACCTCAACGGCGCTGTGCGCCTGTCGGCGAGAAATTTTTGAGGGATTTTTGCTGCGGACGACGCAGCCTTGCTGACGCAAGGCAAGAAGGACGATGCTAAAAGCGCCGCCGACAGGCGGTAGGGGGCCGATTCCCCTCGCCTTAAGTTCATTTTATTGACGACTTCCGAATCGATACATTCTCCTAAGGTACAACAATTGCTCATGAGTTTTTTTGCTGTCGTAGGCTTCTTTAGCCTCAGCTCGTTAACAGTTCTTAGCAGTATTCGGGACAACGATGCTTCCCTCATGTGCATCAACATACTTCTTCGAACAGCCGGATGCTTATATCCTGTATAGACCTATGGTCATTTAAGATGACTACATAAGAATACACAAAAAGGAAAAATAACATGGATAACAAAAAGCTCATTACGAATATGGAATTTGGACAAGAAGTAGAGGGCTTCTACATGCTGAAGAATGCCTTCTCTAAAACGACTGCGGCTGGAAAACCGTTTTTGAGCGCAGATATATCAGACAAGACCGGTACAATAGAGGTAAAGGTCTGGGATTACAGCGGACCGATCAGCGGAGCTGATGTGGGCAGGATTGTCAAAATCCGCGGTGATGTCTCAGAGTTCAAAGGAAACCTACAGATTACTGTCAGCAGAATCCGACTTGCTGACAGCAATGACCGGTACGAAATTTCGGATCTTGTGCCTGTCGCACCGATTGACACCGGGGAAACACTCATGGGGATAAATGTGCTTGTTGATTCTATGGAGGATGAAGATTATCGGAATATCTGCAAGGCCATGCTGGAACGCCACTTGGAGTCTTTCAAAAGAATTCCTGCGGCAAAAAGCATGCACCACAGCTTCCTATCCGGTCTTCTGATGCATACCTCAAACATGCTCAAGGCGGCGAATTTTTTTGCTGGTCTTTATGCACAGATCATTGACCGAAGCCTGCTGATTGCCGGAACGCTGCTCCATGACTTTGCAAAAGAACAGGAGTTCACTTTTTCGGAGCTAGGTCTGGTAACGGATTATTCCGTTAAAGGACAGCTTGTTGGGCATCTTGTTATGGGCGCACAGGAGGTAGCTGAAATCAGCAAAGAACTGGGTATTCCGGAAGAAAAGTCTTTGCTTCTCCAGCACATGATTCTATCTCATCATGGTGAACCGGAGTTCGGCGCAGCTGTGAAGCCGCTTTGTGCGGAAGCTGAGCTTCTCTCTTATATCGATATGATTGACAGCCGTATGGAGATATACGGGGAGACGCTGGCTGATGTATCTGTCGGAGAGTTCAGCAATCGCGTGTTTGCGTTGGAAAAGAAAATTTTTAATCACGGGTAAATGACACAAAATGAAATTGAGTATCCAGTTGAAATCCATACTATAACGACGGATGAAAAAATCGCATTTGAGTCGAAGACTGAATACACGCCTATTGTAAACACCACTTACCTGTCAAAAAATAATGAAAGTGGACCCAACGGGAGCATTTGCACTGCATTCAATGCGGATTAGGCCAACATGAAGTTTGTAATAACCAAGCGCAAGGTTCCACAAACCATAACGTTCAGTTATACACAGGGACACCGGGGGAAGGTGAGATTGCATCAAATTATGCAACCATAGAGGTAAATAACGGCGTTTATTTTACTGGGCTTACCATCTGCCAATATTATCTTTAAGTTAGTTCAAGTACCCTTTTTACTGATGGTAGCGGTCATTCGATGTTCACATTTGATTAGAAATAGGATGAGTAATTATTTCATACAGACAACTGCAATTGAAAAATTATGCTCCGCAGAATTGTGCAGCAGGAGATCTGCTGACTGAATGCAAGGTGATAGGTGCGTCCTTGTTTGGGCTGCCGTCAGTTTTTACACCTCTTCAGAACAATATAATTAGCATGTGGCTGAAAGGTGGCATTACAAAGAGGCTTTGGTATAAAATCTCTTTTGGGCATCACATTCCGTATATGTAAATTCTTCACCGTGGTATTTTGAAGCTCAGCGAGCTAATCTTCAACGCTACTGCTGAATAATTCTTTGATTCATCCTAGAATACTTCCTCACATAGGGCTTAATTTACCGCTATCAAGATGCACAGAATTTTTCATTGTTTTTCAGACATATAGTGCGTAGATTTTTGTAAAATAATCTGATACTATGAGCTTGGATACGGAAGTGTCCGTAAATTTATAGTAGGTAAACGTTTACCTACCCTGGGACGTGAATTGTTTTATGACAACAATGAAAGATATCGCGTTATTAGCCAATGTTTCAGCTGCAACTGTATCCAAGATAATTAATGGAAACGATCGATATATCAGTGCTGCCACACGAGATAAGGTAAACAAAATAATCAAGGAAACAAACTATGTACCCAACGCTGTTGCAAAAGGCTTGAAAATTAGGCAGTCAAATACTTTGGGATTTATTTTGCCCGACATTTGCAACCCCTTTTTTCCTGAAATTGCAAGAGGCATAGAGGATGCTGCCGGCTCTTTTGGGTTTTCTGTCACATTTTGCAACACAGACAACGACCTTAAACGTGAGGCTGAGGCATTTTCATTTTTGAAATCTAAAATGGTGGATGGTCTAATTGTTACTCGCTCAATGCTTGAAAGCAAGCTTGATGAGTATGCTCGTTTCAACATTCCCATAGTAGTTGTTGATAGAAAAGGAACCTCCGACGTGGACGGAATAGGTGAAATTTTTATTGACACTAAGTCGGCTTTTTATGATATAACCCAGTTTCTGATAAACCGCGGATGCAAAAATCTCGCATTCATTTCTGCCGGCAATGATTATGACAGGGAACGCTTTGACGGCTTTTCAAGCGCTCTTAATGCGTCAGGGCTGAGTATCAATGAAAACCTTGTTTTCCGTTCGGGGTATGATGTTGAAACCGGTTTTAAAGGTGTACAAAAAATATACGATAGCTGTAACCCAGATGGAATCGTATGCGGTAACGACCTAATTGCTGTCGGTGCTATGGATGCCATAAGGAAAAGGGGCTTGTCCATACCTGATGATGTAAAAATAACAGGCTTTGATGACATATATTTTTCCCGCTACCTAAACCCTTCGCTAACAACGGTTAAACAGCCGGCGTATGAAATGGGGACCGCCGCCGCAAAAATGCTTATAAATTATATTTTACATTCTGAACCTCTGCATACAAAACAACTTTCTTATCAGCTTATTGAACGCGAAAGTACCTGAAGTCAATAAGAAACTGCAATACATTTCTTATACAAGGAAAATACAATGAAAGAATACGCACCTTTTTTAAAGTGTAATTATGGAAAACTTGACCCAAAAGTGATACTGGAACCGGATTTTTTCACAGGGTTTGACCCTATACACCGCAAAGAAATTGTTGCGGCAGAGGCTGAGTTTTACCATAGCATAACAAAAAAGTATTCTATGGACAGTAAAATAGAAAAATATTATATAAACGTTGCTGCAAGGGATGATTATAACATCCCAGTCAAGGTATATAGACCTATCAAAATAGAACCAAGTTGTCCGGCTCTGATTTTCATTCATGGTGGGGGCTTCATTACATGCTCGCCTGAAACTCACGACTTTGTTCCCGCTTATATCGCTGCAAACACAGGGTTTGTGTGTTTCAATGTAGATTACAGGCTTGCACCTGAGCACAAATTTCCAAAAGGCGTTGAGGACTGCTATGACGTTGCAAAATGGATAAACCTCCATGCATATGAGCTTGGTATTGACAATAGTAAGCTTTGCATTGGAGGAGACAGCAGCGGCGGAAATTTCGCTGCTGTGCTGACACAAATGACAAAAGAAAGCGGTGAGCTTAGCTTCTGGAAACAGGTATTGATTTATCCTGCCACTGACTTTTCCTGCGGCATTCCAAAGCAATCAGCGGCGGTTTACACTATGGTAGGCGCAGATGACGAGGGAAAATCACCTTCATTTCTAGAGCTTTATCTTCCCGACGGTGAGGATGTGAAAAATCCGCAGGTGTCTCCCCTGCTTCATGAGGACCTTTCCAATCTGCCAACAGCATTATTTATTCAGGCAGAATGTGACAGTCTTTGCGACGATGGCTTATATTACGCCAAGGCTCTCCAGGATGCCGGCGTCAAGGTACAATGTGAAATATATAAGGGTATGCCTCATGCGTTTATTTTAAGGACCTATGATGAAACCTTTGAAGCACTTAACTCAATTTGCAGATTTCTTAATGAATAAGGCTTTATCGGTTTGCAGCCGAAAAATATAAGCAAAAAATTATTAAGGAGAATGAAAATGAAAAAAGTAATTGCACTAGTACTTGCACTGGTTCTCTGTTTTGCATTGGTCGCTTGCGGAGCACCGGCAGAAAAGGAACCCACTGAACCCGGTACATCTCCCGCAGCAGAGCCCACAGCAGACGCCTCTGCCGAAGAGCCTCTGTTCATAGGTCTTTCAATGCATAACCAAACCGAAACATGGGCTGTTCAGTTCAAGGATACCTTTGTTGAGTATGCTGAAGCAGCCGGCTACAAAGTGTCTGTAACCGACGCAAACAAGGATGTTTCCGCTCAGGTTGGTCAGATTGAGGACCTTGTATCTCTCGGCATTGATGCACTGGTTGTCCTTCCGGCAGACTATACTGCTTTGGGACAGGCTCTCAAGACCGCTTCCGATGCAGGCGTAAAGATTATCAATGCTGACTCCAAGGTGGCTGAAGAGGATCAGGAGTTGGTTTCCTGCTTCATCACCGCAGACTGCTATTCTGGCGGATATGCAATCGGAGAATATCTTGCTGACAAGCTGGAAAAGGATGCAACCATAGGCGCTCTCAACTACTCACAGCTTTCTGTTATTGCAGTCAGATTTGAAGGTCTTGCAAAGGCTCTTGAAGATGCCGGACGCACAGATGTTAAAATTATCGACAAGGATTGCACTGACCTTTCAGCTATTGCCTCCTACACAGAGGATATGCTTATGGCTAACCCCGAAATCTCCGCCTTTGTATGCCTAAATGACAACACCGCACTATCTTGTGCAAGCGTATGCGGTCAGCTAGGCAAAAAAGATATCATGGTATTTGGATTTGACGGTTCTCCTGCCGGAAAGCAGTCCATCGCTGCCGGCGAAATGACAGGCTCCGGCGTTTATTCCCCGATTGATTTGGCAAAGGCATCTGTTGATGCAGCAGCGGCAGTCGTTAAGGGCGAAAAGTTTGAAAGAGAAACCTTAGTTGATATGTGGCTCATCAATCCCGAAAACATCAAGGGTATGGATCTGGAAAGTTGGTCATAAGTACAGAAAAATTTTACGGCTCATTTTAATTTAAAGTTAAATTGGGATATGGCGAAAAGGGCGAAATCTGTTTTTGCCATATCCCAATATTTTTGTGAATTGAAAGCAGGGGTTATGACAGTGGAAAAACAGCTTCTCGAAATGAAAAACATCCACAAAAAATTCCCGGGAGTCTATGCCCTTAAGGGAGTAAACCTTCAATTATATTCTGGTGAGGTGCTTGCAATTGTCGGCGAGAACGGCGCCGGAAAATCAACCCTTATAAACGTGCTGGGCGGAATACATAAAAAAGATGAAGGCGAGATTATCATCGACGGTCAAAATACCGTCATTGACAATGTTCTTGACGCACAAAAGGCAGGCATTAGTATAATTCACCAAGAGCTGGTACTGGTGCCCTACCTTACCGCCGCCGAGAATATCTTTATCAATCGTGAACCTAGGAATAAAGCAGGACTTATTGATTACAAGAAAATGTTTAGAGATGCTCAGACATTTATAGACGATTTGGGACTGTCTATAAGTGCAGATACCAAGATTATCAATATGACCATTGCTCAGCAGCAAATGGTTGAAATTGTAAAAGCTGTATCTTTCAATGCAAGAATAATTGTCATGGATGAACCAACATCCTCTATTTCCGACAAAGAGGTTGAGTCACTTTTTAACAATATAAAAAAGCTGAAATCAAGGGGAATAGGTATTATTTATATCTCTCATAAGCTGTCTGAGCTCAAGCAGATATCTGACAGTGTAATGGTTTTAAGAGATGGAGAAACCATTGCGAGTAAAACGATTTCAGAAGTAACAAACGATGAATTGGTGAAACTTATGGTTGGCCGAGAGGTCACCAATTACTATACGAGAACCTTTAACAGCATGGATGAAACCGCATTGCGAGTTACTAATCTGACGACAGATAAGATTAAAAACGTAAGCTTCGATATTAAGCGGGGTGAAATACTTGGTTTTGCGGGGCTGGTTGGTGCTGGGCGAACCGAAACAATTAAAGGTATGCTTGGATTTGACAAGCTGAAAACCGGCACTATAGAAATTGACGGTAAGACCTGTAAAATCAAACGGCCGGCTGATGCATACGAAATGGGCATAGGCTTCATTCCAGAAAGCCGAAGGGAGGAAAGCCTATTTCCTGTTATGCCTGTGCAGTTCAATCTGACAATCAAGGATTTAAAAGAGTTTATTCACGGAATCCGTGTCAATTCAACAAAGGAACGTGCGGTTACTGCTGGCTACATCGAGAAACTATCCATAAAAACCCCCTCGCAGGATGCCTGTATACAGAACCTTTCGGGGGGCAACCAGCAAAAGGTAATTATTTCCAGTTGGCTGGCTACTAAGCCCAAACTTCTCATTATGGATGAGCCCACCAGAGGTATCGATGTTGGTGCAAAAGCCGAAATATATGCGCTGATGAATCAGCTCGCTCAAGAGGGTATTGCAATAATTATGATTTCCTCGGAGCTTCCGGAAATAATCAATATGAGCGATAGAGTTGTAGTTATGAGAGACGGACAGGTGTCAAAAATCCTTGAACGAGATGAAATATCGCAAGAGGAAATCATGAAATTTGCCGTAGATGTGCACGTTTAAGGAGTAGAGAAGATGGAACAAATCAGTATTTCAAAAACTAAATCAAGCTCTTTTTTGAAGTCCTTAGGAAGTTGGTTCATGCGCTATGCAGGACAACTGGTGTTTCTTGCAGTGCTCTTTGTGGTTATTACAATTACAGACAGCAAAAATGTATTTCTAACCCCGGGTAACCTCATGAACGTTATGCGGCAGGTTTCAACAAATGCGTTTGTCGCCTGTGGCATGACCCTTATTCTGATTGCCGGCGGCATAGACCTTTCAATTGGCGCAGTAATGGCGATAACCGGCATGGTGGCTGCATATATGTCAATGTCCGGAATTCCGTTTTGGATCTGTGCACTCTGCGGTCTTGCAGTTGGAGGCGCAGCCGGCTTTATTAACGGTGTCATTGTTTCCAAAACGAATTTGCAGCCCTTTATTGTTACATATTCAACCCAGATAATTCTTCGGGGAATGGTATATGTCATAACGGCTGCCGGTACATACAGACTTACAAGCCCCAGCTTCCTAGCTTTCGGCGGCGGTTCCTTGGGTCCCGTTCCTTGGCCCGTAATTTATATGATTGTTGTAATTGCGATTATGGTGCTGCTTTTGAATTATTCTCGTTTAGGACGCCATATCTACGCCATCGGCGGAAATCCAAAGGCTGCACAGTTTGCGGGTATTAACACCACAAAAATAAAAATTATAATATATACTCTTTCAGGAGTTTTAGCTGCACTTGCAGGACTTGTTTTGACTAGCCGCAATTCCTCAATGCAGCCGGGTCTTGCTACCGGTGCTGAAATGGATGCTATAGCAGCAGTAGTTTTAGGCGGAACCTCTATGGCGGGTGGTCAGGGAGCTATAGCAGGAACTATCATAGGCGCATTTATTATTGGCTTCATCAACAACGGTTTAAATCTGTTGGGTATGAACAGCTTTTGGCAGTATATAGTCAAGGGCATAGTTATCCTAATTGCAGTTTACCTAGATTTTATTAAGAACAAGAAGATAACAAAAGGCAACGCAGCCTGAAGCTTATATTAAAAAGCGTGCAAGGATGGTAATTGATGAAAAAAAGCATTTTATTAAACTCGCAAATATCTGCGGCAATTGCAAAAATGGGTCATACCGACACAATAGCTATTGGTGACTGCGGTCTCCCCATAAGGGGTGGCGCTGAGAGAATTGATTTGGCACTTAAAATGGGCGTTCCGGATTTTATGACCACGCTGAAAACTGTATTGAGTGAGCTTTGCGTGGAAAAAGCCGTGTTAGCGCAGGAAATAGTTACCGCATCTCCTGAGATACACAAGGAAATTCTAAAAGTCTTGGGCACTGACGTAGCAGTCGAATACATCCCTCATGAAAACTTCAAGACAGAGACCGAAAGCTGTGTTGCTGTTGTTCGTACAGGAGAATGTACTTCCTATGCCAATATAATACTCTGCTCAGGAGTTACATTTTAGTAGTTCCGCGGCAAAACAAAGCTAGCAATAACAGGTTAGCTTTGTTTTGCTGTTATGCTGCTAACAAAATACGCAAAGGTAAGGATAATTATGGGAATTGTAAATTTGGGCTCGCTGAATTTGGATAAGGTATATGGGTTGAACGGATTTGTTATGCCGGGGGAAACTGTCAAAGTAAAAAGCTATAATGTGTATCCCGGAGGAAAAGGACTAAACCAATCTGTTGCAATTGCCAGAGCCGGAGCAACGGTATTTCACGTAGGTATGGTCGGCTCTGACGGTACCATGCTCCTTGACCTTCTAAAACGCTCAGAAGTCAATACGGACAATATTATTGAAGCTGACTGCGATAGCGGACATGCTGTGATTCAGGTTAACTCAAAAGGACAAAACTGTATAATTGTATGTCCCGGTGCAAACGGTCAAGTCAATAATGCAATAATAGACAACGCTCTGACAAAATTTTCAGCAGGTGACTTTTTTCTGACACAAAACGAAACCTCCTGTGTTGACTATGCCATTACAGCGGCTCATGCAAACGGCATGAAGGTAATTCTTAACCCCTCGCCCATTACCGACGAGCTGTTAAATTGTCCGTTGGAGCTTGTTGACCTATTCATACTGAACGAAATTGAAGCCTCTGACTTAACAGGCTGCAAAGGCGAATACACGGAAATATTAAATGCCATGGCAGAAAAGTTTCCTAAGGCAGAAATTTTACTTACAGTCGGTGAAAACGGATCATATTACAAATCCGGTGAGAGCATCTTTTACCAGCCCGCCTGTAAAGTCAATGCAGTTGATACAACAGCGGCAGGCGATACCTTTACCGGATATTTTCTTGCAATGCTGTCTGAAGGAAAAGGCATTCAGGAGTGCTTAAAAATCGCTTCTGAAGCATCTGGGATTGCTGTGAGCCGCCAAGGTGCAGCTCCAAGCATTCCGAAGCGCAGCGAAATAAATGGTCTTTAATTTTATATGCTTTTTCCATCGCAGTACGTGTTCATCGGTATCCTTATTAAGCGGCTTCCCAGTCTGCTCAAGACTTCATTCGCAATTGTATTAGTCTGTTCTGCAACATCGCAGGCATTGATTTCCTTTTCTCCCGATGCTCCTATAATGACGGCAACGTCCCCGGTTTTTACATTTGAGATGCCCGAAACATCCACCAGTGTTTGATCCATGCAAATACGTCCAACAATTGGAGCCTCACAGCCGTCAATCAAGACTTTTCCCGTTCCGCAGGATAAGGAACGCGGCAGACCATCAGCATAACCGATTGTTAACACAGCAATTTTTGTTTCTTTTTCCGCACAAAAAGCAAGTCCATATCCAGCATATTCACCTTTATGCAATTGCCTTACCAAAGAAACTCTTGCCTTAACCGACAGCACCGGCATTAAATCCAATTTGCAGCGTTTAGTATCTTCTCGTGTGCTAAGCAAACCATATAGGGCAATTCCAATCCTTGCATAATTACCGCCAAGCTCCGGATAATTCAGAAGTCCATAGCTGCTGAGAAGATGCACCTTTGGAAAATCAAGCCCGTATGCATGCATCTGCTCGATAAGTACCCCAAAGCGGTTTGCTTGTTCCAGCGTATATAAACGGGCCTCCATACTGTCTGTGTCATCTGCGCAAAGATGCGTAAACAGTCCGTCAATCTTGAGATTTTCCATATCAAACATTTCCCTGATACGTTCAATATTCTCACTTCGTTCTCCAAGACGATGCATTCCTGTATCTATTCCAATATGTACGCGAATTGGCAGTGCATAGCTGTTTATGAGCTTTGCATATTCGTAATCCACGACAGTTTGCGTTAAATCAAAGCAATTGAGAAGGTAAAACTGCTCAGGTGGCGTATATCCGAGAATAAGGATTACGCCTTGAATTTCATGCCGGCGGAGCTCTGCACCCTCATCTGCTGAGGCTACGCAAAGTGCTTTTACGCCAACTGCATTCAGTTCTTTTGCAATCAGCACTGCACCATGCCCGTATGCGTTTGCCTTTACAGCAGGCATTAACTCGCAGTCAGGCGGCAGCACGGCTTTGAGCACGTCAACATTGTGCCTCAAATTATCCATATTTAGCTCTATCCACGCTCTGCTTTTGCCAAGCAGGGCGTTATTCATTGTAGGCATTTGCATACTCCCTTTTAATTATACGCGGCGGCTGTGCAACCACAGTGCAGTTATCGGGCACATCTGAGCTTACAACTGCTCCGGCACCAATTTTTACATTGCTGCCGATTTTTATTCCTCCGATGATAACAGCTCCGGCACCTATGAGACAATAGTCTCCGATTTGCGGGGCAGCACCTCCCACCTCGCCGATGGTAACATTTTGATATATGCGGCAGTTTACTCCGATTTTTGCATAGCGTGATATGTATATACCATGCAAACCGTGGGGCAGGGACGGAATACCACACAGCGCAGCGCCGTTTCCGATATATCCGCCGTGGCGGTGTGCCATGCGGCTCAGAAAAAATGTCAAAACATTCTTAAAGAATTTATTTTTAGTTTTTCCGCGCTTTCGAAACAATCGCCAGAAGCTACTCAGTTCATCCCCCCTGGAATAGTCGATAATTCTTTCTCTGACATTCATATCAGCTCTCCCGATTTTTCCATGTGGTAATGATATAACCATCTGAGTTGTTGCCGGACACCATACCACGAGCGCTTTCATATACTTCATGTATTTTATCTTCAGCACAATTTAAGCGAAGATATGAAATTTCAAACACAAGGTTTTTCTTTGTAAAGGTTAACGGCGGCTCACCGTATGGAAAACGCTTTACAAAAGCATGGTATTCCTCCAGTGTAAAGTCAAGGACAGACATAATCTCTGCATGAGGTATGCCAACATAACGAAAATGCCACGGTTCGTAGGCAATGCCCGTAATGTGTTCCTTACCCTTGGGATAACGAAGGATAAACCCAAATTCAGCTGCCTTATCGCTGAATAATCGACATATGCCGAGATCAGGAAACTCCGGACGTATGAAATCAATTTCTTCTTTACGCAGCCCGAGGTCTATCGCAAGACCGGTCTCGTGCTCACTGTGACCCGGCTCGGCAACATACTGTCTGGTGAACAATTCGCCTTTTGCCTGCATAGAATTATCCCATATTTCCTTCTGAACCTGTGCAGTACGCCATCCGCTGACAGGAGCAATATCATTCCAGCCATTTATTTCCTTCATCAGCATGTCCAACAGCGCGGCAGCGCGGCGCTCCATGTAAACACTGCTGCATGACTCACACACAGCAACTAAATGATCCTCTGATATAATGGCGTTATATGTATTGTCGGCATTTACAAGTATTAAACTACCGAAGCTAACGGAGTGCTTTTGTAATGCAGCGGATTTCATACCTTCACCGCCAGTTCAATTGCCTGTGTTATTACCTCGTCAAATGATAAGCCCACAGCTTTCATCATGCTGGGAAATCGGCTGTGCGGTGTGAAACCGGGAATGGTATTGACCTCATTAAATACAACTTCGCCGGAAGGCATCAAAAACATATCTACTCTTGCAAAGCCCTGACACCCTAGTGCGCGGTAAATAGTCTTTGCAATTTGTTTTAGGTCATCTGATTTTTCCTTTGAAATACGCGCGGGAACATGGATTTTTGAGCTGATTAAATTATATTTCTCCGTGAAGTCAAAAAAGCCCCCCGAAATATCTATTTCGTCAATTTCTCCGGTGATAAGCTCGGTGTTTCCCATCACCGCACAGCCAATCTCAAAGCCGGGAATATATTCTTCAATTATGACCATATCATCATATTCGAAGGCTTTGTTAATAGCTTCTGCTAGGATGCGGCTGTCATCCGCCTTTGAAATACCATATGAAGATCCGGATTTCACAGGCTTTATAAAAAGCGGATAGCCAATTTGATCTGCCCGCTCCTCTGTACTCTTAAGGTCATAATCTTTTTCAATAACAAAGGATTTCGGCACTCTCACGCCTGCCATTGCGGCAAGTCTGTGTGCCCTGTCCTTGTCCATACATAATGCAGATGCAAGTGTTTTGCAGCCAACCAGAGGAATGCCTGCCAGCTCGCAGAGTCCCTGCACGGTTCCATCCTCTCCGTTCCTACCGTGTAAAACCGGAAAAACAGCATCAATAGAAATGCATTCCAGACGGTCTTCATGTAAAATTATCAGCTCATGCATTCTCCGATTTGGTGAAATTACAGCAGGAACACAGTCACATTCGTTAAACCATGTGTCATCGGCAATCTGTTCGGTTATTCCGGTAAAATGGTACCAATTACCCGATGGGGTTATGCCTACCGGAATCGGAGTGTATTTATTTTTATCAATATTTTTTATCACGCTGCTGGCTGACTCCAGAGATACGCTGTATTCTGATGAACAGCCGCCAAATAAAATCGCTATGTTTTTATTATCCACTTTTCTTCATCCTTTCAGTTGAAAAATATAATCAAAACCCCACCTTGTGTACATATCGTACCAAAGCGGGGTTTTAAATGTTTTCGTTTTCTTTTAAGAGCATCTAATAATTATCTGACGCAAATCATACGTTTTTATGACGAGACATGGGAAGTGATACGGTAAAGACAATGCTTTCATCGGAGCTTTCCGCTGCAATTGTTCCGCCGTGCAGTTCAACAATTTCCTTTGCAATAGCAAGCCCGAGTCCGGCACCGCCCGTAACACTGGCACGAGAAGAATCGGATCTAAAGAACTGTTCAAAAATACGGTCAAGCTTCTCGGGAGGAATGGACTTTCCGCGGTTTTTCAAAATAAACTCGGCAGAATCAGCAGTCTGTGTCAGCGTTGCAGTGATGCTGGTATCCCTATAACTGTAATTGACCGCATTACGAAACAGATTGTCAAATACACGTTCAAGCTTATCTGGATCGCAGATAATGTAAACATCTTGAGCAAGTTGCAAATCCCATTTCAATCCTTTTTCTGACAAAATCGGATTGAACTCATAAGTGATTTGTTCCAGCATTCGAGTAAGATTAACGGTTTCTTGGTCCAGCGTCAAGCTCGTAAGGTTAAAACGAGTAATATCGAAGAATTCGTTAATCAAATCCTCAAGACGCTCTGCCTTTTCCAACGCAATTCCGGTATATTTTGCTCTCAATTCCAGAGATATTTGCGGCTCGTCCCGCAGCAGTGTCAAATATCCGATAACACTGGTCAGCGGTGTTTTTAAGTCGTGCGCAAGGTACACGATTAGGTCATTTTTGCGTTGCTCCGCCTCCTTTGCAGCTATGGCTGAGTTCAGTGCACTTTCACGCACCAGATTTAACTCGTTCTGCGTGTTAATCATGGCAGGCGGCAATTTGACCGGCTCCTCTGCTGTGGTTGCAAGCTGCTCCGCAGCAGCCACCACATCGTCCAGATAGCGGAGCGGTTTTGAAATAAAAAAATACGTAATCACAGTCCAGCCAATAAAAATAAACAGACCGACAAATATAAGGATAAATTCTTTGACAAATTGCAAAATCCAATATAGCGGGTTATTGTCGTACCAAGTAAATTGAGCACATAATTGCCACGCCAGAAATACCAGCAGCACAAGTCCGGCAACATAGCCGAACATCGCTAAAAAATACTGTGAAAGCAGTTGGCGTGACAGCTGGCTGCGGCGGCTTTTACTCGTTGTCGCTTTTACATTTTTATTCAATGGTGTACCCCACCCCCCAAACGGTTTTAATAAACTTTGGTTTACGGCTCGGTTCCTTCAGCTTTTCCCGTAGCCGTGCAATGTGGGCCATAACTGTGTTGTTGTTATCCAAAAATTTTTCTCCCCATACCGCCTCAAATAGCTCCTCAGACGAAACTACTTTTCCCTTGTGCATGCATAGATACCAGAGAATATCAAATTCTATGGGGGTCAAAGACAGCTCGCTTCCGAAAAGACTGCATTTTCGGCTTTCGTGGCAAATATATAATCCTGCAAAATCAAATTCATGCTTCTCGTTCTCCAATGGATGTGCCATATTATATTTTGTGTAACGACGAAGCTGTGTTTTAACCCTGGCAAGCAGCTCCAATGGATTAAAGGGCTTTGTGATATAATCATCTGCACCAAGAGTAAGACCCATAATTTTATCTATATCCTCAACCTTTGCCGTAAGCATGATAATAGGAAACATATGTTCCTCACGTATCTTTTGGCAAAGTGTAAATCCACTCATATCCGGCAGCATCACATCAAGTACGGCAAGGCTAATATCCTCGCACTCTACACAGTTAAGCGCATCAGTGGCATTATAGAATTTATAAATGATATAGCCATCATTTTCAAGGTACAACTCGACCAAATCGGCAATTTCCTTTTCATCATCCACGACGAGAATCTTTTCTGGCATAGTATCACTCTTTTCTACCATTATTTCACTGTTTTATTATAACATAAGCTGTTTCATTTTTCTGCTATATTTCAATTATGTTTTTTGCAATAGACAGTGCGTGCAGTTCTTATACTGGTTATTATTTATAACCATGTCAGCGGGAATATGCACATAAAGAAGCTTGAACGTGCCGCTTTGAAAGCATCAGGCGGTGTAAAAAAGCAAATAGTTTGAAATAATAGAACATGCCATTGACGATAACCTTTGCTTTATAGACGAGTGCCTAAGGAGTATGTCCGATGGCAGCAGCGTTTTTCAAATTCAGATGTCTGCCAAAGCCGCCGGATATATAGAGCGTACTGACTTCCGAAACTGCCACCCCCCACCATTTTAAATATGGCAATAATGCCCTCCGCAATTACGCTCTTCCCTAGCTATTTCTGTATCCGGGATGGTATAAAACACCCGATACAAGGGAGCGGATTCGTTCTTTGGGGAAAGGCGCATCGCAGAGGATTTCCGATGCTGCCTGCATATTCGCAGCAGAAATTTACCAACTCATCGCCTATGCCCTTACGTCGATGTGCGGCATCGACCATAAGCTCCGTTAAGAGAATATTTTGTATAATTTTCATTGGAGGAAATTCAGCCCATTACAGCAAATACTCATAATTTTCCCAAAAGCAGGAGTTTGTTAGCATAAGTACAGAAATGGTGTTTTTATTTTTACGAATTTTCAGCTTGCCGCTTTCCCATTTTGCGCCAATTAATAAATCCATAAACGTCATTAACAAAGAATGCCAAAAAGCAAACGATAACGGACAGATATGAAACCTCTTCAAGTGTTGCCAACCCCCACAAAACAACAAGTACAATGTCATTTGCGGCATAACCAATAGCGTAATATGGGCTTCTTCTGAAAGTAAGATACACCGCAACAAAACTTGTTGTTACAGATATGGTACTCGGGATAATATTTGCCGTATGAAAATATTCCAAAATAAAATAGAATCCAAGGGTAAGTAGTGCTGTTAAAATCCACATATAACCCCATTCTTTTCGGGACAAGTGATTAATTTCTACCTCCGCCTTATTTCCGTTGTATGGATTTCTTATCCATGAAATTAGGGCAAATACCGCCATCGGCATGGTCATACCTAGATAAGTAAGCATTTCTCCGTAATAGGAAAAAGTGAACGATATTATGCCGTAAAGCAAACTAAAAATAATCATGAGAAACTGACCAAACGGATTTCCTTTGGCATTAAAAATCAGCGAGGTAACACCAATCAGTGAGGCTAAAAGTGTTAAGTAATTGCTTCGGTCAAAAAGACAAAAAGCGATAACAATCGTAAAAGCAGAACCTAACCACAATGCAAGTTCTCCCTTAGAAAAATAGTGCAATAATGCCTTGAATTTTTTCATGCGACCTCCAAAAAAACAAGCATCCGTATACACATCTTCATAGACCTAACGATGTGCAAACGAATGCTTTACGCATTTCTACCCGGTGGTAGATATATTTAAGTTTTTACAATTATAGCTCAGAAACGATAGAAAAGCAATGGTTCAGCGGAAAATTCTGATATACATGAATGTTTCTCAAAATTCATGAGATTGTATATGAACTTGTCATCTGATAATTCGTAAACTACGCCTTCATCAAATGTTACTTTTCCGGTGCAATATCTTTGAGCCCCATAAGATCAGTACTAAAATTTCTTCTACAAAATATAGTCTCCACCTACCTAAATATTCCGTTAGTGATTTATCTTTAAGAAACTCTAAAAAATCAGATTCTTCATCTACTGCTTCCGGCACCATCCTCGGAATAATACATTCCACACAACTTACACTTGATTTTTTATCCATATCAATTTAACATCTCCGTCTTTAAGAACACAGTGAAGCTTAACACCTTAAAATACAGTTCATTTTACAGCCATACAGCCCAATCTCCATAATTAAAAGTTCCGCTGCCATG
>CAZAIU010000042.1:5856-22258 GCA_964485265.1 uncultured Oscillospiraceae bacterium | reverse complement strand
AACCGCTCCTTCAATTGAAGGAGCGGTTGTTTTGCTAAGTGTTTAATTGTAATATCAGCAGTTATTGCGCGTCCAGATATACGCCCTTGGCGTAATCACCGACAACGAACATAAATTCGCCGATTATTCCCGCAAATTCCGGAGCACCCTCAACAACAAGGTAGCCGGAGGCAATATAATCAATCATGTCACCCTTGCTCATAAGAATGTCCAAGGCGTGCTCAACTGTGTCAAAACGCAAAGTTAAAAAGGGCTTACAGCGAGTATACTCTCCTCTTCCTGCCTTGGTATTTCCCTCCTTAACACGGATGTAGCTTTGCAACTCTGGATAACCGTTTACAGCGTAGGCAAAGGCGCGATCCGGAGATTTTAAAGCCCAATCATGAATTTTCTCGTGACCTGCCTTGTTTAGCTGGCTTATTCCATTAGGCAGCAGATAGAAATAGAGTTTTACAAGAAGCTCCCTGTCTTCCTGCGCTTTTGGAGCATCCTCTGCCTGCAAAAGCTTTGCCATGCCTAAAAGCCCCTGCATTATCGCAGTGAAGCTGCCGAAATTTCTCATAATCCCCTTCATTTTCGGAAGCGGAGTACCCCTTCCTGAGAAGAAAATAATAAACTTCTTCAGGTTCGGGAAGATAAACTCAATATCGGGATTTGGGTGAGTCTCCGAAACCTTGCAGGTGATATCTCCATTGTTAAAAACAAGGTGAGTTGCCATTTTGCCGCCGGGTGCTTTGTCATACACGGCTGAAACCTGAAAGACAAGGCACTTGTTGGCAAACTTCTTCAAAAGCTTTGGTCTGTTTTGAATTACAACCTTCAAAAGCGGCAATGCGGAATTGAAAAAAATTCTGGCTGCATATAGGTCGTCCTGTGTGATATTTGTCTCAGCACTCATAGTCACACCTCGTCAGTCCAGTCGATTTCAGCCTCAAAGTCACGATCGTCGAATTTTAGAGCCTTGGTTGTTTTGCCGTCAGCGGTTATTTCGACAACATGTGCATGCTTCATCATGTCAACGGAGGTCTTAACGATGTTCTCAGTGTCAATTCCGTTAAGCGCCATTATGTCCTCGTGGAAGCCAAGTTCACTGAAACGGTCGTTTATTCCCAGCTTTTTAAATGCGCAGGCTCTGCCGCTTTCCAGTATTACTTCACCCACAGCAGTGCCAAGACCGCCGATAATCGTATGATCCTCAACGGTGATTATACGCCGTGTTTCCATTGCGGCTTTCATGATAATTTCCTTGTCAATCGGCTTAATTGTATGCAGATTGATAACTCTTGCACCGATTTTATAGTCGTTCTCAAGGATTTTTGCAGCTTGAATTGCCTGAAATACACAGGAACCGTTAGCGATAATTGTTAGATCATCGCCCTCGGTCATTTGAACGCCCTTGCCGAATTCAAAACCGTAGTCTTCGTTCTGGTATACCGTCATGTCAAAGCCGCGGTTAATGCGTATGTAAACAGGGCCATCCATCTTGTAGGCGGCGCGGATTGCATTTGCGGTTTCGTAGCCATCGGCAGGAACGATGACCTTGAGGTTCGCAAGAGAGCGAACCATTGCAATGTCCTCAATTGCGTGGTGGGTGCTGCCTGCCTGACCAAAGGAGGTTCCGCTGTGCGTGCCGATAATTTTAACATTGAGATTTTGATAGCAAATATCCGTGTGAAGTTGGTCTGTTGCGCGCATGCTTGCGAAAACTGAAAACGTGCTGCAAAACGGAACAAGTCCGGCTCGCGCCATACCTGCTGCCACGCCCAAAAGGTTTTGCTCGGCTATGCCAACGTTGAAAAAGCGATCGGGGAATTTGCCCATGAAGTCACCGATCTTGGTAGACTTTGCAAGGTCGGCTGTGAGAGCAACCACTCGCTTATCCTTTTCGCCAAGCTCAACAAGGGTTTTACCGTATATTTCCGCTGTTGCCATTTTGGTGCTTTCAACAGCTGTATAATTCATTCCACCCATTGATTACGCCTCCTTTTCAACGCGTGCCAAACGCTGCGCTTCATAGTTTTTAAGGTCGTTTGTGGACAGCTCATACTTATCAGCATCCATTGCGCCGTAATGCCATTTGTAGTCGCCTGCCATAAAGCTTATGCCCTCGCCCTTAACTGTATCAAGAATAATGCAAACAGGCCTATCCTTTGCTGCCATTGCCTTTTCCATCACCGCGGACATCTTCTGCATATGGTGACCGTCCACCTCAATGACATCAAAACCAAAGGCACGCCACTTGTCGGCAAATGGCTCAAGCTTCATAACGTCCTCTGTGTTGCCGTCAATCATGCACTTGTTGCGGTCAACAACTGTTATGAGGTTCGTGGCATTAAAGTTTGTCGTTGCCATTGCTGCTTCCCAAACGCTGCCCTCGTCACACTCTCCGTCTCCCAGAAGCACCCATGTTTTGTAGTCCTTGCCCAGAACACGGGCTGCCAGTGCCTCGCCAAGGGCAAGGGCACTGCCGTGACCTAATGAGCCGGTGGAGGCTTCAAGACCCTTTACCTTATGGTAGTCCAGATGAATTCCAAGCTTGCTGCCTGTGAGATTGAAAGTTTTAAGCTCTTCCTTTTCAATCAGACCAAGAGTGGAGAACAGTGCTGCAATTGCAACTCCTATGTGACCCTTGCTCACAATGCAGCGGTCACGGTTTTCGTCCTCATAGTTTTTTGGGTCGAAGTTCAAATATTTGTAATATAGCAGCGTTAAAAAGTCGATAGCGGAAAGACTTCCGCCCATATGCGCGCTTCCTGCCCAGTTGCAGGTGTCTAGGGTTAGCTGACGGATTTCGGCAGCCTTCTTTTCAAGCTCGATCCATTCGGATTTTGTTAATGCCATAGTCTCTTGCCTCCTACTTTTTATAAACTTCCGGATGATTTTTTACCAAAACCTTAAATGCTTCGTCTGCCACCTCTATAGTGTGGTTGATATCTTCGTCAGTTAGAGAAAGGTTTGTGAAATGATTGTGATGGTTTGTCATATAAATTCCGCGCTTCTGCATTTCAGCCACCCATTCCTGATGCAGCAGCAGGCTGTTGTCATCCTTTATTATGAGATAGAACAGGCAGGGCTCGCCGGAAATGGCAAGATTAACACCGTTTTCCTTTGCAGCTTTTTGCAGTCCGTCACATATTTTACGCCCAAGCTCAAGGTGCTTTGCGCCGCCGCCGAGACGTTTCATTTTTTCAATGCAGGCAATGCCGGCAGCAAAGGGCACAGCGCTCATCCAATAGCTGCCCGTGTAGGTGATGCCGGAAACTACAGGCTTCAAGAAGTCCTTACCGCAGAGACAGGAAACATTGTAGCCGTTTGCGATACCCTTGCAGAGACAAAGCAGGTCTGCCTCAAAGCCATAGTAGTGATCACTTCCCGCAACATCAAGGCGGAAGCCGCAGCGCACATCGTCGATAATCAGAACAATGCCATTGTCGGTGCAAAGCTTGCGAACCGCCTGCCAATAGCCTTCTGCCGGCAAAACATTGTCAACAAAGTTGCCGTGCATATAGGGAGTTGAGATAAAGCAGGCAATGTCATCCTTGTTTTCCTCAATAAGCTTTTTAAGTCCCTCAACATCGTTGAATTTGACCATGAGATTGTTTTCCACCTCGCCGGGAAGAACCCAAGCCGCATCCGCACGCTGTGTCCATTGGTGAACTCCGTGGTAGTAGCCTTCAACAAATATAATTTTCTTTTTGCCGGTTGCCGCGCGGGCTGTAAGCATTGCAAGCGTAGTGACGTCACCGCCATTTTTTGCAAAAAACGCCCAGTCAGCCATCGCAACCGTATTGGTTATGAGCTCTGCAAACTCAACCATCTTGTAGGAGGGGGCGGTAACGCAGTCCCCCATGTTCATCTGCTCCCTAACAGCCGCGTTTACGTCCTCATCACAGTAGCCTAGAATATTAGGACCGTAGGCACACATGTAATCTATAAATTTATTGCCGTCAACATCCCAGAAGTAGCTGCCTTTTGCATGCTCTGAAAACTTAGGGTAGGCGGAAATCGGGATAAAGCAGCCCTCAGCAGGTCCCTGATGACCATAAATTCCGGCAGGGATAAACTTTGCCGCCTTTTGCAGCAGCTCGTCGTTTTTGGGGTAAGAGTATGTATTCATTGTTTTACCTCCTATGCCAGATAGACCGCAACGCGGGACAAAATCTTGTTAAGGTTGTCAATCATGGGAATATAGCCCTTCATGATAATTTCTCCGGCAGCAAGTGCACTCATTGAGTCAACTGTGCCGTCAAACAATCCGCGTGCAGTATCGAAGCTGTCAAATATCATGTACGCTCGGGGATTTTGAGCCCTGTGGTTGATGGTGGTCATGTGACCGCCGGAAACAGCAATCTCGGCACAGGGCCCCCCAGCGATTTCCATTGCAATCGAGCCGTCGGGAATTTTTGATGCACTGAGCTTTCCAAGTTCATCGTAGTTTCCGATTGCGGAAAGTGCGTTTGCAACAAGGTAGAACATCATTGTTGTGGATTTTTCAAAGAATCCTCTGTCCTTCAGAGCACTTTCCTCGGCGCGGAGATACTTGTTGAGCAAATCAGTCATTTGGGTGAAGTTTTTCAGCAGGAAGGAAAGCTTGAACAATCCTCCGTAGGGCATTGGATTTTTCTCACCGTCCACCATCTGGTTGAGCGATTCGGGGTTTGAGAGTCTGAGCTTTATGTTTCCACCCAATCCCTCCGTCATCGTGCATTTGCCGTCGGCAAAGGTAAAGGTTGCTTTGGGACCGTCGCCGCCCACATTGAAGCTAATGGAAATGGGCTTCGGCGGACTTGAAAGCTGTTTTGCCTCTTTGTCCAGCTCACACAGCATTTCCAAATCCTTGAGTACGGCAAACATGTTTATGTATGCCAAGGTCTTTTGGTCTTTCACGCAGTCTCCTCCTTATATTTGTGTTTTTTAAATTGATTCTTTTCTAATGCTGCCTAAGAAGTTTTAGCACTGACTGTGCAAATTCTCCGCCGACAGTAATTTCTTCAAAAAAATGTACTTCCGAGTCCCTGTTGTAGCCAAACTCCGGTAAGGCAAAGAAAATAAATCCCAGACGCAGAGCAGAGGAAAACTTCTCGTCATCGGAGTTTACGCTGCTCGTACGCTTTTCCATCGCAAGACCTGCGCTGTGAATTGCAGAAAGCGAATAGGCAATTCCGGCACCCTCCAGATTAAGCAGGCTGCAAAAAGCATCAACAACCACATCGCCGCATTTCTCTCCGCTGCGTGCTTTTGAAAAAAGCTTGCTCTGAGCCGTTTTCTCTTGACGGATAAGCAGTTGCTCCATACCGTCTGCAAAGACGGACAGCGAAGAGAGCATTTGCTCTGTTTTGGATATATATTCACGCCCCATTTCCGCGTTGAGGGCGTACCTTTTCATGCCAATAAAGCTGTCAAGGGTTTCATCGGATATGTTTATAATGCGGTCAACATCTTCCGTAGTTAGAGGCTTTTTCAGCATACCGTCAGCAACAAGGCTTTCAATGTCCTTGCGTGTTGCTTCCTTGAGGTATGACTCATACATGGAAAAGGAGCTGATAGTTTGCTCAAGTGGTATTCCTGCCTCCATACGGCACTTAACAAGCTTCATAAGTCTCAAGTCGCCATGACAGCAAAGCTTGCTCCGTCCGCTTTTATGGGGAACAATAAGTCCTGCGCTTATGAGAGCCTCAAGCTCTCGCGGTTTCAGTCCTGACTCTTTTGCAGCTTGAGACAAGGGCAGTGTTTCGTAATAGTCAAGCTCATCCGCCTTGTTTATGGTATCCAAAAGCTGAGCCTCGGCGCTGTCCGCCCCGCTTTCGACAATCCGCTTTATTACAGAAAGAGGATAGTATTTTTCGCTTTGAAGTGATTTTATCTGCTTTACACGATCAACGCTTTCGGGGGAATAGTATGCCATATTTTTCCCTGTTTTGCAGGCAATTTGAACCAAGCCTTCTTTTACATAGTATTTAACGGTTGACACGGAAATGTCCGCTGCCTTAGCAACCTCGCTAATTTTTAAAAGCCCCTCGGCGACATTTTTCTTCATTGTTTACGCTCCGAATTGATTAAATGACAAGTTTTTACTTGTTACTAACATTGTAATAAGTAGGGAGTATTACTCTCCACTTGATAAATATATCATTTTAAATTAGACTAAACAAGCTGTTTTCGGTATTATTTGACTAAAGCACTGCCAAAAAACAGCAACGAGAGTCGGCATTTTAACCAAAACCCTCGTTGCTGCTTATTCTAATTCTGTTTTACCTGCTTCATACTGAGTGAAATTCGTTTTTTCTGGGCATCCACGCCCAAAACAACGGTATTTACCAAATCACCAACCTTAACAACCTCGCTGGGATGCTTGATAAATTTGTCGCACACCTCCGATATGTGTACGAGTCCGTCCTGATGCACGCCTATATCTACAAATATACCGAAATCTATGACATTTCTCACAGTGCCCATTATTTCCATGCCGGGCTGCAAATCGTTCATATCCATAACATCGGTTCGAAGCATAGGGGGCGGCAGCTCATCACGGGGGTCACGTCCGGGCTTTATAAGCTCTGAAACGATATCAGTAACCGTCGGTATACCGACTCCGCAGTACTGGGCTACCTTCTCTGCGGTTAGCTGCTCAATCCTTTTTGGAAGCTCGGATACCGCGGCTTCTGAAACTTCCTTAAGGGTAAAGCCGCAAATTTCAAGAATTTTTGCCGCAGCATCATAGCTTTCCGGATGAACTCCTGTGTTATCAAGAATATTCTTACTTTCCGGAACGCGCAAGAAGCCTGCGCACTGTTCAAACGCTTTCGGTCCTATTTTAGGCACCTTCTGAACCGTTTTTCGCGTTGTAAATACTCCGTTTTCCTCTCGGTAAGCTACAATATTCTTTGCGGTTGCTGCGCTTAATCCGGACACATGGGAAAGCAGTGAGGGCGATGCTGTGTTAAGGTCTACTCCAACCGCGTTTACGCAGTCCTCAACAACACCGCCGAGGGTTTCGTCAAGCCTTGCCTGCGGCATATCGTGCTGATACTGACCGACTCCTATTGATTTCGGATCAATTTTTACAAGCTCCGCCAAGGGGTCTTGCAGCCTTCGGGCAATTGAAACAGCACTTCGCAGCGAAACGTCAAACTCTGGAAACTCAGCCGCCCCAAGCTTTGACGCGCTGTAAACAGAAGCGCCCGCCTCATTTACCATCATATAAGACACTCCGGGCAGTACCTTGAGAATTTCCGCAACAAAAATTTCCGACTCCTTTGAGGCTGTACCGTTGCCAATAGCGATAGCCTCCACGCCATGTGTTTTTATCATGCGGGTGAGAACCCTTTTTGCCTCCTCTGTTTTGTTATGAGGCGCGGTTGGATACACAACACCCGTTTCCAAGACCTTGCCAGTCCCGTCTACCACTGCAATTTTGCAGCCTGTGCGGTAAGCGGGGTCAAAGCCCATCGTTACCTTGTTTTTTACAGGTGGCTGCATAAGCAGCGGCTTTAGGTTTAGTCCGAACATTTTTATTGCCTGCTCTGCTGCCATATCAGTAAGCTCGTTTCGGATTTCGCGCTCAACCGAGGGGAAAATCAGCCGCGAATATGCATCCTCGGCAGCTGCTATTACAAAGGCGGTTGAAATACTCCCGGGCTTTACCGTTTCCCTGCGGATTACAGCCATTGCCTCAACTGTGTCTATTTCCAGATTAACCTTCAAGAAGTCCTCTGCTTCTCCCCTGTTGATTGCCAGTACCCTGTGGCTTTGAAGCTTTCCGATTGGCTCTGAAAAATCGTAGTACAGTCTGTATACGCTGTCTTCTTCTTTTGCCGCCTTTGAGCGGAGTATTCCGATTCTAAAAAACAGCGCCTTAAGCTTTTTTCGAATTTCTGCGTTGTCTGAAATTTCCTCGGCAATAATGTCGTTTGCTCCGGCAAGTGCATCCTCTGCTGTTTCAATGCCCTTTTCGCTGTCAATGTACTGTGCCGCAATTTCCGATAAGCCACCCTCATGAAGCTGCTGCGCAAAAAGCAGCTGTGCCAGCGGCTCAAGCCCCCGCTCACGGGCTATAGTTGCACGGGTACGGCGCTTCTGCTTATAGGGACGATATATGTCCTCAAGCTCAGCAAGGGTTTTGGCTTCTGCAACTGCTGCTGAAAGCTCGTCTGTAAGCTTGCCCTGTCCGTCAATGGAGCTTAGCACCTCTTCGCGGCGCTTATCAAGATTGCGCAAATATTGCAGCCTGTCTGCAATTTCACGCAGAAGCTGATCGTCCATAGTACCGTGCAGCTCCTTGCGGTATCGTGCAATAAAGGGTATTGTGTTCCCTTCATCAATCAGATTAATTACATTTTCAATGTGTACCGGTGACTGTTTAAATTCACCGGATAGAATTTCAACGATTTTTTCCATGCTAAATATTTGCTCCTAAATTAAGTTGTGGATAAGTTCACCCACAAGTTTATGCGAAAACCGTAAAATGTTCAAGTAAAAAATGCTTTTTTATAATGGGCATCTTCTAATAAAGCCTACTTTGCAAATGGTTAATGTGAAGCTAATGCAGAATATTCTCGGATTTTGTAGGAATTTGACAAAAAAAGAAATCTGAACAAGGCTGCGTTCAGATTTCCGTTAATATGCGTATGCGGTTTTTGAGGGAGGACTATTTATTTAGTCAAAGACAGGTTCGCTGCTTTGCAAAAGAATTTCACCCGTTTTGGCATCAACAGCACACTCATATTCTGTAGTTCCCACAATCACGGAAACATCATAGTAGCGCAAGCCGTGTTCATGCTCAAAATCAGTCTCAATATGCTTCACTTCAGAAGCTTCAAAACCCATTTCGGTCAGAACTGCTTTTTTTGCGGCATCCCTGCCGATATAGTCGCTGCCGAAAAAGTTAAAGCATGCATATGCAATAATTCCTGCGGCAACAAGGACAGATGCTGAGATGATAATAATTTTCTTCTTCATATCTAATCTCCTTAAAGTATTTTGTTTACAGCTATATAGTACAGGCGAAAAATGAAGAAGAAATGAAAATGCAATTAAAATTAGTAAAAAAGTATTGATTTTGGCTGTTGTTTTTATAAATTATTTAATGTATAATACATGAGCCTTTATTCGGTATACAGTTTAAAACATCGTTCTGGCATTTGAGGGACGTTGTTAATAATATAGGAGGAAGAAGCTGTTCCGCGTTCATCTGCTACGGAATACTTCGGACAAAAATGCAGGATAATTTGCAACACAAATCTTCAAAAATCAAAGAACTTCTTCGTTATGTAATCCCTTCAATGGGTGCAATGCTTGTCAGCGCGCTCTACTCTGTTGTTGACGGCATCTTTGTTGGGCGGGGTGTAGGTGACGTAGGTTTAGCCGCTGTAAATCTCTCTATCCCTCTGCTGGGCTTTCTTGCGGCAATGGCGGTTATGCTTGTTATGGGCAGTGCAACAATTGCGGCAGTTAGCATAGGAGCAGGCAACAAGGAGAGAGCAAACGACATTTTTTCAAACACAACTCTGCTGGTGGGCGGATTAAGCTTGATTTTTACGCTGCTATGCCTATGCTTTGCTGACCGCTTTGCAGCATGGAGCGGTGCAGAGGGCGAGCTGTTAGTTCAAACGGCAACCTATATGCGCAGCTATTTGGGCTTTGGCTTTTTCTTTGCAGTTTCCTATCTGCTGTCTGCATTTGTCAGAAACGACGGAAACCCCACGCTTGCATTTTGGGGCATGGCATCAGGCACGGTATGTAACATATTTCTCGATTGGCTGTTTATCTTTCCGCTTAACATGGGCATTTTGGGCGCAGGTCTTGCCTCGGGAATTGGCACTGTGCTATCCTTTTCAATTCTGATTACACACTTTCTGCGCAAGCAGGGTGATCTTCGCCTGCGCGTACCGAAATTTAGTAAATTGCTGACCGCTGAAACAATAAAGCGCGGTTTTCCGGAATTCATAACTCAAATGTACGGACCTGTTCTAATTTATTGCAGCAATTTTGTAATAATGAGGATATATGGAGAGAGTGGAATTTCTTCCTTTTCAATGATTGCATATCTGCTGTCTGTGATGATTGCAATGTCGTCAGGTGTTGCGCAGGGCGTTCAGCCCCTTGTGAGCCGAAGCTTCGGCGAGGGTAATCATGCAGCCGAGAAATACTACTTTAAAACAGGCCTTATAACAAACTTTATAATTACAGCCATTACATATGGTCTGGTGCTGATTACTGGCAAGCAGATTTATCACGTTTTTTCCAGTGACGCAGATATTATCAATTTAGCATATTACGGCACATATTATGCCGGAGTAGCCATGATAATATCAACTATAAACGTAAGTCACGCGTCTTATTTTCTTTCGACTCAGCGCACAAAGCAGGCAATGCTTCTTGCTGTTGCACGCTCCTTCGTCTTTACTGCACCCATAGTGTTGCTTACGCCTGTGATATTCGGCGACAGCGCTGTTTGGTGCGGAATGATTGCTTCCGAGCTGTGCGTTGCTGTATTATCAGTTATTCTCTATCAGAGGCTGCCTAAATACTGTGGTTCGGCGCAATAAGCGATTGCTTTCTGTAAGTCCATTAATAAAGCGCCGTTATTTTGTTTTTTTAATAAAACAGAAACTGTTTTATTAAAAGCTCCCTGTCTTTGCAATTTAGCAAGGTCAGGGAGCTTTGTGTTGTGCTTTTTAGATTGGTGAGAATCCGCTTGATAGGCATCAACTCTGCTTTATCCAGCCCTTATCTATCCAATGCTGATTATCTGCCGACGGTGTGCTTTCATTCTTCAAAACTGACTTGTGCAGAAAACGTGATATCACAAAGAAGGCTCGTGTTTTTAGGCTCCTGTGAGCAGGACTAATGCTCTTAAATTTGTTGGCAAGTGCGATTGTCTTGCCTGTTATTTTAGAGCGTCTCGTTTCGGAAAGCTCATCCCAGATGATCCCCTCCATCAAGCCAAAACCCAAGCATTTTACGGAAGAAACGCCCATCCAATTAAGACTGTCCTTTATTTCCTTCTGAGCTGCACGGTTTGATGCACCGATGCTGTTTGTAAGTATAACGCTGCGCTTGGTTATCATTTCCCGTTCAGGTCTGTGAACTATCCAATGGCAGCACAGGTGGTCAAGCAGGGCTTTCATTTGCCCCGACACTCTGAGAGCATAGACAGGTGAAGTAAACACAAGTAAATCCGCTTCTAAAATAGCTTTCCAAATCGGCATTGTAAAGTCAGCGTGGGGGCAGAGCTCTTCACCCTTAAAGAAACAGTTTTTGCAGCCGCAGCAAAAGTGAGGCAAATCTCTCGGCAGGTAAAATTCGGATATATCGTTTCCTTCACGAAGAACGGATAGAAAACTCTCTTTTATGTGATATGTACAGCCCTTTATCTCGGTTCCGTTAATAACCGTTATTTTCATTCGTTTTCACCTACACCGTTTTTCCCGAAGTAGTATCTGCCACGTGTTTTTGTTGCCTTACCGTATTGAATTGCGGTTTTAGGGCAGCGGTGCAGACAAGCAAGACATTGAGTGCAGTTTCCCTGCCATACGGGCTTGCCATCTTGAATAACAATATTTTTTGTAGGGCAAAGCTTTGCGCAAAGTCCGCAGGCGTTGCAGGTATCCTCAGCATAAAACGGCTTATCTGTCATGGCAAAATGAGAAAAGCCAAAGGAGGCAACACTGCTTTTTAGTGCCGCAAAGCGGCCTTTGTTAAGCCTAAAGCTCTCTTCTCCTCTTAAAACTTGGGTGGCAAAATCAGCCAAGTGCCCTCTTGCCTCGGCAATTTTACGGCGCTGGGTGTCAATATCGTCTATATCCCAGCCCTGAACATAGTTGTTGGGCATAGAAATTGATAAGGCAGCCTTGAGCGGATATGTTTTTTTAAGCTTTTTCATTGCGTTTCCGCAGTCCTCTCCGCAGGTGCAGACAGCGTAGCAGTAGCAGTCCTGAGGAATTGAAAGAGACCTTAAAAACTCCTTTACGAGCTTCGGAGCGTCCCACGCGTATATGGGGAAAACAATTCCGAGTCTTTTAATAGAGCTTAAATCGCAGGCGCTGCCGTCAAGTCCCGCAAGGCATTCGGTAGTATCATCTGTAAGCTTTGCCATGGTTTCTGCTGCCCACTGGGAATTACCTGTGCCGCTGAAATAATAAATCATCATTTAGCCCCCTATGCTTTTTGTTCTCATTTGTTTTTACCGACTTAATATCATACTTGCAAGATGCCCCGCACCTAAGCCATTGTCAATATTTACTACGCTGACTCCAGCTGGCACAGCAATTCAATATTGAAAGCAGGGCGGCAAGTCTTCCAAAGTCTGATATGTGAACAACCTCTTTCCTAAAACCTCGGCGGTAAACGCCGCATGCGCAGCAACCGGCATATCGCTTGTACCGCCCGTGGCAATGACGATTCTTACGAAGCCGTCTGAAGCTCCCCTACCACCACCGACCGCAGCAGAATTTTCAAGTCCCGTTTTACTATAAAGCTACCTGCCTTTTAAATCAAGCATTACAGCATCAAACATGGATGAAAGCCCTGTCAAAATGTCGTCTCTAAGTTTTATTGCCCTATACATCTGCTCAGGCACAAGCTCAATGCGAGCACCTTCTCCGTAAACACGAACACGAAAGTCGGAAAAGCCAAGGTTGAATAAGGTGTCCTCGGCACGTTCAATACGGCTGAGAAGTTCAGGTGTGATTTCCCACCCTGTGGGAATACGTGTTGCAAGACAAGCATAGGCAGGCTTGTTCCAAGTGAATAGCCTTGCTTTTTTTGACAGATGACGTATTTCGTCCTTGCTCAATCCGCACTCTCGCAGCGGCGAGCGAACCGAAAGCTCATTTAAAGCTCTCATACCCGGGCGGTCGGAAATGTCATCAGACGCATTTGTCCCGTCAAGCAGAACGGTGAAGCCGTCCTTTTCTGCCTGCTCACGCAAAAGACTGAACAGAGCCTTTTTGCAGTAATAGCAGCGATCCTTTGAGTTCTCTGCAATTTTAGAACAGCTTAAAACATCATGCTCCAAAACCTTTAGGCTTACACCTAGCTGTTTTGCAAGGCTTTTCGCATCTTCAAGCTCAAATTGGGGCTGAAATGCGGTTTTAATATAATATGGTTGTATTTCAGCGCCGTGTTTGACGGCGGCATATAACAAATATGCTGAGTCCACACCTCCGGAGAAGCCTAAGGCAGCTCTTGGATTTTCGGAAAAGAAGTCCTTCAGTGTCATATATTTTACCTTTCTTCATAGTTGAATGTAAACATATAAGTTAATAAAACAGCTTCTGCTATGTCAACTTATTGCATAACAGCGCTATGCACGATAAAAAACTGTCTTGACAATTTTTATAACTATATTTTACTACAGACAGTCAAGAGCTAAAAGTATATTTTTATTCCGTGATTTTGTCACGGAAAAGAAAGTGTAAAGTGCTTATACTAAAAATAACATTTGGGGGAGGACTGCTATTATGAGTAAAACAGTTATTATAGGCGGAGTTGCCGGCGGTGCTAGCTGTGCTGCAAGACTTAGACGTTTGGACGAGAGTGCTGAAATTGTGCTGCTAGAACGGGGTGAATACATCTCCTATGCAAACTGCGGACTGCCCTACCACGTGGGCGACGTCATAAAATCAAGAGACGCTCTGCTTTTGCAAACTCCGCAGGCAATGAAAAACAAGTTCAACATAGATGTAAGAGTAAAAAATGAGGTGCTGTCTATTGACCGCAAAAACAAGCTGCTTTCAGTTAAGAATTTGCAGACAGGTGAAATTTACGATGAGAGCTACGACACACTGGTGATCTCAACGGGTTCGTCTCCTCTGCGTCCTCCGATAGAGGGGATTGATTCGCCGAGAATTCAAACCCTATGGACTGTTCCAGACACTGACCGCATACGCTCGTTGGTGAAATCCGGCAATATTAAGTCTGCTGCGGTCATAGGCGGTGGTTTTATAGGCTTGGAAATGGCGGAAAATCTGCACGTTGCGGGCCTTGAAGTTAGTATTGTAGAAATGTCAAACCAGGTCATGGCGCCATTGGATTACGAGATGGCACAGCTGCTCCATGAAAACATTGTGCAAAACGGTGTCAAGCTACATTTGGGCGATGGAGTAAAATCCTTTGCGGACATCGGTAGCGAAGTGAAAATAACACTGGGCAGCGGCAAGGTTATTTCTGCTGAGCTTGTTATTCTATCTATTGGCGTGCGTCCGAACGGTCAGCTTGCCAAGGCTGCGGGTCTTGATATGAATGAACGAGGCGGAATTGTTACAGATGAGCATTTGCGAACCTCAGACCCTCATATTTATGCTGTGGGTGATGTGATAGTGGTTAAAGACCTTATCAGCGGCGAGGGCTCGATGATACCTCTTGCTGGACCTGCGAACAAGCAAGGACGTATTGCTGCAAATAATATTGCAGGCGGCTTCGAAACTTATGCGGGCACACAAGGCACCTCGGTTGCAAAGGTTTTAGACTTGACAGCTGCCTCAACGGGAGCAAATGAAAAAGCTCTTATAAAACGAGGCATGGTTAAAGGCAAGGACTACGAATACGTTGTTATAACACAAAATTCCCACGCAGGCTATTATCCCGGAGCAGTACCGCTTACGATAAAGCTTTTGTTTTCAATGGACGGCAAACAGATTTTCGGAGCTCAAATAGTAGGACGTGACGGTGTGGATAAGCGCATTGACACAATAGCCGTTGCAATTCGTCTTGGCGGTTCAATCGAGGATTTGAAGGCGCTTGAGACGGCTTACGCTCCCCCCTACTCATCTGCTAAGGATCCTGTGAACATGGCTGGTTTTGCTGCCTCTAATCTTTTGTCTGGGCTTGTTTCGTTTGCTCCGTGGAATGTGCTTGAAGCAAACCCTACCGCGACTGCTCTGGACGTACGTGAGGATGCAGAGCTAATGGCGTTTTCATTACCAAATGCAGTGCACATACCTTTAGGTCAGCTCCGTAAAAAACTTGTCGAGCTGGACGCAGGTCAAGAGATAGTGATTTTCTGTGCCATTGGCGTTAGAGCGTATAATGCAGCACGCATTTTAATGCAAAACGGCTTTGAGCGCGTTAGCGTCTACCCCGGCGGTTCCCGCTTCTACCAATCTACCCACTATATATCAGTCGCACCTTCTGCGTTCCCTGTGCGTGAGGTAGCGGACAGCGGAGACGTAAGCGCAGCTGCAAAGGTCGA
The DNA here is from genome assembly GCA_964485265.1 of uncultured Oscillospiraceae bacterium. Classification (GTDB taxonomy): domain Bacteria; phylum Bacillota; class Clostridia; order Oscillospirales; family Oscillospiraceae; genus UBA2658. Next base: position 7,065 of record CAZAIU010000042.1, on the reverse strand, counting down.
TTCTTCAATTCGTCTCAATTGCAGCGGTATGCAGTGCCCCGGTCCTATAATGAAGGTTTTTGAAGCTATGAATAAAATGGAGCAGGGACAAACAATTGAAGTGTCTGCCTCCGACCCCGGATTTGTAAGGGACATTGACGCATGGTGCAGGCGTACCGGAAACACCTTGATGTCAAGCGCTAAGAGCGGCAGCGATTATGTTGCAATGGTGCAAAAAGGCAAAGATGAACCAAATGTACCTGCTGCTGCACAGAATAATGACGGGAAAACCATAGTTGTGTTTTCCGGTGACCTTGACAAGGTACTTGCAAGCTTTATAATCGCAAACGGTGCCGCCGCCATGGGACGTCCCGTAACAATGTTTTTTACATTTTGGGGCTTAAATGTATTAAGACGGGATAAAAAGCAGCCGGTTGAAAAGACCTTTATGGAGTCAATGTTCGGTACAATGATGCCCAGAGGAAGTAAAAAGCTGAAGCTATCAAAGATGAATATGTCTGGCATGGGAACTGCAATGATGAAGAAAATCATGAAGGACAAAAATGTGGATTCTCTTGATGAGCTTATGCAAAAGGCTCTGCAGGCAGGTGTGAAGCTGGTTGCCTGCACTATGAGTATGGACGTTATGGGCATTAAGCCTGAAGAGCTGATAGACGGTGTTGAGCTTGGCGGCGTGGGTGCATATCTCGGAGATGCCGAAGAGTCCAACGTGAACCTGTTTATTTGAGATTGCCTTAGACTGTGCTTTCACGGAAAATAGATCAATAGAAATTTTTTTAAAGCTCTCTGCGCAGATTAATCTGCACAGAGAGCTTTTTATTTCAAAAAAGAGGGTTGCGCTGAGCAATCCTCTAACAAAATATAGCGTTTTAAACAATACAGTCGATTCAAAGATGCTACGGATGCCATTCGGTAAATCTTAATTAGCTAGTCTTGCTTTGAGGAAATTTTCCTTTCATTCGGTTGCTGTTGACGCTCGGTGCAGTCCTTTTCGATAGCCTCAAGCCCTAAACGAATTAGCTCCGCAGTAGCCTCTGAACGAGTTTGAAAACGTCGCTCAAATCTGAAATCCTCAATTGCGTTGAACATCTCATTATCAACCGAAATCATATATCTTGGTTTTTTTGTTGCCATAATATTGCCTCCTACAGTTGCTATAATATTGCCTTACACGAACGTATCAATAATAGCACAGTGATACACTGATGT
>CAZAIU010000042.1:4638-5756 GCA_964485265.1 uncultured Oscillospiraceae bacterium | reverse complement strand
GATACACTGATGTTGATTCCGGTGCATGGTATTATGAAGAGCTTGCAAAGGCAGTTCATATGAAAACTCTCAACGGCTACGGCGGAACCTTAGCACCCAATGCTTTCATAACCCGTCAGGAAGCATTTGCCGTTGTTGCCCGCGCATTAAAGCTTCCGGAGGGGACGGCTTATGAACTTGCGGAGTTTTCAGATTACGCAAGCGTTGCTGATTGGGCTGTTGGCACAACAGCAGCAATGGTTAGCTCCGGATACGTCAATGGAGCCGGAGGAAAAATCAATCCCACCAGTTGCATCACACGCAAGGACTTTGCTGTTTTGATGGACAATGTTATTAAAAGCTGCATAACAAAGGCAGGCACATATTCAGAAGTGGGCACAGGCTCTCTTGTGATTAATGCGCCCGATGTTACCCTTAAAAACGTAACAGTTCAAGGCAATCTTATCATCGGCGATGGAGTTGGCGACGGCAATGTTACGCTTGACAGTGTAAGGGTCGAGGGTACTACAATTGTTCGCGGCGGCGGTGTCAACTCCTTTATTGTAAAGGGTGACAGCTTCCTTGGCAAAATTGTTGTCAGCAAGGTTGACGGTAATGTCCGTGTAGCCGTCGAGGGCAGCGCAAAGACAGAGCTTGTTGACATTATGGACGGTAAGGATGACGTTATAGTCGAGGGCAGCATCGGAAAGCTTATTGTAACAGGCGCTGATATTCCCGTTGTGGTTCAAAACGCCGCAATTGGCGAGCTAACGATTACTGCTCAAAATGCGGAGGTCACCGTTGCAAAAACTGCGGATGTAACATCGGTTACCAGCGAAGCCGCAGGAACTGCACTGACGGTACACGGTAAGGTTTCAACAGTAAGTACTACGCCCGCTGCAATAGGTACCAAGGTTGAGGTCGCTAAGGGTGCATCTGTTGGAACAATTAACGCAGCAGCTCAAACCCAGATTAAAGGCGAGGGCACAGTCAACACTGCAAACATTTCAGCAAACGATGTAACGGTTGATACTGTCGGAACGCAGACCAAGGTTGACACAGGTATAACAGGAACTACCGTTGGCGGAGAGGCTGTTTCCGGCGGCACAACCACAACATCTCCCGGCAGCGGCTCCGGC
>CAZAIU010000042.1:0-4538 GCA_964485265.1 uncultured Oscillospiraceae bacterium | reverse complement strand
GCGGCTCCGGCAGCGGATTTATCCCCCCTACCGAAAGTACAATTGCAGATTTTGTGACAGTTCCCGCAGGAGTGACCGCTGAAACAAAGCTCGACATCGGCACAAAAACCTATACCGTTAAATTGACAGGTGAGGTAAACAGCGGTATTCAGCAGCTCGGTAATACCACCGCCAATGCTATTGAAGCCTCCTTCTACGGCTCAGGCAGCCTTCAAGATAAAGCGGCTTTTGAAAACGGAATCGGTAACTATCCTTATACTGCCATAATCTTTGACCGCAGCAAGCTTACAGACTGCTTTGCAGATAGTGACACAAAGACCTATGTTCGTACACAGTCCGCAAAATATCTAAAAGCTTATGCTGGTGATTCCAATGTAAGCGATACCGCAGCAGATGGGCTGTACACAAAGGACTTCAGCGATTTAACGGACAGTGCTGTACTTAAAGTAAAGGATTTTACCACAATCATCATGGAGGGCGACACTCAGACCTTCTACTTCAAAAACGGCAGCGAAATAATAACTATAGCATTTGATATCAGCGGACTAAAATTTACTGAGGTTAATGTTACGGACGCGGCAGGACTAAGTGCCGCTCTTGCAAACCCCGACCGAAAGCTAATCAATGTTACACAGGATATAACACTAACTGCAAATACGGAAATCGCGGCAGACAAAACTGTTGTGATTGCCGAAACAAAGACCCTTACCGTCTCAGAGGGCGCTGCCCTTACCGTAAACGGAACCTTAACAAACAACGGCACACTTACAATTGATAGTTCTAACGGTGGCTACTATTGGTTCTCACAGGCTGCTGCCTTCAAAAACGGTGATGCTAACATATTGGGCGGCGACTCACCGCTGTTTACTCAATATGGTCAATCAGAGCTGTCAATGGATAAATATGGCTGCTACAACATTTCCATTACAAGCTATGGTGATGAAGGAGTCATCACAGACAACGCAACAGATTATACTACTCTAAATAAAGACTACGAAATCCAGAATGGTCAGCTTAAGGTTTACAACAAGTCTACACTGGTTATTCCCGAGGGAATTACCTTGACCGTACCACAAGAATATAAAATCAAAGTAAACGACGGCGGTTACATAAAGGTAGACGGTTCATTGACTGTTAATGGCACGATTGAAAATAATAGCGACATTGATGTAAACGGAACCTTAACAAGCAGTAGCAAGCTTAGCAACAGCGGATTTTATTGGATAACAGCTAATGCAAGCTTTTAGCACGGTGTCTGTGAGGTTGTCGGCGGCACCTCCCCGATGTTTACAATTACAGGCAAGGCTCAGATTGCCTTGGACTCTGCCGGAAGATACAGAGTTGGAACGAGCGATGGAACATCAGCCTCCGGCGACATCACCGGCACTACAGACGACGACACAACAGCAGTACTCAATAAAAGCTGGTCGACACAAGATATATACATGATTAAGGACAACGTGGTGCTAACAGGAAAGGACAGTAACGTTACAATAACAGTGAGCAACGGTTCTCAAATTTGGTTCACTCCCGGACCGAATTTCACAGAAGACGGGAAAACTCATTTAAATGATGCCTTCGCAGCAGGAAAGCTATTACTAAAGGGCTGCTGACTCAGAGGGGGGGCCTTATGATATTCATCTAGTTTAATCAGCCGGACAGCGTATTATCAAAAAAATATCTAAGCTTTAATGCTAGCTGTAGGTTAAACAAATCATCAACGGAGTCAATGCTGCAATCTAAAATTTTACCAATTGCTGTAAGTCTGGCTCTGAGCGTGTTTTTATGAATGTACAGCTCCTGCTCGGTTACAACTTTTGAGCAGTTATTTCCGATGTAACGCTCCAGCGTATATAAAAGCTGCGTGTTGTACACCTCATCATGCTTGACAAGAGGCGTGATATACCTTTCGTAGGTTGAGCGGAGAAAGGCCTCGTCCAGCCTTCCCTCGTTATCCATAAAATATTTTATAACGCCAAGCTCACTGTATTTGCAGTATTGTCTGTCACTGTTTAGTGCTCTCAAATAGTTTGCCGCATGTGCAGATTGTCTGTAGGCACTTTTAAACTGTGCAAGGGGCATTGGGTCACTTATGCCTACATAGGTTCGGGTGAGATGCATCGTTTCAAGAAAAATATTTCGTAATTGGAACAGGATTGTATCCAAATCATCAATAGGGTGAGGCAAAAGAATAATCTGCGCACCGGGTTTTTCAAAAAACAGGATGTGCTCGCTTTGGCTTATCTGCTTTTCTACAGCCCCATGGAAAAGACCGATTCGGTTATTTAACAGAACAAATGAGCTGATATCCTCGATTTCGTCATATAGAAACTGCACCGCATAATACTGGCGGTGTATTTTTTTGTCCATTGGGGCAAGCAATGCCTCCGCTTTTTCCTGAGTGAGTGAATTATCTTGCAAGAGTCTGTCCATCATAAGACTGTTAAATCTTCGCGTTGCGTTGCTAATCTCGTTTTGTTTTGTTGAATGCAGCGCAACAAACAAGCCAAGCTGCTGAATTTTCATAATTTCCGCAGGCTTTGGCTCGGTTACGCTCTCGTCAATAGCAAGAACTATGTAACCGTATTTTACATAGTTGAGCGTTACTGGATAAAACAGCAGCTTTAGCTTAATAGACCTAAGGAGCATGTTAGTGTATGAATATATATAAATACTGTTTTCATCCAAGGTTTGAAAGTGCGTACCCGAGTATTGAAGCATGTTGGGTGTGAGCCTTCTTGTGCACGCCTTCCAGTCAAAGCTATCGGAAAAGCCCAGAAGGTGCAGGTCGTTATCCATAACTGCAAGATTCATACCGGCGGATTTATACATTTCTGTACAAATATCAGACAGAGATGTTCCCTCTATCACCGAACGCATCAAGGTATAGTGAAATTTCTGAGCTTCTTGAATAATCACATATGGCTCTCTGACGATATGGCTTACTATTGGGTTCATTATCTGACCCCAGTTGCAGTCAGCGGGAGCAAGAATAATCGGAAATCCTATTTCATCACAATAATTAAACAGAGCTTGGGGAACAAAGCCTATAAATTTCTCCTTTGTAACAAGTCCGGCTATCCCCTTTTCATATAGGGCATCAATAAGCTCACGGGAAAAGCATTGCTGAAACAAAACACCGGCAATAACCAGCTCACCGCCGGAAAGCCATTCCGCAATTTCTGGAATATCCATGATTGTAACGGTTTTTATTCCTCTGCCTAAACCGCTTTTGCCTGCTTTGACTCGAGCTTCCTTTAGCCTGCCTATGGATAATGTTTCCTGCACTGTGAGCATTGAATTTCTCTCCTTTTTATCAACTGTGATTATGCACAAAAAGTTCGCCTCGAATATAAGCATGATAACACAATTGACGATACATTGCAAGTTTTTATATGTACAAAGTAACAATCACACGCATAAATCAACGTACCTTAGTACAGTTGATAATTAATAGACAAGCAAATATAATCTAACTGTAATCAGATACAGAGCGCCGGCAACTTGCTCTAAAAAACAGATGAAAAAACAATAATTTCTTTGGAGGAAAATATTATGAGAAACAGATTCAGAGGTAAGGACTATCTTGCATTTAAGGACATGGACCGAGAGGAAATCGAGTTTATCACAGACCTGTCTCTCGACCTCAAGCGCAAGTGGGTAGCACGTGAGCCCCATGAGTATCTTAAGGGTCAGGTTTGGGCAGCACTTTTTGAGAAAAACTCCACACGTACCCGCAACGCATTCCAGCGTGCAGCAGCAGACCTTGGAATTACCGCTGTTTATCTTCGCCCCGACGAGCTTCAGAGCGGCCGCGGCGAGCCTTTGAAGGACACAGCACGTATGTTTGACCGCTACTATGACGGTCTGTTCATCCGCACCTTCGGTCACGAAATTGTTGAAGAGTATGCCGAGTGGATGGATCACCCAGTTATTAACGGTCTTACCACACTCGCTCACCCCACACAGGGAATTGCCGACCTTATGACAATTAAGGAAAAGAAGGGCTGCTACAAGGGCCTTAAGCTCTGCTACGCTGGAAACCTTTACAACGTCTGCTACACAACCATGATTGCCTGTGCAACTCTTGGCATGGACATGTATATTGCCTGCCCCGATGACATGAAGCCCGATCAGGCGATTTACGACGAGACTATGAAACGTGCCGCTGTTTCAGGCGCTAAGATTGTGTTCACCAGCAACTTTGATGAAGCTCTGAAGGATGCAGACATCGTATATGGCATGTCTCACTACAGCATGGGTCAGTCCCCCGAGGAAATTGAAAGACTTAAAAAGGCATTCCACCCCTACCAGGTAACAATGGAAGCTCTCAAGAAGGCTAAGTCCGACGCAATATTCATGCACTGCCTGCCCGCTTACAGAGGAATAGACGTTACCGATGAGGTAATGGAATGTGAACAGTCCGTTGTATGGGATCAGGGTGAAAACCGCATGCACTCCATCAAGGGAATACTCGCAGCTGTTGCTATCTAAGCTCCATTCAGTTTGCTCAGGCTTCATTAGAGAGGATGAAGCCT
>CAZAIU010000041.1:0-22314 GCA_964485265.1 uncultured Oscillospiraceae bacterium | reverse complement strand
AAACGGGAAATCAAGAGCACCTACAAGCACATACCATTTCAGCCGCAAGCCTGGCGCAAAGGACGGCAGCTTCCGACGGCGCAGCAGGGCCTAATTTTAGGCAGTACAGGAAGGAAAAATGCCGTCACCGCCCTGGTGGACACGGATGATGTCCACTGCCTGATGATCGGTGCCTCCGGAGTGGGCAAGACCGCCTTTTTCCTTTACCCGAATCTTGAGTATGCCTGCGCCAGCGGCATGAGCTTTCTTGCAACCGACACAAAGGGTGACCTTTTTCGCAGCTACGGAGCCATCGCCTGTGACCACTACGGTTATAGTGTGTCCGTCATTGATCTTCGCAACCCCACACGTTCGGACGGCAACAATCTTCTGCACCTCGTAAACAAGTACATGGACATCTACCGTGAGGAGCAGAAAAACATTGTTGCAAAGGCAAAGGCGGAGAAATACGCCAAGATTATCTCCAAAACCATCATCAATGCAGGCGGTGAAAATTACGGTCAAAACCAGTTTTTCTACGATGCCGCCGAGGGCTTGCTCACGGCGGTTATTTTGTTGGTTTCAGAGTATCTGCCGCCCTCTAAGGACGAAAATGGCTGCGCAATTGACTGCCGTCATATCGTGTCCGTGTTCAAGCTGGTTCAGGATTTGCTTGCTCCCAGTACCACGGCTAATGGCAAAAACAAGTTTCAAATGTTGATGGAACTCCTGCCCTCGGACCACAAGGTGAAGTGGCTTGCCGGAGCAGCTCTTAACAGCTCCGAACAAGCCATGGCTTCGGTGATGTCCACCGTGCTCTCTCGGCTTAATGCCTTCCTTGATACTGAGATGGAGCAGATTTTATGCTTTGAAACGGCAATAGATGCAGAGCGGTTTTGCAAGCAAAAGTCAGCAGTTTTTATCGTACTTCCCGAGGAAGATATGACAAAGTATTTTATGGTAAGCCTGATGATTCAGCAGCTCTACCGAGAAATTTTAGCAGTTGCCGATGACACCGGCGGAAGGCTTCAAAACCGTGTGGTTTTCTTCTGTGATGAGTTGGGCACTCTACCGACCATCGACTCCTTAGAGCTTATGTTTTCGGCCTCACGTTCCCGCCGTCTTTCCATGGTTCCGATTATTCAAAGCTTCGGACAGCTCCAGAAAAACTACGGCAAAGAGGGTGCTGAAATTATAGTTGACAACTGTCAGGACACCATTTTCGGCGGTTTTGCACCCAACTCCGAAACAGCCCAAGTGCTGTCCCGTGCCCTTGGCAGTCGAACGGTTATGAGTGGCTGCATCAGCCGTGGAAAAAGCGACCCCAGCCAGTCTCTGCAAATGATGGAGCGACCGCTAATGACAGCGGACGAGCTTAAATGTCTGCACAAAGGACAGTTCATTGTAATGAAAACCGGCACTCACCCCATGCGCACAAGGCTGAGGCTTTTCCTCGATTGGGGCATCACGTTCGACCGCAAATATGAGGTTGCGGAGAGGGCCTACCGCAAGGTGAATTATGCAGACCTCAAAATGCTGTGGGCCAAAATTGACGAGCTGTTCCCGCTCCCCCAATTTACTAAGCCAACAGACGACAAACGCAAGAACTCAGACAAGGGATACAGCCAAGCAGAAGACGTTACGGGTAACGAGCACCCCCGGCGAAGCGGTCCCAGAACAGGAGGATAAGGCTAAATGAGTCTATTTGGAACCCTATATAACACCGATTTGCCGCCAAGGGCGAAGTGCGTCTACATGTACCTTTGCGACCGAGCCAACCACCAGGGCACCTGCTTTCCGGGTATAAAAACCATTGCCCGTGACACTTCACTGTCGGTCAGCACCGTAAAAAGAGCCGTGGCAGATTTAGTCCGCCACGGCTTGGTCGGTAAAAAGGCACGGTTTAGAGAAAATGGTGGCCGCTCCTCAAACCTCTACTCGCTTACAGATAAAGAATAATCTTAGCTGTATTCAATTACAAATTAAGATTTCCCCAATGGGGGCACTACACCCAAATTGGATATATACAGGTTCATACGATTCTTGGTGTCAAAAAAATATTAAACTTGAGAGAGGTTCTGTTTTTTCAACGTGGTCTGGGGTACAGGTCACATTGCACCTCCTAGAATGTATCAGGGTTAGTATTTATATTACAGAGAATTAATATAATTATGAATTAAATTAAGAAAAGAGCTATATTTCTGCTTCATACTATGGTTAGCTATTGGGAATTTCAACATCAAAACCGCCACTGAGGATAAAGTCACGAAGTAGCTTATCCACCTTCATCGTAACTTTGGGAGGGATTACTAATTGTCCCTCAATGGCCTCGAAATAGGCTTTCGCTTTTTTCTTATAAATCGTTTCCTTTAAAGCATCGAATCGCCCAAATTCATTTATGTTCATATCAGTTACTCGCAGAGACATCATACTCCGAAGCTTTTGTTCGTCAACGCCCAACACTTCTGCTACACGGTGAATTTGGTCGTTTTTTGCTCTGGTAATATACTCGGTAATGTAGTCGCGGAATAATTTGCCTTCTTCGGGGATAACGTCCCCACGCTGAATGTCGTGAAGGAAGATGTTAGCGTACTTTTGCTCATACCGAGATAACGTGGCGAAAGTCTTGTGCAGCTCATCCTCAGCGCGTTTGATTTCATCAGCGTCCGTTCCGCTGCCGTGGAGCAGCTTCATATATTTATCAAATCGGGAGTTCATATAATCTGAGTCAATAACCGCCGTATCAATCGTAGTCAGATAACCGTCGATGTCGTACGGCAGCTCGCCGCCGATACCTGAACCGGGAGTGGTAGTGAACAGCTCTTTGTATCTCTGAGCAAGCGATGAGAATACTGCCTTATCCATTTCGCAGGACAGCGTATATTTTTCTCCAGTATCAGGTTTATCAAACTCATAGCTGTCCTTGTCCCAATCAAATCCCTGAACCTTGGCAGCTTCAAGATGCTCGTTCAGCTTGCGGAACAACTCTGCAAATTTCTTTCTCGCTGCTATGTCATCGGGCAGCTTTTCAAAGTTCTCGTTGCCTGCGTTCTTGAAAATATCTGCGATTTGTGAGAAAAGGAAGTTGATATCTTCAAGGTTTTTGTTTAGCCTTTCAGCGAACAGTCCGAGTGGCTTGTCGCCGGAATAGAGCTTGACGGCAGCTTCGATGAATTTCTCCATGGTATGAGGTCGGCGATAATACTTAATCGTGCCGAACGGTTTCTCCGGCCCGAACAGTCGGTTAGTCCGCGAGAACGCTTGAATGATATTTTCGTACTGGAGCACCTTGTCCATATAGAGCGTGTTTATCCATTTGGAATCGAAGCCTGTAAGCATTTGATCCACAACGATTAACAGGTCGATCTGTTTATCCGGTGTACGGTCAATTCTCTCGTAAGGTTTCTTGTGAGCAAGGCGAGCAGCAATATCCTTTTTCATCTTCGCAAATGTGGGTATTGTAAATTCCTGACTGTAACGCTTGTTATAGTCCTCGATGATTTCGACAAGCCCGTCCTCTTTTACTACTGCGCCGCCGGCGTTGTCGATGCTTGGGTCAAACAATGCTGCAATTTTCAGGTCAGGAGCCTTGCTCTTTATCAGTCGGTAATACTGGATAGCTTCAAAAATGCTGCCTGTTGTAAAGATTGCATGGAATTTGCTGTTATGACTGAGCACGACCCAGTTGTTCAGTATATCTTGGACTACAAGCTCCTGATGCTCTGGGGTTTCATACTGGCTGCTCGGTAGATAATCTTCGATTCCCTTGGTATAATTCCCGGCAAAATCCTCGCTACCAGCCATGGGAAGCGCCATGTATTCATAAAAGATCTTGCTCTTTCTTGGGTCAGAAAGCGCCTCGGCAACCGTCTTGGCTTTTGCCTTTTCCAGCGCGACGGCCTCTTTCAGGTCTTTATCCTTATAGGTAAGGACTTTGTACGGGTCGAAGCCGAGAACATTCTTATCGCGTATGCCGTCGGCAATACTGTAGCGGTGAAGTTCATTCCCGAACACCGTGGTTGTTGTGCTGTCCTTTTTCTGGTTTTCGTCGTGAATCGGCGTTCCCGTAAAGCCGAAAAAGACTGCCTTTGGAAAAGTGTGTTTGATTGTCAAAAGCATATCGCCAAAGGTGGAGCGATGGCATTCATCAACGATGAACACAATGCGTTTTGCGCTCATCAGTTCAATGTCGGCGGCTTTCAGCCCGCCGTCTGCTTCATCCTTGATGTTGCTCATCTTCTGGATTGATGTGACAATCAAGGTATCAGACGGATTTGCACTTTTCAGCTTCGTCACAAGAACGCCGGTGTTTTCTGTTGCTTGAACATCCTCATTTTCATCGGCAAATCCTCGATACTCTTTAAGGCTCTGCGTTCCGAGTTCAATGCGATCCATGAGGAAAATCACCTTATCGGCGTCCTTCGATGAGGCGATAAGCTGCGCTGATTTGAATGATGTCATAGTTTTTCCTGAACCCGTTGTGTGCCAGATGAACCCGCCGAGCTGATTGTTGCCCTCCCATTTGACCTTTGCCACTTTATCGGAAATCGCATTGGCGGCAAAGTATTGATAACTGCGCATAACCTTCAAAACGCCGTCGGAATCATCAGCGACAGTGTAGAATCCGATAAGCTGGTGTGCCATGGGGATTGATAGCAACGTAGATGCGACTCTTTTCCATTCATTGATAGGCTCGTTGTTGAAATCCGCCCAATGAAAATAGAAATCAGGGTTAAATCTTCCTTCGGGGCCGGGATTTGCGAAATATACCGCATCTTCCGGATTCATAGCTACAAAGATTTGAACAAGTGAAAACAGCCCAGTAAATATTCCTTCGCCGGAGTATTTCTCAATCTGATTGCACGCCTGACTGACCGGAGTTCCGCTTCTTTTTAGCTCTATATGGATAACCGGCATACCGTTGATGAGCAGCATCAAGTCGCCGCGACGGTCATTGAGCAATTTCGACTTGGTGGGGAACTTAGGCTGCTGAACAATTTGGTAACGGCTCTGTCCAGCCGCAATTTCTCTTCGGTCATAAATTTTTAAAGAGATTTCTTTATCAACGTGCTGTTCGTCATCCGGGTTATCCCTCTTGATTGTAACGCTGCGCCCATTGATAAAACCGTTGAGCCGGAGTGGCGTTTTCAAGCCGGTGATCTGCTCAATTATCTGCTGCATTTCGCCGCTTGTCAGAGGATAATCGTTGAGTCGGTCAATACCACGGTTATTTTCAAATAGAATGTCTGCCCAATTCTGAATCAATTGCTGTTCTGTATAATTTTTCAAAACAGCCTTTTCCCAGCCCTTTTCAGCGAGGATTTTGATTAGAGCTTCTTCAAAATCGGCTTCTTTTGTGAATGCCATACAGACTCCTTTCCGTCTCAAACGAACATCTTTTCAAGGCAGGATTTCTTGATATTTTGGAGGTGTTTTAACTCACGCTGATGAAGGGTGATAAGGGTGTCGAGGTTTAGAAATAGGCTTCCAATAAGTTCTTGTTCCGACGTATCAGGTGCTAAAAAGCAATATGCGTTTAGTTCATCTCGGTTGATTTTTGGCATACCCGAACGCTTTGAAACAGAAACTGAATAACTATAAAAATCCTGCGTTTGAAGTACCGTAAAAAGAAATTTTTGGCTTACTTCGTTTTTTGCATTAAGGACATATGCATCTGCACTTGTAAGCCCCTCAGTGCTTGAATAATGGTACTTTCCGAGCTGTGGATTTATCTTGCCGTAGATAATATCTCCGGGATAGAAATGAAATTTTCCACTTATAAGTTGTTCATCTTTTACAAGCTTGATATTGTCATAAAGAGCACCTGAAAACGACTCCATATTACCGGGAGCTATATGGGGTAGTTCATCGAAATCTCCGCTCTTTGGGTCAACCATTTCTTTTGATATATCAACTGTATCAACCCAATTACGCTGTCCCCAAGCGTCAGTAAAACCCGCGAAGCGAATTTCGGGGACGTTTGTACCGTTTTTAGGGAACATCTTTCCGAGCATGGCTTTCTTTATATTCACAAGCTTATCATACTTACGCTGATGAAGGGTGATAAGGTTGTCGATGTTTTCAAAATACAAGCCTATTTGCTTTTGCTCCTCTATGTTTGGTACGGCAAATTCCATTTTAGAGAACATATAACCTGTAATTTGATTTATAGTTGCTCCCATATTCATAGCAACTTCCTCGTCGAAACGATGGGTGTTCAATAGTGCATTTGTGAACGACGGACATTGAGAGCGGATGCCAGTCATAAACGCTCCGATTACTGTATTGGGCATAAAACGCTTGATTTGTGCGTGTTTTCCGATCAAAGAACGGGAACCATTACGCACCACAACGATAATATCTCCCTCCCTGACATAATCTGAATTGACAACTGCGGAATCAACAAAGACATTATCAGCATCAACAATTTCACCGTTGCTCACATTTGATGAACGAAGCACAAGCGTTCCTGACTCCTGAACATCGTTTGGTGTGTAAGTCAATCCAGAGAAAAAATCGACAAACTCCGTTAGCTTACGCTGTTCCCAAGCATCAGTGAAACCTGCAAAGCGAACTGCCGGTTTTGCTGTATATTCCTGCATATTATTCACCTCCAAGGAGAATTTTCAACTCTTTCAATCCTTGCATATCGAATTCATTTCCTGTCAGCTCATCAATAAAGCCTATCAGAGATAGCTCTGTTTCTTTTATCTGTTCCTCAACAGACGCAAAGGTAGTATCATACTTTTTGCAGAGAGCTTCGAGCTTCGCTATGAAGTCATTGAGGACGGTTTGCGGCATGGTTTCGATGCTGGCCACAAGAGGAAGAATCCACTTGCGTTTCAAAAGGTCGTTAACTGTGGCGTCATCAAGCCCCTCGATGGTTTCCTTTGTCTTGATGTGCAGGGCTGCAGCGTCATCCTTTGCTTGCTTCTTAAGAGCCTTTTCTTCGCTGATAAGTGCATCGACTTTTTTGAGAACAGCAAGCGTTTCCGGCTCAACCTCCTTTGCTTTGATTGCTTTTTTGACTTCGGCAGCAACAAAGGTGTCTTTGCTTTCGTTCACTAAGTCCTTTTCCTTATCTTCCTCCGAAAGCTCATCAAGCAGAGCTTCATATTCGATGGAAATCTCAGTAAGCCGGGCTTCACATTCCTTCAGCGCCTGAAGCTCGTTGGGAAGAAGCTGCTCCTGAACAAGAATAAACGGTAGGACATGCCCGATCCAGCCTTCCTGTACTTCCTGATCCTTGCCGTCCTTTTTCTTTATAACCATGTTGGGGTCAACCAGCTTAGTCGCAGAAAAGCCCTCGGTTTGTATAATCTCAAGGTCAACGGCTATGCGGTTCCAGTTCTCATCTAGAAGCTGGTATGCCTCATACCGATCAACAAGAGACACATCCGCAAGCCTTGCGAAAATATCATCACTCAGGACGGCTTCTTCATTTGAAATGCTGAGTGCTTGCATCCCGTCAATCAACTCGTGATAAAGAAACTCGCCAAAGTCGCCAAATGCGGAATTCAATTCGCTGATAAAAGAAGCAACAGACGTATGCTCCGCAACGGCTGCACGAATATCGTCAACATTCAAGTGGCAGTAAGCGTGATTATCAGACGCAAACAAGGTTTCCTTTAATCCGGGAAAAGCATCCCAATACCGTTTCAAATCCAAAAGCTCGCTTTCGGGGATGCCGCCGAACATGGAAGCATATATATCCCAGCTTTCTGCTTTCTCAGATGAGTCTACATAGCGGGGAATGTTGAGGTTGTATTCATTTTTACGGATTTCATCGCGGCTTACTACCTTGGAGAACTTTTCTACACCCCGGCGCGCGGTGACAACATCAACAATCCGCTTGATGTCACCGGCTCGGAGCATATTATTCTTACCTACCTTGATAAATCCTTTGGATGCATCAACAATCAGCACATCCGTATGGGGTCTCTTTTGTTTGAGAACCATGATAATCGTCGGAATACCGGTGCCGAAGAATATGTTAGCCGGTAAACCGATAATTGCGTCTACGTGATTCTGTTCAATCAGGTTTTTGCGGATTGTTCCTTCTTCACCGCCACGGAACAGAACACCGTGCGGGAGAACAATAGTCATAATACCATCGCTTTTCAGATGGAACAGGTCATGGAGAAGAAAAGCGTAATCGGCTTTCCCTTTAGGTGCGAGACCGAAACGGGCATACCGGGGATCGGTTTCCTTATCCTCCGGATTCCATGGCTGAGAGTATGGAGGATTCGATACAACAGCATCCACATAAAGAGGGTTGTAGGTGTTGACAGGGTCGTTCTCGTCAAAGTACGGCCAGTCTTCTTCAAGCGTGTCGCCGTTGCGGGTTACAATATTATCCGGCAGAATACCACGCATGATCAGATTCATACGGGTCAGGTTATAGGTGTTTTCTTTTAGCTCCTGGGCATAGTACTTGATGTTATTGTCATTGCCCAAATAGCGAGAAACACATTTGCCAATGTTTATGAGCAGCGAACCAGAGCCGCTTGTTGGGTCATATATTTTTATTTCAGAACGCTCTTTCAAATGGTCAGCAACAATCTCCGACATCAACAGTGAGACTTCATGCGGTGTGTAGAACTCTCCGGCTTTCTTTCCGGCATTTGCAGCAAAGTTGCTGATGAGGTATTCATATATAAATCCGAGAACATCATAGTCCTGTTTCCCATCCATTGGGATGTCCTTAATAAGATAAATCAAGTCTCTTATTGCCTTGGTGCGCGCACCAGAGGTTTCACCGAGCTTGGTAAGCCCTGTTTCCAGCGTAGTAAAAACGCCGGTGAAAACCTTTTTATGGGACTTGTTAATAAGGCGGCTGAACGCAGAAAGAGCAATAGTGACATCATCAGCAGAGAAATCGCCGCCCTTGGAAATCCACGTCGAGAAAAGGTTGTCATAGGCGATGAAGTAACCTATGTTTTTTTGGACACTCTCAACGATTTCTTGATCATCCTCATTCAGATTGATAATATACTCGTCTGTCCAATCGTTCTCCTTGAGGTATTTTACTTCTTTGTCAGAAAGGAACTTATAGAAGATGAAGCCGAGAATATAGTCCTTATATTCATTTGCTTCAATTTTTGACCGCATTTTATTTGCGGATTCCCAAATCTTTGACGCTAACTGTTGCTTGTTCATCTTTTTCTCCCCTTTGTATATCTAAAAGCCATACCTCTTTAAAGTCACCAAAGGAAAAATTGTTTTCCTCGCAGTACACTTTAATTTTTATCATAGAGGACGTGCTCGGCGTTGTCTTTACTGATTTCCATCTGTTGACGATTGCAAATGCCATCTTCAAAGATTTTTTAAAATCTCATTACGTCATAAATGCTTTATGTCGAATCTGCTTGATTTCATTGGAAATATCCATCTTGCACGCTCCTTGACCGCTAACAGCTTAATTATAGCATTCAATTCACACCCTTACAACGCAGCATTGATAGAATCTCCGCAAAAATTAGACTTTAGGCTGACACAAGCCCAGCTTTGCGAATTATATCAAACCAGTAAATCCAATATCAGCGAGCACATCAAGCACATTTTTGAGGACGGCGAGCTAATGGAAGATTCAGTTGTTCGAAAATTCCTAACAACTGCCGCTGACGGAAAGACCTACAACACACTATAATCTTGATATGATCATCTTACTTGGCTATCGGGTGAAATCCATTATTGAAAAATCCTTTAAAGGATAAAAGAGCAATCTTACCAAATTGAACCGTTTACATCAAAAGCGAATGCAACGCCGATTTTCTTGCTATTTCTATCGTTGGTGTGATAAAACAAGCAAAAAGGAGGCGGATGAAATGACGCAAAAAGCAAAGGACCATGTGCAATATTCCATTGCAACGCATACCGCAGAAAAAATGGCTCCCAGCCGTGAAGCCATCCACCTCTGCGAGAAAATTACGAATGGCCAAATTTCTGGGAATGAAGCGGTAGAGCCGATCAAGCGTAGTTACGGAATTGAAAGTAGGCACACTCGTGCCTGATCATTTTGGGAAATACGATGTTTATGCCGTAGCCGGTTCTGTTTATTGCTATAAAGACTCGTGTGTACTGCGAAACAAACTGGACATCCGTGATGGAGTGCGACTTTGTTTGGTAGAAACAGGTTTACAACGGCTATGGCCCGCCTTGTGAATAGTCCGGGAGGGCTGTGACGCATATATAAATTCACCCACCAGCTATGCGTAATCAAATAAAACAAGAAATCCGAACCCGTCTCCTATAGCGAAGATGGTGTTCGGATTTTTTCGTTTTCCCGCTTCATGTGGGATTTAAACCCGCATAAGGCGGCCTAAAACACGCTCTCCCCTAAGCTCTACCATCTCGTATCCATCAGGCGTTAATTACTCAGAAGCTCCTGATGGTAGCATGGGATATTCAGTTTTGCAGCAACCTCCTTGCCGATGGTTCTACCGCCACTGCCAAATTCCCGGCTGATTGCAATAATTCTGTTTTTCATTTTACTTCCTCCTTAGATGTTTTGGATTTTAGAGTTCGATAGGTATAAGTAATTACAACAACGGAAATGAAAAAGGTCAGTAGGTCTGATACCGGCATAGAGTACAGCAGTCCATCAAGCCCCCAAAAGGCGGGGAGCAGTAAGGCAAATCCGACGCCAAAAACAACCTCTCGCACCATGGAAAGCATCGTAGAAAGCAACGCTTTTCCAAGGGATTGCAGGTAGATAAACGTTGCTTTGTTCACTGTTGCAAACACCATCATGCACAGGTAAATACGGAAGCATCTGACAGCAAAGTTGGTGTAATAGATGCTCTCGTTGGCAGCGCCAAAGATGCCAATGAGCTGCATCGGGAACAGTTCTACAATTGCCAATGCAACAACGCCTACCGCAGCCTCGGCAATCAGCAGATGGGTAAACAATTTGGCGGCACGATCCTTGCGCCCTGCGCCGATGTTGTAGCCTACGATGGGGATACATCCCGCTGCCATGCCAACCGCAACGGAAATTACAATCTGTAAAAACTTCATCACGATGCCAAGCACCGCCATCGGAATTTGCGCATATTGGGATTGACCGAAAATCGGGTCCAGCGCACCGTATTTCAAGGTCATGTTCTGAATGGCTGCCATAGCGGCCACCAAGGAAATCTGTGACAAGAAGCTGCAAATTCCCAAGGACAGATATTTCCCTGCCAATTTTCCGTGAATGCCAAAGCTGTCTCGCTCCAGCTTGACTGCCTTCATATGGCACAGGTACCAAATGGCAAGTCCTGCGGTCAACACCTGCCCCAGCACAGTGGCCACCGCCGCACCCATCATCCCCCATTTGAACACAAAGATAAAAATGGGGTCCAAAATAATATTGATAACAGCACCTGCCAAGGTGGAGACCATTGCAAATTTAGGACTTCCGTCGGAACGGATGATGGGGTTCATGGCCTGTCCGAACATGTAAAATGGCACGCCCACCGTAATCCAAAAGAAATATTCTTTGGCATGGTGAAAGGTTTCTTCGTTCACTCGTCCACCAAACAGCGTGAGAATCTGCTCGTCAAAAATCAGATACAGCGCAGTTAATACAAGACCGCTGATCACGCACAGAACAACGGCGCTGCCAATGCCTTTGTGTGCATCCTCTTTTCGATTTGCGCCAAGGCTGATGCTGACAAATGCACAGCAGCCATCGCCAATCATAACCGCAATGGCCAGCGCAACCACTGTCAGCGGGAAAACCACTGTATTGGCGGCATTGCCATAAGAGCCAAGATAGCTCGCGTTGGCGATGAAAATCTGGTCAACGATGTTATACAGCGCTGCTACCAGCAGCGAAATGATGCAGGGCACTGCGTATTTTCGCATCAATGTCCCGATGGGTTGGGTTTCTAAAAATGTGTTTGATTTTTGATTCATTGGAATCTCCTCCTAAAAATAAAATGCGCGTAGTCAAAGAGCTGGATTTATGCCTCTTTGGCTACGCGCTTGTCCGGACCTTATTGGCTCCGGTGTCATTGATTATTCAATTGTGGCTGCTTGTTGAGTCTTAAAATCACTTGTTTTCAAACGGAGAGCCGGAAAGATTTTCGAACGTTAGCATTGTCACAAAGATGCCTCAGTTTCGTGGGGCATTCCATCATTACATCCAATTTTCCTCCCTGCCCATAAAAATAGAAAAACAGCGTGTGGCAGTCAACTGGATTTACGCAGTTAAGCCACACGCTGTTTGAGGTTATTATAACCGTTTTGGATGACCTTGTCAAAAGGAATTTTCAATAGGTTCATGAATGCTGCTTCCGTTAGCAAAAGAAAAGAGCAGCCAATTTGGCTGCTCTTGAGGGGCATTTGGTTTACGCATCATTGAGGGTTACGGCACTTCAGATAGGCTTCAATAGCCAATGCAGTTTTTTCAGCGCCAATGGAGCTGTCAATACATAAGTCGTAATTCTCTGCGTGTCCCCATTCCAAGCCGGAAATATTTCTGTAATAGGCGGCGCGTGCTTCGTCGGAGCGTTTCAGGCTTCTGGCGGCCTGCTCCGGCGTGTCGCCATACATTTCCATGACTTTTTTCTTGCGATACTCTTTCGGCGCATAAATAAAAACGCGAACCACATTGGGATGATCTTTCAGTACAGAGTCTGCCGCACGCCCCACCAGCACACAAGAACCGCTGTTGGCAATTTTGCGGATAATTTGAGACTGCGCTAAAATGGCTTGCTGGATCACGGTGGTGCTTAAATACAAATCATGGAGAATGGTCGGTGAATTCTCGTTAAGCTCCGAAATAAACTGCTTATCAAAACCGCTTTCCTGTGCGGCCAGTGCGGTCAGCTCCTTGTAATAGTACGGAATATTCAGGTGCTGTGCCAGCAGTTGTCCAACATATTTTCCGCAGGAGCCATGCTGACGGGCAATGGTAATAATAGGCCCTTCGTGGGAGGGCTGAATGATCGGAACCTCGATTGGAGCAGTATGCTTCTGGGTTGTATGCAATGATTTAAAATAAGGAACTGTCAGGCAAAGTGTCACAACCATCGCAATGAAATCGGCTACCGGGGCAGCAAACAAAATGCCGTGGACCCCGGTGCCGGGAGCATTGCTTTCAAACATGCGGGGCAGCAAAATCACCAAGGGAATGAAGCAGATGATATCGCGAGTGAGCGAAGCGATAACCGCTTTGACCGGCTTGCCCACAGCCTGAAAAAAGATGGACGTCATTTTGATGATACAGGTAAAGGTGACCAGTGAGAGAAACACGCGGAACGTGCGCTGGGCAAATTTCTCGTAAAGCGCATCGCCTGCGCCGAAAATACCGATCACAACCTGCGGGCAAATCTCAAAAACCAGTGTAGACAAGACGCCCACAACCACAGTGGCAGCCAAAATAGTCTTGTAGGTCTGCTTCACACGGTCATATTTTTTAGCGCCGTAATTGTAGCCCAAAATTGGCTGGCCGCCCAGTACAATGCCCACCACAATATTGATGACAATCGTGAACACCTTGGTCTCGATGCTAATGACCGAGATGGGAATATCCGGTCCATACACCGAGAGCGCACCATATTGATACAACATGATATTGCAGGCCAGCGAGATGGCAACAATGGACATTTGGGTGATAAAGGACGACGCTCCCAGCTTGATTGCGTTATTAAACACAGGGAAGTCCGGCACAAAGCTGCTTCTTTTCAGTTGGAACGACTTCGTTCTGAAAAAATACGCAAAGCTGATGAGAAACGAAACTACCTGACCGATAATGGTGGCCCATGCGGCACCGGTGATCCCCCATTTAAAGACGAAAATAAAAATTGGGTCCAGGATGATGTTCAGAAGTGCACCCACAGTCATGGATGCCATAGAAAACGCCGGGCTGCCATCCGCACGAATGACCGCATTCATCATGTTCATGAGCATAAAGGCAGGGAAAAACGCCAGCACAATGGTAAAGTACGCCATGGACATGCCAATGGTTTGATCCGATGCGCCAAACAGACGTAGAAGCGGCTCCTTGCACAAGGTTCCAATCAAAATCAAAACCAAGCTGATGACCAATGTGATCGTGATACCGGTGCCGATACATTTATGTGCGTTTTGCGTATCCTTTTTGCCCTGACAAATACTTAGGTAGGCTGCGCTTCCGTCACCGATACACCAGGCAAAGGCCTGCGCAATAATAAGGATTGGAAAAACAATACCGGTTGCGGCATTGCCAAGATAGCCAAGTTCGCTGTTGCCAATGAAAATCTGATCGACGATATTGTAAAGAGCACTGATGAGTAGCGACAAAATACACGGAATGGAGAATTTGAGAAGAAGCTTTGAAATCTTTTCTTCCCCGAGATACCTGCTTTTTTCTGATTCTTGCATAAATGAATTCCTCCTAAAGTAAATGATAAACAGTGGAGTCTTTATCAGAGAAAAGCTCCCTAAAAACTACGAAGGCACAAAAAACGCATAGAATTTCGTCAGAAATTCTACGCGTTTCAGCTGCCAACCTTCGCAGTTTATCACATAAAAGCCGAAAAAAGCAAGCTAAATGTTTTTATTTCGCATACAATCTGAATTCTATTTTCGGCTGTATTGCAGGGCAAATAAAGCAAAAAATCCGAACCCGTTTCCTATGGTGAAGACGGTGTTCGGATTTTTTCTTTTTCCCGCCTTATGTGGAAATTAAACCCGCATAAGGTGCACTAAAACACGCTCTCCCCTACCGTTTTTCCACGAACCATTTGCCCAGGCAGGTACTGCTGAGATTGGGGCTGCGCTCGAAAAAGAGATAGCTCCTTTTACCGTTTATCTGCACTGTGTATCTGTCACCCTGACCGCCGGACTTTTGCGCTGCAGCAGGGCGAATGTCTATTACTCGCTCAATGTCGAAGGTCTGCCCGTCCTCCCATCGTATTTTGCGTGGGAGAATGGCGCCATCCTCACGAAACGCCGCAAGCACCGGCACATAGACCTTTAAAGAATTGTCCCCACTCATTTTTCCTCACGGGGAATATCCCCATCCTCAATTCGTCCAAGGACACGACCGACACAGCGGATATCGTCGTCCTCCTTAAGCACAATGGGTGCATAAAGGCTGTTGTGAGACACAAGGCAGCCTTGCCCCAGTTCCTTCACATAGCCGTCGCCGTTTAATATGAATATGCCTATCTCGCCCACTTTAATTTGCGGGGTCTGCTCCACAAGAAGCATGTCCCCATCATAAAAGTCCGGCTCCATACTGTCACCGTTTACGGTGATTACCATGTCTGCCTGACGAGTTTTGGCGGTGGAAACGAGATCCATCCACTGGTAATTATCTCCCTCGGGAAGATAGTCACCGGTGCCGGCGGAGGCTCTTGCAAGGAAGCAGCGGCGCTGCAAAATGTTCTGCTCGGTCTTTCTTGTGAGCTCCTCGGACTGCCGCAGCTCCAGCCGTGACATGTTGAGCATAAGCTCCTGCCCTCTCGTGTCCATAAGGCGATAATTACTCAAAAGCTCCTGCTCTGCCCCCGCAAGTCTTGGTCTTTGCGCCGCAATACCCAAAAGCTCGTCCACGCTAATTCCGAAAACCCTGCAAAGCCTCGCCAGGAAGGTGACGTCGGGGCGGTTTATGCCAATTTCCCAGTTTGAAAGAGTGCTGGCCTTAGTTCCCACAAGCTCTGCAAGCTCCGTCTGGAAAAGTCCAAGTCGCTCACGGTTGAGCCTAATATTTTGAGCAAGCGCCGTCCCAAGGCTTTCATCCTGCAAGGACAGGACAAAAAGCTTTGCCGGCAGGGCTTTAGTTTCTTCACGGTTACCACGTTTTCTTGGCATAGCGCCACCTCCACATATTGTGTTGACATTATTATACTCCACGTTTTCAGGATTGTAAAGCATAATCCCGAAAATATGGAGTTGTTTTTATATATTCAGCTGAATATCAGCTGTTTGGGCTTGACACCGCCGCATGTCAGTAGTATGCTTGGCTTGCGTCTCCGTTATTCGGTATATATCGAGGTGAGCCGGTGTTTCCCTAAGGGCTCAATTCTCATCCCCCTGCTTTCGCATTTTCATTGAGGAAACACTACACTGCCGAATTTCAGTTGTGTGCTTATATCTATATATGGGGGTGGAGCACTTGCAAAGACTTATTCTTCACAGCGATATGAACAGCTTTTATGCCAGTGTTGAAATGATGCTGGACCCCGCCCTTCGGGGCAAGGCGGTTGCCGTTTGCGGCAGCACGGAGGATAGGCACGGCATTGTCCTTGCCAAGTCCGAGTCTGCAAAAAAAGCCGGCGTAAAAACCGGCATGGTCAACTGGGAGGCAAGAAGGCTTTGCCCGGAGCTTATATTGGTTAGTCCCCAGTTCGAGCAGTATTTGAAATACTCACTTTTGGCAAGGGATATCTATTCCCGATACACAGACAAGGTAGAGCCTTATGGCATGGACGAATGCTTCCTCGACTGCACGGGTACCTACGGTTTTAAGACCCCCACGGAGCTTGCCGAAGATATTCGAAAGGCCATAAAAAGCGAGCTTGGCTTAACCGTAAGCATAGGAGTTTCCTTTAACAAGGTGTTTGCCAAGCTGGGTAGCGATATGAAAAAGCCCGATGCGATAACGGAGATTACCTGTGACAATTTCAAAGAAAAAGTTTGGCCGCTTCCTGCATCGGACCTCCTATATGTGGGTAGATCCACCACGAAAAAGCTTGCCACTTACGGCATAAAAACCATTGGTCAGCTGGCAATGGCAGAGCCGGAGTTTTTGAAACGCATTTTCGGCGTAAACGGGCTTGTACTTTGGCAGTTTGCCAACGGAAGGGAGTGCTCTCCGGTGGCTGACTTAGACTACTGTGTACCTGTAAAATCCATCGGCCACGGCATAACCTGCACTTCTGACCTTGAAAACGAGGAAGAGGTTTGGCGAGTAATGCTGGAGCTTTCCCAAGACATTGGCCACAAGCTACGCTGCCACGGACTTGCTGCAACGGGAGTACAGATTACGCTGAAGGACAAGAGCCTAAACTATAAGCAGTACCAGTCTCCCCTTTCCATAGCCAGCCAAAGTCCCATGGATTTGGCACAAAAAGCAAGGGAGCTTTTTTCAAGGAACTACACCTGGTCCATCCCGGTGAGGGCTGTAACCGTGCGGGCAATTAGCCTTGTACCTCAGGAAACGCCCCAGCAGTTCACTCTTTTCCTTGACCCCCCAAAGCTACAACGACAGGAAAAGCTCGATGGCGCAGTGGAGAGCATACGCAGCCGCTTCGGCAAGCGGGCGATTTACCCCGCCTGTCTTCAAGGAGATTTGAAGATGCCCGAAAGCAGAGATCACGAGGTTATTCTGCCGGGGATGGTTTGATGAATTGCGGTTTTCTGTACGTTGCAATAATCCCCGCAAAAAAGCAGAAGGTACAGTGCCGTTCAAGACCGGGACTAACCAAACGGCCAGCGTCCCCGGCGACACTATACCTTCTATATTCAAACTACGTCAAGGTGGTATGGATGTCAAGCATTAAATGTCGATGACGGATGAGGAAGTTAAGGTATGTACTGTTCAAAAGAAGATATTGAGAATTTAGCGGATATTATCCTGCGGGACATTATAGGAAAGCCACCGACAGACCCAAAGCAGGTAACCGCAATAGATGTAGGCAGCCTTGTGGAGGCTCTAAATCTGCACATTATCTATACCGCACTTTCAGACAGTGAGAATATTCTCGGGCTCACCACCTATGCGGATGTTGACATTGCACTTGAAAGGAATATGCGCACAGAAGTGCTTTTCGTAAAGGCAGACAGCATTTTAATTGAAAAGCGTTTGCTTGAGAATATAGCATTTACGGACACACAGCGCGGGAGGCGAAGATTTACCATTGCCCACGAATGTGCACACCAAATTCTTTTCCGTCTAGAAACAGAGCTTGGCAAGGAGCAGATAAGGCGTCAGTATGCCAAGCGGCAGTACTCCCTTAGGGAACTAAAATCCAAGGACGATTGGTGCGAATGGCAGGCCAACGCTCTTGCTGCAGCTCTTTTAATGCCGAGAATTTATATAAAGCTATTGATGGAGCGCTACTCTCGAAAAAGGCAGCTTGTGTCCTACGGGGGACGTTTTAATTTCGGCGACAGCTTGGTGCTCAATAAGCTTGAACACACGCTTGCGGTATCCCGAAGTGCTTTGGCAATAAGGCTAAAGCAGTTTGGATACCTGGTTGAAAAGCAATCCCACGAATACTATGACCCAATTGAGGTGATTTTTGATGAGCCATTTGCAATATAGCCCACCAACAAGGGATATTCTTTCAAAAATATATACTGCAAGTTCAGCAGTTCGAGGGGCAGATGCAAAAGATGTGCGCTGCCCATACTGCGGGAGACTCCTTCTAAGAAAATATCCCGACGTGCAAGGTCACATTGACGGTAAGTGCGACAAATGCGGAAAAACAATGGTGATCGATCTCGTAAGCTGGAGACGAGCAGCTGTAAAAACATAGTTTAGTTTAAAAACTTAATATATCGTAGCAGAGCTACGGGGCCGATATGATTTTATCGAGACACCTGAAGCCGCATGAGCAAAAGCGCCACCACTTTATGTGATGGGTTTTTGATGCGTCTTCATTCGGTAAAAATCATGCGGCCCTTTTTTGTCCTTTCGGCTTCTTAGCGGAAAGGACTTTTTTATGCCGATCCCCCACTGTCGCAGCCCTCCCGCCTCTGACATTTTGACAATCAAAATTCAGAAAACGGAGGAAAGGATATGAAAACGCTCAAAGGCGTACTAAATACGTTTACCGGGAAATATGAAGATGTTGAAGTAACAGATGCGGTTTATACCGCTTATATGAGAAGTGAATGGAACATCGCAGACAATGACGAGAGCTTTTTTAAGCACGAAATCCAGCTTAGCTCCCTTATTGGAAATTTAGAAGACAGTTGCGAAAACTTCCACGAGTTCCACAGCGAAACAAGGTGTCTTGAGCATTTGGTTGCAAACAAAGTTCAAGTCGAGGAAATATTGAAATCCATACAAAAAGAACCACCGGAAAACCAAAGAATTCTGATAGGCATATTTGTAGACCGCAAATCCGAACGTCGGCTTTCAACGGAATTGGGTATACCCCAAAAGACCATAAACAACCGAAAAAGAAGATTTATGGAAAAAGTTGATAAAAAGCAAAAATAAAATGGCTCAAAAGCGCCATAAACTCCCCTATACAAGTGAGGAGAATGTTTTCCTCGCTTGAACTTTGAAAATTACATATCCGATTTCATAGATACATTAGCCGACAAGCCCCAAAAGGGAAAGCGTATTCGGAAAGAGCGCAAAGACTACCTGCGGAAAAATGAAATTTCAATTTCGTCAAATCGATAGCATCAAAGGTACGAGTGATACTCTCTGCTTCCGAAAGGCAATTCGTGGTGAATTGTTCGCAATGACCTTGTCAGCCTATAATGATACTTCTGCCCCGTCCTAAAGTCGAGCGTTGAAGCGGTGAAAACCGCAAGCCGTCGTAACAAAGGAGGGCAGCCCGGAGCGATCCTCGGGGAGGTTAGAATCCTATGACGAAAGCTTACCACTTTCGGTTTATGAAATCGCCCTATGCTTGGGGGTATAGCGATAAATACAAGCAATGTAAAAAGCAATTGACTTAATGTCAGAAGCCATGGGGATTGTCAAGTTAAAACATATTCTTTGTTTTCAAATGCTTTGCAATCCCTATTTTTCTGATATTAAATCCAAAAATGATAGATTGGAGTCCGCAAATGAGTGACAGTATTAAAATAAGCCAAAGAGATTTGGGGCAAATGATGAGCTGGGTCAAACGACTAATAAATAACTGTGGAATGGGAATAACGGTTGCGCAAATCGTTCAGGAAAGCCTTGCATTGGAATATGAACTTCCACCCATCCGTGTGGTTTAACTGGAAAACGCCCCTTAAATCGAGGCATAAAAATTCCCCCAATATTCTGAACTCTTTTTCGTTGGTGTTCGGTATAGCTATTGAACTCTTGCTATGGTAGTGTTGTGTTCCGAGGAGGCGACAGAATTGAAGTCCAATAACGCAAGAAAAGTTACTGTAATAGAGCCAATCCAAGCGTTGGATACCCAAAAGCTAAGGGTGGCAGCCTATGCCCGGGTCAGCAGCGACAGTGCCGATCAGCTCAATTCCTTTGCCACCCAGGTCAGTTACTACACAAGGCTGATCGAGGAAAATGAACGTTGGGAACTGGTGGAGGTTTATGCCGACGAGGGTGTAACCGGAGTTTCCACCGAGAAACGCACTGAATTTAATCGCATGATTGAGGATTGCAGGCAGGGGAAAATCCACCGCATTCTCACCAAGTCCGTCAGCAGATTTGCAAGGAACACCCTCGACAGCATTAACACCCTTCGAGAACTGAAAAGCTATGGTGTTACCGTCCTATTTGAGAAAGAGGGTATCGACACCGAAAACCTCAGCGGTGAAAGTCTGGTCACCTTGTACTCCATGTTTGCACAGCAGGAGTCGGTTAGTATTTCCCAGAACTGCAAAAAGGGTGCACGAATGCGAATGGAAGCAGGCACATATGTGGCTTCCAACGCTCCTTATGGGTACAGACTTATAAATAAGCAATTGGAAATTTATGAGCCCGAAGCCGAAATTGTCAGGCGGATTTTCAAAGAGTACTTATCAGGATCCGGAATTATATCCATTGCCGATGAACTAGCCAATGAAAACATCCCCGGAAAAAGCGGTAACGGCATTTGGTCATATTATGCAATTAGCAGAATACTCAAAAACGAACGCTATAAAGGAGATATGCTCTTCCAGAAAAACTATTGTGAAGATATAATTCCATATCGCCAGAAATACAACAAGGGAGAACTCCCCCAATATTACATACATAACTCACACGAGCCGATTATTGACCCCATCCAGTTCGAGCTTGTACAAATGTTAATAGCAGATAAAATGACACCTCGCTCCCTGCTTGTCCCCAATTATCTGTTAAGCCAAAAAATTACATGTTTATTATGTGGTACTAAATTTCGAAGGAAAGTTAATAGGGGAACTGTTTACTGGGTATGCAGGACACATGACGAAAGCAAGGATAAATGCCCTTCGGATATAATACCCGAAGAAGCCGTTTATGAAGCCTTTTTCCGAATGTACAACAAGCTAAAGGCAAATAGCGAGGGCATTCTCACTCCCCTGCTCATCCAGCTGGAGAAGCTTCGTGAACGCAGCTGCTTGGACAGCGCCGAGCTATCCGCCATCAACAAACAAATAGCAGATACAGCACAGCAGAATCAGGTGATGACCGGACTATTGTCCAAAGGCATCCTTGATTCTGCTCTTTTTATATCACAAAGCAACGAGCTCAAAACCAAGCTTCAAAAGCTGAAACAGCAAAAAGCAAGACTTCTTACTGATGTTAAAAAGGATACTCTCCTCACCAAAATCGAAGAACTGCTGGAAATCGTAGAAAACAGCCCCGACTTCATTACCGAAATGGACGAGGATTTATTTGGGGACTTGGTTGAAAAAACAGAAGCCCAAGACAATCGAAGTATCGACTTTATCCTTTGTGGCGGTCTTAGGCTTAAAGAGAGGTTGTAAAGATGGCTCAAAACAGAACTCTGCCCTACGGCTACCATATTCAAAATGGCAAGCTTACCATTCACGACGAGGAAAGTGAGGTCGTTCGTCGGATTTATGCGGACTATGCCAAGGGTAAATCCTACAAGGCTATTGCGCAAATGCTCACCTCTGAGGATATTAGATATGTGCCCGAGAAGCCCGTTTGGAACAAAAACATGGTGGCAAGGATACTTCAAAACAACTGTTACACAGGCCGGGATAGTTATCCTAAAATTATAGATAGCGACTTAAACCTAAGTGCAGAGCTTGCAAAGAAAGCTTACACTCCCTCAACGCCAAAGGATATTAAGGAAATAAAGCCGCTACTAATCTGCGGAATTTGCAGTGGAAAGCTCAACCGACAAGTTAACCGGAGCGGACGCATAAGGTGGCGATGTGAAAATGATATAAGCCATATTAGTGCCGACCTTCAGGATGAAGATATTCTGACGGCAGCTATAAATATCCAACAGCAATTGTGCACCCTCAAAATAGAACCGCCGAAGGCCGACAACGCAATTTCCCTTGAGGTAATACGGCTTCAAAATGAGATTGAACGCCTCTTGGAAACTGTCGGTGCAAATATGAGCGAAATTCAAAGCAAGATGTTGGAGCTGGCGCGGCTCAAATACAGCCTATGCCCCGACACCACCCACATGGAAGAAAAAATTATCGAGGAAATAAAAAAAGCCCCAGACAAGCTTAATAACAAGCTGCTCGGGAAGCTAACTCAGAGTATAGAAATCACAA
>CAZAIU010000040.1:0-22414 GCA_964485265.1 uncultured Oscillospiraceae bacterium | reverse complement strand
ATGTTAAGGTGTACCTTTACGTCAAAATCTCTTATGTACAACTATAATCTCGCTAAAGTTTGTCATATAGTAAACTAATTAACATAAATATGCTGCCTCTTGTCATAATAATAATAATAATGACTGGAGGCGTTTTTTATGAATAATTTTTATGGATATATGCGCGTCTCTACTTTAGAGCAAAATATTGAGCGGCAAAAAGTAGAGCTTCTGCGTTGGGGCATCATTGAAAAGCATATTTATTGTGATAAGCTGTCGGGCAAGGATTTTAACAGGCCAGAATATCAAAAGTTAAAACGCAAGCTCAAGGAAGGTGATGTTCTGGTGATTAAAAGCATTGACCGACTTGGCAGAAACTATGACGATATACAAGAGGAATGGCGAGAGATTGTAAAAAACAAGAGGGCCGATATTGTTATTTTGGACATGCCCATTTTGGACACGCGTACAAACAAGGACTTAATTGGAACACTAATTTCAGATATTGTATTACAGCTCCTATCATATGTGGCACAAGCCGAAAGAGAGAATATCCGCCAGCGTCAAGCAGAAGGAATTGCGCTAGCCAAAGCTCAGGGCAAGCATTTAGGCCGTTTTCCGGCTCCTATTCCTGAAGAATTTTATCCAGTTTATGAAAAGTGGCAGAACCGTGTTCTCACACTTGACAGTGCAAGCAAACAGCTTGGCATTACAGTAAGCGCCTTCAGAAATATGATTCGGAAGCACAAGCAAAACGAGGAAAGCGATTAAGCTTTATTTAAATAGTATAAGACTGTGCAGGCATCATATTTAATTGTTCAATACTGTCATTTTCAAGAATAATCCTGCGTTGTTTACAAAGAATAACGAAGCAAGCAAATTGTGACAAAAAAGCTATAAAAAATTCTGTGCTATGTACAGATTGGAGGTTATTTTATGAAAGCAACAGGAATTGTGAGAAGAATTGATGATCTGGGCCGCGTGGTAATTCCTAAAGAAATACGCCGCACACTGCGTATCCGTGATGGCGACCCCTCACAGACTACATTGACACAGTGGGAAAGCTTTTGCTTTGCAATGTCAGAGCTTTCCAAACGAGCGGGGTTGAGCGGTACATAGAAACGGAAGGCTTTCACAAGTATTTAATTGTTCAAGACAAAGCGTATTAGAATCAAAGAGCAGGCTCATGGTTTTATCCATGAGCCTGCTTCAGTCTCTCCTTATGGGATAACCGCAATGGTCTTATTCATATGCCTAAATGCTTGTTTTGCTTGTGAGCGAAATCAATCAATACCTTGTAAGTTATAATTTGATACTCCGTATATCAATCGATGTATTTGCCACTACGTTATGTGTTGATATGAAAATACATATTGTACACAATTGGAAATATTAGCTATTATATATTTAATGTGTCTTGCATCTGACGTGATTTTTATACAATTTCTTAGAAAAGGGGATGACATTTTATTTTATAAAAGGCTTCTCACTCAGCATGCAGCTTAAAAATGCCGGTTATGTAAGTATCTCTGGCGCCCAAACTAACCTGCGTAATTGAAATTATACGTAAAATTGTATAAAAGCGAATGTTATTAGTTCTAAAAACAAAAAAATGCACTTTTATGAGGTTAAGTATGAAAAACAAGAAAAAAACAAGCATGCGGATGCAATTCGCATTACCTACTGTTATCATTTTATCTGCAATTGTCATTATCCTTGGTTGTGTTTCGTCTTGGCTATGCTATAAGAGCACACTTAATTGCGGAACCACCGCAATGAACGAATCCTCTGAGGTTGCAGAATTGGCAATAGCAAAAAGCATTTCGGCTATTCAGCGAGTTGTAAAAGAAATCTCTACCCATGATGTTCTGTTCAGCCCCGATTCCACCCCTGAAGAGGTTAATAATTTCCTTGAAAAAAAGGTTGCGGAACATGGATTGGTAAGCGGATACACCTTTTCAACCGATGGAATATGCGTACAAAACGGGGTTGATTATAGTTACCACGAAGCATATGCCGCCGCAATGAAAGGCAAAACCTTCGTGTCTTCTCCCTCACACGACGCGATTACAAACGATCTAATTGTTATTATAATGGCTCCGATATGGGAAAACGGAATTGAAAACTCAAGGATTATAGGTCTTCTTGCTTTTACTGCCAAACAAGAGCTTATAAATTCAACAGTCGAAAGTCTCCAGATTAGCGAAAACGGAACCTCTTACATAATTGATAAGCACGGAACTACCATTGCATCACCTGACATTCAAGCTGTTTCTGACAAAGTAAATATCGGAAAGCTCGCAGAGGAGGATTCCGGCTTAAAACCGATAGCAGCCATTCACGCTAAGGTGATTAATGGTGATTCCGGGATGGAAACCTGTGAATATAACGGACAAAGCAGCTTTATATCATATTTGCCTATCAAGGGAAGCAACGGGTGGAGCATATGCATAATCACTCCTCAGTCTGATTACACTGAAGGTCTCAAAAAGACAGTTGTTGTTACTCTAATAATCATTGCACTTTCTATCGCAATTTCCTTTCTTTTTTCAATGAAAATATCTGCAAAGCTTGCACTCCCCGTAGCACATGTAGTCGGCAGACTTGAGAGCTTGGCAAAAGGCGATGTTTTCTCTCCCATGCCGGAATTTGACACCTCGGCAGAAGAATTAAACCGCCTAAAAATTGCAGCCTCCAGCACAATAGACAGCACGGGTGAAATAATAAAGGATATAAGCTATGTTCTGCGGGAAATTGCAAACGGAGACTTTACAGCTACTTCCGGTATATCAGAAAAATATATTGGCGATTACACGCAGATAAAAGACGCACTAAATAAAATAAAAACGGACTTAACAACTACATTTTCCGATATCCTTCAAGTTTCAGAACAGGTTTCAGCCGGCTCCTATCAGGTAAGCTCCGGCGCTCAATCACTTGCACAAGGCTCAACCGAGCAAGCAAGCAGTATACAGGAGCTATCCGCAGCAATTGCCGAGATGAGCAGTCACATTCAAAGAAACTCCGAAGATGCCGCCAAGGCAAATATCTTAACGGCTGAATCTTCTTCAATTATGACAGCAAGTGTTGCGGAAATGGAGAAGACATTAAGCGCAATGGAGGAAATTTCTTCTACTTCAAATAACATAAGCAAGGTAATAAAGGTCATTGATGACATTGCGTTCCAAACAAATATTCTGGCACTTAATGCAGCTGTCGAGGCTGCAAGAGCAGGCTCTGCCGGCAAGGGCTTTGCTGTTGTTGCAGATGAAGTGAGAAACCTTTCTCAAAGGTCCTCCGAAGCGGCAAAAAATACAACCGTTTTGCTGGAAAAATCTATTCACGCAGTTGAAAACGGCACGGAGCTGGTTAACAGCACAAGTAAAAACTTTGTAGCAGTTGCAAACACGGCGTCGGAGGTAACCGAAATTGTCGAGAGAATTGCAAATCAGACCCAGGAACAATCAGGTTCTATTTTACAAATCTCGTCCGGTATAGAGCAGGTTTCTACTGTTGTTCAGATCAATTCAGCCACAAGCGAGGAGAGTGCTGCCGCAAGTGAGGAACTGTCAAACCAAGCGGCATCATTAAAATCAATGGTTGAAAAAATTAAAATAAACTAATAAGAAAAAATGCTTTTTTATCAAACGGCAGGCGGAGTAAGCGATTACTCCGCCTGCCGTTTATCCTAGCTGATAAAAACAATCTGTACTAAAACCATATAAACCAAGGTACCGCCTGCTATTGAAAGCAGCATGTTATGCTTCCACTTATGTATGATTACAACACATATGATAGAAATCATTTCCGGCAGCCAATTTGATACGGAAATAAAATTGACGTTCTTAAGGCAGTACACAACTAAAAGCCCCATCATGGCAGGCGGCAACACTTTTCCAAGATATGTAACAACCTTCGGCGGTTTTTTGTTTTCGGGGAAAAGTAAAAACGGGAGCCATCTCGTAAGCTGAGTACCAGCAGTGATAGCAAGTATTAAAATAAGTGTTTGCACTGTTGTCAAGGGCATATTTTCTTCCTCCCAATAACGAGAGTTACTAAAATAAGCACCATTGCGGGTATCACAAGGTTTTCCGCCTTAAAAATCAGAAGACTTGCAATTGTTGCCGTGATTCCTATAACAGCAGGAATCCTATTTTCTTTTTTGCTTAATTGCTCAATTAACAGCACTACAAATAACGCTGTCAACGCGAAGTCAAGACCTTTTGTATTAAAGGTGATAAAATTGCCTGCTATTCCTCCAAGAATACTGCCAATAACCCAGTACGACCAATTCAACATAGACACGACAAAATAAAAGTTGCCTTGACTAACATGATTTGGTGGCTCTATAGAAGAAGCTACCGAAAAATTTTCATCGCACAGCGTATAAATGCAAAAAAAGCGGCGCCATCCAAGACCCTTATATTTCTCAAGAAGTGATAAACCATAAAATATATGGCGAGCATTAACCATTATGCTAAGCAAAAAAGCCTGCAATGGGTCAAATGCTGTTGTGAGCAGCGTAATTGCTACGAATTGCATGCTTCCGCAAAATGCAATTGCACTTATAAGCCCTGCCCATAGAGGGCCATACCCCTTTGTGTTCATAAGCACACCATAAGCGAGGCCAAGAACAAGAAATCCCGTAAGGACAGGGATAGTAAAAGGAAAGGCCGCCCTAAGCGTTTTGCTAAATTCTGTATGTTTGTTTGTAATCTGTTTGTCTTTCATAATTCTCCCCAACTATAAAGGTACAGCGCAAAATACTTATGCGACAAGTGCAGGATATTATTTTGCAAATTCAGTTTACCACAGACGTATATCCTGTACAACAAAATTAGATGTGTTACACCGAATTGCCTTAGATTAAGGGGTTCTTTTCCAACGGTTTATATTTTTCTCTGTAGGTTAAATGCTAACAAATTTAAACACTTGCACATGGTGACACAAGATTGCAAAAAGATTGCATAATGTTGCACTCTTAGTCGAATAAAATGGTTTTTAGTAGAAATATGAAATGTTGTATACTAATTTTGTGTGATTTTGAGAAAATTGTTGCAAAACATTGCAAAGTATTGCATCTTGTATTTGAGTGGTGTTAAAATCACACTTGACAGACGAAGGAGGTGTAGTATGACAGGGAAAATTGTTCTTACAGCCAGACAGCAGGCGATACTTGACACTGTTAATAACGCCTGCAGTGCGCAGATAAAAGATTTAGCCATAGAACTCGGAGTTTCTGAAGCAACTGTAAGACGCGATATTGACGAGATTACAGCAGCCGGACTTGCTGAGAGAGTACACGGCGGCTTGGTTAAATCAACCGGAACGGCTTTTGAGCGTTTCCACAGCGAAAAATTGCAATGTATGCTTCACGAAAAGCAACGAATTGCGAGGAAGGCAGCCTCTCTTGTAAAAAATGGTGACAGCATTTTTCTTGATTCGGGTTCAACAACTTTTTTTATCGCTCAAAATCTCGCGAATCTCACTGATCTTACTATTGTCACAAACAATCTTGACATAGCTTACTCATGTAAATTTCACCCCAGCACTTCGCTGCTTGTAACGGGCGGAATGAGGAGAGACAATTTCAGTGTCCTTATCGGAGATGTTGCGGAAAATATGCTCAAGTCATTTTTTGTAGATATGGCATTTTTAGGATGCGATGCAATCTCAATTGAAAACGGTGTTTACAACACGAACTTTATGGAGCTTGGAATAAAAAAGCAAATTGTTCAATGCGGCAAGAGACTGATTCTTGTAACAGACAGCAGTAAGTTTCATAAAAAGGCTTTGGCAAAGGTTTGCGATGTGCACGAGCTTGACATGGTAATTACTGACACAGACTTGGGTGCAGATTCTTTGGAGAAGCTTAAAGAAATAGTCGTTAACTCCTACTGCGTATAAAATATTTAACTGTTGAAAGGAACAAAAAAATGAGTTGGTTAAAGGAAGTACTTGGGACAGAAAAGGCTATTATCGCCATGTGCCATCTTCAGGCTATGCCCGGAGACCCCTATTACGATAAGGAAAAAGGAATGAGCTGGGTAATTGAAAAGGCAAAGGAAGATGTGATTGCCCTTCAGGACGGCGGTGTTGATGCAATTATGTTCAGCAACGAGTTTTCACTTCCCTATCTTACAAAGGTAAAGACTGAAACGGTAGCCTGCATGGCAAGAATTATCGGCGAGCTTCAGCCAATCATAAAAATCCCCTACGGCGTTAATTGTCTTTGGGATCCAATTGCCTCTTTAGACCTTGCTGTGGCAACAGACGCGAAATTTATCCGAGAAATATTCACGGGAGTTTACGCCAGTGATTTTGGTCTTTGGAATACCAATTGCGGTGAGATTGTTAGACATCAGCACGAAATCGGTGCGGAAAACGTTAAGCTGCTGTTTAATATAGTTCCTGAGGCTGCAAAGTATCTCGCCGACAGAGAGCTTGAGTCTATCACCAAAACCACTGTGTTCAACTGCCGTCCTGATGCTCTTTGTGTATCAGGTGCAACGGCAGGAAGCGCAACGAACCCCGAGGTGCTCAAGAAGGCTAAGTCTGCTGCCGGTGATACAGTTGTATTGGCAAATACGGGCTGCCGAGTAAATACCATTGAAAATCTTCTTTCCATCGCTGACGGCGCAGTTGTCGGAACAACCTTTAAGTATGACGGCAAGTTTGAAAACCAAACCGATGTAAAGCGTGTAAAGGAATTCATGGATAAGGTTAAGTCCTTCCGCTAGAACGTTTACGAAAAGTCAAGATGGCTGCCATTTTGAGTAAAAGCATTTAAAAGGAGGAATGGACGCTGGAGAGCAAACAGTACATACTCGGCTTTGATTTTGGGACCTTATCATGCCGCGTACTTGCCATTGACAGCACCAACGGAGAGTGTGCTTTTGAAATGTCAAAAGACTATCCCCATGGGGTGATAAAAGGACATCTTCCCGAAACAGACATTACTATTGAGAATAGCTGGTGCCTTCAAAGTCCCTCCGACTACATTGAAGTAATGTGTGAGTTAACCCATGGGGCAATTGCCGAGCTTGGCGCCGACAGCATCGCTGCAATCGGCACAGATTTTACAAACTGCACCGTTGTGGGAATAAAAGAAAACGGTCTGCCTCTTTGCAATTACGAGGAATTCAAGAATGAGCCTCATGCATGGGTAAAGCTATGGAAGCATCACGCTGCTCAGGCTCATGCCGAAAGAATTGAAATGGCGCTTAGAGAGGCCGCAGTACCTTGGCTGTCTGAATACGGCAACAATGTATCCAGCGAGTGGTTCTTCCCAAAGCTCCTTCAAACATATGAAGAAGCACCGGACGTGTTTGCCGCCTGTGACTATTATCTTGAAGCAGCGGACTATATCGTTTATTTCCTCACCGGTCAAATCGTCAGAAACAGCGCTACTCTCGGCGTAAACGCCTTTTACAGTTCTGAGCGTGGATTCCCGTCAAAAGAGCTCCTTAACAGCTTTTCAAAGGGCTTTGGAGATGCCGTTTACCCCAAGCTTCAAGGCAAAATTCTTCCTGTAGGCAGCCGTGCCGGCAAGCTTTGCGCAAGTGCGGCACAGCTTCTGGGCTTGAACGAAAACGTAATTGTAAGCGTTGGTCACGGAGACAGCGAGGTTGCCTGCGCAGGCTTGGGTGCAACGAAATCCGGCTCCATGCTTATGGTTATGGGAACCTCCACCTGCTACCAGATGATTTATGATAAAAAGCTATGCTTTGACGGCGTGTGTGCGATAGTTGAAGACGGGATGATTCCCGAGCTTGTTTCATATGAATCCGGACAGCCTGCGGTGGGCGATGCCTTTGCGTGGTATGCAGACAACATGATGCCGGCTGAATATGTTAAAAAGGCAAGCGAACAGTCAATGAGCAGGCTTGAGTATATGAATATGCTGGCATCACAAATCTTACCGGGTGAAACGGGACTTGTATCTCTGGACTGGATGAACGGCAACAGAAGCGTCTTGATGGATTACAGCTTGAAGAGCTTTTTTGCCGGACTTTCTCTGGAAACAAAGCCGGAAGCCATTTTCAGAAGTATGATTGAGGCTACAGCCTTCGGCGCAAAGAAAATAATTGAAGGCTACGAAAATGCAGGTGTACATATTGAACAGCTCTTGGCAGTTGGCGGTCTTTCTCTCAAAAGCCCTCTTACAATGCAAATTTATGCAGATGTTCTCGGCAGAGAAATCAGCGTAACATCTATTTCAAATGTGTGTGCATTGGGTGCCTGCGTCTGCGGTGCGGTTGCACTCAAAAATGAAAAGGGTTCAAGAGTGGCTTTTGAAGAAGAAGCGCAGCGGTTAGTCCACGGTTCTGAAAAGCTTTACAGTCCTAACGAAAAAGCAGCAGAGATTTATAACAAGCTATATAATGTGTATTGCAAGCTACACGATTTTGCAGGAATCACCTCAAACATCTGCGGTGAACTAAACAGTATTCAAAGGATCTCAAAAGAGATCTTTGAAAAATAAGAAATTAGGAGGATTACAATGAAAAAGTTTCTAAGCGCAATTCTTGCCCTCACAATGCTTTTTGCATTGACCGCATGCAGCAGCAAGCCCAGCACATCCGGTGATGCCGGCGCAGAAGGCGACAAAACCTTTAAGATTGCAACAGTAGTCAAGGAAAGCTCCGACCCATGGTTTATCCGCATGGAAGAGGGCGTAAAGAGGTATGCAGCGGATACCGGATGTACTGCATTCCAGAAGGGTCCTGCGGCATATGACTCTGCACAGCAGGTACAGATAATCGAAGAGCTTATTGCTCAGGACATTGATGCTATCTGCGTTGTTCCCATTGACCCCGATGCCTGCGAGCAGGTTCTCAAAAAAGCTATGGACCAGGGTATAGTTGTTATTACCCATGAGTCCCCCACCCAACAAAACTGCAATTATAACATTGAAGCTTTTGACAACGTTGGATACGGCGCATACATGATGGACGAGCTTGCTAAGGCCATGGGTGAAGAGGGCGAATACGTCTGCATGGTAGGCTTCCTTACAACTGCATCTCACAACGAGTGGGCAGATGCAGCAATTGCCCGCCAGAAGGAAAAGTATCCCAAAATGACTCTTATCGACATTCAGAAGGTCGAAACAGAGGACAGCATGGAAATCGCATATGAGAAGTCAAAGGAGCTTCTTAAGACCTATCCCAACCTCAAGGGCTTCCTTGGCACCTCCAGCTATGACGCTCCGGGCGCAGGCAAGGCAATCAGCGAGCTTGGTCTCATCGGCAAATGCTACTCTGTTGGAACCTCCGTTACCTCTTGTGCAGCAGACCAGCTTACAGAAGGCTCAACACAGGCCGTTCTCTGCTGGGATCCCGCAGAAGCCGGCTATGCCATGAACACCCTTGCACAAATGGTGCTTGAGGGCAGAGAAGCAGAAATCGCGGATGGCTTTGACCTCAAGGTACCCGGATTTGAGTCTTTGAAGGTAAACGGCAAGTATCTTAACGGCAATGGCTGGATTGTAATCAATAAGGATAATATGGCAGACTACAATTTCTAACATTTCGGCAAATCCCCGAGCTTACATTACATAAAGATTCTCAGTCTCCGCATAGCGGAGACTGAGATACAAAAATAATAATGTATAACCGATGTGGAAACGCATCTGTTGACATTATCGGATATACGGAGATGATTCCATGCCAGATACGATTTTAAAAGTAACTGATGTAACAAAACACTTTGGAGGCGTCTGCGCTCTTGATAGTGTAAACCTTGAGCTTAAAAAAGGTGAAATTCATTGCCTCGTAGGAGGAAATGGCTGCGGAAAATCAACGCTCATAAAAATCATTTCGGGGTTTTATAAGCCTGATGGCGGAACTGTTGAATTCGACGGAATTCAAAGACAACGTTATAACACTATGGATGCCATTGCTAGCGGTGTTCAGGTAATTTATCAGGATATGTCTGTTTTCCCCAACCTAACGGTTGCTGAAAATATTGCTATAACTTTCAATAAATCAAAGAAAAAGAAGCTTGTTAACTGGAAACAGGTTGATAGGTTTGCAAAAGAAGCCTTTGAAAAAATCGGAGTGGAGCTTCCCCTACATGACTTGCTTGAAGAGCTTTCTGTTGCCGACAAGCAAATAGTTGCTATTGCACGCGCAATAATGAATGATGCAAAGCTTCTTATTATGGATGAGCCCACCACTGCGTTAACAAGAAAAGAAATAGACAAGCTTTTTGAAATTATAAAAAACCTACAGAGCAATGGCGTTACAATTTTATTTGTAAGCCATAAGCTTGACGAAGTGTTTGAGATTGCGGACCGTTTTACAGTAATACGCAATGGTCGCCACGTTATTACCGACGTTACCGCTAATGTCAACCACGAAAAAATGGTTTATTATATTTCAGGAAGAAAGCTTGAAGGAGAAAATTTTTTCTACGATGCGTCAACGGATGATGTACCGTTATTTGAAGTAAAGGATCTTTATCTGAAGGATGCCTTTAAGGATATTTCCTTTAAGGTTATGCCGGGAGAAATACTAGGCATTACAGGACTTCTTGGCTCCGGAAGAACAGAGCTTGCAATGTCACTTTTCGGCTTGTATCCGGCAAACAGCGGCGAGATTTATATAAAAGGAAAGCCTGTGACTATAAAATCCCCTCAGGATGCAATTAAAAACAAGATTGCCTATGTTCCCGAGGACAGACTTACAGAGGGACTTTTCCTTTTGCAGTCCATAAAGGACAACATATCAATTGCTAATATTGACGAAATCAGAACGAGTAAGGGTGCAATTGACGAGGCACGCATTGATGAGGATGCAAAAAAAT
Organism: uncultured Oscillospiraceae bacterium; assembly: GCA_964485265.1. Taxonomy (GTDB): domain Bacteria; phylum Bacillota; class Clostridia; order Oscillospirales; family Oscillospiraceae; genus UBA2658. Next base: position 11,629 of record CAZAIU010000040.1, on the reverse strand, counting down.
GGCAAGAGGCTCTTTCCATAAAGATTGGCAGCGTTGAAGACCCCATAAGCACTTTATCAGGCGGAAACCAACAAAAGGTCGTTCTTGCGAAATGGCTTGAGACGATGCCTGATGTTCTTATTCTCAACGGGCCAACAGTTGGAGTTGACATCGGTGCAAAATTTGACTTGCACGAAAAAATCAGAGAAATTGTTAAGAGTAAGACAACGGCAGTAATTATAATTTCTGATGATATTCTTGAAGTTATCCAGAACTGCAACAGAATTCTTGTTGTAAAGAAGGGTCGTATAACCGACGAGCTTAGCAACAGAGATTTGGATGAGGATACCTTGGTGTCTCTCGTCACGTCGCAGGATTAAGGGGTGGATATCATGAAAAAGATGCTTAAAAAAAATGAGTTCTACGTATCGGTAGTCCTTATTCTTCTAATTATTGTAATTCAGGTTAAGAGCGGTCAGTTTTTTGCTCCGAACAGCCTTGCCGACCTTGCCCGCTCCTGCATTCTTCCCGTTATGCTCACGTTAGGTGTCATGATGGAAATCACCGCCCGAAGTATAGACGTCTCTTTTCCTGCAATAGCAATGCTTACAATGTACACGGTTACAGCAGTGTCTACTGCCGCCAACTACACAGGGCCCGTATGGATATTGTTTGTGGCAGCAGCAATCATGGGAATGCTCCTAGGTGCGGTTAACGGCGTTTTGGCAGCGTGGCTCAAGCTTCCCACCCTTATCATCACACTTGCAACCTCCACCATATATATGGGCATTTTACAGGGCGTATTAAAATGCCGTGTCATAGCTGTAATGGCGGAGCCTCTGGAGAAGCTTTCAAGTACATATCTGTTTGTAGCCACAAATAGCGATACGGGACTTACGAGCCCATTGTCTATTCTTTTCCTGCTCATGCTTGGGGTAATAGTTGTTGTGGGAGTGCTGATGCGATATACAATGCTGGGCAGAGGAATATATGCCTTTGGCGGCGACCCAGTGTCTGCCGAGCGCGCCGGCTTCAACACAGTCTTTATTCAGATTTTTGTATTTGCCTTTATGGGTGCATTGGCAGGTCTTGGCGGAATGACAAGGACGGTATTAACAGGTTCTTGCCAACCTACGACACTTGAAGGCTATGAGATGATTTGCATTGCGGCTGCGGTTCTTGGCGGAACAAGACTTTCCGGAGGTGTCGGCAGCGTAAGAGGCGCACTGCTAGGCGTTCTGCTGATGATGACTGTAAACACAAACCTTATACTTCTGGGCATCCCCACATATTCCGCAAAATTCGTTACCGGTATACTGATTATTCTTGGAATAAGCATTTCTTCCTATCAGGCGCTTCGCTCCAAAAATAAGATCAGCGGTGTGATATTGGAGGAATCCGATGCAAAGAAATCCGTTGAAAAGGAGCTTGTGTAATATGAATACCATACATAACAGACTTAGTGACAAATTTTCAAAAAACGCAAACTTAGTTAGGTTAGTTGTAATTCTTATAGTATCATTTGTTACTATGGCACTTATACAGCCGGATATTTTCCCCACAAAAAGATATTTGGTTTCCATGGCATTTCTTTTCCCGGAATACGGTATTTTGGCACTTGCTATGATGCTTGCCATGATGAGCGGAGGCATTGACCTTAGTGTAGTGGCAACAGCAAACTTTTCTGGAATTATTGCTGTACAATTTTTGTTAAGCTTCTGCCCGCCCGATGCATCCGGAGCACTTGCCGCAGTGTTTTTAATTGCTGCCGTTGTTATTGCTATATCAGTAGGCGCATTATGCGGACTGCTTATGGGATTTTTTATCGGCAAGCTGGGAATTCCTCCTATGGTGGCAACACTGGGCGGCGCTGACCTCATAATGGGTGCCTCACTTATTATAACAAAAGGCTCTTGCGTAAAGGGTCTGCCCTCTTTTGTTTCTGAGGTTGGAACAAAAATTATATTTGGATTTTTACCTGTAACTGTTCTGGTTTTTGCCGCGTGCGCTCTAGTAATAAGCTTTCTTCTGCAAAGAACGCCCTACGGTCTTAAGCTTAGAATGATGGGTTCAAACCCCACGGCTTCTAAATTCTCGGGTATAAATAATGATAAGATTATTTACAAAACATACATGCTGTCGGGTATGCTTTCCGCAGTTGCCGGACTTCTGCTTGTTAGCCGCGCCAATTCCTGCCGTGCAGACTACGGTGCGTCATATGTTATGCAGGTCATAATAATCTGCGTTTTAGGCGGAGTCAATCCAAACGGAGGCTTCGGAAAGGTCAGCGGCCTAACTGTCGCAATACTTATTCTTCAGGTGCTCTCCTCCGGCTTCAATATGTTCCCCGGAATAAGCAACTTCTACCGTTCTATCATTTGGGGTGCAGTTCTTATACTGGTCGTTATTTATAACCATGTAAGCGGAAATATGCACATAAAAAAGCTTGAACGCGCTGCTTTGAAAGCCGCAGTTGGTGTAAAGAAACAAAAAGCTTAAAAAATGCTCCGAGGCTATTTTATCCTCGGAGCATTTTACTGTTTTATTGCTTCATGACTTTTTCTATTGCAAGTGCAAGCCCTCCGTCTGACGGGGGCGGAAAAATAAAATCTGCATTGTTTTTTACATGCTGCTGTGCTGTTTCGGGGACAAAAAAGAAGTCGGCAGCGTCTTTCAGAAGAAGGTCTGTTCCGCCGTCACCGGCAGCATAAAGCGAATAATCGCTAAGACCGCATACTTCAAGAAGCTTCTTTGCCGCAAAGCCTTTATTCACATTTATGTCAGTTATTTCATAAAAGTGCCTGCTGGCAGGACAAAAGTGAAAAATTGAGCTATCCACATATCTTTCTGCAATTCTTGCAAAGGCTGCAATATCCTCGTGTGTTATAAGTATTTTGAATACTTCGCCGTTAATGTCATTAAGACCGCAGGTTGGTGCGTCCCTGTCTTCGGCTACACCATGCTCAAGCAATCGCTTATCCTTACGTAAAGATAATATCTGTGTATCTGTGCATACAGTAATTCCGGATAACGGCTCATTTTCATAAATTGCAGTGACAAGCTTTCGCCACTCGGGGCGCAGCGGCTGTTTCCATATGGTACTCTGCGTCGAAAAGTCATAAATCAGCGCTCCGCCCAAGAGTATGCAGGGCAGATTAACATCAACACTTTTGGCTATGGGATAAACAGCGCTGGCAGCTCTTCCGGTGCAAAGAGAGAATCTTCCCCCCTGTGCCGTAAAATCTTTTATTGCAGCAACAACATTTTCGTGTACCGGATTATTCGTTTTTATAAGCGTTCCGTCTATATCGGATAAAAATACTTTTTTCATAACTGTATTATACAATTATTTTGAAGACTAGTCAACTTAAGTCGGTTTCTCCGCTATTACTCCAGCAGCTTATGCAGAGTATATTTCAATTCCACGCTTTATTGTTTTAAGCACTCGTATTTCGCGGATGTTTTCAAGCGGAACCTTGAGCGGATTGCGGTCAAGCACAACAAAGTCTGCATACTTCCCCGTTTCAATGCTTCCCTTTGTATTTTCCTCGAAATACTGATATGCAGCATTGATTGTCACGGCCTTCAGTGCATCCATCACAGAAATACGTTCTTCACTTCCTAAAGAAATTCCGCTTTTTGTTACTCGATTTACAGCACACCATATTGTTTCCAGCATATCCGGTTCGATAACAGGAGAATCCTGATGAAACGTAAAGGGAATCCCGTGGTCAAGCGCCGACCTTGCAGGACTTATTTGTGACGCACGTTCCATGCCAAAGTTTTGAACATGAACATCGCCCCAATGATATACATGTGCAATAAAGAAAGACGGAATAACTCCAAGACTCTTGACCTGCTCGAGCTGATCTCTCCCAAGTAGCTGCGCATGGATCATGACAGGGCGCAGCGAGGCAAAATCACTCTTACCGCTCACCTGTCGGACTGCGTCAAGAAATTGCTGTGCAGCTGCATCTCCGTTGCAGTGTGCAAGGATCTGCCTGCGGCTGCGCAGCGCTATCTCCAGTGCACTGAGAACTTCCTCATATTTCATTGTCCCATAACCATAGTACAGAGGTTCTTCATTTAGATACGGTGTCCGCATCCATGCCGTTGCGCCCTGAGGCGAACCGTCAAGAAATATTTTTAAGCCGCCAAGCCTGAAATTGCCGTCAAATCTGCCGTCAGCATTTGGAAAGGCGTTATACATATCCGATGCATACTGTATTGATGCGTATGCCGTTAGGTCAAGATAAAGCTGATTGTTTTTTTGCAGGTATTGATATATAGGAATCATTTGCCCTACGGTCATGCCTTCCTGAATAGATGTTATGCCATGTGATGCATAGCTGTACTGCGCTTTTTTGTAGCCCTCCATTAGTGACTGCATGTCCGCCATGGGCGCCTTTTTAATATACGTGAAAAAGGCATTCTCCTCCATATATCCCGTTAGCCTTGAGTTCTCGACACCGATTCGTCCTCCCTCCGGTGAGGGTGTGTCTACCGCAACCCCAAGCTGTGCAAGCGCCATACGGTTAAAAACGCCGACATGACCGGACGCGTGCTGAAGTATCAGAGGGTTTTGTGGCGCACAGCTATCCAGCAGCTCGATGGACGGATGCCGCTTTTCTGCCAGATAATTGTGGTCATATCCTTTTGCGGTTATCCATGTCCCGGGCTGAATGTGATTTTTCTCAATGAACTGTTTTATTCGTTCGGCAATTTCATCAAAGCTGCTGCATTCTTCAAGTGATACCTGAAGGAAAGAATTAGCGTATGAGGAAAGGTGGCTATGCGCATCAATAAAAGCCGGAAGCATGGTGTGCCCATGAAGGTCAACTATCTCTGCTTTGTCCGCCATGCGCTTTATGCTCTCATAAGCTCCTACAGCCTTGATTATTCCATCCTGCGTCAATACTGCTTCCGCAGAGAATGCGTTGCTTATTGTAATAATGTCGCCATTTGTGAAGATTTTCTGCATATAACGGCCTTCCTTCCAGATTTTCGGACTTTTGAGTTCATCATTTATGTTTCGCATACCTTGTATTTTGCTGCTGTCAGCATACATATAAACAACTTGAAAAATATTTTGTGTAATTGCAAGCAAGCTACACGAACCCCCGCAATACTCAGTATTTAAACTCTCCTTGAGGACTGCGTAATCGCCTTGCATGCAAGGCAGCCGCATGTAGTAAAACGGTCAGCCCAATTTATATGCTGATGAGAGCTTGCAGTAGTGACCATACACCAAGCTTTTGCCCCAAAAACCAAGCTTTAACGTCGCCTTACATCTTAAGCCTGTGTGGGAGCGTGAACTTTTTTTCACGCTCTCATATTTTTTGTTCTGTACCTCTGCTTGTATATTTCTGTCCAAAGAAATATAATGAAATTATCGGAGGGATTGAGCATGGATTAGATAACTACAAAGGAAGCCTCAAAAAATTGGCAAATCGCAGGTAGAATGGTAGTGTACCATCGCTCTTTCGGACGCAATAAGGGAGCTGAAAAAATGAGAAACACATGGCTTATTTCCGATGATACGGAAAAACCGGCCGGCAGACGATATAAAACCAATGAAGCAAAGGATGGCGAAAATAAATGAAGCGGATATTTTTGGTTGAGGACGACAAGACAATTGCTAAAAACCTTATGCTTATGCTCCGCACGGAGGGATTTGCAGTCACCCATGCCCCTACTCGAAGTGATGCCCTTGCTGCACTGATTGGAAACAAATTCGACTTGGCGTTGATCGATATTTCATTGCCAGACGGAAACGGTTTTACTGTTTGCACGGCAATCAAAGAAACGCAAGATATTCCCGTTATCTTTCTGACAGCTTCCGGTGATGAGTCGAGTGTTGTTACAGGTCTGAACATGGGCGCGGACGACTACGTCACCAAGCCTTTTCGTCCGCGTGAATTGATTGCGAGAATTGGAACTGCCCTGCGAAAAAGAGGGTGTTCCGGGTCGGATTTTGAAATTCACGGGCTTCATGTCGATACTGCAAGCGGCGTTGTGAAAAAAAACGGCAGCGAGGTTTTTCTTTCCGCATTGGAATACCGCTTACTTCTGGTGTTTATAAGCAATCCAAAAAGTATTATCACGAGGGGCAGGCTGCTTGACGAATTGTGGGATGCGGCGGGCGAGTTTGTCAATGACAACACATTGACCGTATACATAAAACGCTTGCGGGAAAAAATTGAAAGCAATCCGGCAAGTCCGCAAATTATTCTGACCGTTCGCGGCACAGGGTATAGATTGGGGGACGAGCATGCTTCGGAATAGAGAGTTTCGGCAGTTTGCTATTTTGTTCTCCTTAATGACCGCTACTGCTGTTGTGCTGGGATTTGCAATCAATGCAGCGGCAGGAATCCTTGCCGCAGGTTCTGCCGCCGCATTTGGTACAGCATTTTTTGCGTTTACCAAGGCGCGGTACAAAAGTATTGCGAGAATTTCAAATCAAATTGATCTTGTGCTTCATAATGCTGACCATCTGTATATTGGAGAATCGGACGAGGGCGAGCTTTCCATTCTTCATAGCGAGATAACAAAAATGCTGCTGCGTATTCGGGAGCAAAACGACGCGCTGAAAAAAGAAAAAACCCATCTTGCCGATTCGCTTGCCGACATTGCACACCAGCTTCGAACCCCGCTCACATCCGCGAACCTCATTTTGTCATTGTTAGAAAACAGCCCTGATGATAACGAGCGGAAAGCATTTGTGCGAGAAACAGAGGAATTGCTTGTCCAGATGGATTGGCTGATTACTTCACTACTAAAAATATCTCGCTTGGATGCCGGCATTGTGGTATTTCAAAGCGATCAGATAGATGTAAACAGCTTGATAAGCTCCGCGCTTCGTCCTCTCCTGATCCCAATGGAACTGCACAATATTGCTTTGAAAATAGACGTTCCGAAAGGAATGATTATTCAGGGCGATTTCGGTTGGCTTTCGGAGGCGATTCAAAACATCCTAAAAAACTGCATGGAAAGTGCAGGAGAGAACGGGAAGCTTGAGATTGGTTGCACGGACAACCCACTGTTCGCCGAGATTTCCATACACGACAGCGGCGCGGGCTTTGAAAAAGAAGATTTGCCTCGCCTGTTTGATAGGTTTTATCGCGGGAAAAGCCAAAATGCTACAGGATACGGGATTGGATTGGCTCTTTGCAAGATGATTATAACACGACAGTCAGGAACAATTACCGCAAAAAACCATGCTCAGGGCGGTGCGATATTTGCTATTCGTTTCCCAAAGTGACGAATCTCTCACCTGAAAGTCACAAAGATGTAAGTTGAAGGTTCTATTATATGGGTAAACCATGAGAAAGGAGACTCACATAATGGAGTTTTTAAAAATCGAAAACTTATGTAAGGTCTACGGAAAGGGTGAAAACAAGGTTGCCGCGCTTGACCATGTTTCGCTTACAATCGAAAAGGGGGACTTTACTGCAATCATCGGTTCCTCAGGCTCCGGAAAATCCACATTACTTCACATTATCGGCGGAGTGGATGTGCCTACAAGCGGAAAAGTGTATTTAGAGGGGCAGGATGTATATGCCCAAAGCAATGAAAAGCTCGCCATTTTCCGTAGGCGGCAGGTCGGACTGATTTACCAGTTCCACAACCTCATTCCCACTCTGAATGTAGTGGAAAACATCACTCTGCCTATACTTATGGACAAGCGCAAGGTTAACGAGGAGCGTTTGAATGATCTTCTCGAAATGCTTGGGCTGCAAGACCGCAAAACGCATTTGCCCAATCAGCTTTCGGGCGGTCAGCAGCAGCGCGTTTCCATAGGGCGCGCCTTGATGAACGCACCGCAGGTCTGTCTTGCAGATGAACCCACGGGTAGCTTGGACAGCCAAAATGGACGTGAAATCATAAAGCTTCTAAAAGAAAGCAATAAAAAATACGGACAAACCCTTCTTCTCGTCACACATGACGAAAACATCGCTCTGCAAGCAGATCGCATTATCGGCATCTCAGACGGCAAAGTAGTGCGAGACGAGAGGATGAGGTCATGAATATTTTCAACAAAGTCACCCTTCAAAGCATGAAAAAAAGCCGTACACGAACAATTGTCACAATAGTCGGAGTTGTCCTATCCGCCGCCATGATTACGGCAGTCGCTACCTTTGGCACTTCCCTGTTAAATTTTCTGATAAACGGCTCTATTGTAAAATACGGCGGTTGGCACGTTGAGTTTTTGGATGTACCCTCCTCTTTCGTACAGGAGCGAACACATGACGAGGAAGTTGCAAGCACTGCGGTGTTTGAAAATATCGGCTACGCAAGTCTTAAAGACGGAAAAAGCCCTGAAAAGCCCTATCTTTTTATCACCGGATTCAGCGATGACGCCTTTGATTCCTTGCCCATAAGCCTTATCTCCGGTAGGCTGCCTGAAAATAGTGGGGAAATTCTTGTCCCGTCCCACATTGCGGCTAAGGGCGGCGTTAGATTTTTGTTGGGTGACACGCTTTCGCTTGCTGTTGGAAGCCGCATTGGCGGTAACAAGAATCTCGGTCAGCACGACCCTTATCTGTCCGGGAAAGAAACCCTTATGCCAAAAGCGGAGAGAACCTACACGGTTGTGGGCATCTGCGAAAGGCCCGGCTTCGAGGAGCATTCCGCACCGGGATACACCTTAATAACAAAAGCAGATACGGGAATACAATCGGACAGCTTCAGCATATTTGTGACGCTTAAAAATCCCCGGCAAGTTCATACTTATACAAACAGTACAGTCGGAACGGGAGCTTACGTCTTTAATGATTATGTGCTGCGCTTCATGGGTCTTTCGGACAACAAGCTGTTCAATGCGCTTCTATACACAGTTGGTGGCATTTTGGTTGCTATAATAATGGTAGGCTCAGTTTTTTTGATTTATAACTCGTTTAACATTTCTCTGAACGAACGCACACGCCAGTTTGGGATTCTTTCATCGGTGGGTGCCACGGCAAAGCAACTGCGCAATTCGGTACTGTTTGAGGGGCTTTGCATTGGCGCAATAGGCATACCAATCGGCGTTTTGGTCGGCATAGGCAGTATCTGGCTTGTAATTCCTGTTGTTGCAGGGAATTTTGGTAACATTCTCTACAGTACCGTACCTTTAACCTTGTCTGTGTCTGTCCCCGCAATTGTCGCAGCTGCGGTGGTCAGTTTGGTTACCATTTTGATTTCAGCATATATCCCGGCAAGGAAAGCCGCAAGCACTCCCGTGATGGAATGTATTCGCCAGACCAATGAGGTCAAAACCGAATCGAAAGCCGTGAAAACGTCAAAACTCGCACAGCGTATTTACGGTTTGGAGGGCACTCTTGCGTTAAAAAATTTCAAAAGAAATAAGAGACGTTATCGCAGCATCGTGTTATCGCTTACTTTAAGCGTTGTACTGTTTGTATCGGGAAGCGCTTTTGGAACGACTCTGAAACGGCTTTCAGAACGGTCGGTAATGGACATGGACTATGACATTCTTTTTACTGCTCAGGACATAGACGACAGCGAAATGTTCCCACTTTACGACAAGTTAAAAACCGTAGAAGGAGTTTATGAAAGCTCTTACCAAGCGGTTATTGAGTATTCATGTGCGGTTAAGGTAAGCGATTTTTCAGAACGTTACAGGGAATACGAGGGTTATGCAGCCCCGGACGAAACGGTTCATCTGCCAATGGACGTCCAGTTTATTGAGGATAGTATATATCTTCGTTTTATAAAAGAATTGGGCTTGTCCTCAGAAGAGTATACAGGTCAAGATGCAAAAATGATAGCCGTTGCCCTAAAACGAGTCGACAATAAAGACGGCCCTAGTGAGCTGATGGATATGTTCTCAAGCCGTTTCATGACTTTCGATGTCGCTCCAGAAAAAAATGGCAAGCCAATGACGGAACAAGGGCAAAGCATAAATATTACCTTTGTCGATACGTACCCTGTAGATCCGCCTCCAAAGCAATCTCCCGGGCAGAGGCAAGACCATTTTATGGTGGTGGCGCCCTATTCCCTCAAAGATAAGTTTGAAACCCCCGATACCCATGCGGATATAGGTCTGGCCTTTCTGTCAAATATCCCCTTGCAATCGGTGACTGAAATGGAAGCGATAATTCAGGACGCGGGGATTACGTCTGCATATACCCTTTACAATGTATACGCGATACTTGAACAATACCGCAGTATAACATTTGTTGTTGATGTATTCACCTATGTCTTTGTTATCATGATTTCGCTGATTGCGGTTGCCAATGTGTTCAATACGATTTCTACTAATATAAGGCTACGCAGGCGGGAGCTTGCCATGCTCCGCTCGGTGGGGATGTCCGATTGCGATTTCAATAAGATGATGCTTTTTGAGTGTATCTTTTATGGTATAAGAACGCTGCTGTTCGGGATTCCATTGGCAGCAATCTCTTCTTGGCTGATTTACGAAGGGTTGGTAGCCGTAGAAAGGATGGACAACTTCGATTTTATATTCCCATGGGGCAGTATGGCAATCAGCGTGTTCAGCGTGCTCTTTATCGTGCTCATTACAATGCTGTATGCCGTTAGCAAGATAAAAAAAGAAGATATCATTGACGCACTTCGGGATGACATGACTTGATTCAAAACTAATTTCAACTTGATAAAAATCAAAACATTTCAATTGATTTGCAATCACCCCTAACGGCACCTAGACCTAGAAAACACATAACTCATCCTAAAAGTAATGTAAAATGCAAATAACTGCTACCCTTCGGTAATAAAAAAGCCGCTTTTGCGGTGTCCGGTGCTTTGCGTCCAAAATATGAATACGGCGGTTTTGAAATAATAGTCAAAACCGCCGTATTTCCTGCCGTATTTGTTTTTTGAAACGTGTTCACTTTGAATTATTAATTTATTTAATTGCTAAATATTAGAGGCAGCCGTTACCCGTTGTTCTGACTGCATTTCACAGCATCAATGGCAAGCACGACCATAAGCGCAAGCAGGCAATCCTCATCATTTACTACATCTATAACGTATGTATCAGTCCAGTTAAATAGCTGCTTTTCAATGCGTGCAATCACACTGCTGTTTTTTGTAATGCTGTAATTCCATTCCCAAAAGTCGCCGTTCACTTGCCATCCTTTACATCTTATTTTAAATGACGGCTTTAAAAATGAGAATTCCTTAACAACCTCACCCATCAAGCTGCCGCCAACATATATTTCAAACCTTGGCAAAAAGGTTAGTACCCGTTCCGTTAATGTTGCTATATGGTTATTATTTGAATCGTAAATTTCCAGCTTGTGCCCCCACGAAAGCTTGCCCTTAACCGTATAAATCGGTCTGTGTTGTTCGTCATATATGTCATAGCTGTCAAACCATGAAAACAAGCGTTGTTTGAATAGTAGCTTCATAATTCCTCCAATCTCAAAAACGATAAACCATAAATCACTGTGGTTCCCACAGTGATTTATTCTTAAAACCTACGCAAGCCTTGTTGTCCAAGCCTCAACATCCCAAATATCCGTTACAATATCTGTATAGAATTCAGGCTCATGGCTAACCAAAAGCACAGTGCCCTTATAACTGCGGATTGCCTCCTTTAGCGCCGCCTTTGCTTCCACATCCAGATGATTCGTCGGCTCATCCAGAACCAGCAAATTCATAGGACGCAGCATCAGCTTGCACAGCC
>CAZAIU010000039.1:0-22565 GCA_964485265.1 uncultured Oscillospiraceae bacterium | reverse complement strand
TCCTTCTCCGCCAAAAAACCTTGTAGTTGTAATGACTACAAGGTTTTTTTATTTTTCACTGCTGCGCTTGACCCATAATAATTCCTCCTATTTCAAAAGAAGAATGTCTTCTGGCGCTATTGATACATATACTTTTTCGTCCATTGTTCTCAGTATATTCCCTTTCTCCGTTTCCATTCTTAACGTAGGAGCATCTGGCGTACCTCTTTCCGGCTTTAGTATGACAATCATTGAAAAGACATTATCCATTGTCCTGACAACTTGACAAGCTATTGCGTTAACATCATCTTCCCCACAAAAACGGATATGATGAGCACGAAGACCTACAGCGGTAGTATTGTACGTTTTTTGTCCGCAGAACAGTTCCATACTCCAGCATGGGAGGATAAGACTTTCTCCATTAGGAATTGCGGGAATAATGTTTTTGCAGCCTGAAAGCTTTGCCGCTGCAACACTCCGAGGATTTGCAAACAGCTCCTCCGGGGTTACTATACCCTTTGAGGTACCATTATCAAGAACACAAATTCTTGAACAGTTGCGGAAAACCTCATCACTGTCATGAGAGACCCAGACCACATTGCCTTCAAAAGTATCTAGCATGTCTCGCAGTTCCTGCTCAAGCTGTGCCTTGAGGAAATTATCAAGTGCTGAAAAGGGTTCGTCAAAAAGCAGTATTCTTGGTTGTGCCGCAAGTATGCGTGCAAGTGCCACGCGCTGCTGCTGCCCTCCCGAAAGCTCCATTGGACGCTGCTTCGCAACACTCGTTAGCTGGAAACGACTAAGCAAAGTTTCCGTCTGCACACGGCGCTCACGCTTATTTTTAATTGCAACGCCTATGTTCTCCCGCACAGTCATATTAGGAAACAGCGCATATTGCTGAAACAGGTAGCCTACGTGTCTTTTTCGCGGCGGCAGATTTATTTTTTTCTTGCTGTCAAAAAGAGTCCGCCCGTCAAGAATAATACGTCCCTCATCCGGTGTCGTTATTCCGGCTATGCATCTAAGCGTTACGCTTTTTCCGCAGCCTGATGCTCCAAGCAGCGCAAGCACCGCGTTATCTGAATTAAGCTTTACATTCAGTCTAAAACTTCCTAGTTTTTTTGTTATGTCAACCGAAAGTGCCATCACACTGTCCTCCTTTGCTTTTTCTCAAGAAGGTTAATGGCAAGCAGCACTATCGCTGAAATTACGATGTTAATCAGAACCCAACGCATAGCATTTGCGTCGTCGCCTGTACGCCATAGCTGGTACACGGTCGTTGAAATAGTCGCCGTTTTACCGGGTGTGTAGCCCGCTATCATAGACGTTGCTCCGTATTCCCCCAGCGCTCTTGCAAAAGCAAGCACTGCACCGGCCAAAATACCTTGCCGGCAGTAAGGCATCCTAATGTGCCAAAATATATATGTATTTGAAAGACCCAGAGTCCTGCCGGCATCGGCAAGAGTTTCGTCAAAGCTCTCAAACGCGCCGCGCGCTGTTCGGTACATAAGCGGAAATGCCACTACAACTGTTGCAAAAATTGCTGACCACCATGTCATAACGAGCTTTGTCCCAAATGTCTCAAGAAACCATATACCAACAGCGTGCTTCGGACCTAATATTCTCAGCAGCAGATATCCTATAACAGTGGGCGGCAGCACCAACGGAAGGGTCAGAACAACGTCAAGTATACCTTTAATGAGCTTTGGTGCTTTAGCTATGTAGTATGCAAGAAATATTCCTGCAAAGAATATAACCACGGTGGAAACTGCGGCTATCCTCAGCGAGTTAAAAAGCGGAAACCAGTTCATCAAATGCTCCTTAATAACAGGTATGCGGTATGCAGGGACAATGTCCCTGCATACCGCATTTCTACGCTTAGTTTATGCGGCCTTTGCAAAGCCCACCTTTTCAAATACTGCCATTGCCTCGTCTGACTGTATGTATGCAAGAAATGCCTTTGCAGCTTCGGCGTTCTTACTGGCTTTAAGAACAGCCGCGGGATAAATCACCTGCTTGCACATATCCTTTGTTGCTGTGTCCGCAACTGTCAGCCCTGCGGAATATGCGTCTGTAGCATATACAATACCGCAGTCAACAGCACCCTCAGATACGTGTGTGGTGACTTCTTTAACATTGGAACCGTAGGTTATCTTACCGTCAGCCTCAAGCTGTGCCACATCAAGTCCAAGGTAGCTTAGTATTTCAAGAGAATAGCTGCCAACAGGAACATCGCTGTTGCCAAGGGCAATAAGCTTTGCTTTTGATATATCCGCAAAAGCAGTGATATCCGCGGAGTTACCCTCCGGCACTACGAGAACCACCTTGTTCTCCAGAATATTGATTCGGGTGTCGGAGTTGATAAAATCCAGACCGTCAGGGTTCGCTTCGGCATCCTTTGCAGCGTCAAGCTGGTTCATCTGCTTTTGAGCAGCGGAAATGAACAGATCGCAGTCTGCTCCTTCCTCTATTTGTGTCTTGAGCGTGCCTGATGAGTCGTATGTGGGTATGATTGTAACATCAGCAGCAACCTTTTTATACATCGCAATGATTTGGTCAAGCGTTTCGGTCATGGATGCTGCGGCGAATACAACCAGCTCAACAGGCTCTGTAGCTTGTGCAGGCGTAGCGTCCGCTGCCGGTGTCTCCTTATCACCGGTGCCGCAGGCGCACAGGCTCAGCACCATGACAAGTGCCAGTAACAGGGCTAATAGCTTATTCATTTCTTCTTTCTCCTATTCGTTTTATTGTTCAACACAGGGAATAACCGTAAGCGTATCTCCAACGGAAATTGTTCCCCCATGCAGGACACGTGTAAAAACGCCCTCCCGAGGCATGATACATTCGCCCATCTTTTTGTATATTTCGCAGCCCGAGTGACACTCCTTGCCTATCTGTGTAAGCTCAAGGAGAACATCTTCGCAGGCAAAACGTGTTCCTATAGGCAGACTTCTGAAATCTATCCCAGCTACCACGAGGTTCTCACCGAAGGCTCCGTCCGTCACCTCGGCACCCTTCATTCTGAATGCCTCCACCTTGTCATGTGACAAAAGAGATACCTGACGGTGCCATTTTCCAGCGTGAGCATCGCCTTCGATGCCCCAATCAGCGATAAACAATGCACTTCCTACATTTGTCTTTTGAGTGCCCTTTTCAGAGCTTGTGCAGACCGCAATTACGTTTCCCATATTCCTTATCCCCCTATTTGTGACATAATGTGGTTCTCAAAATGCTCGCCTGTTTTTTCTAAAAAAAGATGATGCTCCGGTTTGTCCCAAATTGCTTTGCGCATTGCGGCAAGTATTTCTTCATCGCTGCTTTTCAAAAGCGGCTTCAGCTGCACACCGTGGTCAAATTGCAGGCAGGTTTTTAAAAAGCCGTCTGATGTAAGACGCACACGATTGCATTGGGCACAAAAGCAGTTGGAAACAGCACTGATAAAACCGACCTTGCCTGCGAGGCCTTCAAGCTTATAGTAACGGCAGGGTCCGGAAAGGCTCGGCGTTTCAAGCTCACGCAACGGTCCAAAGCTCTCTGAGAGTATGTCCTTAACCGCATCCGTTGAAAGTCCCTGAAGCGTTCGTCCAAGACCAATCGGCATAAGCTCAATAAACCTTAGCGAAAGGTGCTCATCAGTTAAAAATCGCTCTGCCATGGGAATTATCTGGTCTTCGTTCAGCATTGTAGGGACGCAGTTTATTTTTACTGAAAGACCTCTGTCCACAGCGGCAGCTATAGACGAAAGAACCTTTTCTACGCCTGAACGCCTTGTTATTATAGAAAATACATCTTCATCAATAGCGTCAAGACTTATGTTGACGCTGTCCAGACCAGCTAAAATCAACTCGGGAAGCTGCTCAGATAAGAGAATTCCGTTAGTTGTTAAACAAACTCGTTCTATTCCGTCAATTTCCTTTATCCTGCGGACAAGACCCGCTATTCCCTTTCTTACAAGCGGTTCTCCGCCCGTTAAACGCACCTTTTTTACTCCAATTTGTGCCAAAAGCGAGGTTATCCTGTATATTTCCTCGTAGGTAAGCACCTCACTGTGAGGTTTTAGCGGCACACCATCAGCCGGCATGCAATACGTGCAGCGCAAGTCGCAGCGGTCTGTAACCGATACGCGCACGTAATTGATGCTGCGACCCAATTTATCTTGCATTTTGTTCCCCCATTACGAACAATAATACTTAATGTTCTTCATTCTAAAAGCTAATCTCACTTTCCAAACGGGCAAATAGGATAATTGCACTTATCGCAGTGCAGACACAATCCTCCATGCCCCAGCTTTGAAATATCATCGCGGACTATTTTCACATCGGCTGCTATTCGCGGCAGAAGCAGGTCAAACACCGTCGCTTTTGCGTACATAACGCATCCCGGAAGTCCCAAAACAGGTGTTCCGTCCTCATAATAACCAATTAAAAGCATTGCTCCGGGCAGCACCGGTGCACCGTATCGGACGATTTTTGCACCGCTTGCCTTTATCGCAGCAGGTGTTCGGTCATCGGGATCGACGCTCATGCCTCCTGTGCAAATAATAATTTCAGCGCCTGATGCTCTTGCCTTTCCGATAGTCTCTGCTTCTTTTTCCAAGTTGTCCTCAACAAGCTCGTGAAAGATAACGCTAATGCCGTACTCTCCAAGCTTTTTTTCTACAACAGAAGTAAATTTATCCTCGATTAACCCCTTTGCAACCTCGCTGCCGGTTGTAACTATTGCGGCAGTTTTCCTAACAAACGGTATAATTTTTAATAGAGGATCGTTTTCGGCAGCCTGCTCGGCCACTTTAAGCTTTTCTTCGGCTATCACGAGAGGAATAACACGCATTCCCGCAAGAATGTCCCCTTCATATACTACAGTGTTTGTGTGCCTTGTTGCAATCATGACCTCATCCTGAGAATTCACGTTGCAGAGTCTTTCAACGTCAACGGTAAAAAGTCCTGTGCAGTCAGAAAAAATTTCGATTTTCCCCTCCTTAGGCTCGGTATGCGTCATGTGTTCATTTTTGCATAATGCCATGAGCCGTGCAGCAGCATCATTTTCGTGAACCATGCCCGGAGTCATTTCCCATATATAGATGCTTTCCTTGCCCATAGAAAGGAGAACAGGGATATCCTCAGAGGTAATAATGTGTCCCTTGCGAAATCGCGCGTCCTTAGAAACTCCCGGGATAATCTGTGTCATATCGTGGCACAGAACACATCCGACAGCGTCCTTCGTTTTTATGACATTCATGTCAATTTCCCTTTCATGACTTCATCCTAAATTAATAAAACAGTTTCTATTTTATTAAAATACAAACCTAACGGCGCTACATGCCATTAAAACTGTCCGAGACAGTTTTAATAAAAAGCTGCGGCGCGGTAACTTTGAAAAAAGAAACCACGCCGCAACAAGCGAGAGCTATAACACATTGAGTGAAAGCCCAAACGTTCCTTTTTTCACAGTGGAAGGCTCGCGCGTTTCCGCCCAAACCCCGGAGGTATGAAACCTCGGCGCAGAGCCATGGCTATGCTTTAGGCTCTTTTGCTCAAGAAACAAATATTAATTTGTATTATATAGTCAGCAATTACTTAATGCACATTTTGGTATACCGCATCGACTGCGTCAGATTTTTTCTACTTTACAGGGGACGCGTCTGTGCATGGGTGTATACATTTCATCACAATCAGCAGAGGACACAAGCTCATTAACATTAGTGCCGTACTTAACGCCGTTATAAATCATCCCGCGACCGTGACGTATGTATACAAAGTTCTCACACGTGTGAGAATCAATCTCAACCTTTACATCAGCGCTTCCGACCTTAGTTGTAATACGAACGATGTCTCCATTGTTAATCCCAAGTCTTTTAGCATCAGCCTCGTTCATGAACATATTATCCGCATCACGCCCCTTGTTCCAAGCCGGGTCACGCAGCATAGTATTCATGACAGTTTCGTGGTGAAGTCCTGCGTGCAGGAACATTGGGAAATCAGGATTGGGTGCTAACGCTTTCTGTTCATTTTCGATGGTAGCATTTTTCATCTGCTCATCGAGCTCTTCTATCCTAAGGCAGAGCTTTTTGTCCTCGGTCTTAAGAAGTCGGAAATTCTCACACTGGAATGATGCAAGAATCATTCCCTCCGGATGCTTCTTAATATCTTCAAACACTGTCTCCGTAAAGCTGAAATCATCCCCATCCGGATATCCAACCGCAGTTGCGCCTGCTTTGAAAGCCTTTCCTGCACCCATTAGAAGGGCTACAATCATAGCCTCGTTGTAAGAACCAAGCGCAGGTCCAAGGCTTTTGGCAACAATAGCCGGAAGCATTCTTGCATGCTCCATATGCTCCTGAAGCCACATCATCAGCTCCATACAGTAGCTTGTGATGCTGTCCTTAGCTGCATCGTAAACAGATTGGGGTATCTCGGGAATAAAGTCCATCTTGTCCATCAGTTCAACCATTATCTGAGAGCCTTCCTTGCACTCATCGCTAAATGGCGGGAGCACCGGCTGGCGCATCTGGAAATAAAGGTCAGGGAACATATAGTTAAAGCATACCGTATCATAGGTTTCCATGTAGCTCTTGCAGGGCAGAACATAATCGCACTCACGGGCGGTCTCATTATACGCAACGTCTATGCAGACAGACAGGTCAAGGGCGCGGAAAGCCTTTTCATATGCTTTGGTGTCAGGGTAGGAACGAAGAGGATTGCAGGCACTGACGATTACTGCGCGAATACGGTCTACGTTTTCGCCAAGTACTTCTTCAGGAAACAGCACCGGCGGAAATACGCCGCACACCGGGAACATTCCGTTTTTAGCGGTACGGGTAATCTTCGGATTACGTTCGTCGGTATGGCTGCCCATGGCATAGAGCATTGCAGGAATTACCTGACCGCCCTCCACACACATTCTGCCCGTAATACAGCGCAAAATAAATATGAGGAAGTTGTTAATGGTGGAATTGCGGTTCATGTATATGCCAAGATCCTGATGTATGCAGGATTTAGTTGTAGCCATTATTCGTGTTACCTCAACCACCTTATCATAATCAAGACCGCAGATTTCAGTAACTGCTCGCTTGGCATCGAAGCCGTCGAAGAACCTTTTGGTTTCTTCCCACCCACTGACGTGTTCCGCTATAAATTCGCTATTTTCCCAGCCGTTATCCAAAACAATTTTTATCATGGCTTTTGCCAACATTGTGTCAGACCCGGGTTTCAGTTTCAGATGAATTTCTGCGTGCTCTGCTGATTCGGACACCCGTGGATCAATAACTATAAAGTGCTTATTGGGGTCTTTTTCAAGGTTAAGTATAAGAGTGCGTGCCTGCGGTTCTTGGTTGCTCATCCAGCCGTTCCAGCCCCATGCTATAACCGTGTCCGCCTTGTGCGTATCCGGCTGAGAGGCCGAGCCTTGACGGCCGGTTATGCGACCATCTACCCAATAGACATTTGAAAACTCCTGAGCGAGTGATGAATAGTAATTGCGGCTGCCGAGACTGTTTAAGAGCTTAAGCCCAACAGCGCACTCCATCTGTCCGCCAATTGCTCCGCCGCCCATGTATGAAATAGCGCTGCCGCTGTATTGTTCCTTAAGTGCGAGCAGCTTTTCTGATATCTCACAAATTGCTTGCTCCCAAGAAATTCTCTCGTGGTGGTCGCCAACCTTCTTCAGCGGGTATCCAAGTCTATCCGCATTGTGCTCATAGCTGGCAAGGCTCAATCCCTTACGGCAGCAGTAGCCCTGTGACCGAGGATTTGATTTGTCACCGCGAACCTTGATAATTCTACCGTCTTCGACCTCCATTTCAAGGCCGCAGTTCTGTGCACATAGCACGCAGCTGGTGTGTTTCCATTCGCTCATAATACAAACTCCTTTCAGACCATTCATGATGAACACTTGATTTCTGATGCGCGAGTTTGTTTCTTTTTTCTAGTAAGGAAGGCCAGAACGTTTCCCCTCTAACCCCGGAGACGTTTTCGTCTCGGCGCAGTACCATGGCCGAAGCTATAGGTGCTTTTGCTCAAGAAACAATTGCGTTTTATTGTTACTGCTCATTTTGCCGTTCAGCTGCAACGCCGCCAAAACTACGTGCAGTGCCGTAGCTGAAAAATTACTGCTGACATCCTGCGTACAAAAACAGCGAGATCTGTCTCGGCGTTGATTGTCGGTGGTTAATCAGTCAATTTACATTATCACGCACATATAGTAATGTCAACAACTATTGAAAAATAAGGAGATTTTAATTGTTTTGGTTGACTTTTTCCAACCACCGTGAAATAATACATACGCCATTGATTAACCAGATCGGAGGACAAATCCTGTGGCATACATTGTAAATAACACTTCTATGAGCAAAGAAGATTTTATAAAAAAGCTTGAGGAAAGAATAATTCGAGGAAAATACGCCGTTGGGGAGAAATTGCCTACGGAGCGCGAATTTGAAAAGCAAACAGGGCTAGGAAAATCTGCCATACACGGAGCACTGACAGACCTTGAACACAAGGGCTTTATTAAAATTGTTTCTCGAAAAGGTGCCTATGTTGCAGATTTTGCCAAAGGTGGCTCTACTCAAACACTCAACGAAGTGCTTCGCTGCAACAGCGGAAAGCTTGGTGTCAAGATGTCAATTGAAATAGTCGAGCTTCGAAATGCCGTTGAAGGCAGCGCACTTATCCGGCTGGCGGCGAATCATACAGACAAGGATATCGCTAAGCTTAGAGCTGTGTTAGACGAGCTTCGCGCGATTGATGTTAATTCAGCAAAAATAGAAGAACTCGCTGAAATTGAAAGTCGTTTTCACATGCTTATTTGTGAGCTGAGCGGAAACGATATTTTTTCTCTGGTAATGAACTCATTCTCACAGGTATACGCTCCTTTGTGGCAAAGCTGCGCCTTATTTTGGGGCGTTGACGGCTTCATCGAACATGACGAGCAGCTAATATACTTGATAGAGTCCTGCAAAGGGCACGAGGCGCAGCTTCATATTGAAAACGTCTTTGCTCAGTACCTCGATGCTTTTTACAAGGAAACAGAGTAGCTGTTTTAGTTGTATCATGCTCTCAAAACAAGTATAATTTTACAAAACCTAATAGAGTGGGCATTGTAATTTTTCGTGGTGATAGTTCGTATGCAAACAATATTAGCAGTAACTCTACGGAGCGTTAATTGTAATTTTTCTCTGAAAGTAATAGTCTCTTATATATAGGAGATGATTTATTATGATTTTTACACCGATTGATTTACAAAACTGGCCCCGCGGTCAACTATTTTATTACTTTTCGCAAATGTCGCCTACGGGCTATTCCCTGACGGTCAATATTGATGTGACCGAACTGCGACAGGATGTCAAGGAAGCAGGAATCAAGTTTTTTCCTGTCTACCTTTGGTTGGTTACCAAAAACCTCAACCGTCAGGTTGAATTCAAGGTGGCGCAAAAAGATGGTGTACTCGGCTATTTTGACACACTGACACCCTTGTATGCCTCTTTTCACGAGGATGACCATACTTTTTCCTTAATGTGGACGGAATACAATGACAGCTTTTCTGACTTTTATCGAAAATATTTGGAAAATCAGCAGCAGTTTGGCGGTACACACGGTGTCCTTTCCCAACCGCACACGCAGCCTCCTAAAAATGCCTATACCGTTTCCTGCCTCCCGTGGGTCAGTTTCGAGCACTTCGCTGTGCACAACTTCGAGAATAAGCCGTATTATTTCCCGTCGGTGGAAGCAGGCAAATTCTTTGAACAGGGTAACCGCATATTATTGCCGCTGTCGCTGACCTGTCATCACGCAACAACTGACGGTTACCATATAAATCAATTCCTCGAAGACTTTAAAAGAGACGCGGATAACTTCAAATGGTATATATGAATCAAAGTTTTTCAACAAGGTTGTGAGCAATTTACCTCAAAGAATAATTTGCGATTGTTTTCCAAGAGTGTCAGGACATCATACTTTCCAACTTGCCGGTAGAATCGACGTAATATGGCAAAAAGGAATATGCCGAGATTTTAAGTGTTTCTTATGTCTGCACGGTAAATACTTCAAACAAAAAATTACCCGACAATTTATCGCAACTGTCGGGTAATTACTATTTTGTTCTTAAATTCTGCCCAGAAGCCCGCGCTTTCCGCTGTCGCTTATGCTTTCAGCGCTCAAGCAGTCAAGTACCGCAGCTAGGGATACGCAGATATCCAGCAGCACGCCAAACCACAAAGGAGCAAATCCTAAAGCAGCAAGGAGTACTATAATCAGCTTTCCCGCAGTTCCAAACATCAATGTTCCCAGTATATAGCGCCTTGTTTTAGATGCGATTAAGATCGCGCTAGGTACCTTGTTCGGAGAACTGCTCATTATTGTAATATCCGCAAGCTCCAAATTTTCAGGGTAACTGATTCCATTTATAGCAATGCCTACATCGGCAGCCTCAAACTCGGCTTTCTCTCCGACATGTGCTGTTATATAGGCAAGAGATGATTTGGAATCTATCCGTGCTTTCATTTCCTTTATCCGCCTTGGCTTGTCAGCAGGCTTGCATTCAGCAACATATTCATCAATTCCCAAAGCTTGAGCTACAAAAACGTCCTGTGCCCGACTGTCACCAGAAATCATTGAAATTCTCTCGACTCCTGCCTTTTCAAGGCTGTTTATAGCGGAAAGTGCTGATGGAACGATATAGTCAGCCAATAAAATGCGTCCGGCATAAATCCCGTTAACAGACATGTGCACAGCATAGCCTTCATCATGGATGCTTGGCATCGCAACATTGTTTTCAAGGAGAAATTCCTCGCTGCCTAACAGAATTTGAATGCTGTCAACAGAAACCGATACACCCTTTCCATCATAGCTTACAAAATTTTGAACAAGCTCACCAGAGATTTCTTCCCCATATGCCGCAACAATTGCTTTTGCCGCAGGGTCGTCCGCATTTGCCTGAGCATAGGCAGCAACCTTTAAAAATGTTGCTGGGTCCATTTTGTCTGTCTTTATTTCCTTTACAACAAAGCTTTGACCTGTCAGAGTACCGTTTTTCTCAAAAACAACGGACTTAACCTTTGATATTCTTTCCATGGCAGATGCGCTCTTAAAGACTATTCCCTGCTTTCTTGCCGAGGTCATGCCTGCAAGATAAGTCAGCGGAACCGTAAGAAGCACAGCGCCCGGAGAAGCAATCGCAATTATAGTTATAATTCGGCGCAGGCTCTCAGAAAACGAAAGCTTGAAGGCGGTGGGCATTAGAATAAGCAGAATAATACTCATCGCCAATACACCCAAAGCAAAATAGTTTGAGAATGAATTGAGCCTGTTCTCTGTTTGTGTAACCGACTCAGAGCCAAGCCTTATCACATTTGCCATGCGTGAACCAATACTATCCTCAGCACTGTTAATAGGTTGCAAAGACATTTGTCCGCTCGTGCACCGTACACCAGCAGGTACAAAATCTCCTGTGCGCAAAGAAACGGAGGCATCATCACCTGTTATGAAGCTAAAATCGGCAGTACCCTCTCCCTCGCCTACGGTGCAGTCTAAGGGTGCTGTAGCTTCCTCCGAAAAGCCCATGCCTTGCACGGAAGCTTCAGCGCCTTCGTAAAGCAGCATGGAATCAAAAAAGTAAGTTCTGATGTGGTTTATTGCGTAGCCTCTTATTCTAAAAGCTAATTGAAGTAAAATCAGCGCAATAACAGCCTCCGTACCTCTGTCAAGACAAAAAGATATTATCGCTGCAACCAGTACGGGAAGCGCTTCACAGGAGAAATGCTGACGGCGTATGTCGGATACGGCATGAAGCACAATGTCGTATCCGACCACAGATGCAGCCGCGATTTGAATTGCCACGCACGCAGCAGCAGGCATTTTCACAAACTGTGCCACTACCAGCATTACTATTGCAGTAGCCAATCTTACTATCAGCAAAATGTCGGGTATGAAAGCTCTTTCACCTGCCGAAACACTTTGCATATTTAAATTTTCCGGCCTTTCAGCGCCACTATATCCGTCCAAAACCTTCTGAAAGCTTTGAGTCTCAGAATTTTTTTGGCTGTCCTCTTCGGACTTTTTTACAAGCGCCGATAGAGATTGACTCAGTTTCATAGCTTACCTCCCCAACGGATAATGAGTTCATATCGCAATTTGTTTTTACGCCTTGTTATCACTGCCGAGAACATTGACAATTTTGTTTTTGACCAGCTCACGGATGTTATCACGCGCGGGAGTCAAATACTTTCGAGGATCAAAGGCATCGGGATAATGCGCCATAGTCTCGCGAATTCCGGCTGTCATTGCAAGACGCAGATCGGAATCTATGTTGATTTTGCAGACTGCGCGGCGAGCAGCTTCGCGTAGCTGCTCCTCAGGAACGCCGATAGCGTCCTTCAAGCTACCGCCGTTTGCGTTTATGATATCAACATACTTAGGAATAACGGAGGATGCGCCGTGGAGAACTATGGGGAAACCGGGCAGACGCTTTTCCACCTCTTCAAGTATGTCCAAACGAAGCTGGGGATTAGTGCCGGGCTTGAATTTAAACGCGCCGTGGCTGGTACCAATTGCTATTGCCAAGCTGTCACAGCCTGTACGGGAAACGAACTCTTCAACCTCCTCGGGACGTGTGTATGAGCTGTCAGCAGCGCTTACGTTAACGTCGTCCTCAACTCCCGCAAGACGACCAAGCTCTGCTTCAACAACAACGCCGCGGGCATGGGCATAGTCAACCACCTGCTTTGTGATGGCGATGTTCTCTTCAAAGCTCTTTGAGGAAGCGTCAATCATAACAGAGGAAAATCCGCCGTCTATGCATGATTTGCATACTTCAAAGCTGTCACCATGATCAAGATGCACGCAGATGGGCAACCCTGTATCCTCAACAGCCGCTTCAATCAGCTTCATCAGGTAAACATGCTTTGCATATTTTCTGGCACCTGCGGAAACCTGTAAGATAAGAGGAGACCTTACCTCTGCTGCGGCTTCTGTTATGCCCTGAATTATCTCCATATTGTTGACGTTGAATGCACCGATTGCATAATGTCCCTCATAGGCTTTTTTGAACATTTCTGTTGATGTTACTACCGGCATGATGTCACACTCCTTAGTTGTATCGAATATTTGGTATGTCTGTGATAATATATTTATCAACGCTACTTTATTTTACTCCATAAATGTGTTATCATCAAGTCAAAGCGAGATATTTCTAAAAATTTTTACTATTTTTAAGCGGAGGTACAAAATATGGAAAGAATATTGAAGGGTTCCTGCATTATTGGTCAGTCTGGAGGTCCAACATCAGTTATCAATGCAAGCGCTTACGGTGTTATCCGCACAGCACTTGACAGTGACTGCATAACAAAGGTGTATGGTGCTCAGCACGGTATCCGCGGAGTTTTGGATGACAAGTTGTACATCATGGACGAGGAAGACCCCACCGAGCTGGAGCTTCTAAAAAACACGCCCTCCTCAGAGCTTGGTTCCGTACGCTATAAAATAGCAGATCCCGACAAGGATGACACCGACTACAAGCGCATTCTCGAAATCTTCAAAAAATATGATGTGCGCTACTTTTTCTACAACGGCGGCAACGATTCCATGGATACCTGCGAAAAAATCAGCCGCTATATGAACAAGGTTGGCTATGAATGCCGTGTTATGGGTGTTCCTAAGACTATAGACAATGACCTTTTCGGCACTGACCACTGCCCCGGCTTCGGAAGCGCTGCAAAATACATTGCAACCTCCTGCATGGAGGTTTCAAAGGATGCACGAGTGTACGACACCGGCATGATAACCATTATTGAGATAATGGGCCGTCACGCAGGCTGGCTTGCAGGTGCGGCTGCTTTGGCAACCTATTGCGGAGCAGGCCCAGACCTTGTTTACCTGCCTGAGGTTGACTTTGATATGGAAAAGTTTTACACAGATGTGGAGAAAATATACAAGGAAACAGGAAAAGTTCTTGTTGCCGTGTCCGAGGGCATACATTATTCCGACGGAAGCTTTGTATCAGAGGCAAAGGCATCTGCGACCGATGGCTTTGGTCATGCTCAGCTAGGCGGTCTTGCCGCGCGTCTCGCAAACGCATTAAAAGAACGCACAGGTGCAAAGGTTCGCGGTATAGAGCTTAGTCTGCTTCAGCGCTGCGGCGCACATTTGGCCTCTAAGGTTGATGTTGACGAAGCAGTTCTCGCCGGAAAAACAGCCGTTGAGGCTGCGGTAAGCGGCGAAACAGGCAAAATGGTTGCCTTTGAACGCGGCGTGCGCTGCGGAAAATACGTGTGCAAGACAAAGCTAATCCCGTTAGACAGCGTTGCAAACCTTGAAAAGAAGGTTCCCCTTGAATGGATTGTTCCGGAGGGAAACAATGTGACTCGGGAGTTTATCGACTATGCACTCCCTCTTATCCAAGGTGAGCCTAAGCGTCCCACTGAGAATTCACTGCCTCGCTATGCAAAGCTGAAAAAGGTTTTGGCAAAATAACCAGTCTAACTAATATAGCTCATGCCTTCGGCAAAATATGTCGAAAGCATGAGCTTTTTTGATTATAATCTGATATTTTCAGACAGCACTTCCCGCGCCTGCTGAGCATCCTTCTCAATCTGCTCTTTAAGTTTCTGTGGATCTGAGAACTTTTTCTCCGAGCGAAGAAATTTGTAGAACTCCACAGTAACATGCTTTCCGTACAGGTTGCCGCTGAAATCAAGAATATAAGTCTCAACGCCAAGCTCATCCTTGTCGTCAAACGTAGGACGCACTCCAACATTTGTTACGGAGGGTAGCTTTTTTCCATCCACAAGAACACAGGTGGCATAAACACCGTTGGCAGGCAAAATTAAATCCTGAGGGCACTTTAGGTTTATTGTGGGAGTTCCCAAACTTCTGCCCACCTTATGACCGCTTGTGACCATACCGGAAAATATATAAGGGTGACCAAGAAAATAGTTTGCACGCTCAATATCTCCCCCGGCAATAAGCCCCCTGATGTATGTTGAGCTTACTGTAATACCATCCAATGTGAATTTTGGTATAATGTCACACCCAAGCCCTATTTCCTCGCAATATGCGGAAATCCTCTCAGGGTTGCCCTCTCCCTTGTAGCCGCAGTGAAAATCATGACCAATGACGAAATGCACTGCCTTAAACTCCATGACTAAAGAGTTTATAAAATCCTTCCAAGGCATTGCCATAATTTTCCTGTCAAAATGATAAAAAATGACCTTTTCAACGCCGTATATGCGCCGAACAATGTCAGTTCTTGTTTCCATACTGCCGATGAGCGGTACCTGATGTCCTGTTATAACGGACTCCGGGCTTGCATCAAAGGACAACACGGCAGGCTGAGCTCCCAGCTCCTGTGCTCTCTTATTTGCCATATTTATAAGTTGAGCATGACCCCTGTGTACACCGTCAAAAAATCCAAGGGCAATTACAGCCTTATTACTAGATGGTTCTGCAGACATATGAACCTCCAAGCACCGGATAGTGCCGGTGCTTTGTGTAATTTATATATTTTTATTGAATAACTTCAAAAAAGCTCTTTATAGTGGTCATAACTTTATTTTTTACCGCTCCCAGCATTAGGAACAAACCGTTGTTATCATAAACCATATATGTGCCATCCTCAGCGGAAATATCAAAGGCGTTCCCGCAGAGACATTTTTTTGTCTGGCTATTGCTGATTGTGATGGAGGGGTATTCGGAAAAAATACTATCAATAGGAAGAAAGCAGCTTTCTAAATCGCCGTTTTCCGCATGCTCTTGTATTTGCTCAAGTGTATATGCATCGGAAACCGAGAAGCTTCCGGCAGAAATTCTTCTAAGCTCTGCAAGTGTTGCACCCGTTCCCAGTCTTTCTCCTATGTCATTGCAAAGAGTTCTGATATATGTTCCCTTGGAGCAAACCACGTCCAGCAGGATATCCCCGTCAAACTGCCCTGTTATCTCAAGCCGTCGAATTGTAACTCGCCTGCTCTTGCGCTCGATTTCAACTCCGCTGCGCGCAAGCTCATACAGCTTTTTACCCTGCACCTTGATTGCCGAATACATAGGCGGAACTTGCTGAATATCTCCCCTAAACTCATTGAGCACATCCTCAAGTTCACTCATGGAAGTACTTTTTTCCGAGGTTTTAATTATATTCCCCGTGATGTCCTGAGTATCGGTTGAAATGCCCAGCCGCATACTCGCAAGATATTGCTTTTCATGGCTTTCTGCAAATTCGACGGCTCTTGTTGCCCTTCCCACAAACACTACTAAAAGTCCTGTTGCCATTGGGTCAAGAGTGCCGGAATGACCTATACGCCGCTCTCTCAATATACCGCGGAGCTTTGCAACAACGTCATGGCTCGTGAAGCCGTTGGGCTTATCAATAAGCAAAATCCCGTTCATTGGTATTCCTTTTCAATCTCATCAGCCAAAGCTTGGGCCGCTTCAACGCAGCCCTTATCCATTGCACAGCCGGATGCCATTGCATGACCGCCGCCGCCGAAAGCACTGCAAACCTTTGTTGCGTTTACAATACCGTTGGTACGAAGGGAAATTTTGCAGTGAGTCTCATCTACTTCTTTAATCACAGCACTGGAAAACGCCCCCTCCACTCTGCCGGGCAAGGATGCTATATCCTGACAGTCCTTTTCGGTTGCTCCCGCTTTTTCCAGCATTTCCTTTGTGACTATCGCAATTACGGTTTTTCCGTCGTGGTAGTAGCGCAAAGAGGAAAACACCAGACCCTCAAGGGCAAGCCTAGCCCTTGAACTGGTGCGGAACAGAAGCTTATTGTAATATGTGTTGGATGCCCCTGCATCGCACAGCTCGGCAGCAGCGCACAGAGTCTCCCCTGTTGTGTTGCCGTATACGAAGCAGCCTGTGTCTGTGGAAACAGCAACATAGAGCAGGTCTGCAACGGTCGGGTCAAGACCCGACAATTCCTTTGCAAGCTCCATAATTATTTCACCGCAGGACGCTTTTTTGTCCATTACAAGCGTTTCCTTTGCATAAAAGCTGTTTGACGGATGATGGTCAATACATAAATCCACCGCACCCTCAAAGCCCTTGGGGAAAAGACCTGTATCGGCAAGGTCAACGGCAACAATAAATTTTGGTTCAAATCCCTCCGGTGCTAAATAAGGCTTCGCAATCCAATCATAGCTGTCCTCAAACTGGGGGTTATTATAGAGGTATGCAGTTTTCCCCGCCTTACGCAGGGCATAACAAAGCGCAGAGCCTGAGCCGATTGTATCTCCGTCCGGCCTTATGTGGGTCAGTACAAGAAAATCATCGTTTTCTCTCAAGCGCTGAATTGTTTCGGAAATTGTCAATTCATTCTTCCTCTCGAACATCAGATGGTTGTTCCTCATTCAAAAAGCCAGGCTCACTCATTATTTCATTTATATGAGCACCGTGCTCAATGGAGCTGTCAAGCTCAAAAATCAGCTCGGGGGTATAACGCAGACTGAGCTTTTTTGAAAGCTCACGTCTTAGCCATCCGGAAGCTGACTTTAGCCCCTTTTTAAGCTCCTTCTCATTTTCAAGACCATATACGCTGACGTAAACCTTGCAATAACGCAAATCACCAGTTGTCTCGGTGCGAACAACGCTTATCATGCCTTGGTTTACTCGCGGGTCCTTAATTGAACGCAAAAGTTCGCTCAAAACAAGCTGTATATCATCATTTGTCCTGTCTAGTCTGTATCCGGGCATAATTGCCTCCTGTATCAGTTATAAAGCGTGCCGTTATTAAGTGTATGCAGATTTATTTCTGTCACTCGTTATATTCGGCAATGGCAGCCTACGCTTTCAGCCGCCGCGAAAACCGTGGCGGCCGAAAGAATAGGTATTTTTTATTTTATGCTCAAGGAAGAATTTGTTCCATAATAAAGGCTTCGATAACGTCGCCTTCCTTGACATCGTTGAATTTTTCAATGCTTATACCGCATTCATAGTTTGTGGCAACTTCCTTAACATCATCCTTGAAGCGGCGAAGTGAGGATAGCTCACCCTCAAAAATGACTACGTTGTCACGAAGCACGCGGACACTGCAATTGCGTGTAATTTTACCGTCCTGTACATAGCTGCCGCATACGGTTCCGATTTTGGAAATCTTGATAACCTGACGAACCTCGGCATGACCGATAACAGCCTCTTTATATTTGGGAGCGAGCATGCCCTTCATAGCAGCTTCAATTTCGTTAATGCAGTCATAGATTACCCTGTACATTCTGATGTCAACATTGGATCTTGCCGCATAATCGCGGGCAGACGCATCGGGACGGACATTAAATCCAACAATAACAGCTCCGCTGGTTGCAGCAAGCATAACATCTGACTCGCTGACAGCGCCGACGGCAGAATGGATAACCCGAACGCGAACCTCCTCGTTTGTAAGCTTTTCCAAGGATGACTTAACAGCTTCTGCACTTCCCTGAACATCAGCCTTAACAATAATGTTAAAGTCCTTAATCTCTCCCTGCTGAATTTGTGCAAACAAATCCTCAAGGGACACCTTTTTAGGTGTACCGATTAGAGCATCCTTATTCTGCTGCTTTCTCTGTGAGACAAGCTCTCGAGCCATGCGCTCATCATCAACAGCATTAAAGATATCGCCTGCGCACGGGACCTCGGACATACCGGAAATTTCAACAGGCACAGAGGGACCTGCATGCTCAACACGCTCGCCCTTATCGTTTGTCATAACGCGCACGTGGCCGACAGAGGTTCCCGCTATAATAATGTCACCTTGGTTCAGCGTACCATTTTGTACAAGAACAGTCATAATAGGACCGCGGCCCTTATCAAGACGCGCTTCGATAACGGTTCCCTTTGCACTGCGGTTGGGGTTTGCCTTTAACTCACGCATTTCGGAAGAAAGCGTGACCATTTCAAGAAGTGTGTCAATCCCCTCTCCAGTTTTGGCGGAAATCGGGCAAATAATGGTGTCGCCGCCCCAGTCCTCGCTGACTAGCTCATATTCAGTTAGCTGCTGCTTGATGCGGTCGGGGTTTGCTGTGGGCTTATCCATTTTGTTTATTGCAACAATTATGGGGATTCCCGCAGCCTTTGCATGGTTGATAGATTCAACAGTCTGGGGCTTAATGCCATCATCCGCCGCGACAACTAGAATAGCAATGTCAGTTACCATTGCTCCGCGAGCACGCATGGAGGTAAACGCCTCATGTCCCGGCGTATCAAGAAATGTTATGGGATTGCCATTAACCTCAATGCGGTATGCACCAATGTGCTGAGTAATACCGCCAGCCTCAACGCTAACAACGTTTGCTTCACGTATGCGGTCAAGAAGAGAGGTCTTACCGTGGTCAACGTGACCCATAACTACAACGACAGGAGCGCGGGTGATAAGATCCTCGGGAGCGTCCTCATGGTCATCAATGAGTCTTTCTTCAACCGTTACAACTATTTCCTTTTCAACCTTGCAGCCCAGTTCCATAGCCACAAGAGCTGCTGTTTCGTAATCAATAACATCGGAAACTGAAGCCATGGTACCTAGCTTAATAAGCTGACGCACAACCTCTGCACCGGTTTTTTTCATACGGCTGGCAAGCTCGCCAACACTGATTTCATCGGGAATTGAAACCTTAACAGGTGCTTTCTTAGCAATTTCAAATTGAAGCTTTTGAAGCTTATCCTTCTCCTCCTGCTTGCGCTTGGTACTTTGCATCGGGCGGTTTTTGTTCTTATTGGTAAATTTTTCCTTGCCCTGCTGCAAATTCTTTGCTTTTTCGGGAACAAGGCTTTCAATGCGTTCGTCATATTTTGCAATATTAACCGTAGCTCCTCGAGTATCAATAACCCTCTTTTCCGGAACTGTTCGAGGTGTATGTGACTTTTGAGAACCGGCTTGAGCATCAGGCTTACTTGATGTTTCTGAGCCTTTTTCCTTAACTGTCTCTTTGACTTCCTCAGAAACAGCTTTGCCGGTCTTCTCCTGAACATTGAAGACCTCGGACAAATCACTAACCTGATTGTGCTGGGTGAGGTATTCAAAGATCAGATCCAGCTCGTTCTCCTCCAAAACCTGCATATGATTTTTGGGGGCAGTGGCATACTCCGTTAGAATCTGTGCAATATCCTTGGAGTTCATTTTAAAGTCTTTAGCCACCTCGTGAACTCTGTATTTTATAAGTGTACTCATTATTTCTTCCTCCTCTTCCCCGGCCGAGCGGTATTTGCCGCCTTACCCGTCTTCTTGTTCCTATCGTGAGCCTGTGACTCACGTCGGCGCTGGAGAGCCTTCTCATTTTTTTGTACCATTAGCTCTGCTGTGTCCTTGTAGGACGGCTCACTCTCGGCAAGTGCCGACATAAAAACGGCAGCAAGTCCTATATCTGTAACCGCAGCCATTGAACAGCCGTTTGCCCCTGTCGCATCTGAAAGCTGCGCCTTAGAGAAGGGCGTAACAACAAGCGGAGTATTGGTTTCGTAAACAAAGTTTTCCGCTCTGCGTCTGGCGTTATCTGAAGCGTCTGACGCCAAAAGCAAAAGCCTTGCCTTTCCCCCTCGAACGGCGGCCCCTGCATTTGTTTCTCCCATTTCAAGAGCGCCTGCTTTTTTTGCAATACTAAGATAGTTTATAGCATTACTCATTTCCCGCCTCCATCTGCTGTGTAAGCTGTGCATAGATTTCTTCGGGAATGGAAACCTCAAGGGAACGTTCCAATGCGCGGCTCTTTATAGCTTTTTTTAAACAATCGGGATCGTGACAAAGATAAGCTCCTCTCCCTTGAGCCTTTCCCTTAAAGTCCAGAGAAATTGTATTTTCCGGTGACCTTACTACTCGGATCAGCTCACGCTTAGGCTTCATCTCGCGGCAGCCGGTACACTGTCGCATAGGAATTTTTTTCGGCACAACGGCCACCTCCCATTATTTTATATTTATTCTCAAATATCCTCTGCTGTGCCAGCATCAGATTCAGGCTTAATATCAATTTTGTATCCGGTAAGCTTTGCAGCAAGGCGTACATTCTGTCCTTCCTTGCCTATAGCAAGGGAAAGCTGGCTGTCCGGCACTATTACGCGGCAGCTTTTGCCCTCGTCCAGTGTGGAAACGGTAACAGCGTCAGCAGGTGATAATGCCGCAGCAACAAATTCCTCGGGATTTTCGCTGTATTTTATAATGTCAATTTTTTCTCCGCCCAACTCATCAACTATTCCGGCTACACGTCCGCCCTTGGGGCCGACACAAGCGCCGATAGGGTCTACATCGGAGTCGTTTGACCATACTGCAATTTTCGTGCGGCTGCCTGCTTCTCTGGCAATGCTGCGAATTTCAACAATGCCGTCGAAAATCTCAGGCACTTCAATTTCAAACAAACGCTTGACAAGTCCCGGATGTGTACGTGAAATAAGAACCTGCGGTCCGCGCGTTGATTTGCGAACCTCCACAACGTAAACCTTTATCAGCTGTCCCTCAACGAGTCTTTCGCCCTTAATTTGCTCGTTGGGTGAAAGCATTGCCTCTGTATACTCGGAATTTGAATTGATTTTTATGGAAACACTGCCTGTTCTCGGCTCAATGCGGGAAACAACGCCTGTAAGTATTTCCTGCTCCTTTGAGGTGAATTCATCGAAAATAATTCCGCGCTCTGCCTCACGTATTCCTTGAATAATAACCTGCTTCGCCGCCTGAGCCGCAATTCTGCCGAACTTCTTGGTTTCAATAGGAATTTCAACAAAGCTGCCGATCTTGGCACGCTTTGAGTAGTTCAGCGCTGTTTCAAGCAAAAGCTGGGATGAGGGGTCTTCAATCTCCTCCACAACCTCCATGCGCAGAAACATATCAATACGCTTCTTCTCGTCATCCATATTGACGACAACGTTGTCACCGCATGCAGGGTTATCCTTTTTATAGGCGGCAAGAAGGGCCTGAGTTATTTTGTCCTGCATATACACCTTGGGAATACCCTTTTCTCGCTCTATATCTTCAATTGCCGCAAAAAAATCAGCGTTCATAATGTGTTGTCCTCCAAAAATTAACCCAATTTGATATGCACAACTGCAATTTGTTCTTTTGTGAAACAGATTTCATTGCCGTTTTGCTCGATAGTTACACTGCCGTTTTCATATTTTTTCAAGGTGCCCGCAAACACCTTTGAGCCGTCTGTAGGCTTGTAGAGCTTTACTTCAACATTCTCTCCTAAAAAGCGCTTAAAATGCTCAGGAGTTTTTAAGGTTCTTTCAAGCCCTGCTGAGGAGACCTCAAAAATATAACTGGTGGCGATTGGGTCTTTTTCATCCAAAATCGGGTCAATTGCCCGACTGACAGCCTCACAGTCGTTGATAGATACTCCCTCCGCCTTGTCAATATATATACGAAGATACCACTGACCGCCTTCAGAAACATATTCAACATCCCAAAGCTCACATCCGTTTGCTTCAACAACCGGACGGGCAATTTCGGTTACAATGTCTGCAATTTTACTCATAAGCACCTATTACCATTTTCTTACAAATATTTTTGGCTCAACAAAAAGAGTGGGGGAACCCCCACTCCGTCATACTCACTACCTACACTTACTGTTTTATACTACCACAATATATATGTATATGCAAGCTTTTTTTATAGTTTCGTCACAACTTTGAGTCCAAATG
>CAZAIU010000038.1:19968-23110 GCA_964485265.1 uncultured Oscillospiraceae bacterium | reverse complement strand
TTCTCTTTATTATAAACACCTTGTTCATTCGGTTCATTTCACCTAAGGCGAATTATGTTACTTACGTATACTGTTCATTAATGTACAATTGCACCCTGTTTTGAATTAATTTCACAGTTTCTTCAACGTTACGATGTCCTGTGAAATAGGCTTCTGATTCGTCTAATACAATTTTATACACCTGAGAATCATACTCATTAACACTGTCTATACCGTTAATTAATTCCATAATCTGTTCAGCTGTGTTTTCACTTGGGGGGCTACACTCAAGAATGAAGCTTGACATGCCGCCGTTCAAGGGGATCATTAATCCTGCTCTTTCTTTGCTATACCTTTCGATACTCTCATTGACAGACTTCACGAGTGCCTCTCGCGTAATAGGAATGAAGTTCTTTGCGAGGTTGTCTTGGTATTCCGGACGAAGTGTGAACGAAAAGAATTCCCAAATTCCATCCTTATTGGCGCTTGTTTTTGACATTCCGAGCCGCATGACGGGAGTCAGAGAGCGTCCAGTTCCATCCGTTGACGGGAAGCCAGGAAATGTAATCTTATTATTAAAGAGTTCATCAAAAATAAGATAGTCAAATACTGGAATACCAGTTCCAAATACATAAAGCAGCTGTTTCCCTTCACGAATATTATTAAGTTCGTCACTTGCAAAAGTGATATAGGTGTTGTAGTCCATATCTGCTTTGGGAATAAGGGATTTACAGTATTCGAGCAGGGCTGCAAAATCCGAATTATTAAAGTTGACTTCAGCTGTTTCATAGTTTGTATAATCGTCTCCGGAAAACGAAAGAATATAGGATATGAAATCTTCTCTGGTGACTGACGGTGAAAGAACGCCCACTTCATCGTTGGTATTATCTTTGGCAAAGTTGAGAAACTCACGTGGAGTCCACGAGTCGCCGTAACTGGACAGCGGTTCACCTCCGGCAAGAGTAAAGAGCTCAAAGGCGGGAACAAAGTCATATAGGTTGTTGCCTTTATTAGATAGAACATCCATCGCGCTAGTCACGAAATCATTGTAAGTAAGGTCTGGGTCGCTCTCTATATACGGCAGCAAATCTTCAAGCATGCCCTTTGAACTGTATATATCTCCAGGCAAACGGGATAAGTCAAAAATATCCGGTATATTTCCTGATATGATCTCTGTGTTCAACCTTGTCAAGCCCGCACTCATGTCACCCCCAGTATTATACACTGCATAATCAATCACATCAATATAAAACAAATCGCTCTGCGAATTGAAATTAGTAATAGCTTCCCGTAGATACATATCCATATCAAACGTCGCGAGCTTTAACACGGCCATTTCTTTTGTTTCTTCTGCAGTCTTAGGTTCCCAGATGGTGGGAACTCCGTCCTCAATTGAGAAATATTCACTGTCGCCAATACAGACGAAAGTTCCAGAATTAAACCCGTTAGCCAGGCGGTTTATTAATACTTTTCGTGTACCGTCTTTGTAATTGATCGAATAGACATTGCTCTGGTCGGCCAAGTATATACCGTCGCTTAGATATCCGTCATAAACCATTGAGTACGCGCCATCTAAAACATATTTGTCTGATATTTCAAAGTCTGGTGTGAGTTCCTCAACTGCATAACCGCTTTCATCTGTTCCACAGATTACGGCGGCACCATCAGAGTTTATGGCGAGGCTCCTTGCTCTTCCTTCATATTTAAAAGTTTTAATGAGGTTTCCTTTATAATCAATGATAACAACACTATTAATTAAGGATAAAATGATGCCATTTTCAACAGGTAAAAAGTCTGTTATCGCCGGATTGACAGAATCCAAGAGATGATCCAGGACGAGCGAGGAGATGAGTTCTCCGTGTTTGTTTATAACTGACATGATATAATTCAGATCCTGACTTCCCTCAACCGGGATGGTATCAAGTATGAAAAGATTGCCGTTTGCGGAGGTTTCTATCCGCGAGGGAGATGCTGTGGTGAACGCTATCTCGGATATTTTTTCTGTGTTAATATTGAAAAGATAGAACTTGCTATCCATATCATCAGTGCTTGAAGATAGCATAAAAATATCTTGATTGTCACATGAGGCGGCCGTGAAATATACATTAGAATTGGGAGAGCCTATGGATCTTTTGTTATACAGCGAGCTCCCGCCCTTGCCTTGTAAATCGGTACCGATAAGATTTACAGATGTTTCATTATCACGAGGGATGCCATTGTCACAGGCGAATAAACTTGTTGATAATAGAAACATGCAACATAAAGCAACTATTTTTTTTAAGAGTTTCATATCTACACCTAACTATAATTTTTTACCGATTGCGAAACTCGAAAGCGCCAGTCATATCAAGGTTATTAGTTCCAATTCCTCTGCTCTTTTTTAGCTGTATCTCCCGCCATTCTTGTTCCGTCATCGCTGTCCGTTTCTTTCGCGTCCGTTTTATTGGCGCTTTTCGCAATTATTTAATAATTCTTAACAAAGTCTTGTTCTGCAAATGCTGGTTCATTGCCTATAGGAAGCGCAATGAACCAGCATTTATTAAGAACTATACAGTTTCATTGGAAAGAACCGCCCACGTTTTTGCACCGACAATTCCATCAGGAGTACCGCACTCAGGAATAACTTGCTGGTAATTATATACCCACGTGTATGTAGCGCTCCCAAATATACCGTCAACATCTAATACATGCTCTTCGTTTATAAGATTAGCATGATCCTGTACAGCCTTAACATAATTTCCAGTGGTTGTATAGCCATAACCAACGACCGTACCGATGGGAACGCGATACGGTTGAGCCGCGTAGCCATAAACAAGGTAGTAATTAGCGCGGGTAGTACCCATGCCACTGAAGTTATCCTCCGTAGGCTCGTCCGCAAACGCTGACATCACCGTGAACCCGCTTAGGAGAGCAATCAGCAACAGTATGCTGACCATTTTCGTGCTTTTCTTACATGTGACCATTTTTCAATCTCCTTAATCAATTTTTTGACCGATTGCGAAACTCAAAAAACCAGTCATGTCAAGGTTCCTGAGCTTCAATAATATCTGACTTCACTCCGATTTTGCGGTATATTTGTACACTGGACTCACCTCCATTTTGGCTTTCTACTTGCTAATGCCATCAGGAGGTCAAAAGGTAACGCATAAAGGAATAATTTATT
>CAZAIU010000038.1:0-19868 GCA_964485265.1 uncultured Oscillospiraceae bacterium | reverse complement strand
TAATTTATTGGAATAAATGATAAATATTGCCCCAAAAAGCGAGCAGAATGACGAAGCGTTCTGCTCGCTTTTTTTATGCAGTTTCTAATAATGTGGTATAAGTGGCGATATCGCTCCCGGAGCTGTTTTCCGCTTTGAAATAAACAACCGCGTAGTACGAATTTCCGCTGATGCCCTGATATGTAACTGAACTACTATATACAGTTCTGTTTGACCCCATTAAAGATTCATAACCAGTTTCAGTGCTTTTATATGTTCTGAGTGTTGTGCCTGACGAATTCTTTATTTCAATCTTCGTTGCGCCTATCGTTGTCATGCTGCCAGTTGCGGTAATTCTAAAATCCACTGTGATTTTTCCTCCGTCAATACTTGTCGCGCTGGCATAACGGGAAACAATATAATCGCTAGACCGTGCGGCTGCTGGAATTGCCAGTATTGAAACGCAAAGCACCAAAACAAGCACGAGATTAATCGTGCGTACAATATTTCTTTTCATTTTTCTACCTCTCATAAATTGAGTCAATCATTTTTATTAGTTCTTCCTTCGTTTTTAAGCCTGAAATGCTTACTTCATACAACTCCTTGGTCCACACAGCATGATATTTACCCATATTTGTCATAATATAGTGCGGAATGTCGTTGATAACGTATATTTCCGGGGCTCCGTCGTCTTTTTCATAATCTGCTCGATTTTTATCAGCAAAATACTGACAAATTTGAATAATAATTGTATCGTCTGCATTTTGAAGCACAGTAGCGTAAAATGTACTGTCACTTGATTCCTCAACATAAAACTCCGTTTGCTCATACCCAGCTGGGATATAGGTTGGAGCCAGCTTTTCTTTTATTCCGTATTCGTCAAGAGCGGCTTGCAATTCGGAGATTTCAGACATATCAGGCGAGGCTGCTGCGTTGCTCGGGTACATTTCGGTTTGCTGAGTAAAGCTAAAGGTCTCTTTTGTCCATGTTGCTATTGCACCGAACACATCGTATCCGAGAGCATAGGCGGTCACCGTCCCGGACAAGAGAACAATTAACGCTGCAACTGCAACCGCAATTTTTATTGAAGAATGAAGTTTCCGCGGTGCAGTCGGTGTAGACGTCTGATTTGCAACAGATTCTTCCGTAGAATTATACAAAGGCTCGGTTCCTACATAGTCGTTTTGAAACTCCTGCCACTTGGCATCGACATCAAATGGTGTATTCTTTTCGGATTTGGATTTCAAGGCGCGATTTACTCTTTTAATTAGTGCTACATCCGGTTCATCGGACATATACTCACTTCGTAAAATGTCTTCCAATTGCTCTTTCGTCAATACACGTAGCATATCCACGGGCTCTTTATTGTAGTTTTCATCAGACATCACTAAACCTCCTTTCACTTATTCATTCCATCAAGAAGCAAAAAAGCAACACAGTAAAAAAATTCTTTAAATTTTTTCTTTTGCCCTTGCCTTAGCTCTTTTTATGCGCATTTTACAGGCGCCTACAGTAATACCGTATTCCTCTGTTAGCTCTTTAAGCGAACGATTTTCAACATAGAATTTGTAGAGCAGACTCATATCGGGGTCTCTGCCAGCATCCATAGTCAGCCACAAATCCACGATTGTATCTTCTGTTGGTATTTCTTTTATTTCTTCCAGAGCCACTACCCGCATGAACTGCTTGTGCCTGTCTCTTTGTATATGCTTTATTACGTTTTTAAGTGTTATGTACAGCCAGCCAACGGGGTTGGGGCTTTCTGTTAGTTTTTCGATTTTATTCAATGCTATTAGAAAAGTTTCCTGCACGGCAACCTCTGCCATAGACCTGTTGTTTAGAATATGGGATGCGAAGGAGACCATGTCCGCAGCTTCATCTCGGTAGTATTTTTCGAGAAGCAGTATGTGTTGTTTTTCAGTGGTTGGCACAGCCTCACCTCCGTTTACCTTTTTACCTTCAATCAGCCAAGTGCGAACCTGTTTTTACACATAGAAAACTGTTGGGATTGTTCCAGTAAATATCAAACTCATCAATTCGAGTAATACCGTCTCCTCTAAAAGAATACAACATCTTTTCTAATTCTTCAAGGTATTTTGCTATTATTTACCAACTTAGGACTTCTATATTCCCATATGCTGACTTTTTCGTCTCACCAAACAGCAGAAAATCGGCGCTTACCTCAAGTGCTTCTGCCACGCGACTAAGAGAATATACACATAAAGCCTTAAAACTACCCTCAACCTGAATGGCATGACCTTCACTTAATTCCGCCTTTTCTGCGAGAAAAGCCTGTGTATACCCTTTTCTAATTTGGACGGTTTTCACTCGTTGTCCAACAGTACGCTGCAACTCATACTTATTACTGTCCACTTTCACATCACCTTTTTCAATTACCTAATGGGTATAATTATATTTCCTAAATCAAAAAAGGATAATCATCCAACAATAGATATAATATTATCTATTAGACAATCTCTAGCAAATAAATACAAAAAGACAAAAAATCTGAACAGAATTTGTTGCTTTTCCTCATAATACCGGCATGAAAACGGAACATGCTTTCACTTTCTAATTGTTGCTTTGCTGATTGTCCTGGTCTATTCATATTTTCTTTCGTCTTTTCAGTTAAATCGTTTCAACATGTTAAGCTGTTTCAAAGACATTTAGAAAATAGCATTGATGCAAACATTTATAAAACTCGCGCAGCGCTTTACCGAGTAGCTGCGCAATTTCCTACATCTATGACGCGACGTATTGGAGAACCGTTGGCTTCTCTCATACGTCGTTTTTATTTATATTTTTGCAGTTATCCTATACCGTACAACCGTGGCTGCCGGAGTCCTCCGCCTCTGACATTTTGATTTTTACCAAAATTCAGAAACAGAGGAAATTGCCGTGGGTAAAAACTTTGCCCGTACTGATTATGCAACAAACCATTTAGACAAAGAAGCCATTGTATATCCATCGGTTGACGGCACCATCCAGCAATTGACGAGAGAGCAGTTTAGAACGGAAGCGGAATTTATGTTTTGAAAAGGCATTCCCGATGACAATTACCGAGAAACGGAGCTGAACGAGCGCCCGTATACGGATGGTCTTCTCTTCTTATCCGACCTTTCCGATGACGCAGCCAAAGTACCCTCTGCCCAGGATGCTGCCATGCAAGTACTGCTGATGTTGGAAATGGAGGCATCTAATACTCAACTTTGGCAGGCAATTGCAAAATTAAAGGAACGTCAAAGGGCGTGCTTTCTCTTATACACTTTACTAATGCCGCAAGCCCTTTGAAAACTTTAGCCATAATTTCCCCTCCATTTTAAATCAATTCTTTTGTGCCGCTTGGACACTTTTTGCGGGATCGTGTTTAATCTGCATTGTTTATGTCCACAAACAATTACTAAAGTGCTCCGGCACACAAAATACTGTTTATTCCTGTTTTTTTACCCACTTAGGTGGGGGGACTTTATTTTACAACCAAACAAATCAACTGTAAAATTCATGGCAAGTGCTTACTTTACAATTCCATTTTTAGAGTATATTGTGTATAATAAAAAGCATTCTCCAAACAGCTTAACCGAGATACA
The DNA here is from genome assembly GCA_964485265.1 of uncultured Oscillospiraceae bacterium. Classification (GTDB taxonomy): domain Bacteria; phylum Bacillota; class Clostridia; order Oscillospirales; family Oscillospiraceae; genus UBA2658. The sequence goes on along the minus strand of CAZAIU010000038.1, from coordinate 16,302 downwards.
AATATATCGGAGGTACCAAAATGAAAAAAATTATAAGTGTGCTATTAATTTCTGTTATGTTTACAGGCGTTTTTACGGGCTGCGGTGTGGAAAAGAATGAGTCTGCGGAAGGTAATCCCTTGACCGTAGCCATGGAGCTTGCTTATCCACCGTTTGAAATGAAGGATGAACAGGGAAATCCCACAGGCATAAGTGTGGATTTTGCCAAGGCCTTCGGCGAGTATATCGGCAGAGAGGTCAAATTTGAAAATACTGCATGGGACGGATTGATTCCATCGCTGCAAACGGGTAAGGTGGACATGGTTGTTTCGTCCATGACAATAACCGATGAGAGGTCTGAAACAGTTGACTTTTCAAAGCCCTATGCAAACTCACTTTTGGCGGTGCTTGCAAATAAAGGCTCCGAAATAACCACAATTGACGACTTAAACCAAAAAGGTAAAAAGGTTGCCGTTAAAACCGGCTCAACAGGGCACATTTATGCCCAGAATAATTTAACAAATGCAGAGATACTTGCCTTTGCCGACGAGAGTGCCTGTGTAACAGAGGTTGCCCAGGGCAAGGCGGACGGCTTTATTTACGACCAACTCACTATTTACCGTAACTGGCAGGAAAATGAAGACACAACATCTGCGATTTTTATTCCCTTTCAGGAGGCGGAAAAATGGGGTGCGGCAGTTGCAAAGGGCAATACTGAGCTACTTTCTCAGCTCAACGAATTTATAGACAAGTTTTATGAGGACGGAGGCTTTGACAGGCTAACGGAAAAGTATCTTTCCAAGGAAAAGGCTAAATTCGACGAGTTGGGTTTCCAATGGTTCTTTGACATAAAATAAAACGGGGTAAATAATGAGGATAAAGCGTTTGTTCGTTGCAGACAGCGGGATAAAGCCAAAGCTGCCCGTTGTGCTTCTAAATTTTCTGCTTGTCTGCGGAATCATCATTACGGTGTTTTGGTTTTCTCTGAGGGCTATAAATGTGAGCTTTGATTTTTCCTTTATCGGCACCATTAAGACCAGAATTTGGGACGGCTTTGCGATGACCGTGCTTCTGAGCCTTGCAAGTCTATTGCTGAGCCTGACTATAGGTACGCTTAGTGCCGTGGGTCAAGGCTCAAAAGTGCTGGTTATAAGGTATTTATGCAGCATTTATGTGAATTTTATCAGAGGAACACCGCTGATAATGCAAATTTACCTGTTTTTTTATATTGTGGGAACGGCATGGGGCGTTGAAAATAGGTTTGCTGCGGGAACAATAATATTGTCTGTGTTTGAGGGGGCATATATTTCCGAGATAATCCGCGGCAGTCTCATTTCAATTGAAGGCTCCCAGCTTGAGGCTGCAAAGGCGGTGGGCTTTACTCACGGTCAAGCTGTGAAGCTTGTTGTGCTTCCTCAGCTTATCGCGCGAACACTTCCGGCGCTTACAGGGCAGTTTGCGTCCATTATAAAGGACTCCTCACTGCTTTCTATGATAGCTGTTATAGAGCTAACTCAGACTATAAGAGAAATAAGTGCGTCTAATTTCAAGCTGTTTGAGTGTTATATTTTTCTGGGAGCGCTGTACCTTTGCCTAACGCTGCCGATTTCCTTTATAAGTGCAAGACTTGAAAGGATGTACGACTATGAAAATTGAATTTCAAGGCTTGTCTAAGCGATTTGATAATAAATCAGAAGTTTTAAGCGCAATTGATTTTTGCGATGACATCCACACTCTTGCAATCATTGGACCCTCGGGGGGCGGTAAATCAACACTTTTGCGGATAATAGGCGGACTGATACCTCCAAGCTCCGGAGAGCTTTTCGTGGATGGAATGCAGGTTCCAAAAGGGGAGAAGCAGCTTCAAAAATACAGGAAGGATATAGGCTTTGTATTTCAACAGGGCGGTCTTTTTCGTCATATGACAGCCATGGAGAACATAACCGTTCCGCTAGTTAAGGTGCACGGCTGGAGCGAGCAAAGGGCAAAGGACAGAGCTGAGGAGCTTTTGACACGTTTTGGCTTGGAGGCGGACGGCAATAAAAAGCCTTCTGCGCTGTCCGGCGGACAGCTTCAAAGAGTTTCCATTGCAAGAGCTGTGGCGGCAAGACCGAAAATATTGCTGCTTGATGAACCCACCAGTGCTCTTGACCCGGAGTATACTACAGAGGTGCTTGATATTGTAAACGAGCTAAAAAACGAGGGAATGGATTTTATTATTGTCACCCATGAGATGGGATTTGCCCGTCACGCCTGTGAAAAGGCTGCATTTTTGTGCGATGGAAAGCTGATGGAATACGGCAGGAGCGATGAGCTCTTTGCAGCTCCCAAAACTGCGCAGCTTAAAGCTTTTTTGAGCAAGCTGCTTGAATGGAACATTTAAGTGGATTATTGTACCGCTATTATAATACAATTACACATGTAGGAGGAGCGTATGAAAAAACTGCTCATAGTTGTTGATTATCAGAATGATTTTGTAACCGGCAGTTTGGGCTTTAGAAAGGCTCAAGAGCTTGAAGAAACCATTGCCGACAAAATTTCCGAATACAGGGAAAAGAGGGATGAGATTGCGTTCACCTTTGATACTCACGGTGAGGACTATCTTGAAACATTTGAGGGCAGGAGACTCCCCGTGCCCCACTGCATTAAGGAGACGGAGGGGTGGCAGCTTTACGGACGAACCGCCTGCTTGATTTCAGATGAGGATAAACGCTTCTATAAGCCTGCCTTTGGCTCAGCTGAGCTTTTTGAGTATCTAAAGGGTAAAAGCTATGAAAGCGTGGAGCTTGCAGGCGTAGTTTCAAACATATGCGTAATTTCTAACGCTGTACTTGTTAAAACGGCCCTGCCGGAGGTGCCGGTAATCGTTGACTGCGCCTGCACGGCAAGCAATGACTATACACTCAACGAGGCTGCCCTTAAAGTGATGGAGGGCTTGCAAATTGAATTATTAAATCGGAAGCAGGACGACGGAGATGAAGCGTGAGAATTTAACAATGCTGTGTGACTTTTATGAGCTCACCATGGGAAACGGCTACTTTGAAAACGGGATTTATAAGAAATACACCTATTTTGATGTATTTTTTCGGAACCTTCCAGACGGCGGAGGCTTTGCAATAGCTGCTGGGCTTTCGCAGCTCATAGATTATATAAAAAATCTGCACTTTTCGCTGGAAGACATTTCGTATCTCAGGGAAAAGGGCATATTCGGCGAGGGATTTTTATCATATCTTTCGGATTTTAAATTCACGGGGGACATCTATGCTGTGCCTGAGGGCACACCTGTTTTCCCGAATGAGCCGATTCTCACTGTGAAAGCCCCTGCAATAGAAGCACAGCTTATCGAAACCTTTGTGCTTCTCACATTAAACCATCAGTCGCTTATCGCAACGAAAGCAAACAGAATAGTCAGAGCAGCGCAGGGGCGCACTGTGCTGGAGTTTGGTTCACGCAGAGCGCAGGGGGCTGACGGTGCTGTTGTAGGTGCAAGGGCTGCGTATATCGGAGGCTGCGCAGGTACTGCGTGCACGCTGACAGATGAGCTCTACGGAGTTCCCGCAGGCGGCACAATGGCTCACTCATGGATTCAGATGTTTGACACGGAGTATGAGGCATTCAAATCCTACTGCGAGCTTTATCCTGACAATACCACCTTGCTGGTGGATACCTACAACACCTTAAAAAGCGGAGTTCCCAACGCTATAAAGGCATTCAAAGAGGTGCTCGTTCCGAGAGGGGTGGAGAGCTTTGCAATCCGCCTTGACTCCGGCGATATCTCTTACCTTTCAAAAAGAGCAAGACAATTGCTGGACGAGGCAGGTTTGCCTCAGTGCAGAATTGTTGCGTCAAACTCCTTGGACGAGTACCTAATAAGGGACTTAATGATGCAGGGAGCAAAGGTTGACGTTTTCGGCGTGGGAGAAAGACTCATCACAGCAAAAAGCTCCCCTGTGTTTGACGGAGTATATAAGCTGGTGGCTGTGGAGGGTGAAAACGGAGAAATAGTCCCCAAAATCAAGATCAGCGAGAACACCACAAAAATTACAAACCCCCATTTTAAATGTGTGTACCGCCTGTTTGACAGGGACAGCGGGAAGGCTATCGCCGACCAGCTTTGCGTTTTTGATGAGGAGATTGACGAAAATGAGCCGCTGACGATTTTTGACCAGAATGCTACATGGAAGAACAAAACCATAGTGAATTTTACGGCAAAAAGACTGCTCATTCCCATTTTTAAAGGCGGTGAGCTTGTGTATGAAAGCCCTCAAATAGACGAAATTAAAGCGTACTGCGAAAAACAGACGGAGCTTTTGTGGGATGAAGTGAAACGGTTTGAAAATCCCCATACCTATTACGTGGATTTGTCCGCAAAGCTGTGGGAAATTAAGCAGGATATGCTTGAACAGTGTAGGCTTTAATAAATAGATTAAAACAGAAAACATGGATACCTTGAATTAAGGCATCCATGTTTTTTAAAATATGCTTCGGAGCAAAAGAACAATCAAGCCTTATTTGCCCTTGCTTCCTCCAAAATAATATGAGCAATTTTGGCTTTGTGCACTATGTAGCTGCCGTGACCGTGACCTTTAAGAATTTGAAGGCGGCTGTTTTTTATTCCGGCGGCAATTTTTATGGTGTGGTCGCGTCTTACCATGTCACGGCTGCCTGCGAGAACGAGAGTGGGAACGGAAATTTTATTTAACTGCTGTGAAGTTATACAGGGTTCATCAAGCATCATTTTCATCTTTGGGTCGTTTGCCATTCGGTTTATGACCTTGAACAGTTTCAGCCACCCGGGACGGATTCCGTCCGGAGAGAGATTCGCGCCGGAAATAATAAGCCGAGACAGAAGCTCGGGATATCTGCTTGCAAGGAGAAGCCCGATTATGCCGCCGTCACTGAAGCCGTAAAGTATTGGTGCTTCAAGGCTTAGAGCTTCGATAAAGCAGTGTATATCCTCAGTCATATCGTCGTAGTGAAATTCTGACACGGGAGCGCTTTGACCATGTCCTCTTGTGTCAATGGAATATACCGTAAAGCTTTGGGAAAGCAGGGGAACGGCCTTGTCAAAAATGCTGTGTGTTTCTCCGTTTCCGTGAAGCATTATAAGCGGCGAGCCGCTGCCGCACACTTCGTAATAAAGCTGTGTTCCGTTTACATCTATTTTCATTTAGCTCTCCGTTCAATCTTAGTTTAAGAGGTGTTTCTTACAGCTTGCGGCTGACCGAGCAAAACTTTGCTTTTCCTGTTAGTATTATAGCTTTACTTTTGCTGCTTGCCAAGGTGTTTTAGAGCAATTGCTTTTTTACTTGATATTTTATCGTGGATAGTATAATATTTAAGCATTGCATGGAAAGAAGGCGCATAGATGGAACCAGATAAACAGCTTGTGCTGAACACACATCAGAATAATATGCTCAAGGTAAAGTTCTTCCTTTTTTCAATCTCTGCGGGAGTTATTCAGCTGCTGACAACAACACTGCTGAATACGGCTGTCCGACTTGATGAATACACAAAGCTGGATGAGCTGCTTGGAAACGATTATGGACTTGCATACTTTATAGGACTTATTCTCTCTGTAATTTGGAACTTTACCTTAAACCGAAAGTTTACCTTTAAATCTGCAAACAACGTCCCAGTGGCAATGCTAAAAATTTTTGGATTTTACTGCGTGTTCGCACCGCTGTCAATCTGGTGGACAGTATCGCTTACGGATATTGGATGGCATTGGATTGTTGTTCAATTGGGTACAATGGTTATAAACCTTGTTACTGAATTTTTGTTTTGCCGCTTTGTCGTCTACCGAAACAGTGTTTACACGAATGAAGCAGGAAGAAAAGCGCTCGAGCGCAACAATCGGGTAAAACAATAGTTAAACCCGTTCATAAGGAGATTTATATGGAGCTTAACAAGGAAAACGTTAAGAAAATTCTCTTAATTCTGTTCGCTACCGTGGCGTTTTGCATTGGTCTTATAAACCTGTCCTCCGTATGGGCGGCCATCATGAAGGTTGTGGGGATACTCACTCCGGTAATATTAGGTCTGTGCGTCGCGTTTTTGCTAGATCCTCTTACTACCTTTCTTGAAACAAAGGCTTTTGGGATTTTACCTCGCAAAAATAAGAAATTCGGGAAAGTCCTTGCCCGAATTCTGGGGCTTGTTTTTACAGTTCTTATAGTTGCGGGAGCGATTGCTGTGTTGGTTCTGCTGGTCGTTCCGGAGGTTAGGGAGGCCTTTTCTGTAATAGGTGAGACGCTGCCGGGGGCAATTATAAACGGAATAGATCATATCAATGAATTTCTAGAAAGGCTTGATGTGGAGTTCCGCATACCCATTGGTGTTTCTGCTGAGTGGACGGAGCTTTTGACCAACGCAAAAACCTATATCCAGTCTGCTTTTGAGAAGGGAATCTTCTCTGACATCGCAAACACTGCAATGACAGTTGTTAGCGGCTTCATGGACTTTGTGCTTGGTTTGATTTTTTCCTTGTATGTTCTTGCACAGCGAGAAAAAATCGTCAGCTTCAGCGGAAGATTTATCAAGGCTTATTTCCGCCCAAGGGCTGTAAAGCGCATTTTCAAGGTGTGCAATATAACAAAAACCTCCTTTAGGAATTTCGTAACAGGGCAGTTTACCGAGGCAATGATTATCGGCTTGCTTTGCTTTGTGGGCATGGTGGTCTTCCGCTTCCCGTACCCAACGGCTACCTCTGCCGTTGTGGGAGTAACAGCGCTCATACCTGTTTTCGGTGCTTGGATAGGCGGGATTTTGGGCGCGCTGCTTTCTCTTTCCGTGTCCTTCTCCAAGGCACTGCTGTTTATCGTGTTTTTAATAGTGCTTCAGCAGCTTGAGGGCGATTTTATTTATCCAAGGGTAGTCGGAAAATCTGTTGGTCTTCCGGGGATTTTGGTATTTTTGGCTGTCATGCTGGGTGCCAGCATTTCTGGTGTCTTGGGAATGCTGCTGGCAGTCCCACTGTGCTCTATCGGCTACACGCTTATAAAGGAGTCTATGGATAAGAGGCTTCACAGAAAGGAACAAGCCGCCGCCGTGGTTTTGGAGGAAACCTCTGCAAATTCTGGTTCTGCACCTCCCGCGTAAGGTCTATGCACGTAAATGCCACCGCATTAAATAAGCTCTATTCTACATCCCGTCTAAAAAGCAATTATATACAAAGGAGTTTCATTGTGAACGTTTTCGAGCAATTGCATTACAAATCTAAGCACCTTACCAAAAGACAGCTTCTTTTGATTTTGTATCTGCCCATTCACCTTATCTGGTATTTTGTTTTGGAGCAGATTAATGTTACTGATTACTACATCGTTCATTCGCCGCTGGATGACCTAATACCCTTCTGTGAATGGTTTATAATTCCCTATCTTGTGTGGTTCCTTTACATGGTGGTGACAGCGTTTTACTTCCTGCTAAAAGACGAGCGGGCTTTTGAGAGACTGCTGCTTACCCTCTGGGTGGGATTTTTCCTGAGTATGACCTTCATCAGCTTCTTTCCGACAGGACAGGAGCTTCGCCCCGAGACTTTGCCCCGGGAGAATGCGGCGTCGTGGGTGGTGAGCCTTATTTATGCGTTTGACACTAATACGAATGTATTCCCAAGTATGCATGTAATCGGTGCGCTGGCTGTGGCCGCAAACATTATGCAAAGCAAGGCTCTTAAGAAAAAGCTGTGGGTACAGATTGGTTCTCCTATACTGTGCATTTTGATAATGGCGGCGACGGTATTTTTAAAGCAGCACTCAGTGTTGGATGTCTTCGGAGGCGTTGCATTTTACATAGTAACTCATGTAATAGTGATGCTGATAGTTAAAGCAGTTCGTAAAAGGGATGCGGAAAAAAGCATTCAGTCAAATTGACCATAAGCTTAAAGTTGACGGGAGCGAAGCCTGTGCGGGTTCGACTCCCGTGAACTAAGGGACATCGTTTATCAAACGATGTCCCTTAGTTTCGCAAAATGTGCATAAAGGGTGGTTGAAACTTATAGCATATCTAAAGCTTCTTCAAAACTAACGCAATTAGCATATCTTGCATTCCACATTTTTTGATTGTAATAATTGTAGGATTGTTCCCCTGTCATAAATTCATTGTTTACAGTGGTATTACATAATGCAGGTACAATAATCTGAAAGCCATGCTCAAAACCGCATTTGACTGTTGCATCAATACAATAATCAGTTTGCAGCCCAACTACCATAATTTGAGTTTCGTGTTTTTTGTTTAAATACTCAATTAGACCTGTGTTTCTAAATGCGCTATTGAAATATTTATCAAATATTTTTTCACTGCCCTGAGGAGAAAATCTATCAAATATTTGAAACCCATCCACACTGGCTGTTAATTCACTTCCATCATCATGACGTATGTATATAACTTCCGTATCTTTTTGCCTTGCTGATAAAATTAGCTTTGCAATGTTTTGCACGAAGTTGTCAAACGCATACAATTCTTTTGTCATAATCATATCTTGAGTATCTACTACTAATAAAACCATTTTTTCTCCTTTGCCTAATATAAATGCTCTTTATTGTCGGAATATATTATGGACTAACACTGCTATCAGCCGCCGCTCGGCTGTGAAAAGAAACACCTCAGTATGATAATCCTGTAGGGAAGCATCTTAAGCCTAAAAGGGAAAAAACGGCAATCACTATTTTGTGATTGCCGCTTTTAAAACTTCCTTATGAGCAGCACGACGCTAATCGACTGTAACTCTTATTCACCTGAAAGAAGAGCAACGAGTGCGTTCTTGTACTGGATAAGACCAACGAGAAAGAGGGCAGGGATAACTGCACCGGTAAACAAACCGATGATGTTGTACAGTTGTGATTCACCCAACTGAGCGGTATAAACAAAGTTGTAAATACTTCCGGCAAGGCTGAATAGAAGAACAATAAGACCCAGAACAAGGCTTGCTTTAATCTTACCTACGCTAGGCATTTTTGCAGCGCCCTTGCCAACGAAGCCCGCAGCAATTTCCGCTCCCGCAGCTACTACTGACAGCACACTTAGAAATACAAGCAGTCCTAATCCGCCGTTTACTGCGTTGAGTGCTATTGTGCCTGTAAGTATAAGCACTGCAAATACAGCGCCGATGATACCGAATACTATCATCAGTATACTGCAAACCTTGAGCATTTTTTGACCTTTCAAATCCATAAATAAATCCTCCCAAAAATTTAATTCCATAATATGGAATTGATTATTTGGCACCGGGAAAACTCCCTCGCGCCATCTTCTCTCTCGACTGCCGTTTCTCCAACAGACAAGATTCTGTTCCGGAGAGGCAAAACTCTTTTCACCATTTATTGTCAATTGATATTGTATAATATTTTTTGGGAAAGCGCAATAGATTGTAGCAATTTTTAAAATACCTTTAAAAATGCAGCAAGGAAATGGTCAATATCTACAAAGGATGGTCGTTTGCTTCTTTTGTTGCAACATAGGTTTTCTCAATGCCGTCCATCATTTTTTCCATTAGGCGCAGCATTTCATCCCGTTCGCTTTCGCTCATGTTTACTGTAAGCATACGTGCAAAGCCCTCCTGTGCAGAGCGCAAAACGGTTACCGCCTTGGCGGCTTTCTCGGTGACCGCTATTTTCTGACATCTCCTATCGTTTGCATCTACCTCAGTGCTGATATAGCCCTTATCCAAAAGCTGAGTAAGTGCCTTTGACACATATGCCTTAGATACGCCTCGATATTTTGCGGCATCGGCTGCCGAATGAAAGCTTGGGTTGTTGGCAAAAAATAAGAGCATGTCCGCCTCGGGCTTTGAAAGACTGCACTCGTCTGCTGCACTTTCTATTTTTTTAGAAAACATCTCATTCGAATAGCGCTGTATTCTTAGAAATTTACCTGTATCAAATATTTTTTCCATTTTTTCTTTTCACCTCGTGCTGTTGACAAACATTTGGTTTACGTGTAAACTATTATAAGCCGTATCGGGCGGACTGTCAAGCATCCAAGGAGTAGATAAAATATGGAAAGATCAATTTCTAATCAGACTGAGGCACTGGGGCAGGGGAGTGTGGGAAAGCTTTTATTTAAACTGGCCGCTCCTGCAATAGCGGCGCAGATAATAAACCTTCTTTATAATCTTGTTGACCGTATGTACATCGGTCATATTCCTGATGTGGGAAAGATTGCGCTGACAGGTGTGGGCGTTTGTTTGCCGCTTATAATGATAATCTCCGCTTTCGCAGCTTTAATCAGCATGGGCAGCGCACCGCGCGCCTCTATTTTTTTAGGTAAGGGAGACAAGGAAACTGCGGAAAACACCTTGGGCAACAGCCTGTCCCTTTTAGTTATTATTTCGGTGGTTTTAACGGCTGTTTTTCTCGTTTTCTCTGAGAAGCTGCTTTTGATTTTTGGCGCGAGCACCGAAACGGTTGGATATGCCACGGATTATATGCTCATTTACAGCATGGGCACAATTTTTGTTCAGCTTACTTTGGGACTTAACGCATTTATAAGCGCACAGGGCTTTGCAAAAACAAGTATGCTCACAGTGCTCATTGGCGCTGTTGCAAACATAATTTTAGACCCTATTTTTATTTTCACATTTAACATGGGCGTAAAGGGCGCTGCACTTGCAACAATCATCAGTCAGTGCATTTCAATGGTATGGATATTGATTTTCTTGACAGGAAAGAAAACCAGCATTCGCATTAAGACAAAGCATCTTAAACTCTCACCTAAAATATTTCTTCCATGCATAGCATTGGGGCTTGCTCCGTTTATCATGCAGTCCACTGAAAGCCTTATTGCCGTTTGCTTCAACCGTTCGCTGCTCAAATACGGCGGTGACCTTGCAGTGGGAGCCATGACCATACTTACAAGCTGCATGCAGTTTTCCATGCTACCGCTTATGGGACTGTCTCAGGGCGCACAGCCAATAATGAGCTATAACTTCGGTGCTAAAAATGCGGACAGGGTCAGAAGTGCTTTCAAGTTTCTGCTCGCCTCCTGCCTTATATACTCCATAACTATGTGGGTTGCCATCGAAGCATTTCCTGCGCTGTTTATCAAAATCTTCAATGATGATGCACAGCTTGTTGCGTTTACCATACCCGCACTGAGGATATATATGCTGATGACTGGAATTTTTGGAATTCAGCTTGCATGCCAGCAGGCATTTGTCTCATTGGGAAATGCAAAGTCATCACTTACCGTTGCGATTTTAAGAAAAATTATTCTTCTGATTCCTCTTATATATATAATGCCTGCATTAGGTGTTTTCCAGGAAAACACCACCGCCGTTTTTGCTGCAGAACCAATTGCTGACTTTATATCGGTAGTGTTTACTGCGATTTTGTTCTCTGTGCAGTTTAAAAAAGCTATGGATTCCATTGATGACGTAAAGAAGGACGAGCATAGGCAAAAGCCTTTTTTTAGAGTAATTAGGAAAATCGTCTGCTGGGTCACTCCGAAAATGGAAACAGTATGGGAAACACCCTTTGCGGGCAGACCTTCTGTTTTTGTGTGCAACCATGACAGGGCCTACGGTCCGATTGCAATGTGCGGACATTTTGAAATGTCTGCGGATATTCGTCCTTGGATAAACGCTCCTGTATTGTCAGCTCGGGAGATGCCGGAATATGTGCGCAACGATTATTGGTGGAACAATGAAAGGTGGTATTCACCGATTTTAGGACACACCATAGCATATTTTTATGCGCTTCTAATACCGCCGATACTGCGCGGAAGCGACTGTATACCCGTTTATCACGATACTGCTGTCATGTCTACCCTTAAGAAAAGCATTAAGTATCTTCGTGACGGCAAGCATCTGCTGCTGTTTCCGGAACATCCCACGGGCTATTGTGAATATGCAGATAGTATAAATGATGGGTTCGTTTCTGTTGGAAGATTAACCTATGCCCGGACGAAAGAAATTGTTGACTTTTATCCCGGATATGTGGATTGGAACAAGCACAAAATATACATAGGATCACCGATTTCTTATAATCCCGAAGTACCCTATGACGAGCAAGCAAAATACGTTACGGAAAAGATTGAGGCTTTTTTTGCAAGACACAGGAAATCATAAGCCTTCCAGAATGGGACAAAAGAGGATGACGAATAAAGGGCAAGGAATCATCGACACGCTTATACTCTTAATAAAAACCTCACAGGAGAAATGTCCATGAAAAAGGTATTGCTTCTTGCAACCGGCGGCACCATTGCCTCACGAAGCGGCAGCGATGGGATGGTTCCGCAGGAGGCTCCGTTGGAGCTAATGGGAACTCTTAAGGAATTTAAAAAATACTATCATATAACATATCGCGTAATTTTGAATTTGGACAGCTCCAACATACAATCGGAGGAATGGCAGCTCATTGCAAGAAGCGTCTATGAAGCCTTGCCGGAGTATGACGGCATTGTTATCACTCACGGCACTGATACTATGGCATATACAGCGTCAATGCTTACCTTTATGCTGCAAAATCCGTGCAAGCCAATTGTTTTGACAGGCTCTCAAATTCCCATCGGACTGCCCCTTTCGGATGCAAGGAGCAACCTTGCAACTGCGCTTGCTGCGATTGATCATGAGGTTATCGGGGTAAGCATTGCCTTTAACCACAAGCTTATGAGTGGGTGTAGGGCTGTTAAGGTGCGGACTATGGGCTTTGATGCCTTTGAAAGCGTAAATTCTCCCGATGTGGGCGAATTTTTTGCAGACGGTGTAAGGCTGTTGAGTACCAGAATTAAAGCAGTGGAAGGACCCTGTGATTTAAAGGACAGCCTTTGCAACGATGTGTTTTTGCTTAAGCTGATTCCGGGAACCAATCCAAAAATTTTTGACAGCCTGTTGGATTTGCACTACAAGGGAGTGGTGCTGGAGACCTTCGGCGCGGGAGGAATGCACTTTTTGCGCCGTGATCTCTCCGGAAAAATTAAAAAGCTTATGGACAGCGGCGTGCCTGTTGTTGTTTGCAGCCAGTGCCTATATGAAAAAAGTGATTTTTCTCTTTACGAGGTGGGCAGGAAGGTGCTTGCAACCGGTGCAATCCAAAGTCTTGATATGACCACCGAGGCTGCGGTTACAAAGCTTATGTGGGCGCTGGGACAAACATCTAATATTGAAGAAATAAGGACAATTTTTTCCACAAATTATGCTGGGGAAATAACCCTGTAAGTTATCTAGCCGAAGCAGCGGGTGAGACGAAAGTCTCACCCGCTGTTTCGATTATTAAGCGCCCTATAAATTACTTGAGCGTTATTTTAAGCCTTGCTTATGCACCGACGGCTAATAAGTCAGAAATGGCCATGTAATTCCATAATACTGTTGCAAGCTCGGCGCGGGTAGCTGTTCCGGCAGGCACGAAAGCCATTGTAGAAAAACCCTCAACATACTGCTTTCCTTGAACAATATGCTTCATGCTCATCCAGCACACACTCTCAAAAGCCCATTGAGAAATGTCCTGCTTATCAGGGTAGTCCAGCTGGAAGGCCCATTCGCCCTTGAAGCCGCCGCCCTTAAACTGCTCGTAACGATAAACCATGGTTGTGAGCTGCTCACGGGTAACATTTGCATTGGGCGCAAATGCCTTTTTATCCGTCTGTCCCTTTACGCTGCTTGCTGCGGGACCCACACCATCGACAATTTTGTTTTCTGCTGCCCAGTTTACAGCGTCTGCATACCATGAGTCTGCCGAAACATCGGCAAAGCCTGCGTTCGTTGTTGGCTTTGGAGTACCTGCCAAGCGGTGCAGCATTGTAACTACCATAGCGCGGGATACATTACCGTCGGGAGCAAAATTTCCGCCGCCAACACCGGACATAAGACCGTTTTCGATGGCCTTCATAACCTGAGGATAATACCATGCGTCACTGGCTACGTCCAAGGGACGATTAAAAAGCACTATGCGTCCGGCACTCTTGCCGTATTTTGCTTCGGTGATAACACCCTTTAGTACCTCGCTTGTGTAGGCGACAAGTGCATCCTCAAGGGCAACGCCGGTGTTGTATACCTTGCAGGATTTAAAAACGTGGTAGGTGTCTCCGCCGGAGGCTGTGAAATCGTTGGTGGCTATGGTATATGTCTTTGCAAGGTCAAGGGGCTTGCCGCCCACCTTAACCTCAAGAACGCGGCTGCCCGGATTTGCCGGAGCGTAGTAGGTGGAGTCACCGTACTTTGCGCCATTTACATAAGGAACTGCGGTTTTAATAACAAATTCAATACCGGAAACCTGAGGGAAGGAGCCGGAGGCTTGAGGAACAGCATAAACCGCAGCTTCAAGAAGCTCCAAAAGCTGAGCTCCGGTAACAGAGACTGTTGCAATAGTGTTGCTGTATGGGAATACGGTTGCCATGTCCTTCATGGTAACGTCGCCCTTTGCTATGGAAGCACGAATGCCGCCGCCGTTGGTGATAGCGGCATCTACCTTGCCCTCACCCAGAGCAAAATTAGCTCCCCAAAGTATAGCATCGGCGGCAAAGTCACCGAGATTTGTTTCCTTAGTACGAACGCCGGGGTCGCGGTTACCGTCCAGAAGCACCTCGGTTTTTGCAAAGACCTTTGCAAGCTGAGATTCTACGCTGTCGTTTACGGTTTTGATCTCTGCGGCAACTGCGGCATCAGTCTTGGAGTAGCTTGCAGCGGAGATAAGACCTGCCTTGTAATCGTTTTTGTCAAGTATGACGACTCCGGCATATGCCGCCTTTTCACCGGCTGATACAATCAGCGTGCTGCCGTATTTGTTGGCTGCGTCTGAACCGTCAAGAACACTGTGACTGTGACCGTCTATGATAACGTCAATGCCGTTAACCTTTTGAGCAATATCGATGCTGCGGTTGGGAGCGCTGCCCTCGTCAATACCCAGGTGGGAAACGCAGATAATGTACTTGCAGCCATCCTTTTTGAGGGCGTCAACCTGAGCTTGGGCATCTGCATAAAGCTCGTCGCCTGCGTGGAACGAGGTGCCCTTAACCTTGTCGGGGTGAGCCTTAGTGGCGGCTTCGGGAGTGGTTAAGCCGAACATACCTATTTTGCCGAGCTTTGTGTCAAAGGTCATGCAGGTGTCAAATAGAGGTTCATTTTTTGCGGAATCGTAAATATTTGCACTGATAATTTTAAACTTTGCCAGCTTCTCAAGGGAAAGAAGGTTGCTTGTACCCCAGTCAAATTCGTGGTTGCCGGGAACCATAAAGTCGTAGCCTGCCAGTGACATGAAGCTAATGGCTGCTTCTCCCTTGCTGAGGTTGACAAGTGGATCGCCTTGAATTGCATCTCCTGCGGAGACAAGGATAACCTCAGCTCCGGCGGATTCGTAATCACGGCGAAGCTGAGCAATGCCCGCTGTGCCGATTGATTTACCCGAAACGGCAAGATCGCCGCCGTGAGTATCGTTAGTGTGAATGATGACTACCTTTCCGCTAAAATCATCGCCTGTCTTTGGTGCATCAATAGCCATAGCTGAAACTGAAAACACCATTGCTACGACAAGCAGAATTGCCAAAAATTTTGCGTGCTTCATATTTTGACCTCCTGTTTTAATTTGCGGAAGATGTTGACAAAACCTTTTGCTTACTGCCTTCCACTGGATAGATTATACAATTGTAAATCAAGCTTGTCTATGAGCTTAATGAAATATTTTTTGCTTTGCCCTTGAAGTCTACTTCAGCTTAAATTTATTTGAATTGTAAAGAGATATTGTTACAAAAAAGAAAATAATAGTTTTAGTGCCTTTAAGCAGTAATGCAAGAGTTCGATTCAAAAATTTCAGAATTGTCATCACGGGATAATGCTGACAAGTTAACAAATGCAATATGCGAAAATATTCAATTCTTTTTTCTGCGTTTTTCACAAAATTATTCCCTATAAAACCAGTAAAAACATGGCAGAAATGAATATTAGCCTCGTTTTGCTTGCAATTATTTTTTATGGATAATGTATAAAAACCTTGAAAAATGAATAATTGTAGGATATAATATTCGCGTTGCGATTTTAAAATATATTTTGACGATGGATTGCGTCCATGTGTAATGCTTTTTGGGCATTATACTAATTTAACAATATGTCATACCGCCGCTTTGCGGCTATGATATATGCAGGGATTCTATGTCCATGCATTATAATTACTTATGAGGAGAATAGAGTATGAAGAAAATTTTGTCAGTACTACTTGCAGCTTTGATGCTGTGCGCATTGTTTGCCGGCTGCACATCAGGCGAAAAACCTGCTGACGGCGGTGCGGCAGGAGCAGCCGCTTTGTCTATGGCTACAGGTGGTACCTCCGGCACCTACTACGGCTTTTCCGGTGTAGTCGCCAACGTTCTTAACGAAAAGCTTAAGGACACCCTTAA
>CAZAIU010000037.1:0-24485 GCA_964485265.1 uncultured Oscillospiraceae bacterium | reverse complement strand
GGATTTGCAAGACGCTGCCAGCTATAAACAAAATCGTTGGCGGTTACAGGCTTGCCATCGCTCCACTTTGCTTCTTCGCGCATTTTGAAAGTGTATGTAACAGTACCGTCTTCGTTGACGGTCTTATCTGCTACTTCTGCCTGGCCGGCCTCAAGAACTGCATTGCCCTTGCCGTCGTCAACCCATTTTGTCAGACCTTCAAAGAAGTGCTGAACCATGATAGCACCATCAACAGCACGGTTGAGGGCGGGGTCAATTGTTTCAGGCTCGGAAGCAAGGCACACAGCCAAATCAAAGGCTTCGCCGGATGCCGCGGGTGTTTTTGTTGCTTCGGGCTTTGCAGACTCTTCGGGAGTCTTGGGTGCACAAGCTGCCATTACGCCAACAATCATAATGACGCTGAGAAGCAACGCAAGAATTTTCTTGGTTTTCATTATTCTACCTCCAAAGTATTTTTGTATCTTAACGCACATCGGCGTGATACATAAGTGAATAAGTATCAGAATACACTTATTGGGTATGATACCATAATCATTTTCCCGTGTAAAGTAAATGTTACAAAAATATTAATAGATTATCAGAAGTAACAAAAAAAGATTGTCCAATCGACAAAACGGCAGACCGCTCATGAACAGTCTGCCGTTTTAAATTATAAGCATAAGAAATACTAACTAACGGCTTTAATAAGTTTTTCAAGCTCGGCATAAATGCTGCTGTACTGCTGCTGAGCGCTTTCGTATTCACTGCGGCGAAGAGACTCGACCAAATGGCATATAGCATCGTAAAGCGGAGTTAGCCCAAGATTGGCAGAAACCCCTTTAAGCGTATGAGCGCTGTCAAAGGCCTCCTGATAGCTGTTGCTTTTAATGGCATCATTAAGCTCTGAAAAGGCCTTATCGTCAAAGAATATATAAAGGCACTTTTCATAAAGCGCTTCATCATCTACAAATCTTTCCATAACCGATGGAATATCAACGCCGTAGGCGGAAAGCTTTTTCATCAAATCGGTCATATGTGTATGCTCCTTTATAGAAGTTCAAAATGCGACTGCTACACATTATTAGGTCAAAACATATCTTGTATTTTTCGTGTTTCAATAAGCTTTGCGAAGCTTAACGCAGGCAATGGCTTGGAAAAATAGTAGCCTTGCCCAAGTTTGCAGGAAAGCTCTCTCAAAAAAACAAGGTCTTCCTTTGTTTCAATTCCTTCGGCAACGGTTGGAACATTTAAATCATTGCACAGCATTATAATGTGCTTAACAACACTTGCTGTCCGCAGGCTTTTACCGCGGTTTTTAAGAAAGTTTATATCCAGCTTTATTACATCCACTTTTATGTCACATAACATTGATAGAGATGAAAACCCGGAACCGAAATCATCCATTTCAATAATGAATCCGCTTTCTCTTAAGCGAGGAATCATAGATACAAGCTGACTTTGATTGGAAATATAGGCTGTTTCGGTTATTTCTAGATGCAGCAGATTCGGTTGCAAATCATATTTTTTAACAAGACCTAAAAGCAGCTCAGGTAAATCTTCATTGTAGATATCCACGCGGGAAACGTTCACGGAAACGGGAAAGAGTTTTTTGCCTTCGTCCTTCCACTTTTTTATTATACAACAGGTTTGTTCCCATACATAAAAGTCAAGCTCGGTAATAAATCCGTTTTTTTCAAACAGAGGAATAAAATATGCCGGAGAAATAATACCCTTCTGCGGATGTGCCCAACGTACAAGGGCTTCGGCACCGGTTATTTCTTCTGTCGAGATATCAAATTTTGGTTGAAAATAGACCTTGAACTGCCCGTCTTTAAGAGCCTGCTTCATCTCATTTGTTATTTCAAGTTCATTTTGAGTTTGTCTGCCCATTGCCTCGTCGTAGAAAGCGCAGTTTACACCGTATTTTCCTTTAATTGACTGTACTGAGAGCTGAGCCTTGTCACACATTGCCCTCACAGTAAGCGTTCTGTCCCATGCACGGTAAATTCCGTATTTTACCACAACATTTTTAGGCAGTCTCTCATCAATGATTCCCGTTTTGAGATTTTCCATTATTTCTTCACCGCAGTTCCCCTCTACGGGGAGCAGAGACACAAAAATATCTCCACCAAGACGACCGGCAATTCCGTAATTCCTTGCGGCAAAAGTATTGAAGGCTTCTGCCATACTTCGCAGAAGCGAGTCTCCTTCCGACTCGCCGTACACATCGTTGATAATATGAAAGTTCTCGATATCCATGCAAACTATGTAATAGCTTTTTTCTGGATTTTGTTTCATGGCTGACGCAGCACGGGTATAGAACGCCTCCTTGGTATAAAGTGAGGTGAGAATGTCCTTTTCAATTTTATTTATAAATGCAGATTTTTCTTTCAGATTAATGATGTTTCTTACACGTCGCTTAATTATTTCAGGCTTGTAGGGCTTGGTTATAAAATCAGCTGCTCCCGCAGAAAGGGCCTTTACCTCGTCCTGATCGCCGGAGCTTTTTGTTTCAATGATTATCGGAATGTTAGGCATATCTTCTGAATTTTTGAATATTTCGATAAAGCTATAGCCATCCATAACAGGCATAACTATGTCAAGCAGGATAAGCGAAATGCTGTCACAGCAATCTGACAGCATATCAAGTGCGGCACGGCCGTTTTCTGCTTCTAAGATGTCAAATTCAGATGACAGAATTTTTGATAATATCATTCTGTTGACTGCACTGTCATCCACTATCAGTATTTTTCTACGGTAATCCATTTAATCCCACCATTCAAAATAAGACGGCAAAATACGTTTTTGTGAGAAGCTTGACCAAGCAAGTCTCTTGTTACTAAGTCTATCATATGAATTTGGTTAGCTCAAGAAGTAATGTGGAAATATATTGCTTTTTTAGACAAAATTTTCATTAAATTTTTAATTCTAAAGATGTGACTATAAGGACTTGTTGCTTACCGCGGTTTCTGTAATAAATAAGTGTAAGCAAAGGATATCAATGCTGGTTTCCAATTTGCGCGTATTCTTTTGTTGGAAAAACAGCTATATAGATTTAAAAATATGTATTATAACATCGCTTTCATGGCATAACACAATAGACCGGCAAATAGCTGCCGGTCTAAGTGCTTAATGACAAATGCTTAATGGTGATTTGAACTGTTCTTAGTTTGCTCAAGAGTTCCCTTTGGATGCTGCGGAGGTGCATAAATTGAATAGAGCTTCAAAGGACCTCTGCCGACGTTAGTAAGGTTATGCCATGTGCCGGCAGGAACAAATATGCCTGAACCGGGACCTACGACCTTTTCGTAGCTCATGGCATCCTTACGTGAGCCCATTTTGATTCGTCCGCTCCCCTGCTCTATACGTAAAAACTGGTCAGTGTGCGCGTGGTTTTCAAGACCTATTTCTCCGCCAGCCGGTATACTCATGAGTGTAAGCTGTAAAAGACCTCCCGTCCACAGTGCACGGCGGAATGCGTTATTAAGCCTTGTTGCCTGTGAGATGTTTACAGCATACGGATGTCCGCCAAAATCTCTGATTTCTTCATTTTCGGCACCGGATTTTGCATATACTTTGTTAGGGCAGTTATTGCCGCCGGTTTTACAGTTCCCATCATTTTTGCTGTTCCTGTTCATATCGGTCTCCTTTCAGGCTTCTATCATTACTGTATGTAACAGGATATTGGTAGGTGCTATTTTACAAGCTTTTAACAGCGACAAGTTGAAAATAAAGATATTGTTGCATTTCATCAATCACCGGCTTCATTTCCTCCATATATGCCTCATCAGAGAAAAGCTTGGGGTGAAAGGGTTCTTCACGCCAAAGGCGAACATCTATATCATCAAATTCATAATTTATACTGAGCTGCTTGTCCTCTGCGTCATAGCTGCAAACGCTGTGGTTTTTCAGATTCAATACTAATTCCTCAGCGGTCGTTTTAAACACATCAATACCATAAATATCTATAATCATCTTGGCTCGCAGTTCATAGTCAACAGCAATTTCAACAGCTTTATTGTTTTTATAATGCACTATAAAAAATGATGAGCCGTCTTGGTATCTCGTATAGCAATCAGTATCGGTAGCTTCTGAAATATCAATTTTCTGTTGACTCGTCCATTTAGTGTGCAGTTGTTTACGAGCAAAAAGCATTTCTTCCGATGACATTCCCAATTTTATAGGAGGTATTAAAATTGACAGAACATTATAAATTTGAAAACTATCCTCTGCCCTATGCCTATGATGCACTTGAGCCTTATATAGACACAGAAACCATGCACCTGCATCACGACAGGCATTTGCAGACATATGTTGATAATTTGAACAAAGCGCTAAAAGACTCACCGCGGCTGCAAAAGCTTAGTTTGGAACAGCTTATATGCATGGCGGGACAGCTTCCCAAGACTGTGAGAATTCCCGTTTCCAGAAACGCTGGTGGAGTGTTTAACCACCGATTTTTCTTTGAGGGAATGTCCCCAAGGTCACAGAAACTTCCAGCAGGACAGCTAGGTCGGGAAATTGACATAGCTTTCGGAAGTTTTGACGGCTTTAGGGAAAGGTTTAAGGAATCAGCACTATCTGTGTTTGGTTCGGGATATACGTGGCTTGCGGCGGACAAAAGAGGCAAGCTGAAAATAATAACCACCGCAAATCAAGAAACCCCGCTGACTGCGGGACTTACTCCGATAATAACCATAGACCTCTGGGAGCATGCCTATTATCTTAAGCATTTCAATAAAAGAGCAGACTATGTTGATGCATGGTTTCATGTTGCCGACTGGAGTAAGGCAGAGGAAAATTATATGGTATGCCTTTAGTCTAAACAAAAGGTTAACCACATTTACGGGCAGCTACGGATTTGTGGCTTGAAAGCATATAGACTGACCTATCGTCGTTCTACAAACCATTTGTTTTCTTCTAAAAACAAGTAGGTTTCGGTTCTGCCTATTTTGACCGTGTACCGTATGCCTGCGCCGCCCGCTTTAAGACTTGCGGCATGGCATATGCTTTGTATGCGGTCTATTTCATATTCCCGTCCGTCCTCCCAAGTGACCGACATGGGCAGCAGCCTGCCGTCCGGCTCAAATCGAGCGGTTACGCCTACATATACTTTCGGGTTTTCTTCCACTGCAATTCACCTCATACTGCTTTGAAATAGCCCACCGGATGGATGATGTGATCATCCTTGGGATTTATATTTGTCAGAGTATTATCCGCTGACGTTACAGCACGTCCTATGGCATAATGTCCGAAACGCCGCCGTATATCGTCCACCGTGCGCTCAAGCCGTTCTGTACGCTCACGTTTATCTGAATCCTCAAATATTGAAAGCTGCACAGCCGAGGAGGCATCGATGAAGTCAGCGGCACGGACACCTATAGAGCGCAGCGGCTTTTGCCACTGATAATTTGTCCGCAAAAGCAGCATAGCAGCGGAATGCAACTCTGCCGCAAGGCATGTGGGAGAAGGCAGCTTCATTTGCCGTTCAAAAGAAAACAAGTCCTTGTCGCGAAGGGAAACTTGCAGTGTTCTCGCCATAAATCCCTCCTCGCGCATACGTTCGGCAACGCTTTCGCAAAGCATGTAGAGGATAATTTTTGCATCCTCCTCGTTTTCCAAATCACGGGGCGCCGTGGTGGAGTTGCCTATGCTTTTAATTATAGATTCGTCACCTGCAAGAGCCACGGAAGATGTGTCCTGTCCGTTGGCAAAGGCGTGTAAAATAAAACCGCATTTCCCAAACCAGCCTTGCAGGGTCTGGGGAGACGTTCTTGCTATGTCACCTATTGTATTTATTCCGTAGCTGCGAAGCTTTTTTCCGGTGGATCTGCCAACATATAACATGTCCTCCGCGGGCAAGGGCCATACCAATTCTTTGAAATTGTCCCGGGTGAATACGGTTACTGCATCGGGCTTTTTGTAGTCGCTTCCCAGCTTTGCAAAGATTTTGTTGTAGGATACGCCTACGCTGACGGTTATGCCCAGCTCAAATTTTACTCTTTCACGTATTTCATTTGCCAAAGCCTCACCAGTTCCCTTGAGCTTCGAACTGCCGGTCACATCCACCCATGCTTCATCTATTCCAAAGGGCTCAATTTGATTGGAGTAGTCTCCGTATATGGCACGGGCAAGTCTTGAAAAGCGAAGGTATAAATCGTAATGCGGCGGTACTATTATAAGCTCCGGACATTTCTGCTTTGCCTGCCACAGCGCCTCACCTGTTTTTATGCCAAAGCCCTTAGCATGCTGATTTTTTGCAAGGATGATTCCGTGACGTGCCTGCACGTCTCCGCCCACAGCGACCGGCTTATCACGTATTTCCGGTCTGTGCAGACACTCAATTCCGGCAAAGCAGCCGTTTATATCAATGTGAAGTATGGTACGCTCCATATTGCTGTCACCTCCGAGTATACATAGATTATAATACTCTATAACAGAGAATTCAAGATGAATTTACTCTTATAAAGAGTTTTTGTTAAAACAATACTTGTATATCGGGTATAAAAATGCTATACTTAACTTGAGGTGGCAGATATGATACACGAAACGCTTCGAAGACTAAGAAAAGAAAACGGATTGTCTCAAATCCAAACCGCTCAGTTCCTTGCGGAAAACGGTTCAAGCGTTACGCAAAAGGCGGTTTCCCGATGGGAGTGCGGGGCTTCTCAGCCCACTATAGAGCAATTTTTGCTTTTGTGCCGTCTTTATAATGTAAGAGATGTTCTTTCTGTATTTGACGGTCAATCGGAGTACTCGGAGAAGCTAAATTCCTTGGGAAAAAAGCGCTTGCAGGAGTATGCCAGGCTTCTGGAGGCGGACGAAGAGTTTTCTGCTGTAAGGCATGAGCGCGCTGTGCGCATTACCCGTTCTATTCCCCTTTACGACCTTCCCGTGTCTGCCGGAACCGGTCAATTCCTAGACTCTGACAGCTTTGAGCTTATAGAGGCTGACCAATCAGTGCCGCTGTCTGCTTCCTTTGCCGTGCGCATAAGGGGAAACAGCATGATCCCACGATTTTCTGACGGACAAATTGTTTACATCAAGCAGCAGCAAACCCTGTCTGACGGTGAAATAGGTGTATTTTTGCTAAACGGAGATGCGTACTGCAAGGAGCTTTCATACTCAGACGGATTAGAGCTTATATCACTCAATCCGCAGTATCAGCCGATAAAGATTAATCAGTGGGACGAGTTTCGGGTTCTGGGCAAGGTTATATTTTAAATTAATAAGAGCTTACTTTATATTTGGAAATATCATGAATAAATCATCATACATTGCTTAATACTAAGGGCGAGGTGATTTATTATGGCACTTACCCCTAAGGAAACTTCTCTTCTGAAGGACCTTCGTTCTCAGGAACAGCTCTGCGTTGAAAAATACGGCAAATATGCAGCAGACGCATGTGACGCGCAGCTTAAAGATCTATTTACTCAAATCGGACAGACAGAAACTCAGCATCTTCAAACACTGGATCAAATCTCTTCGGGTATAATCCCCCAGGTTGGAGGTGCTGCACAGCAGCAACAGCCCCCCGTTTTCAGCATGAGTACCTGCCCTCCGGCAGACAAGCAGAAGGACGCATATTTATGCGCGGATGCGCTTTCTACCGAAAAGCACGTTTCTGCTGAGTACAATACCTGTGTCTTTGAATTTGCAGACACCAATATAAGAAATGTGCTCAATCACATCCAAAAGGAAGAGCAGGAGCACGGCGAACAGATTTACAGCTATATGTCCCAGAATGGTATGTACAACTAAATATTAGAGGAGCAAAGCATGCCATATGCTTTGCCCTGCTTGTGTTGAAAAGCTTAGGAAAAAGAAGCCGCGGCGTGATAAAAAATCACACCGCGGCTTTGTTCGTTTAAATTCTTACTCTGTGTTTTTTTAGAGATTTTAAAGCATTACGCCTGTCTGATTGCCTCGACAGGACAGCCTTCCATTGCTTCCAAGGCACTGTCTGTGTCATCCTCGGGGATATCTGTGTTTATAGCCTGAGCCACGCCGTCATCGTTAAGGCTGAAAACCTCGGGGCAGATACTTTCACATAGACCGCAGCCTATACAATCTTCATTTACAAACATCTTCATATTAATGACCTTCTTTTCATATATAGATTTTTGAGGAAAGCATAAATGTGTTGATTTATACAGAGCTTTCTCCTTGAGTAAGTATTATTGGCAAATTTTTGATTCATATACAAATTATGTTCTAGGCATTAAACAGGCTGAGTAAAATGGTAAGCATACTTACTTGGAATCAAAATCTTTATCTGCTCTTAATAGGGGCGGCAGTATCTCTAATGCCGCTCTTATTTCTTTTGAGGTACACTTGTGACACAAAAATAAGGAGGAGCGAACCATGCACTTTGTTGTTCCGTCAGTGGGAATAATAGCTGTTCTCATTCTGTTTTATCTTGGTTATGTATTGATGAGAGGAGACAAACAATGAATTCTGTTTTGCAATATTTGCTTTATTTATTGCTGCTGATAGTTCTGGCGATACCCCTTGGTAAATACATCAGCAAGGTAATGAATGGTGAAAAGGTGTTTTTATCCCGCATTTTAGTCCCTTGCGAAAACGGCATTTATAAGGTTCTCGGAGTAGATAAAAACGAGAATATGGGCTGGAAAAAGTATGCCAAATGTGCGCTTATACTAAGTGCCATAAGCCTTGCAGTCCTTATGGCACTTCTAATGCTACAGGGCTATTTGCCCCTTAATCCTCAAGGTATTCCGGGCATGAGCTGGCATTTGGCTTTTAACACGGCGGTCAGCTTCGTAACTAACACGAACTGGCAGGCGTATTCAGGCGAGGCTTCATTAAGCTATTTTTCTCAGGCAATCGGCTTGACGGTGCAGAATTTTTTGTCGGCAGCTGTTGGCATAGCGGTGCTGTTTGCGCTGATACGGGGCTTTTTCAAGGTTAAGGAAAAGGGCGTCGGTTCCTTCTGGACAGATGTGACACGCGGTATTTTGTACATAATGCTTCCGCTGTCTCTGATAGTTTCACTGGCGCTTGTTTCTCAGGGCGTTGTGCAGAATTTGAAGCCCTATGAAACAGTTGAGCTTGTGGAGCCCATAGAATTAGAAGACGGAACGATCGTAACGCAGCAGATAGTACCCATGGGTCCGCAGGCAAGTCAGGTGGCGCCAAAGCAGCTTGGAACAAACGGAGGCGGATATAATGGAACAAATTCCGCAAGTCCACTGGAAAATCCAACGCCATTTTCAAACCTGCTTGAAATGCTATCAATACTTCTGATACCCGCTGCGCTGTGCTTTTCCTTTGGACGCAGCATAAAGGACAAAAAACAGGGTCGGGCGATTTTTATTGCAATGTTCCTCGTTTTGGCAATTTCTCTTGCGGTTATCGGTATAAGTGAGCAGACAGCCACACCGCAGCTTGCGCAAGACGGCGCTGTTAATATTGAGGCGGTAAATCAGTCCGGAGGAAATATGGAGGGCAAGGAAACGCGGTTTGGAATTGCGTCCTCCTCAACGTGGGCGGCGTTCACAACGGCGGCTTCTAACGGCTCTGTGAACTCAATGCATGACAGTTACACGCCCCTAGGCGGTATGATTGCAATGCTTCTTATGCAGCTTGGCGAAGTGATTTTCGGTGGTGTAGGCTGTGGACTCTACGGCATGCTGGGATTTGTGATCTTCACAGTGTTCATTGCAGGACTTATGGTTGGCAGAACACCGGAATACCTTGGTAAAAAAATTGAGCCCTATGAAATGAAAATGGCTGTTCTCGTTTGCCTTGCAACACCTATTGCGATTTTAGCGGGGAGCGGTATAGCAGCAATGGTTCCGTCTGTTGCGGACAGCTTGACAAACAGCGGAGCTCACGGATTTTCGGAAATGCTCTATGCCTTTTCCTCCGCAGGCGGTAACAACGGCTCTGCCTTTGCCGGATTTAATGCAAACACCGTATTCTTAAATCTGAGTCTTGGAATAGTAATGCTCTTTGCTCGCTTTGTGCCAATGATGGCAACACTTGCTATAGCAGGCAGCCTAGTAGAAAAAAAGAAGCTTGTCGCAGGAGCCGGAACTCTTTCCACCTCCAATGCAATGTTTGTATTTTTACTGATTTTTGTTGTTTTGCTAATAGGCGCACTGTCCTTCTTCCCTGCCCTTTCTCTGGGACCTATAGCTGAACACTTTCAGATGCTCGGTGCATAGTGGGAACAAATATAGTTTAAGTTTCAAACTAAATTCAAACATTACATTTGCTCCCACTATGCAAAACCGCAAATGATGCATGAAATAGGCATTTTATTTTTGACTGTTTTGTGCTTTCAAGGAAAGGAATGACCATTTATATGAGCAAGAAAAATAAAAGCGCATTCAGCGACCCTAAAATGGTACGGCGCGCAGCAAAGGAGTCATTTGTGAAGCTTGCACCGAAAACGCAGGCACAAAATCCTGTAATGCTGCTTGTGTACATATCGGCAATACTGACCACAGGGCTTTTTATATTAAGTCTAATCGGCATTCAGGATACACCCTGCGGATTTACCGGAGGCATAGCGTTAATACTGTGGCTTACAGTTCTGTTTGCAAATTTCGCGGAGGCAATTGCCGAGGGCAGGGGTAAAGCGCAAGCTGATTCTCTGAGAGCATCTCGTCATGACGTTACAGCTCATAAGCTGGATAATCCCCAAAATCATGATGCGATTACGGACATTTCATCTGCTGCATTAAAGCGGGGAGACATGTATATTGTACACGCAGGCGAGCAGATAGCAGCGGACGGTGAGGTTATAGAAGGAGCAGCTTCTGTTGACGAGTCTGCAATAACCGGTGAATCAGCTCCTGTGATACGTGAAGCAGGCGGCGACCGAAGTGCTGTTACGGGCGGCACTACTGTTCTTTCAGATCGGCTTATTGTAAGAGTGACTCAAGAGACAGGTGAAAGCTTTCTTGATAAAATGATTGCCATGGTAGAGGGTGCATCCCGCAAAAAAACGCCCAATGAAATTGCGCTTCAAATATTTCTTGTTGCGCTGTCAATAATTTTTGTTCTGGTAACAGTTTCCCTGTATACATATTCTGCCTTCTCAGCAAAGCTTGCAGGCATCGAAAACCCAACCTCCGTGACCTCGCTTGTTGCGCTTCTTGTGTGCCTTGCGCCAACAACCATCGGTGCCCTTCTTTCGTCAATAGGCATTGCAGGCATGAGCAGATTAAATCAGGCAAATGTTCTTGCCATGAGCGGACGAGCGATAGAGGCAGCGGGAGATGTTGACGTGCTTCTTCTGGACAAGACCGGCACAATAACTCTCGGCAACAGACAGGCATGTGAATTTATTCCGGTGGATGGGTGCAGTCCGGAGGAGCTTGCGGATGCGGCACAGCTTTCATCCCTTGCAGACGAAACACCGGAGGGACGCAGTGTTGTGGTACTTGCCAAGGAAAAATACGGACTGCGGGGTCGCGAGGTCGGCAGCAAGAACATGAGCTTTGTTCCGTTTACCGCTGTTACACGCATGAGCGGAGTTGATTTTGACGGATTTGAGATACGCAAGGGTGCGGCACAGGCGGTTCAAGCTTATGTTGAAAATTTCGGCGGAGCGTACTCCGATGAGTGCAGGCGAATAGTTGAGGATGTTTCCCGTCAGGGCGGAACCCCCCTTGTGGTTGCCAAAAATCACAAGGTAATTGGAGTAATACACTTAAAAGATATAATTAAGGACGGCGTAAAGGAGAAATTTGCCGACCTTCGCAAAATGGGCATTAAAACTATTATGATAACAGGTGACAATCCTGTTACCGCAGCAGCCATAGCGGCAGAGGCGGGCGTGGATGATTTTCTTGCTGAAGCAACGCCCGAGGCAAAGCTTGCAATGATTCGTGATTACCAGTCAAGCGGACACCTTGTTGCCATGACCGGAGACGGAACCAATGACGCTCCCGCCCTTGCTCAAGCAGATGTTGCGGTTGCCATGAACAGCGGCACGCAAGCGGCAAAGGAAGCCGGCAACATGGTGGATTTAGACTCATCCCCCACTAAGTTGATTGACATTGTACGGATTGGCAAGCAGCTTTTGATGACACGAGGCAGTCTTACTACGTTTTCAATTGCAAACGACCTGTCTAAGTATTTTGCGATAATCCCCGCATTGTTTATGGGTCTTTACCCGGGACTTTCAGCCCTTAATATTATGGGACTTCACAGTGCCCAAAGCGCAATTTTCTCTGCAATTATATATAACGCCCTGATTATAGTTGCCTTAATTCCGCTGGCGCTGAAGGGAGTTAAATACCGCGAGGTTTCCGCAGGAGCGCTGCTGAGAAGAAATCTGCTGATATATGGCTTGGGGGGGATTATCCTGCCATTCATAGCTATAAAGCTGATCGATTTACTCATTGTAGCTATTGGCATCGTATAAAAGGAGGCAGAGAGCATGACTTCAACATGCATCTCATCGGAAAGCAGACAAAAAAGAGAACGAAAAAAATGGGAGCATGCCATTCACTGTGCTGCAAAAAATCATTCCTTTTTTATGCTTTTTACACCCATAATTGCAGTTCCGCTAGCTGCTCTTCTGGCTGTAGCACTGCTTGCTGTTATTATTTCTGTGCCGATATACTTAGTATTAAACTAACAATTTGGTTGAATTAAGAGCTTAACTGCTTACTACTTGTGCCGACGCAGGGCGGCGGATTGGATGCTTATTATGAAAGATGGAATTTTAAAAAAATCTATTGGATTTCTGCTGATTATGACGGTTATCTGCGGTGTTTTGTATATGCTTGCAGTAACTGGACTCTCTCAGCTGATTTTCCCCAACAAGGCGAACGGAAGCTTGATAGAAATAGACGGCAAAAAATACGGCTGCGAGCTTCTTGCCCAGCAGTTTAACGATGATACGCACATGTGGGGACGTATAATGTATGTTGATACGTCTGCCTTTACGGATTCAGACGGAAGTCCCTCTATGTATGCGTATCCCAGTAATTTAAGTCCCGCAAGCGAGGAATATGCACAGCTTGTTGAAATGCGTGTTGAGCAAATACGTAAGGCAAATCCTGATGCAGCTATTGAGTCTGTGCCGGTTGACCTTGTGACCTGCTCGGGCAGCGGTCTTGACCCGGAAATTTCTCCGGCTGCGGCTGAGTATCAAGTGCCACGGATTGCTGAAAACACCGATTTCACTGAGGATGAGGTGAGAGAAATAATATCGCAGTACACCACAGAGCGCTTCCTCGGTGTATTCGGAGAGCCGCGCGTAAATGTTTTAAAGGTGAATCTTGCTTTGGACGGCATTTTGTGATTTGGAGCAAGACGTTATGCAGGACATCAATGTTAAAGCTCTCGGCAACGCATTGATGTCCTTTACACAATCTTAATGTCATAATGAAAAAACCAATGCTTCTTATACACCGACCGTGCTATAATGTCCGTAAACGGACATTATATAGATTTGATTGCTACAGCACTTCTGTAATACATTCTAAATAGCATTGAATATGCGAGGTGAAAAATGGAAGAACGGCCCTGTCCTGAGGATTTAATCAAAGAATATAATTTAGAAAACAACCCTAAAATCGGAAAGCTGAAAATATTCTTTGGCTATGCGGCAGGGGTTGGTAAAACATATGCAATGCTAAAGGCAGCACATCGTGCCAAGAACGCAGGAGCGGATGTTGTGGTTGGCTACATTGAGCCACATACCCGCCCTGAAACACTGCGCTTACTTGATGGTTTGGAGCAGCTTGACCCTCAGACCATAACATACAAAGGTATGCAGCTGCGGGAATTTGACTTAGATGGCGTGCTTCGGCGAAAGCCTCAGCTTGTTCTTGTGGATGAACTGGCACATACCAATGCCAATGGCTGCCGCCACAGAAAGAGGTATCAGGATGTTGAGGAGCTTCTGCGTGCGGGAATAAATGTATGTACCACGGTTAATGTTCAGCATCTTGAGAGCCTTAATGATTTGGTCTCATCAATAACCGGTGTTACCGTGCAGGAGCGAGTGCCGGACAGGGTGTTTGATTTGGCGGCACAGGTTGAGGTTGTTGATATAGAACCCGACGACCTGATAGCAAGACTTGAGCAGGGTAAGATTTATCGTGACGAACAGGCTCAAAGGGCGTTATCAGCATTTTTTACACGTAAAAATCTTGCTGCCTTACGGGAAATTGCGCTTCGGCGTACAGCAGACCGCTTAAACCGAACTGCGCAAAAAACACCGGGATGTGCAAATGCAGGAGAGCATATTCTAATCTGTCTTTCCGCTTCTCCGTCAAATGCAAAGGTAATAAGAACAGCGGCAAGGATGAACGAAGCTCTAGGCAGCAGATTTACCGCTCTTTTTGTGGAAACCTCTCAGTTTTCCGAAATGAGCGAGGAAAGCTGCCGCAGGCTGAGGCAAAACCTAAAGCTCGCCGAGGATTTGGGAGCACAGATTGCCACAGTTTACGGCGATGACATTCCGGTACAGATTGCAGAGTATTCAAAGGTCAGCGGGGTAACTAAAATTGTTCTTGGGCGCACAAATCACAGGCACGATTTTTTATCTCATAACAGCAGCCTTATTGATAAGCTTACTGTTTTGGCGCCCAAATTGGATGTTTATATCATTCCCGACAATCAACCGGAGTATAAGCCTCAGAAAAAGAACTGGAGGCTGCCGGAGAGCAGCTTTTGGAGAATGTCCTTTTTGGACTTTCTGAAAAGTATGCTCATATTTGCGATTGCAACATTACTAGGTTTTGTTTTTTTTCATGCAGGCATACGTGAGGAAAATATAATAACTGTTTATCTTTTGGGCGTCTTGCTTGTAGCTGTATGGACCGGGAATCGGTTGTGCGGCGCAATTATTTCACTAATTAGTGTGCTTGCTTTTAACTTTTTCTTCACAGATCCGCGCTTTACATTTCAGGCATACGCCGCAAGCTACCCGGTTACATTTATAATAATGTTTCTATCCTCCTGTCTTGCAAATTCGCTTGTCATTCGTATTCAGCAGCAAAGCAGGCAGGCGGCGCGCAAGGCATACCGAACAGAGGTGCTTTTGGAAACCAGCCAGAAGCTTCAATATGCGGAGAAGACAGAGGAGATACTTACCCAGACTGCGCAGCAGATAAGTAAGCTTTTAGACCGCCCTGTTCTGTTTTACTCAGTTAATTCGGAAGGCGATCTGTCATTGCCCCTATGCTTCCCCGTCAGCAGTACGGAATTTCCCCCTGAAGGCATCACTCCAGAAGAAAAAGCCGTTGCTCAGTGGGTGCTGAAAAACAACAAGCATGCAGGTGCTACAACGAATACTCTTCCAAGCGCACAGTGTCTTTACTTGGCTGTCCGCGGAAAAAATTCCGTTTTTGCCGTTGTTGGCATATATATGGGGGATCAAGGCCGCGTATTGGAGTCCTTCGACAGAAATCTGCTGATTGCAATTTTGAGCGAGTGCGGACTTGCGTTGGAAAGGCAGAGCTTGGCGGAGGCTAAAAAAACGGCAGAGCTTCAAGCACAGCAGGAAACGCTTCGCGCGAATCTGCTTCGGGCAATTTCCCACGACTTGAGAACTCCGCTGACCGGTATTTCCGGCAACGCCGGAATACTAATGGAGAATTCCTCCGTTTTAAATGACTTAAAAAAACAAAAGCTTTATTCAGACATTTACGATGATTCCATGTGGCTCATAAATCTTGTGGAAAACCTATTGTCTGTCACGCGCATCGAAAACGGAACAATGAGCTTGTCCCTTCAGCCTGAGCTTATTGATGATGTTTTCCATGAGACCATTTCGCACCTTGACCGCCACGCTTCTGAGCACAGTATAAAAACCATATTGCCCGATGATTTACTTATGGCAAAGATGGATGCACATCTCATAGTTCAGGTTATGGTAAACCTTGTGAACAATGCGGTTAAATATACTGATTCCGGCTCAAGCATATTGCTTCAAGCATGGAGAGAGGGAGCGTGGGCATATATATCTGTTACTGATGACGGTAAGGGCATAGCCGATAATCAGAAAAAAAGGCTGTTTGATATGTTTTACACAGGCGCAAATGCCTATGGAGACAGCCGCAGAGGACTCGGGCTTGGGCTTTCACTGTGCAAGTCTATTATTGAAGCTCACGGCGGTACGATATCAGTAGGCAACTCATATCCCCATGGTACAGTTTTCAAATTCTGCCTAAAGGCTGCGGAGGTAAACACATATGAATAAACCTCAAATTCTTGTGATTGAGGATGACAGTGCGGTGTCAAATCTTATTGCCACAACCTTAGAAACTCAAGACTATCATTATCGAAGAGCTAGCACCGGATCTTCGGGATTGCTTGAAGCTGTGTCCTTCCAGCCGAATGTAATTTTGCTGGATCTCGGACTGCCCGACATTGACGGTGTTGAGATAATAAAAAAGGTCCGCGGTTGGAGCAATGTGCCCATAATAGTTGTCAGCGCGCGCAGTGAGGATAAGGATAAGGTGGACGCACTTGATGCGGGTGCGGATGATTACCTCACAAAGCCGTTCAGCGTGGAGGAACTGCTTGCCCGTCTGCGCGTTGCCCTTAGGCGTGTGCGGTTTGACAGTGAAAAAATCGGTGAGGAAGCTGCTGTTTATCAAAACGGCGAGCTGAAAATAGATTACGCTGCCGGATGTGCGTACCGAGACGGACAGGAAATTCACCTGACACCGATAGAATACAAGCTTTTATGTCTCCTTGCGAAAAACACCGGTAAGGTGCTCACGCATAACTACATTCTAAAAGAAATCTGGGGAAGTGTTCTACCCTCCGACACCCCGTCACTTAGGGTTTTTATGGCGACACTGCGGAAAAAAATTGAGCCTGTCCCATCTGAACCGCAATACATTCAAACCCATATCGGGATTGGCTACCGGATGCTGAGAATTCAGGATTAATTCAATTCTTACAGTGAGCGTCAATTGCCGAATACGATACGTCAGACTCAGAGGCGTAATACCATACAAATTTGCGGAAAAGGCAAAGCGTTTACCGACAGATTCAATAAGAAGCAGGCGGAAGTTAACTTCCGCCTGCTTCTTATTGGATAGTCGGGTTTCTCGTTATGCAAGTAAAATAATACGAGTTACTCCTCTTTCGCATACTCCTCACCCAGCTCAATGTATGCCTCTGCATTTAATGTGGTTAGTGAGCTGTTGTACTCCTCAGCGTTTTTAACAACTTTTGCGGGAATTCCAACAACCACCGAGCCATTTGGGACAATCATATTTTCGGTACAGACCGCACCTGCTCCGACTATTGAATTTGCGCCGATATGAGCACCGTTCATAATTATTGAGCCCATTCCAATAATAACATTGTCTTCTATTGTTGCGCCGTGGACAATTGCGCCGTGTCCTACGGTAACGTTGCTGCCGATTTTTATTGGACGTCCCACATCACAGTGCAGAACAGCGTTGTCTTGTATATTACTGCCCTCGCCTATCTCAATGCTGTCCTCGTCGCCTCTGATTACTGCTCCGAACCACACCGAGCTTTTGCTTCCTATCCTTACATCACCGATAACCGATGAATTTTCTGCAACAAAGCAGCTTTCGTGGATGCAGGGACTTTTTTCTTTAAAGCTGATTATCATGGTAAACCTCCGAAGTTTATAAAATCCTTAATTAAAGAATTCAGTGCTAGCAATTTATATCTGCTTTGCGTGCCTGTGAGCAAAGCTCGCGCACCTTTAATTCATACTCATGTCCGTCCTTTATGAAATAAGTGCCGCATTGCCTGAAATCAAAGTGAACACCCTGCCTTATACACTGTTCTCTTATATCAAGAACCCAGTCGTAATCCAAAGGCCGAGCCAATTTGTCAGACTCTCCCCCAACAACTACAAGCTCAACACCCTGCAAGTACTTTTCAATATCCAGACGTTCAAGGAGGGGCTGACATATGATGTTTTTGTGTTTGATAGGCAGCTTGTTAAATACGGAAAGACGCTGCTCCGCACGGAGCTGATTTTCAACGGTGCACCCCACTGTAACATTATCGTAGCCGTTTCCCCAATCCTCGGGCATGCACAGGGAAAAGCGCTCAATGCGCTTCGTTAGGAAAAGAAAGCTGAGGTCGGGGCGCTGGCGTATCATTTCCCAACATTCCTTCCGCCACTCGTCTGCCTCTTCAATCAAAAAATCGGTGGAAAAGCACAAATAGACGGTTTGTCCGGATTTGATTTTATAGTCACCGTTCTTCAGCCTTGCAATGGGCGCATAGAAGCCGGGGGTTTTAACAATGTCATCTGTGTCAACACCACGTTTTGAATCGCCTTTATGAATATAACAGTGCAAGCAGCCCTCGCTGCGCTTATGGCAGCCACGCCAAGGATTCCACATTGCCATATAATTTACCGCCTTATAAGTAGTAGATTTTCTGAAAAAGAGCCTCGCAGCCCGATTTTATATCATCCCATGTCTGCTGAAAATCTCGAGTATACCATGGGTCGGCAACATCACGCGTGGACTCAGTATAGTCAAGCAGGAGGGAAACTCTGCCCTTTGGGTCGCCGTTAAACAGCCTCACCATATTTCGTCGGTTTTCCTCGTCCATACCTATTATTAAATCAAAGCGGTCATAATCCTCAATGCGGAGCCGACGAGCGGTTTTACCCGAGCAGTCAATCCCGTGCTCTGCGAGCTTTTTCCTTGCGGGCGGATAGACTGAGTTTCCGATTTCTTCGGCACTTGTTGCCGCCGAAGAAATTTCAAAGCTTGCGGCGGCACCTGCTTTTTTTACAATGCCCTTCATTACAAATTCCGCCATGGGGCTGCGGCAGATATTGCCGTGACAGACGAAAAGTAGCTTTGTCATGTAAATCCTCCGTACCAAATCTTGCAGATATTATACCATACAGAAGCAGCGAGGTCGATAGTTATTTATGACTAAAGGCGAATACACCGCAGTGTATTCGCCTTAGCCTGAAAAAAACCCTTGTTGCTAATTAAACGCATCGAAGCTTCAAACAATCAGTGTATGTATTAAACGGTATGCTGCTCAAGAATTGTACGCAGAGCGCACATTGAACTCGTGTGAGACCTTGCAATTACAGTATTTGTTCCTTTTGTCTCGTTTAATGCGCACTGAACCATTTTATGGGACATGGTGTTTGTAAAAAATATCATTAAATCCGGACTGCCAAGCTTCTTTTTTAGACCTCCAAGAGGCTTTGTGAATACCTTCGCCTGACATTTATATTCTTCGCACAAATTTTTGTATTGACGCTCCATGCATTCGTTTCCGCCCAAAATTACAACACTCATGATATTTCCTTTCTTAGCTGTGAATTTAATAATAAGTCAAAATAATTCTCGTGCGATTAGGCACGGCTAACTCGGTGTTCTAAAAAAGAGACGCACGCATTTAGCAGCGTCTCCTTTTTATCAATCCTTCCGGTGGCAGGATCCGCTCATTGGGCAGCTTGAGCATCCGCAGCCGCAGGAGGACTTGCCCTTCCGCTTGTTCTTTACAACCGAAATAATAATTAAAGCGACGATAGCTAACAGTGCCGTACTTATTAAAACAGTTGCAAGATTTTCAGTTATCCATGAAAGCATGTTGTTCCTCCTTTCGGAAAATTCTTTGATTTATCTTGTCATCACTTTTTTTGTCAATCTGTCAGATTCCTTGTAGGGCTTAAACAGCATAAACAGAATCACGGCAACTATTGCTATTGCGGCTATTGACCCCGGTAAGTTCCCGTTGCCAGAGAACAGTATGCCAAGCTGATACACTACAAGTGCAATTGCATAGGCAAATACGCACTGATAACCTATAGCAAAGAAAGTCCACTTTGCGCTGTTCATTTCTCGCTTGATTGCACCCATAGCTGCAAAGCAGGGTGCACACAAAAGGTTGAAGACCAAGAAGGAATACGCTGCAAGGGGTGAGAATACTTCACGCATATTTGACCAAATCTGCCAGCCGTTTTCCGCAACCTCCTCAAATCCCCCGAACAGAACGCCAAAGGTACCGACAACGTTTTCTTTTGCGATAAGACCGGTTATAGATGCCACTGCTCCTTGCCAGTTACCCCATCCGAGAGGTGCAAAGATAAAGGCAATTGCAGAGCCAACAACCGCAAGGATGCTGTTGTTCATATCTACCATTCCGAAGGCGCCGTCTGTCCAACCAAAGTTTGAGGTGAACCACACAAGAATAGTTGCAAGCAGAATTATTGTTCCTGCCTTTTTGATAAAGGACCAGCCACGCTCCCACATTGAGCGCAAAAGATTGCTGACTGTGGGCATGTGGTAGGCCGGAAGCTCCATAACAAAGGGGGCGGGATCTCCTGCAAACATTTTAGTTTTTTTAAGCATAATTCCGGAGATGACAATAGCTGCAATACCAATAAAGTAAGCGCTTGGAGCTACCCACCAAGCTCCGCCGAACATAGCACCGGCTATCAGCCCTATAATTGGAAGCTTTGCACCGCAGGGTATAAAGGTTGTTGTCATTATAGTCATGCGGCGGTCGCGCTCGTTTTCGATTGTTCTTGATGCCATAATACCGGGAACACCGCAGCCGGTACCGATGAGCATTGGAATAAAACTTTTGCCCGAAAGCCCGAACTTTCGGAAGATACGGTCCATTACGAAAGCGATACGCGCCATGTAGCCGCAGGCTTCAAGAAATGCCAGAAGCAGGAACAAAACAAGCATTTGAGGAACAAAGCCAAGAACTGCACCGACTCCGGCTACTATACCGTCAAGCAGCAGTCCTTGAAGCCATGGAGCGCAGTTAATACTCTCAAGCCAGCTGCCCAAGGCCACAGGAATACCCGGAACCCACACTCCAAAATCAGCAGGCTCTGGCTCCTGAATTTCAGCAGCCTCCTTGTAGCTTTCGTATGTAACAGTAATTTCCGTTTCCACGTTTCCGTTTTCATCATAGATATAAGCTGTGGTTTGAAGGTCAAGGGCTTCCTCGGGGGCTATTCCCTCCTCCTGCGCTGCATCTAAAAAGGCTTCCGCAATAGCCTTAGGTTCAACGTAGGCATCGGATGCCACGGTGTAAGAGGATGAGCCTATACCGAAAAGATGCCAGCCGTCCCCAAACAAACCGTCGTTTGCCCAGTCGGTTGCCCAAGTGCCTACCGTTGAAACTGAAATAAAGTATACAAGGAACATGACAGCCGCAAATATCGGCAAAGCAGCCCAGCGATTGGTGACCACCCTGTCTATTTTATCTGAGGCGGATAGCTTTCCTGCACTTTTTTTCTTGTAGCTACCCTTCATTAAAGAAGCAATATAAACATAGCGTTCGTTGGTAATGATGCTCTCGGCATCATCATCAAGCTCTTCCTCAGCGGCTTTGATATCCTCATCTATGTGTTCAAGCAGGGCATCTTCAAGCTTAAGCTGCTTTAGCACCTTGTCGTCTCGCTCAAAAATTTTGACGGAATACCAACGCTGCTGCTCAAGGGGCATGTTGTGAACAGCAGCCTCCTCAATGTGAGCGAGTGCGTGCTCTACTACTCCTGAAAATGTGTGCATGGGAACAGTTTTACCGCTTTTAGCAGCTTCTATTGCCGCCTGCGCCGCCTCCATCACACCGTCACCCTTCAGAGCGGAAATCTCAACAATTTTACACCCCAACTCCCGGGACAGCTCCTGAATGTTGATTTTATCTCCGTTTTTCTTAACAACGTCCATCATGTTTATGGCGATAACCACAGGAATCCCCAGCTCTGTCAGTTGAGTTGTGAGATATAGGTTTCGCTCAAGATTTGTGCCGTCCACAATGTTCAAAATAGCGTCAGGACGTTCACCTATGAGATAATTTCTTGCAACAACCTCCTCTAGGGTGTAAGGAGAAAGTGAGTAGATACCGGGAAGGTCAGTTATTCTGACTCCGTCATGTTTTTTCAGCTTGCCTTCTTTCTTCTCAACTGTAACTCCCGGCCAGTTGCCCACAAACTGGTTTGAACCGGTAAGTGAATTGAACAGTGTCGTTTTTCCGCTGTTTGGGTTACCTGCTAATGCAATTCTCAAATCCATGCTTAATTCCTCTCTTATGCAGTTAGAGCAATCTAACTATTTTTCAAAAAAACAGTTCGCCTGCAAGGCATGCTATTCAATTTCTATCATTTCTGCGTCCGCCTTGCGGATAGAAAGCTCATAGCCGCGCACATTTACTTCAATCGGATCGCCCAAAGGTGCAACCTTTCGGATATGCACTTCAACACCTTTGGTAATGCCCATGTCCATAATGCGTCTTTTTACTGCACCTTCACCGTGCAGCTTTACAACCTTAGCGGTGTCTCCCACCCTTGCCTGCTTCAATGTGTTCATACTTCATCTTCTCCTTTTGAATGAAATGTTCATACTATTATTTTCTGAGCCATTTCTCTGCTGATGGCTACCCGAGATTCCTTAACATTTACAATGATATTACCGCCCAGAGAGGTTATTACCGTAACATTACCGCCGGCAACAAAGCCAAGATTTTCAAGGTGTTTTTTTATTTCCGGCTTTCCGCCGACTTTTTTAATAATGTTTTGCTCTCCTATGGCAGCTAACGTCAACGGCATGATAATTGCCCCCTTAATTTACATGATTAGATATATCTAACTCAAACGGAATAGAATGGTTAGCTTTAACTAACTATTGGTAGTTTAATATCCTTAACTGATTTTGTCAACACTTCTCAGCACTTTCATGGAAAATTAGTTAGAATGCTCTAACTACGAACGATATAAACGACTTTTTAGTGCAAATTAGCACCCGATATTCTTATAAGGCGGTTTGTACTGTCGTGAATCATTTTGTAAAAGCCACCTTATGCTAGGCTGTTTTCCTTGATGTAACAAAAAAGTATGGATTGATAATTTTCGACAAATATTGTTCTATGCGGTGTGCAGGTATTTTCTGATAAAGTACAAAGTATTGTACATTTTCAACAAAGACTGCTACGATATGTACAAGACAACACCATTAATTTAACTGTATATCAAAGTCTGGTCCTGTAGTTGTATATTTAGACGGCTGTTCCGTCAATATATATTTTATTTTTGATAAAGGAGTAAAGACAATGGCAGATTGGAAAAAGCACTACGATGAGCATCTTATAAGCATGGAAGACGCAGCAAAGGCTATCAAGTCTGGTGACACAATTTATTTGGGGAGCACACTTTGCGTACCCGGAGCTTTCATGGATTGCTTGGCAGACAGACACGAGGAGCTTGAAAATGTAACTCTTATGGCAAATATGTACCTTACGCCTACCAAAATCATGATGGATCCCATGTACAAAAAAAGTTTTCATACAATTACAATGTTTGCAAACGTACTGGAGCGTATGGCAGCTAAGCAGAATAATATTGATTTCCATGCAGCCCCCTACGGCGATCTTATTAAGTCTGTAACCGAGGTTTATAAGGCAAACGTAGTTTGCGTTGAAGTGTGCCCCTCAGACGAAGACGGAAATTTCAACACTGGCATACTCGGCACAAACTTCACTCCTGATATTATGCGCCACGACTGTGTTAAGACTCGTATCGCAGTTGTAAACAAATACCAACCGGTAGCTCATGGCACTGACGAAATAACAAAGTATCCTGTAAGCATGTTTGACTATATTGTTGAGTGCCACCATGATATACCCGCACTGCCTGTTACAGAGCCTACAGAATTTGACAAGATTATTGCTGAGAAGATAATGCCGTACATCAAGGATGGCGACAGTGTCCAGATAGGCATGGGCGGTTTGGGAAATCAGGTTGCTAAAGACCTTATAAGCAAAAAGGATATACATATTTTCACCGAAATCGGAACCGACGCAATGATTGATCTTGCAGAAACCGGCGTTGTTAAGGACATCAAGATGGCGGGAGCCTTTGGCACAAAGGAGCTTTACCATTGGTTGGGTGAGCATGGCGATATAGTTACACTTCTTCCTGTAAACGATGTTCTTGTTCCTGAAAACGTAGCTAAGGTTGATAATCTCGTTGCAATCAACGCAACCTTCCAAATTGACATCACCGGACAGGCCTGCTCCGAGGCACAGGGTGTTTCTCAATACAGCGGTGTCGGCGGAAGCTTTGCTTTCCTTGCAGGCACGCCAAAAGCAAAAAACGGAAGAAGTTTCCTATGCCTGCGTTCAACCTACACAGACAAAAAGGGCGTTGTTCATTCCAACATACATGCGGCTCTTCCCGAAGGCTCTGTGGTCACAACTCCTCGTTATGTTCCCCAGTATATCGTAACCGAGCATGGTGTTGCTAATGTATACTTAAGGTCAAACAAAGACCGCATAAAGGCGATTATCTCCATTGCACACCCTGACTTCCGTGAGCAGCTCAAGCAGAGGGCTATCGAATTGGGACTCATGGGCGAGGAAGATTTTTAATAAAATAATTTCTGTTTTATTAAAAAAAATAGTATAACGGCGCTCCGCACCATTAAAACCGTTCAGACAGTTTTAATAACGATATTGCGTATATAAATTTTAATACAGGAGGAAACACATGAGTTACCAGAAATTATTCGACACCCAGATTTCAAGCGAAG
>CAZAIU010000036.1:0-25096 GCA_964485265.1 uncultured Oscillospiraceae bacterium | reverse complement strand
CCTTTAGGTACTTTACGGCGTTTGCCTTGTCGTGGGTTTTTAAACACTGCACAATGTCCCGAATGTTCTGCTCGGTGTAGCGAACCACCATATAGCCGTGCCGCGGAATGCTGCGCAGTATTCCCTGACTGCACAGAGCCACTAAGGCCTCCCGCACGGGGGACTTGCTTACCTGAAGCTTTTCGCAAAGCTGCTTTTCGTTCACAATTGAATCTGCAAGATATTCGCCTTGAATAATACCATAGAGGATATGTGAAAAAACCTGATCCTTAAGTGTAGCTTTGTGCATGTATGACGTCTCCCAAATAATATTTAAAGTTCAAAGCTGCCTTGGGAATTGGCTCATATAAAACCCAGATGGGGAAAACTTATATTGACAAAAGTTGATATGAAGCATACAATACAATATATCAAAAAAATTTGATATGAGGTGGCGGATGTGATTACTGAACACGAGAAAAACGCTAAAGTTTTTAAGGCGCTTTGTGACCCAAGGCGGCTGGCCGTGTTGGAACAGTTGCGCAGTGGCGAGAAATGCGCTTGCGTACTGCTGGAAAAATTGGACATTGGACAATCGGGACTATCCTATCACATGAAGATTTTATGTGAATCAGGTATTGTCGACAGTCGTCAAGAGGGAAAGTGGACTCATTATCACCTTAGCGAAGGCGGACGAAGCCGTGCAATATCCCTTTTGGAGCAGCTTACAAAGCCCAACACACTGCAAGAAGAAAATTGCTGCATACAATAACAAGTGCTGCACCAGTGCACAGAATGGCAAAATTTTATAGCAGATTTGAGAAAGTGAGGCCTATGTCATGGGTGTGTGGGACTTTATTCAGAACCAGATACTGGGAATGAAATGGCTGAATGCCCTAATTGGAAAAGTGCTGTCCGCATTAGGGGTGGAGATTACAACCCCCTGGGGTGGGAGTCTGCAGTTTTTTCTATATGATGTAATTAAAATCACGGTGCTTTTGTGCGTCTTAATTTTTATTATCTCCTATATTCAAAGCTATTTTCCGCCGGAACGCAGCAAGAAAATTATGGGGCGATTTCACGGGGCGTGGGCAAATATAATAGCTGCGCTTTTAGGTACGGTTACTCCGTTTTGCTCCTGTTCGTCCATTCCGCTTTTTATAGGCTTTACCAGTGCGGGGCTTCCTTTGGGAGTTACATTTTCCTTCCTTATTTCCTCGCCCATGGTTGATTTAGGCTCTCTCGTGCTGCTGATGGGCATTTTCGGAGCAAGGGTCGCAATTGTATATGTTGTGGTGGGGCTTATAATCGCGGTAGCCGGCGGCACGCTTATTGAAAAGCTGCACATGGAAAATTATGTGGAGGAGTTCATCCGAGCAGCAGGAGCAGTGGACATTGAGTCACCGACGCTTTCCAAAAAAGAACGGCTGCTGTACGCAAAGGAGCAGGCGGGAGCAACCTTTAAAAAGGTGTTTCCCTATATTTTGGTTGGTGTTGGGATTGGTGCTATAATCCACAACTGGATTCCGGAGGAGTGGATAGAGACAATTTTGGGCAGCAACAACCCCTTTGGTGTTGTTTTGGCGACTTTGCTGGGCGTCCCTATGTATGCAGATGTTTTCGGTACAATTCCGGTGGCAGAGGCCTTGCTTTATAAGGGTGCACAGCTTGGCACCGTGCTGTCCTTTATGATGGCGGTAACCACGCTGAGCCTGCCTTCTATGATTATGCTGCGAAAGGCAGTAAAACCGAAGCTTCTTTTGCTGTTTGCGGCAATTTGTACCCTGGGCATAATAATAGTGGGGTATTTATTTAATGCTTTTCAATACCTTCTCGTGTAAAAGGGCGATTGAAAAATCCATGGGATAGAAAGTAGGAGGAAAAAAATTATGGCATTGCTTGGATTTATTAGAAAAAAAGAAGCATCTTCCGATGAGAATAGAGCGGAGGAAAAAAGAGCATCCTGCTGCGGTGAAAACTGCAATGCAAATACAATGGCGGATGCAGAAAAGAAAAAGGCGGGCGGGTCGTTGGTAAAGGTTTTGGGCTCCGGCTGCGCAAAGTGCAATCAACTGGAGGCTGTCGTTCGGCAGGCGCTTGGAGAACTGGAAATGGACATAGAAATTGAGCATGTAAGCGATTTTTCGCAAATTGCAGCCTATGGCGTTATGACCACTCCCGCCCTTGTAGTGGGGGGGAAGGTGGTGTCCTTTGGTAAGGTGCTTAAAAAAGAGGAGGCCATTCAAATCCTTAAAAGTACCCTTGCATAAGCGCTGCATTTATGGGAAGAAAATGTTGTTTTAATTATTTGACACTTAAAATATAGATTAAAAAAAGCAAAGTCAGGAGGCAGCGGACTCCCGACTTTGCTTTTTTGCATTTAAAGATTTTTGGGTATTGTTATCTTTTCACTCCTGCGCATCGGCTTTTGTTTTGTGTATGGTGCCCTTTGGATGCTGCGGGGGAGCGTAGATTGAGTAGAGTTTAATGGGGCGGGAGCCTGTGTTTATAAGATTGTGCCATGTTCCCGCCGGTATGATTATAGCAGACCCGTCGCAGACACGTCTTTGAAAATCTAAATGCTCCTTTTGTTTTCCCATCTTTACAAGACCCTGGCCCTGCTCAATACGAATAAATTGATCAAGGTTGGGGTGATTCTCCAGGCCAATATCCTGGCCTGCACCGATGCACATTAGGGTGAGCTGCAGGTGCTTTCCCGTCCACAATACGGTGCGAAAATTGCTGTTTTGTTTGGCCGCCTGCTCAATATTTGTAACAAAAGGTTCCGGGCCATAGTCCGCAAACCCTATATTAGACCCCATATCCGAACAGGAACATGATCTGTTCAAGCGAATCAACTCCTTTTTTAGCCTTTGCAACATACTATGAAGCTTTTGATAAATATGTGTTTTGGCAGGAGCGCAGGAAAAAGGCGCAAAGAAGCGGTGCAAGCACTTATTTCAGAGTGCAAAAACCGGTGAATTTAGTCTGCTATTTCGTAGCTTCCACTCATACTCAGGGTGCCTGAAAGCCAGTATAGCTGATTGCCTAACATCACTTTAAACATGCCTGTTCCTGTAATCGCCATAGTGTTCTCATTGGTCATTCCTATACCACCGTAGGCAATCAGACTTTCCCACGTGCAGTTGCGGCCTTTAGGGCCGAGTGCCAACTCGTTTGCGGCATAGCGCACCTCGTAAAGAACCGGACCGTTGTCAGTCATATCAATAAGCAGTAATGCAGTGCAGGCCGCAACAAATTCGCAATCCTCCGTGCCGTCGAAGCTGTAAGGCTTCTTATACTCGAAGTGTCGATTTGTGTCCTCTTCACTGTCTAAAGCCGTGATTACTGTGCCATCCTCCAAAGTGAGGGATGCGTTCGGCTGCAATGCCCAAAGTGCGCCCAGAGAAAGCTTTATATTCCTATCGTCATGCTGCTGATTTTCTGTGTATTGACTGTGCTGTTTTATAAAGGACTGCACGCTTGCCCTTTCGATAAAGCGTGAGGAACAGACAGCGAGGAGGGCAATAATCGCAATGACGGCGAGCCATATAAGTGTTTTCTTTCCAAAACTCATAGTCCAGCCCCTTTCAGTATGAACTAAGTATTTTGTTGATGTCACCAATTACGCTAAGGCTCATTATTCGGCTTGCGGAGGGAAACCAGCAAATTTATCAAGTCCGCTGCTAGTAAAGCAGATACATAAGCCGGAATCGCAACAGGTGTTTTTAGACTGATAATAAATGCGGCAACACTGAGCAAAAGGAAAACAACGTTTAGAATAAC
This sequence comes from uncultured Oscillospiraceae bacterium, assembly GCA_964485265.1. GTDB lineage: Bacteria > Bacillota > Clostridia > Oscillospirales > Oscillospiraceae > UBA2658. The sequence goes on along the minus strand of CAZAIU010000036.1, from coordinate 21,331 downwards.
ACGGGGTTTCCAAGTCGTAAGGCTGAAATTTATAAACCCGCGCCCGAGAATAAGAGCGGCAAACACTGCTCCGGCGGCACATTGGTAAGCCAAAAGAGGTGATAAATCAAAGCTTAGATTGGAAATCCCGGAGAAATATGTATTAAGCCTTCCCGAATAAAATGAAAGCAAAAACGCCACAGGGTAAAGAACAATATACAGGAATTTATAAACTTTCAAAGTCATACCACCTTATTTTCAATTGTAAGATCCCATATATAAGTACTTGTGCTCTTTCTACATATGGAGATTTCGTAATCTGCACCAACAATTGGCGAGGGGTAGGCAACTATATTTACGGGGATCCAATTACTGGGGGTGCTGAAGGACCACGAGCTTGTTGTTAGTGTGTAGTCTCCATTTTGGCCTTCTGGCCAACCGCCGATTGCAAGACCGTAGCAGCCATAGCTAACATTTTGAGACACAACGGTGAGCTGGCGATCATTTATGGTATATACGCAATTATGGTTGCTCTTGCAGAATATTTGAGAGTTTTTCCAATATGTTAATCCTCATTTGACATACCATCTCTTGCATGAATTGCCTATGAGTTTGAGACAGATTCACTGCCGATTAGCTCATCATCGTAATAAACACTTAGCTCAAAGGTGTATACATTATCAACCAAGCTATTCATCATATCCTCGGAAATGCTGTCCGGAAACACCTCCAACTCCACGGAACCTGAATTGGCGGCGCTTGTTTTCGGCAGGTCTACTTGGAAGCTTTGACCACTTACACCAATTACCTTAAAATATTCTTCCGGATATTGCAGCTTCACAAGAACCTGGGCGTCCTTTTCGCTAATCCCGCTTGCTGAGACACTGTACTCGTATGAAAACCGCAAGCCGAACCTGCTGCTGCCGTTAATAACGGACTGCACCTTTGAAATTGAAAGTGAGTCAAGCTCAAACAACACAGTTGCTTCTTTTTCGGACGGAATGGGAGAGGGTAAAGCCGTACCGTCGGGAGAAGGGGCTTCGGTTGAATAACAGCCGGCAAGCAAGCCAAGAGCAACTATGACAGCGGATAAAATCATCCTGCGATACAGCGCTGTTGTTTTCATGTCTTATTCCTCCGATTAAAATGTTTCGGATACTAATCCGACTTTTGTGAAACTGCTTTACCGCTGTTGGCTGCAATAATCATAAAAGTCGGTAGGGAGACTGGAAACATTATGTAGGATCAAAATTTCGTGTTTGTGGCATAAACTATACGAGATAATCGAATTGGAGCTTAAAAATGGTAAAATTCAGGTTGTGTAGCTGTAAGCGCTAATGGTTGCAGCACAGTTCTTTTATCACTATGGTAAACGAGCAGTTCAAGCACTAACATATAGTGCTAGATATGTATCTAGTAAGCGTTTTACGTGATTACACAATACTCTTATACTTTTACTCATCATTCTCATTCTTGGCTTTTTTGAAGAATGCGTTTTTAGTCATAAGTAGCAAGCCGATTAGACATATTAACACGCCGCAGTAGTTAATATACTCGGTAATGTTGTTCGCTGCTGTTAATATTGCTCCGCCTAAAAAAAGTGAACAAGCACATATCGTTTCTTTCATATTTCGCCTCCAAAGCTATACTCTAATGCCAACATTATTAAAAGAATTTTCCACCACTTGCCCGTTGCCACTGCTTATTAACACGAGTATAACTTACACTTAGTTGACCTGTTATACCTGTAAACCCAACGCTTCCAATTGTCGCTTTTAACTCAAGCGCATTACTTTTATAGTTGTGGTGATAATCTGTAAGTATTTTACATTGTGGAGACCCGGTTACTCCGGACTTTTTACCAACATATACTGATATTCGGCCTTTAGCAGCCAGCATAACCATTGAAGAAGACGAAATAACATAACGTTTATATTGAACATAACTCCCGTCGCATCTTCATATCGTTTTGTCACGGGAGAATCCGTTGGGTCATGATTTCCAGTATTATCTACATACCCCGTCTGCGTACCACCACCGGTCCAAGTTTTTGCGTATGAACTATTAATATAATAATTTTCAGAGTCAGTAATTCTTGTGGCAGCAATGTCATTGATATCACATTGTTTATCATAAGGGGCGGTAAAAACCCAATCGCAGGAATAAAACCGCAAATCGCCAATTGTACTGATAGTCTCCGAAAATGTTAGCTGAGTTGAGGTAGATCTTTCTCTACCTTGATTAATAGTGACGGTTGTATCAGTAGCACCAAATTCAGCCAACGCATCCACCACCGCAGCATTTTTTTCTTGTAGTGCGCTTAGTGACAGTTGATTATATGCTGCATATTTTTCCTCGGATAAAAGTTCTTCGAGTTTGTCCGTATATTTACTATACACTTCATTTTCGATTTTGTTTATTAAAGCTTCTGTGGCGGCTTCCGTACAGCTGGCATAATAAATATCTGTGGATTCTGATTTCGCATATGCTAGCGTAGAACTGAGAATTATGATTGACAATAATAAGGACAGTATTTTTTCATTTGTAATCGTTTCCTTTCTAATGTTGAATGAATTATTTAAGACACCTTATGCAATTTTTCTGCTCTAATTGCTTAACGGCACACCGGACCCGCCCTCCTTCAACTAAGACAAGATAGAATAAATGATAATTATTTTAACCACACAATACATCGCATAAGTACATTTGTCAATACACAATAAATATTGCGATTTATATATTGACTAAATGTGCAATGTGTTATACAATTTGCCGTGAGGTGATTTATTTGAAACTAACAGACAGCGAAATCCAAATTATGGAGCTTTTTTGGACAGGCGGGAAAAAGCTAACGGGTCAGGATATTTTGGCCATTTCTCCCAAAGAAAAGCTTTGGAAGGATAATTCCATTTTCATCATGCTGCAGACCCTTATAAAAAAAGAGGCCATCCGTGAAATTGGCGCAATTAAGGGCAGCACCGGCAAGTATCAGCGGGTGTTTGAGCCGACCGTAAGCCGTGAGGATTATTATGGCAGCATTTTTGCAGAAACCGTAAGCGAAGAGAGCGTGCCCCTGGTCTTTGCCTCCCTTCTTGATAAAACCACATTTTCAAAAGAAACTCTCTCGCAGCTTGAGGGGATAATTGCAGCTAAAATAAAGGGACTTTAGAATGATTAGCGGATATTCCGTTTTGTCCTCTGTAATATTTTTTAACCTTGCAATTGTTTTGGTTGCGGTTTTCAGAAAAAAGACGGACTTCCTTGTAAAATACAGCAATGACGTTCTTGTATTTGCTGCGGTTTTGGGATTGGTGCGGCTTTTTCTGCCCTTGGATTTGTCATTTGCCTATGTAATACAGTCCTGGGGGATTGTGCCTTTAATTGTCAGCTTTTTGAACCTGAATCTTCTTGGCGGTGAGGTGTATTTGAAGCTTTCAACGGCGCTTTTAATTCTTTGGCTTTTTGCTGCACTTGCCATTTTGCTTGTTCAGACTAAAAAACTGAAAAGTGATATAAAGCAGATAAAAAGGTGCAAAAAATCAGAAAACAGCTTTATAGAATCTGTTTTTGATGGGATGAATTTTAAAAATACAAGGCTGATAATTTCGGATGATATAAGCGTTCCAATGGTGGGAGGTTTTTTCAAAGCCACAATTTATGCCCCCAATATGGCGCTGTCCCGTGAACAGTGGCAGTATGTTTTCACCCACGAATACTGCCATTTTAAAAATCACGATTCCTTCATAAAGCTTTTTTACCTTGCGCTGACGGCGATATTTTGGTGGAATCCGCTGGTACATAAATTTCAGCGGGAATTGAACAGGCTTCTGGAGCTTCGCTGTGATGCCACCGTTTGCAAGGGGCTACAAAATGCTGAAATAGTGAAGTATTTGCAGTCCATTTTAGCGGTAGCTGTGGAAATCGATGCTCCAAAAACCGGTGCTGTTTTCGGAAGTGCGCTGGTTTCAGGCGGGAATGATGAGTTTTTGGTCCAGCGGTTTAATGTCATAGCCGACGGGCAAAAAAGCAAAAAGTCAAAGCGTGCACTTGCATACGTTTTTGTTGTGCTGGTTTTTCTGGCATCCTACATGGTGATTTTGCAGCCGGCAAGCCATCCCAAGGGTAGTGAAGAAGATGTGGGCTTTGTCATAACACCGGAGAACGCCTACATACGAAGACTTGAGGATGGTAGCTTGCAGCTTTTTGCCGACGGCGAATTTCGTTGGGATATAAGCCAAGGTGATCTTACTTTTGAACCTTTTAGCAATTTGAAAATAATTGATGGGGAGAATATAAAATGAAACGAGCAATATCTATAGTTCTTGCCGCCATTATGTGCTTAATGTTAAGTGTTTCTGCCTTAGCAACAAATAGAACAAATGACAATTTAATAAATGGGATTACTGCTCGTGCAGAGCAAACTGAGTGGCGCTACCGCTTTTATAACGGAGAAACGCAAAAGCGTCTATGGTCAATCACATACGCTCGTTGGCTTACTGATTGGCTGCCATTGTCCGCAACCGAGTGGTAAGTATTCCAATATTGCTCCATGCCATTTTGATACATATGCAAAAAACCTCTAAAGTCTTTCGACTTTAGAGGTTTTTTGGTACGCCCTGAGGAATTCGAATCCCCGACCTTCTGGTCCGTAGCTTCGGTATGCGCTTCAAACCCTTGGCATATAAGGCTTTGAAGGCTTTTTTAGTCCGGAAAATCGGTAAGAACCAGAAGGTCAAGTCCGTTGTTTCCGCTGCTTCCGTCCCAGTTTTTCCTGTTATGGGTCAAAATATGGGTCAAAAGAAAATACAGCAAGATTGGGTGCGGTCACGGCAAATGAAATCGAGGTTTGATTGCAAAAGCAAAAATCGGAATTTAGTAAGCACAACAGCCAAAAGCAGTCAAGTAAGCCAGCTCAAAAATTGCGCCACTGTAATCAAGGAAAGACGGCTGTGTGGGGGTGACGATGACGAGACATGTATATGAATAGCAATAGAGAAAATAAAAAGTGAAGCAGCAACTACGAAATCGCATAACAAGTGTTGTGAAATCTAATTACAGGTGATAGAATATCATAGATATCATATCAGACTTTTGTGGTGAGGTAACTGCAATGAAAATTACTTATAAACGCCTTTGGAAATTGCTAATTGACCGTGAGATGATGAAAAAAGATCTTTATGCAGCTGTGAGCCCCGCAATTGTGGCCAAGCTGGGAAGAGACGAGAATGTTACAACTGAGATGCTGATCCGTATTTGCGTTTTTTTGCATTGCGACTTATCTGACATCATGGAATTAGCACCCGATGCAAATGAAGTCACACGGTAAAGGGTGTTTTATTGTACAGTAAAACTAGTAAAATGAGGAGTAATATAAATGGACTATAGCGCAAGTGCGGTATCCTGCCTGTTTTGGCTCCAGGAAACGAGAAAGACAGCGGAGTTGATGCATGAAGATCTCACGCTGCAGGAAATACGCGGTAAAGCCGTGAAAGACAATCTATATCAGGTGAAATCACCAGGCAGAGCGAATCGCATAGCTGGCGTTACGTACAGACGACTTGCAGCGTTGGATGAGCCGCTCCGTTCTCAATTCGTGTCTGCTGATATCCGGACTGCGAAGCTGATTCTGCTGCTTGCGATCATGAAAACGGACTTGCTTTTCTACGAATTCATGCACACGGTATTCAAGCAGACCATAGTGTTGGGACAAAAGGCATTGACAGACAGCGCAATTAATGTGTTTTTTGATGAAAAAATTGCGGAGAGTCCTGGGGTTGCCGCGTTCTCAGAAGCATCGATTCGAAAACTGAAGCAGATCTATGTCAAAATGCTGGCGGAGGCGGGTGTTTTGACGTCTGCAAAGGAACGCCGGATCCAGCTTCCGATGATAGATTATCGTTTGCATGCTGCCGTGGTTGAAGCAAGGATGTACCCATATCTGGCAACGCTAACAGGAGAAGATGCCGATGAATAACGATACAATTAACGAACGACTCCTGAAGATTGAGCCGAAGATTTGCAACAAAGAATTTCTGGCGAATAAGGGGCTGGGCAACGAGGTCGGATATTATGTGTTTGACTATCCCCCACAGGATGAACTGGCTGTTCGAGAGTATGTGGAAACGCTAAAGACAAAGTATGACGGAACGGACGGAAAAATAAAGTATGTCGTTTTTGATATTTATGAAATTGTCATACACATTCTCCGAGAGAAAGGGTACTTAGAAAAAAGCTTTTCTTTTGAGAAATCAAAGGGTGTCGATTACACATTCGAGGCCATCATCAAAATGCTGCGCCTGACGGGGAAAGATAATCTGATTGTGAACCACATTGTTGACAATACGCCCCACGAAAATGCGGTGGTTTTTATAACAGGCGTTGGCAAGGCGTTCCCCATGGTACGGTCACACAATGTACTCAATAATCTGCATCAAGTTCTGGACTGCGTGCCGGTGGTCATGTTTTTTCCCGGAAAGTATTCCGGTCAGGATCTGCAGCTTTTTGGCACTATCAAGGATGATAACTACTACCGAGCGTTTAAGCTCGTTGATTGAGGATCGGGAGGAAAGAAAATGAAAATTTCGGAAATGTTTTTGAAGCCTATTGACCGCGATATCAAGGGAGTGATCAAGGTTGGCCAGGATGACGGCGCAAATATTTTTCAGGAGCTGGATGAGTATGTGGTAACCCGCGAACTGAGCAAGCATTTTCGCGACTTTTTTTCCAGCTATAAAAAAGGTATCACCGAACAGACTGATAAAATGGGCGTATGGATTTCCGGATTTTTCGGAAGTGGTAAATCTCACTTTCTGAAGATCCTTTCGTACCTGTTGGAGAACCGTGAAGTGGATGGAAAGAGGGCTATCGACTTCTTTACGGACGGGCATAAGCTGACAGATCCCATGGTGATTGGCGATATTCAGCTGGCAGGAAGCGTTCCGACAGATGTGATCCTGTTTAATATCGACTCCAAGAGCGAGGCAGATGCCAAAAGTAATAAGGATGCCATCATTGATGTCTTTATGAAAGTGTTCAATGAAAAGCAGGGATTTTGCGGCTCACTGCCGTTTCTTGCCGAGTTGGAGCGCAAGCTGTATGAGGACGGACAGTATGAAGGGTTCAAAGCAAAATTCAGGGAAATCCATGGTCAGGTATGGGAAGAAGCCAGAGAAGACTTTTATTTTATTCAGGATGAGATGATCGACTGCCTGTCGCAGATCAATATTATGAGCGAGGATGCCGCCCGTAACTGGTGCGAAAAGGCGGCTGATACATATAGCGTATCCATTGAAAAATTTGCGAATTTGGTGCGTAGATACTGTGAGAAGAAGGGAAACAACCATCATGTGGTGTTCATGGTGGATGAAATGGGACAGTATATTGCCGGAGATACGCGGTTGATGCTGAACCTGCAAACCGTGGCAGAGGATCTGGGAACGGCTTGCGGCGGCAAGGCGTGGATCGTGGTTACCAGCCAGCAGGACATAGACTCCATCGTTTCCGTAAAAGGTAATGACTTTTCTAAAATTCAGGGCCGATTTGACACGCGTCTGGCACTTTCCAGCGCCAATGTGGACGAGGTCATTCGCAAGAGAATTCTTGCAAAAAAGCAGACGGCCATTGATACGTTGTCTCTCCTCTACGATCAGAAGGAAGCCGTACTCAAAAATCTGATCACCTTTACCGATGAGGCAGAAAAGAAAAATTATGCAGATCGCGGAGACTTTGCCGCCGCCTATCCATTCATCCCGTATCAGTTCAATCTTTTGGGGCAAGTACTTACCGCCATCCGAACCCACGGCGCATCCGGCAAGCATTTGGCCGAGGGAGAGCGCTCTATGATAGCACTGTTCAAGGAGTCCGCTGAGAGTGTGAAAACGCGGGATGACGGGATTCTGGTTCCGTTTAATGTATTCTACAATGCGTTGGATAAATTCATTGACCACACACACCGTATTGTCATTACCCATGCCGCCGAAAACAGCAAGTTAGAGACTTTTGACGTGGAACTGCTGAAGGTTCTGTTTATGATTAAGTATGTCAAGGAAATGAAGGGCGGGGTTGAAAACCTCACAACGCTTATGGTGTCCTCCATCGATGAGGACCGTGTTGCATCACGTAAAAAGGTGGAGGAGTCGCTGAACCGTCTGGTTCGACAGACGCTGGTGCAGAAAAATGGTGATGAGTATATGTTCCTAACAAACGAGGAGCAGGACATCAACAAGGCCATTGCAAACGAAGATGTGGAGTTGGGTGAAATTATCAGTGAGGCATCCACCATTATCTACGGTGAGTTGATTCGTGAGTCGAAATATCGCTATAGCGCCCGATACAATTTTTCTTACAACCAAATGGTGGATGATCGTTTCTACAAGAGCAATCAGTCTGCCGATATTGGTGTGCGTATTTTGACGCCGTACAGTGATCTGGATGGAAAGCCCGAAACGCTGCGGATGCTCTCACTGCAGGAGGACAATGTCATCGTGCAGCTCCCCTCCGATGCGACATTTATCGAGGAAATCAGAGAGTGCTTGAAAATTGCAAAATTCATAACGAAGAATAATTCCTCGCTGGCAAAGAGCTTTGATTCTATTCGCTGCGCCAAGCAGGACGAGCTGGCAGATAGAAAGGACCGAATCCGCATTTATATCGAAGATGCCATTAAACATTCCGAAGTCTATGTTAGCGGCGACAAGGTTGCTCTAAACGCCAAAGACCCCCAGAGTAAAATTATGGAGGCACTCTCCAAGTTGGTGGCAACCAAGTACTCCAAACTGATCTATATGGAAACTGCACCGGCAATTTCAGATATTGATACCATCTTCCGTAGAAGCAACCAGATGACCCTGTCCGGCACTGGAGAAAGCACAGTCAACCGGCTTGCACTGGCGGATATGCAGCGCACAATCGCACAAAACACAGATCGCCGCATCAAGACCTCTCTCAAATCCCTGCAAGACAAGTTCTCTGCCGCCCCCTACGGCTTTATAGATTTGGATGTGCAGTGGCTTACGGCAACCCTGTTCAAGCAGGGAAAAATCTCACTGAACCTGAACAGCCGCAGTATCTCGTTGGTTGATACCGACGCAGATGAGCTGGTGCGTTATTTTACCAAGCGGGAGTATGTGGAGAAGCTGCTCATTGAAATCCGCGAACATCCTTCCGACCGACAGATGAAGTCGGTACGGGATGTGATGAAGGATTTATTCCAGATTCCCACTGTGGGCGAGGAAGACGACGCTCTCATCAAGTCATTTAAGGATCGGGACAGAAACCTTCTTGTGAAAATCAAAGAGCTGCTACCTGAATACCGTTCGGAAGCTCGCTTCCCAGGAAAGAAGATTTTAGAAGACGGGCAGAAACTGCTGGGAGAGGCTGTTGAAATCACAGCGCCAATGGAATTTTTTCGTTATGTCGATGCCCATAAGGATGATTTTCTGGATTTTGCAGAGGACAGCGCACCAGTGTTTGCCTTTTTCGCCGGCGAGCAGAAAGGCATAATGGCCCGCGCATGGAAATACATCGATATCTTTGAAAACAGCAAGACCTATGTGGTGGACGAAAAACTCATCGCTCTGGAAAAGGAAATCCATGAAATCGCCCGCAAGAGCGCTCCTTACAGTGAAATCTATAAGCTCCCGGCTATGCTGGATGAGTATGCGCAGCTCCATGTAGAGCTTATCCAGAAGGAGGCGGCTCCCGTCGAAACGGACATTGAGGCAGACCTGGTGCAGCTTTTAGATTTGCTGGAAAGCAAGAACTATTCAGCTCATTTTGAGGATAAGTTTCTGAATGGATTCCGGGAACTCAAAGACAAGCTGGAGCATTCCAACGAAGTGGCTGCAGTAAAAAATATGCGTTATGAAAGCGATGCCCTCAAGCAGCGCTATATTGCTGAAATGGAAGCTTACGAGCGTCAGCAGGAGCAAAAGGCACAGCAGGCGTGCGCAGTTGCAGCTGCACAAAACAACACAGCAGCTGAATCGGCTCCGCAGCCTGCGCCTCAGCCCGTGAAAAAGACCAGAGCCGTCAGCTTGCGCACTGTCACCAAAGGCAAGACCGTGCGTCTGCAATCAGAGCAGGATGTAGACGACCTCCTGAAAAAGCTCAAGGAGCAAATCATGAAGGAACTGGCCCACGGCGACATCAATTTGATGATGTGAGGTGTGTCATGACTTTTAAAGAAGCTGTTGAACTCGCCCTCTTTACTGCTACATTTACATTTTTAGCTAACTTAGTTTTTAGCAAGATTAAAATTAGCTTCAATCTTTTTGAACAAAAGCGAAATCTCAAAAGAGAATATAGCTTTTCAATGCTAACCAACCTTTATTTAGAACTTTATGCAATTATTGCACAATCAGAATATGTTCGTTATTTTCATAGTATTGATGGCGACTTTGATGACATACCATTTCTCGAATTATCTCAGAAAAAGGTTGAAACAAAAGTTAATTTTTCAAATGGTAGCGCTGAAATAAAAACTAACGAGTTTACAGTTAAAGATGCAATTACAGAATTTAGCAAAGAGAATATTGCAAAAACAATTTTGGAGAATAAGAAGTATGCCTCACAGACATTGCTAAAGCTTGCCGTAGCATATCGCTATGTAAACAAACACTACCTTGATAATACAATAGAACCTAACCTGCTTGATAAGTTTCAAATAGAGGAATTGTTGACTATAAGAAAAATGGTGATCCTAATTGTTAAGGAAACCAATGAATTGCTTAAAATTTGTGGCATGGATTACAACTCATCAGAAATGGGATCAGGGCATTTAGTGAACGGAATTGTAGATTAGCTTATGGGAGGAACCACCTCATGAACAAAACAGCCATCAAGAACTTTGCCATCAGTGCGCGGAAGAAGCTGATGGGAATGGCCATGGACAAAGCTGGGATTATCGGTATTACAAAAGAGAACGTTGCCCAGCCCGCCAGTCGGGGGGCTGACTTCGCAGTATTCCACACCCATTTCGGAACTGAAACCCGCCTAAATAGCGCCCAACTGCACCAAAGGGAGAACTTGGTTAGACACATAAGGGAAAAGGGCTACGACTCCGTCATGGAGGAGGTGGCCTATACCTGGTTCAACCGCCTGATTGCCGTGCGGTTTATGGAGGTCAACGACTATCTACCCTCCCGGGTGCGGGTGCTCTCCAGCGAGACTGCGGGCAAGGCGGAGCCGGATTTGGTGACCCTCGCCCCCAATGTGGAGCTGGGCTTCACCCCCGCCGAGATGGAGGAAATTTACGCCCTCAAGGACGACCCCCGCAAGAGCGGCGAGCTGTTCAAGAAGCTGTTCATTAAGCAGTGCAACGCTCTGGGCGAGATTCTGCCGGAGCTGTTCGAGCAGACCGCCGACTATACCGAGCTGCTCCTCGACCTCTCGTGGGACAAGGAGGACAACGTGGTGCGGGAGCTGCTGACCATTGACGAAGCCGACTTTTTGGAGGCCGTGGAGATCATCGGCTGGATGTACCAGTATTACAACACCGAGCCCAAACAGAATGTGTTTGACGGACTAAAAAAGAATATCAAAATCACAAAAGAGAACATTCCCGCCGCTACCCAGCTTTTTACCCCGGACTGGATTGTCCGCTATATGGTGGAGAACAGCCTTGGTCGGCTGTGGATTGAGGGGCACCAGAGCGAAGCGCTGAAAGGACAATGGAAGTATTATCTGGACGAGGCAGCGCAAGAGCCGGAGGTTGAGGCGCAGCTTGCCGCGATTCGGGAAAATTATAAAAACCTTAACCCTGAAGATATTAAGCTCATCGACCCCTGTATGGGTAGTGGGCATATTTTGGTGTATGCCTTTACGGTGCTCATGCAGATTTATGTCAGTTGCGGTTATGCCGAGCGGGATGCTGCCAGCTTGATTTTGGAGAAAAATCTATACGGCTTGGATATTGACAAGCGCGCCTATCAGCTTTCCTATTTCGCACTAATAATGAAGGCCCGGGGCTATGACCGGCGGCTTTTCGGCAGAGGGGTTGCCCCGCAGGTCTATTGTCCCATGGGCTACCCGGACGGCGAGGAATACGGCTCTTTGCTGCTGGTGGACGAGCTGGAGCCGAAGCCCGACCCCCAATTGGGGCAGATGAGCTTGGAAGATCTGCACTATGAGGAAAAGCTGAACGCATGGAACTTCCGCCGCCTGTTGGCGCAGAAGTATGATGTGGTGGTGACCAATCCGCCGTATATGGGCAGCAGCGGCATGAGCGCAAAGCTGGCAGATTTCGTGAAGAAAAACTATCCCGACACAAAAGCTGATATGTTTGCCTGTTTTATTGAAAAAGGCTTCAAAATGGCTAACGCAACAGGCTTTATATCCATGATTACGATGGAAAGTTGGATGTTTCTTTCGAGCTTTGAGAAAATGAGACAGGCCATTGTAGAACATAAAACTATCGTCAACATGGTTCATATGCCTTATCTGGGCAAAGGTGGAACAAGTCTCGGTATCAACTTTGGAACAGCCGCCGTTGTGTTTCAAAACCAAAAAGTCTTTAATTATGCTGCACAATATGACTATGTTTGTTACTATGAGACTGATGATGATGGTGTCCCGTTTATGTTCCCGGTTATTAACGAACGATATAAAACCGCAACTACTGAAAATTTCTCCAAAATCCCCGGCTCCCCGATTGCATATTGGGTGAGCGAAGCAATTCAAGAGATTTTTCAAAAAAACAGGAAAATTGATGATATAGCTAACCCACGGCAAGGATTAGCCACAGGCAACAACGATAACTATCTTCGCTTCTGGGCCGAAGTTGTATTTTCAGAGTTTAAATTCGATTGTAGCAATTTGCAAGAATTTTTTTTGACGAAAGCAAAATATGTACCATATAACAAAGGTGGAGCATTTCGCAAATGGTACGGAAACATTGAAAATATTATTAGATTCGACAAAGCCAACTACGAAGCGCTTCAAACTGTGGGCAATCATCTGCCGTCAAAAGAATTTTATTTTAAAGAAAGCATTACTTGGTCAAAAGTGACTTCTGGTGGCTTTTCAATGAGATATGTTCCAAACGGATCAGTTTTCGATGTTGCAGGGTGCTCTATTTTTTCGGACAGCGGACTAAACTATTTGCTGGGATTAGCAAACAGCATTGTTATGCAATATTTAATGAATGTTTTGAGTCAAACTTTAAACTATGAGGTTGGTAGTGTGAAATCAATTCCAATAATCTTCACTAAAGATTTAACCGACGTTGTTGAGAGAATAGTAGAGCAGAGTATCGATTTTTCAAAGTTCGACTGGGATTCCTATGAAACCTCATGGGATTTCAAGCGGCACCCGCTGGTGTGAGGTAATATATGGAACAATACTATATGGAAAGAAATGGTCTACTACAAGAGCGTGCCAAAATTGATATAAAAGGGCTTAGAGCATACTGGGGCGAAATATATCAATATTTTAAAAGCAAGGGATACTTTCAACTTGCGGAATTCGGTGTTTGCCGCGGTAACGCTGCTATCCCATTAAAGCTATCCCCATCCCCAACACAATATTTTCTCTTGCACACAGGAAAAACAAAGATTTGGCCCATAGAAGATAACCTTTTGAAATATAGCGAAGATGAAATTTTTACTTTAATCGAGATTTATTATGATTCTATTGAACGCTGTGAGTGGAAAGAAAACGAAGATGGCGAATGGGATTGGGAACGGGACACCATAACGCCAAAATCCGAATTTTGTACTTATGTGAACAATATACTGCGGTTTTATGGAAACGGATATTGTTTGGAGCCAAGCCGTGGTTTTATCATGCTGGTTCCTAATGAAGCGCTCCAGCATCAGCTTAATGCTATCGTGCCGTGCATCACGAACGAAGTCTTTGAACAACTGAGCTCGGCCACAAAAGACTTCTATCGGTTTGATGCGACACTTGAACGGAAGAAAAAAGCAATTGCTACTTTAGCCGATATTTTGGAACCCCTTCGAAATGACTTGAAGGATATACTTAATGAGGAGTGCTCTATTGCAAAAAATGATCATGATAAATTGATTTTTGACATTGTAAATAATTTTAATGTCCGTCATAACAATAAAAAGCAGTATAAAGAATATTCTGTGGGCATTTGGTATGACTGGATGATGCAATACTATACCAGCGTGATTATTGCGTATTATCGGTTAAGGGAGAAAAAAGTCGATGCAGAGATAGAGGAGATGTTCTAAATGTCACAACTAATATCCGATAAATTCTCCGCATGGCAGGCGGAGTGCGAGAGCCGCTTTACGCAGCTCAAGGGCAACGAGGAAGAACTCAACCGCATTTTTATTGATATTTACGGCTTGCAGGACGAGCTGACCCCCGACGTGGCGGACAAGGACATCACGGTGCACCGGGTCTACAACAGCAAAGACGATGTGCCGGAATCCATGAAGGGCAGCAGCTATGTCCGCACCCTTCACGATGAGATCGTGTCCCTGCTATCCTACGCCGTGGGCTGTATGTTTGGCCGCTACTCGCTGGATGTGGAGGGGCTGGCCTACGCCGGCGGCGACTGGGATGCGGGCAAATACAAGACGTTTCTTCCCGACACCGACAATGTGCTGCCCATCACCGACGATGCCTATTTTCTCGATGACATCGTCACCCGCTTCTGCGAGTTTGTAAAAACCGTCTACGGCGAGGATACCCTGGAGCAAAACCTTGACTTCGTTGCCGAGGCGCTGGGCAACAAGGGCGGCAGCAGCCGGGAGATTATCCGAGCCTACTTCCTGAATGATTTCTACAAAGACCATCTGAAAACCTATCAGAAGCGCCCCATCTACTGGCTGTTCGACAGCGGCAAGCAGAATGGCTTTAAGGCGCTCATCTACCTGCACCGCTACAACCGGGACACTGTTGGCCGTGTCCGTGCCGACTACCTGCACAAGCAGCAAGGCTTCTTGGAAAACGCCATCGCAAACTGCGATTACACTCTGCAAACCAGCCAGAACTCCCGCGACAAGGCCGACGCCACCAAGAAAAAAGACAAGCTGGTCAAGCAGCTTGCCGAAACCCGCCTGTACGATCAGGCCCTCGCCCACATCGCCCTCCAGCGCATCGATCTCGACCTGGACGACGGCGTGAAGGTCAACTACGAAAAATTCCAAGGTATAGAAGTCGCTCGGGAGGGCCAAAAGGCCCTAAAAATTGACCTGCTGGGGAAGATTTGAGGTGGCAACCATTTTTGAAAAACAATTTGAGTGGCTTAAAGAATACCGTTTCCCATTAAGTTTAACAAATAATACCTATGCAGAAGCGTTGAAGAAATATTTTGATGCGTATTGTGATAACATAGATGGGTGTGCTTGCTTTACTCAGGAAGTAAAGGACTCAGTGCGAAGTATATGTAATGAAATCCTTAATGGATATTTACTGCTACAAAACAACGACATGCAGCAAGGGAGAGAAAAACTCTTTAATCTATTTACAACTATTAAAGAATCTTTTCTATTAGTTGATTTTGAACGCAGAAATCAATACAATTCACTTGGGATTTCGAAACTGTATCGAATTAATCCCATGCGAAACGATAAGCTCTATTCATCCGTGGAAATGTTACACGTTCCAAGTATTCTTCCAGAAATGATTTCCGAAAATCGATTTAACAGAAAGGGACACCCTGTTTCCTATATGTCTACATCGTGCTTTATTGCATGGATAGAATGCAAACTTCCTGGTGAATTTCAGGTTGCAAAGTACAATATCTCACAAAGTGGTCAGAATAGAAAACTAATTAGGCTTGATATACGTCCTTTACATTTTTACCGTAATTTTATAAAGCCTTATGGTGAACTCAATGAATTGAATAAATTGAGCTCTTTTTGCAAATTCTTTCCTGTCGTAATGGCGTGTAGCGTTTGGTCCAAAAAGAACAGTACAACTTTGGAAGAGTATTGGATTCCACAGATTCTAATGGAGTGGGCAGAAAGCACAAACTCTTATGCGGGAATAAGATATTATTCGGTGACAAGAGAAACTGTAGTTAGAAACTATGAGGAATTTAATATGGCATTGATTGTCGGCAAAACAAATGAGAACGGTTATAGTTTATGCTTACAAAAAGATTTGATGGCTATAACCGACCCAAACTCTATATGTATTTCTAGCTGCTTAAACACGATATCAGAAGATTTTGAAAGAATTAAGTCATGGTATAGCGAATTGATGTACCAAATTCAAACCCAAGAGCATCCAAAGCTATTCTTAAAGTATAAAGCATTTTGCGAAACGTTAATTGAAAATGTACAAGTTTTATTTAATGATAGCAATAATTGTGCCTCAAACAGATATGCTGCGCTTGTAACTTTAGATAGCTTAGAAGTTTGGATTGAAACACTGCGGAACGCAGAAATTGAAGAATGTTCTGTTTCAGGTTCTTGTTTAGAGCATGAGCAAAGGGAAATGACAACTACAATGAAGGATTCCTTCAACGAAACGATACTCCCCTTTGCTGAGAAAATGAAGAAGTATCTAAAGTAATATTTGTAGTATTATAAAGGAAATCAAACATGAACCTACAAACCATCCAAGAAAAACTAAATAGCAAGTTTGGCGGCTGCGAACGCAAGCTCGTGTTCTGGTACGATGACCACGGTGAGTTTGCCGAGGAGATTGACTCTTTGGTGCTGCTGGGTGCCAAGGTACATAAGCTCACCGGTGACAATGTAATATACACCAAGTATCTGCTCGAGCATGAGGACACGGAAAGCAATTACCTGGTGTATGCGCCGTTCCCAAGGCCTGCGGACATTGACAATCATTTGGCGGACATGGTGTATTACTCCAAGCAGTTCTTTGCTGACCGAGTGTCCCTGCTGTGCGCCGATCTGGACATTCCAGAGAGATACAAGGAGCAGCTGAGCCGCTATCCGAAGTTTTGGAAGTCCAACAAGTATGTGCAGAAATTTGAAGCGTTGGATCTCGAGGAGTATCATACAGAGAGCATCGATATCGCCTTGTTGGCGGTGATTACCGGCGTGAAAACGCCGAACTTTGAAGAAGTCCTCAAAACATTGATTGTGGGCGACAATTATCTGGACAGCAAGTATCTGGCCGCTATGGAAAAGGTGGATCTGCTGCCTGTGTTCTGGCAGCTTTGCGAGCGCTACTACGGCTATGCCGAGGAGCATCCCACGCTGGAAAAGCTGATTGCCACCCTGTTGATGACCTACACGGCGCACTGTGCGGATGGCGAACTGCCCAAACCCTATCAAAGTTTCCTGTCGATCAAGCGAAACGACGTGACAGTATTCGTGTCCAATTTGATGAACAATATGCTCTGCAAGGACCGCTACGACGAGATCGCCGCTGCGCTGGCCGTCAAGTTTAAGCTGGAGCAGTACATCCGCCAGGAGGATGTGACGCAGTATTTTGTCTGCGACAGCTTTGAACTGTTTGACCGTCTCATCATCTCACATATTGCCGGCATGCTGGCAAGCAGCGGGCAGCCGCTGGAAAAGCATATTCGTGATGTGGTAAAGACACGCACCGCAAAAAGCCACTATGCCGAAAAGTTTGGCGGCTATTACCGCGCCCTAAGTCGAGCAGACAAGCTGTTTACAGCTATTGCTGATTTTGGGCACGACAACGCCAACAATGCGGGGGATATGATTGACCGCTATGTAAAACAGTGGCACTTGATCGACCGCTATTACCGTCAGTTCTATGCGGCATTCGACGCTCTGGTGGATACCGCACCTATGCTGGATCTTCGCGTTATGGTTGAGAATACCTATACCAACAGCTACTTGAGCAAGTTGTCCATCGCCTGGTCGGACAAGCTTGAAACTGTCACTAACTACGGTGCACTGCCCGGCACAAAGCAGTATCGGTTCTACAATTCGGTCGCCCTGCCCGCCTCAAAACGGGAATGCACCGTAGTAATTATATCCGATGCATTCCGCTATGAGTGCGCCGGCGAGCTTTGTCGCCGTTTTGAGGCAAAAGCCGGGGCGCAGGCGGAGCTTGGCTATATGCTTTCTACCTTGCCATCCTACACACGATTGGGCATGGCAGCGCTGCTGCCGCACAAGTGCATCAGCTATAACGAAGCATTCGATGAGGTGCTTGTGGACGATATCAAGTGCAAGGATCGGGAGAGTCGAAGAACCGTGCTACTGGGCGCACATAAAAACGCCACTCTTCTGACCTACACAGAGCTTATGGGCATGAAACGCGACGCTGTGCGTGAGGCCTTCAGTGGCAAAGATTTGGTCTATATTTATCACGATCAGATCGATGCCAGAGGCGACCATGCTGCTACGGAGAACGAGGTGTTCACTGCCGCCGAGGAAGCCATCGGCGAGATCATGACGATGGTGCAGAAGTTGACGGTGGATCGCACCATAGGCAACTACATAATCACGGCGGATCACGGATTTCTATATAAGAGGGACAAACTGGACGAAAGTGACAAGGTCAGCCTGAAAAAGCTGGATGAAAAGCTACTGAATAAGCGATACATTTTGACCCGTGGCGAAGCGCCGGACATAGAGGGAACGCTGACCTACTCTATGGGTTATCTGGACGAGGGCCTTGCCCGCTGCAATGTGACTGTTCCTCGGGGCGCGGATATCTTCAAAACCAAAGGCGGTGGGCAGAACTACGTCCACGGCGGACTTTCGATTCAGGAAATCGTTGTGCCGTTGCTGAAGGTAAAGACTGAACGGGGCAAAAAGGATGTGTCCGGCGTCAAGGTTGTGCTGACATCCCTCACGCGAAAAATCACCAATCTTATTGCCGATCTGGACTTCATTCAGACCGAAAATATCAGCGATACGGTTACTCCGTCCAGATTCAGCGTCTATTTTGAAACCGAATCTGGTGAGCGCATCACGGATGAACAGCTAATCATCGCCGACAAGAAAAATGCCGCACCGGAAAAGCGACAGTTCCACGAAAAATTTACATTCAAAAATCGCAAGTATCAAAAGAACGATAAATACTATCTTGTAATGATGGATATGGAATCTTGCGTGGAGGCGCAGCGTCATGAGTTTATGATCGACATCGCTTTCGCAGACGATTATGGCTTTGGTATTTAAGGAGAGTGGCATATGGATGAGATGAACAGCAAGCTGGCACAGTACTTTGCGGGTAAAATTGTCCGTAAAGATCTGACAAAGAAAATTAAAGAGGGCGCAAATGTGCCGGTATATGTGCTGGAATATCTTCTGGGGATGTACTGTTCCTCTCAGAGAGAGGACGAGATCGAATCCGGAGTGGAAACCGTGAAGCGGATTCTGGCGGACAATTTTGTGCGCCCGGATGAGGCACAGAAGATCCTGTCTATGCTGCGACAAAGGGGAAGCCACACGGTGATCGACAAGATTACCGTCAATCTGGATTTCAAAGAGGACTGCTACAAGGCAGAATTTTCCAACCTTGGGCTGAAAGGAATCCCTATCTCCGAGGACTATCCAACCCAGTATGACCGCCTGCTCTGCGGTGGCATCTGGTGCATAGTCCAGTTGGAGTACGAGTATATCGAAGAAGACAAAAAGAATGGCACCCCGATCAAGATCCGAAAGCTGGATCCAATTCAAATGCCTCATGTGGATATTGAGGACCTAAAAGAAGCGCGCAAGGCATTTACACAGGAAGAATGGATGGACTTGATGCTCCGCTCCACGGGCATGGAGCCGTCCGCCTTTGAGTATCGCGGAAAATGGCTGTTGCTGGCTCGTATGCTGCCGCTGGCAGAGAACAACTTCAACCTCTGCGAGCTAGGTCCGAGAAGCACAGGTAAATCTCATCTTTACAAGGAAATTTCCCCGAACTCTATTCTAGTCTCCGGAGGTCAGACGACGGTTGCAAATCTGTTCTACAACATGGGCAGGAAAACCGTCGGACTGGTTGGCCTATGGGACTGCGTAACGTTTGATGAAGTCGCTGGGATAAACTTTAAAGACAAAGACGGAATTCAGATCATGAAGGACTACATGGCATCCGGTTCTTTTGCTCGCGGCAAGGAAGAAAAGGCTGCGTCAGCATCAATGGTGTTCGTTGGCAACATCAATCAAAGCGTGGATGTGCTTCTGAAAACCTCCAGCTTGTTTGACCCGTTCCCGCCTGAAATGGGGACTGATACTGCTTTTCTGGATCGTATTCACTGTTATATCCCAGGCTGGGAAATTCCGAAATTTCGCCCGGAGCATTTTACCAATGACTATGGTTTTATCACAGATTATCTGGCTGAATTTATTAGGGAACTGCGAAAAGAGCAGTACGGCGATGCTCTGGACAAATACTTCCACCTTGGCAAGAACCTAAACCAGCGTGATACGATTGCTGTCCGCAAAATGGTGGGTGGCTTTATCAAGCTCCTATATCCGAATGGCGTTTATACGAAGGCACAGCTGGAAGAAGTTTTGAATATATCGCTGGAGATGCGGCGGCGGGTCAAGGAACAGCTCAAAAAGTTGGGCGGTATGGAGTTCTATGATGTGAACTTTTCCTACATTGACAACGACGACTTTTCCGAGCATTATGTATCTGTTCCAGAGCAAGGCGGCGGGAAGCTGATCCCAGATGGTATCTGCAATCCAGGACAGATTTATACCGTTTCGCACGGCAAGACCGGCATGATCGGCGTTTTCAGGTTGGAAAGTCAGATGTTGCCGGGAAATGGAAAATTTGAGCGTGCGGGACTTGGAACAGATCGGGAACCCAAAGAAGCGTCCAATACAGCATTCAACTTTTTGAAGGCCAACGGGAATAGAATCAGCGGTTGCATCAGCACAACGACAAAGGACTATATCGTCAACTATCAGGACTTGCAGGGCATCGGTATGACGAAGAATTTGGCGCTGCCGACCGTGATTGCTCTGTCTTCAATTTCGCTTGGGAAGCCCGCTGTCAGTTCGCTTGCTGTTCTGGGAGAAATCAGCATCAGTGGAACGATTATCAAGGTGGACGAACTGGCCAATGCGTTGCAGGTATGCTTGGATAGTGGTGCTAAAAAGGTGCTGCTTCCGATCACATCCGCAGCAGATTTGGGTAGCGTTCCGGCTGAACTTGTCGGATGCTTCAATCTGATATTTTACAGCAGTGCAGAAGATGCTGTGTTCAAGGCGTTGGGGGTAGAATAACCCACGAAATCTTTAAAGTCTTTGGATAGAGCCGGTTCGGAGAGTATTGCGTCGTGCAGGACAAGCTGTTGCAAAGTGAATTTGACCGATATCTGGAGTTAACTTAAGATGCCTATAAGTTAAAATAGTGCAGCTCAAAATTTGCATCGCATAACCAAAGAAAAAGCGCGGAGCGTTGTTATCATAAACACACTCCGCGCTTTTTTGTTTATATCTTCAAAAGCCTCTCGTATTCAACCTGCAGCAACTTC
>CAZAIU010000035.1:0-25152 GCA_964485265.1 uncultured Oscillospiraceae bacterium | reverse complement strand
TTCATATTATTACCTCCAAATTTTATTGCTTCACTTGAATGTTTATACTATAATATTATTTAATTATTCCTTGAAACTATTACACTTTTTTAAGATTGGGTTTTTTGAAGCGAAATTTAATGCTATTTATATACATAATTTCCATATATTGTTTTACTAAATATTTATTACAAATAATTTATTACATTACTTGTGAGGTGTTTTATGTTTACCGAAAAAGAAATTAATGAGCATGAAAATACAACTGAATTTATTAAAGCTACCACAATTCAGGGGTTAAACCTCATCACAAGCACGAAGAAAGTTGACAGTAGTCTTGCCGTACTATTCTCTGCTTTTCAAATTGGAAATGAAGACGGCTATCCTCTTCGAGAGTTTTTATATCCCAATTACTATTTTATTTTCGACTGCAATCGTGTCTATTTTGTTTTGCATAAGCTAAGCCTAAAATATGATCAACCCTATCAAATTCTCTTAGACTATCTAATTCTCTCAGACAATCAAGAAGATGTTATATCAAGTCTGAAAAAAATTTATCTTGGAAGCAAGGCAAATGACAGCGCCTTGTCTAAGTCCTTTGAATGTTTGCTCACGCATTTCCATAAAGTGCTCAAACATCAGAGTGAATCCAATTATTATTACCAGCTTAAGCATTTATCCTTTGACTCGAAAATTTCCTCAACAATGTATGAAAAGCTTTTATTTCCTTCGCGTTGTTTTAAACTAATTAGTGACAGTCTTTACTACTGCGCTTATGGTGCTTGTTATCCGGTTGACCACAATCTATTATGTGATTTTTTCAAAATCGATCCCTCGTTAAGCAAGAACTTTGAACCCATTAAAAAGTTCTATGATTCCTTGTATTCAATAATAGTCGGTGACAGTTCTTATATTGAAACCGAATCTGAGTATTTGAGATTACCATACACAGATTCTGACGGAGTATTTTTAAAATCCAGGTATTGTTATGAATTGCATTCCTTTGAATTGAATGCCGAAGGCAAAGTCCCGAACGGAACCGAAGATGTATTACAAAATATACGATTGTCATCCAGAGCGAAAATGTTGATTTCTGAGCTAAGCGATAAAAATATAAACAATTTAAAGAACTTTGCTGAATTCTTTGCTCGCATTTTTACTACCAAGCACATCTCCGGATACCTATGGATTCTTGTAGGTGATAATAATCTAAAAAGCTTCGCCGACTTTTTACACGGATTATTGTTAGACAGGGTTAGTTTTGCAGATTTGACAAAAGCCTGTAAGGTTAGAGCAACAAAGGATTTGCTTAACACGCAGACACTCGGCACCTGCCTCATATATACCGAAAATGGTAGCCTTATGCTTGAGCGCACGAAATCTCGACTGGCTTCAATGGTTCGCGGTGAGCCGATACGCGGCATAAGGGGCTGTGACCTAAGCAATGGACACAGAATCAATCTTGCGTTTGCCTACGCGACATACCAGCATAATCTTAGCGCTGTTAAATCAAAACTGTATTGCGTTCCTACAAAGGTAATAACTATACCCAATGTTGATTATTCAAAATACTCAACATCAGAACAACTGCAAGCGGCATGTAATTTAACTCTACTTGGCATGAAAAATATAGTTGAAAAAGAAAGAGAAAGTTTTGCAGAAGACGATTGCGCCGATACCTCTCTATCCGACTTTATAAAAGACTGCTGTAATTTATGTGAATTGAATACCTACACAGAGTCCTTGGCATTTTACGTAGCATATAAAAATTACTGCCTTACAAACAATTTTCAGCCTCTGGGCAGATATAAAGCAATGGAACAATTGCAGGAGCAATACAATAGCATTGAGTATAAGTCGTGTCGAAGAGAGAATAATCGCAAAGTTATTTGGGGAATTTCGCTCAAGTCCGACATTAAGCTTCAGCAGCCTCCGGAGGATATAAAGCAAGAATCATTTGAAGACACTTTAGATAAAATTTTCACTTTCAATTTTTTTGATCCCGACAATAACCAATATACTGCACAACCAAAGTAAGTACCTTCATAAGCTTAATCATCTCCACCTTTCAAACGAATATTTTCGTTGACGATGATTGAAAAACCCCTGTGTTTTCAAGCACTTGCAGTACGTTCCAGTAGTTCCACATTCCACTGTATTGCCGTCATGCCAATCGAATTCACAGTTTTAATCACATGGTCGTCATATTCTCCGTACGGGCAACGGAATAATGTTGGGGTCTTTCCTGTTATAGCAGAAATTTTTTCATTGCAGGCATTTAGGTTTTCAACGATTTGGCTTTCTGTAAGCTTTGAAAAGTGGGCATGATCATCAGAGTGGCTCATAATTTCATGTCCTGCATCAGCTAAAGCCTTTACAGACTCCGGATACTTTGTTACCCAGTCGCCAACAACAAAAAATGTTGCCTTTATCCCATGCTCACCAAGAATGTCGATTAGTTGCTGAGTGTCTTCATTTCCCCAAGCGGCATCAAAGGTTAGGCTTGCACATTTGTTGTCACGAGAAACATTGTATATCGGCAGCTCCCTTTTGGTAGCAGAAGCTCCGATAATAACCGGGTTGTTGATAAGCAAGGACATTCCAAGCAAAATCACAAGTGCGATTATTGAAGCAGTTGCACGTGGATTACGGCATACCCACGCAGACATTGACTTAAAAGCGCTTTTCAAAAAACATCACTCTCCCAAATTCTTTTATAAATAATATGAAAAAGAGAAATATTTCATGCCAAAGGTAAACACTATTCATATGTAAGCTTTGCAAACTTCGTCCTTTGGAGATGTCTGTTGATTTATTTTCAAAAAAGCTTTATAATCCTTATAATGCTAATAAGGCGGTGTTATCTGTGGAAAATATAAGATACGATGAAAAAAATAATGCTCTTTACATCATTGATCAAACACTTCTGCCCAATGAGGAGCGGGAAATTTTGCTCTCCACTGCAGAGGAAATGTTTGATGCAATAAAAATGCTTAAGGTACGCGGAGCACCTGCAATCGGCATTTGCGCTGCATATTGCCTATATATTCTCTCAACAAAAATAAGCGGTGGCGATAGTGCGCAGTTTTGCATGGAGCTTTCCCACCATGCGGATTATCTGAATTCCTCACGTCCCACAGCAGTTAACCTTAGCTGGGCACTTAAACGCATGGTAACACTTGCAAAGCAAAACGCTGCTTTGCCCTGTGATGAAATTCGATGCCTTCTTCTAGCAGAAGCCAGAGCTATCCACAACGAGGATGTTGAAATGTGCTTGAGCATTTCCCAGCACGGTTTAACGCTCATCAAGGACGGAGACGGCATATTAACCCACTGCAACGCGGGTCCCCTAGCTACCTCCCGCTACGGAACAGCACTTGGGCCGATTTTACTCGGAACCGAAAACGGCATGAAGTTCCATGTTTTTGCAGATGAGACCCGTCCTCTGCTGCAAGGCGCAAGGCTTACAAGCTACGAGCTTTACAAGGCAGGCGTTGATGTCACCTTGATATGCGACAGCATGGCAAACACCGTTATGCGTAAGGGCTGGATAAATGCGGTTTTTGTTGGCTGCGACAGAATCGCAGCCAACGGTGACACTGCAAATAAAATAGGAACCTGCTCCGTTGCAGTGCTTGCAAAGCACTATGGCATTCCTTTTTATGTTCTCGGTCCCACCTCAACAATCGACCTTGGCTGCAAAACCGGTGACGATATTGAGATTGAGCTTCGAGATCCCGAAGAGATTAAGAAAAAGTTCTACGAAAAGCCAATGGCTCCCGAAGGAGTAAAATGCTTCAATCCCGCCTTCGATGTTACCGATAATTCGCTGATTTCGGGCATTGTTACTCAAAAAGGCATATGCCGCCCTCCCTACAGCGAAAGTATCTCCGGGCTTTTTAAATAACACAAATTTAGGAGAAGAGAATGTTCACACGTAAAGAGATTTTTTCTATCCCCAATATTATGGGGTATTTTAGAATACTCCTTATTCCTGTATTCATGTATATCTACATCACTGCAAGCAGCACAACTGACTATTACGTTGCAGCGGGAATTGTTCTAATATCAACCTTTTCCGACCTGCTTGACGGCATGGTTGCCCGTAAATTCAACATGATAACGGAGCTTGGAAAGTTTGTTGACCCATTTGCAGACAAGCTGACACACGCAGCCCTTATAGTCTGCCTGATTACACGTTACCCTCTAATGTGGCTGCTTCTTGCTATATTCGTTGTTAAAGAGGGCTTCATGGCAATAATGGGTCTAGTAATGCTAAAGCACAACGGCAAGAAGCTTGACGGTGCAGAGTGGTTCGGAAAAATATGCACCGCAGTTTTGTTCCTTTCGATGTTCACAATGTTCCTTTTCCCCGAAATGAATACAGCATTTGTATATGGACTAATTTATTTTTGCGCAGCAGTTATGCTCATTACCCTCATTCTTTACATCCCTGTATTTGTAAGAATGTATAAGGAGAGTTAGAATGAACATAATTTTTGTCATTATTTGGATATTGCTTGTAGTCAGCGTTATTTTCTTTGAAAACAAAAACCCCGACGAAGCTGTTTTCTGGGTAGTGATAATCGTCTGTATTCCCTATGTGGGAGTTGCAATGTATATTTTGTTTGGCAGCACTCTCAGCTTTAAGCTCACAAGATTTGTCAGAAAACGGCGTTTTACTGTTGAATGGCGTAAACGTGCATATGACAGCGTCCAGTTTACTCAAAGTGAGGAAGATCATAGTTTTTCGAGAGTCAATTCAAAGGTAATTCGTTTTAATCAACGCTATAACCACTGTCACCTTACAGCGTGCAGTGATTACAAATTTTATACCGATGGAAAATCTCATTATGAACAGCTATTTAAGGATATTGCGGACGCAAAGGAAAGTATTCATATCCTCTTTTACACCATACATAACGATGATGCAGGGCACGCCTTAGTCTCTGCACTGACCGAAAAGGCAAAGCAGGGCGTTAAGGTTTGGGTAATGTTTGATGCACTCGCCAACATAGGTTCTCCTCCGCGAATGTACCGTTCTCTAAAAAAAGCAGGAGGTGTCGTTAAGCGTCTCAAGCCCTTTGTACATCAGTTTAGAAGCCACAGAAAAATTGTTGTTATAGACAATGAAATAGGCTATATAGGCGGTATGAACATCGGCAACAAGTATATGGGATTAGACAAAATCAAGACACCGTGGAGAGATACACAAATTAGGCTCACAGGAGACTGTATCTGTGAGCTTCAGGAGTATTTTCTCAAGGATTGGGTTGGTGTTCTTTCAAAAAAGCAATGTCTGTCTATGATGCCGGAGTTTTTTGAAATTGCAGGGCGCATGGAGAAAAAAGGCGGAATACCATGTCAATTTGTTGCAGGCGGCGTTGACACTGATGATGAAGCAATTAAAAAGTGCTATCTTGCTCTTATCGGCAGCGCTGAAAAGTCAATTAAGATTCAAAGTCCTTATTTCATTCCCGATAAATCGGTTTTGGATGCTCTGCAAATTGCAGCTTCAACCGGCGTTTCTGTAGAAATTATGATACCTAATATCAAGTCCAGTTTCTTTTTAGACCCCGTCACCAGATATTATTCGGGTCAAATGCTTAGATTTGGCGCAAAGGTCAGTAAGTACCATGGCTACATACACGCAAAGACGCTCACAATTGATGAAGAGCTGTGCTGCATAGGCTCCGTGAACCTCGATATACGCAGTCTTTGCATAGATGATGAGATTTGCGGAATTTTCTACGACACCGCACTTGTAAATCAGTACCTTAAAATATTTGAAAATGACCATAGCAATTGCGAGGATTATACTCTAAGACAGTTTGAAAACCGAAGCTTCGGGAAAAAGCTTGCCGAACACATTTTCCTGCTTTCAGCTCCGCTTATGTAAGCGGAGCTGGTTTCTTTGGGTAATATGCTTGTAAATTTTGGTGCTGCAGTCAGTTTAACTATTTAAATTCGCAAATTTATTTTTGATGCGGATTTTCTCGTTGACATCTGCAATTTAAAGTAATACAATCACTATATCAAAAGCGATGACCGGGAACAAGTAAATAAGAACTATCCCATCAGAGAGCTGTCGGTAGGTGCAAGACAGCAGGGCGGTTTTTGTTGAATACATCCTGCGAGCTGTGCGCCGAAAGCAGTTTCTGCCTGTAGGCCGCAACGGGAACGCCCGTTATAGCGTTGGAGTATCGCGCACTATGCGCCGTACTCGACGAGGCTGCACCTGTGAAGGCGCGGTAAACTGAGGTGGTACCGCGGGTTATGTATTTTCCCGCCCTCTGTAATTTTATTACGGAGGGCGTTTTTTTGTCCTCCAAAGAAAGGACTTGTAAAAATGGCAATCAAAATTATCCTCCTGCTAGTGTTCTTCTCAGTAATGATCGGTGTCGGACTATATTGCCGCCGCCACGCAACAAACGTGAATGGTTTCGTTTTGGGCGGTCGTTCAGTTGGCCCGTGGCTCACTGCCTTCGCATACGGTACATCATACTTCTCAGCAGTTATTTTTGTGGGTTATGCAGGACAATTTGGTTGGAAATACGGTGTTGCCTCCACATGGATAGGTATAGGAAATGCCGTTATAGGCAGTCTGCTTGCATGGGTTGTTCTGGGAAGACGAACTCGCCTTATGTCCCAGCACTTTGACAGCGCAACAATGCCGGAGTTTTTCGGAGCAAGATTTAGCAGCTCCTCCATACGCATAGTATCCTCTCTTATTATTTTTATATTTCTCATTCCATACACTGCCTCGCTGTACAACGGTCTTTCAAGACTTTTCGCCATGGCATTTAACATAGACTACACACTGTGCATAATAATCATGGCTGCTCTTACGGGCATTTATGTTATTGCCGGCGGATACATGGCAACAGCCATCAATGACTTTATACAAGGCATTATAATGATAGGTGGAATAATTGCTGTTATTTTTGCCGTTTTAAAAACCAACGGCGGCTTTGCCAGCTCAATTGACGCTCTTTCAAGAGTCACTGACGACGCAGTCTCCACCACTCCAGGCGTTTTCGCCTCCTTCTTCGGACCTGACCCCATAAGTCTATTGGGAGTCGTCATCCTCACCTCACTTGGCACATGGGGTTTGCCCCAAATGGTTCAGAAGTTCTACTCCATAGAGAGCGAAAAATCCATCAAAAAGGGCACTATAATTTCCACTGTTTTTGCAATTATAGTTGCCGGCGGCTGTTACTTTTTAGGCGGCTTCGGCAGACTGTTTTCAACCAACGAGCTTGTTGCAAAAAACGGCTTTGACTCTATAATTCCCTCCATGATGTCAAGCCTGTCTCCCCTGCTTATTGCTATTATAATTATTCTTGTGCTCTCCGCTTCCATGTCTACGCTCTCGTCCTTGGTGATGGCATCAAGCTCAACACTTACTCTAGACTTTATCAAGGGTGTATTTGTAAAGGACATGAAGGAAAAATCCCAGCTTCTGTGTATAAGGATTTTGATTGTCGTGTTCATTGCAATATCAGTGGTCATTGCTGTTTTTCAATACAAAACCAATGTCACATTTATAGCGCAGCTTATGGGAATTTCTTGGGGTGCTCTTGCAGGCTCCTTCCTTGCGCCATTCCTGTTCTCACTTTACTGGAAACGCACAACAAAGGCAGCCGCCTTTGCAAGCTTTGTCTTTGGGTCGGGGATTATGATTTTTAACCTCGCATGCAACCTGCTGCACCTGAGTATATTCCCGGAAATACTTCGTTCTCCCATTAACTGCGGTGCCTTTGCAATGCTGGCCGGCTTTATTATCGTACCTGTTGTCTCACTGTTTACAAAAAAGCCTGACAAGGAGCTTATTGAAAGCGCCTTTTCCTGCTATGATACGAAGGTTCTTGTTTCGGCAAAGCAGGCACTCAGCGATGAGTGACGCAATATTCCAAAATGTTACTATTTTTAATGTAAATCGTTGAATATGCACCAAATATGTGATATTATAGTTAGCGCCTCGAGAACGGGGCGCTAACTTTTTTTATCGGAGGAAATATAAATGGAACCCTATGTATGGAAAGCACAATACTACGAAACAGACCAAATGGGCGTTGTTCACCATTCTAACTTTATACGCTGGATGGAATCTGCCAGAATTGATTATCTTGACAGAGCAGGTCTTACATATCAGGCAATGGAGGATGGAGGCTTTTTCGGCGTAACGCTTTCTGTAAGCTGTGAATACAGACGTCCCGTGCGTTTCGGTCAAACAGTGGAGATAGAATGTGATCTTAAAGAAATGGATGAGCGCTTTATGACCATTGGCTACACTATACGTGATGCAGCTTCCAAAAAAGACCGAGCATTCGGCGAAAGCAAGCATTGCTTCGTGGGTATTGACGGCAAAATGATTTCATTGCAGGACACAAATCCGGAGCTTTGCAGCCAAATACAGTCTTTGCTGAACGCATAAGTGTTTTATGTTAGGTAAGCATTCAGATAAAGCAATTATATATAGAAAAATGACACTGTAAAAAACAGTGTCATTTTTCTTTTTTTACACATTGCAAAATCCAACAAGGTTTGACAAAGCAGCAAAGCAAAGACGGGCTTTACCCCTCATCCGCCGTACGAGACTCAGCAGTGCATTTTGCTTTTCTGCACTTGATTCCCTTTAGAAATTCAAGCTTTGTTTCCGACATAAGAACAGCAGCGAAAATTAGTATGAATCCAATAATCAGCCTTGTATTCATCACCTCATGATAGAAAATGACAGAGATTATCGTTCCAAAAACAGATTCTAAAGTCATGATAACCGCAACAGTTGAAGGCGGTGTAAACTTTTGACCATAGGTTTGCAAAACAAAGCACACAGCCGTACACATAACGCTGAGATATACAATTCGCCAAATCATGTCCGAACCGATGTTCGTGGGCACGGGGTCTGTCATTAGTGCAAATATCCACGCTAGGATGCCTGCAACCGCAAACTGAACCATTGTTAAAAGGGCAACGCTTCTGCCCTGCACATACTTGCTCGTCGCAACGATATGCAGCGCGAAAAACAAACCGCAGGCAAGTGTAAGCAAATCTCCTATGTTTACTTCGTCAATGGAGCTTTGAATCGAGACAAAGCCTACGCCCACAACGCATATAAGCGCCGCAAAAACATTGTATTTGTCAGGACGCTTTTTTGAAATTGCCCAATAAAGGAAGGGCACTAAAATGCAGTAGGTAGTTGTTAAAAATGCGTTTTTTCCGGGAGTTGTATAAAACAAGCCATAGGTCTGAACCGCATATGCAACAAAAAGGAAAACTCCAAGCACAGCTCCTTTAATAAGGTAGCACTTGTCAAGCTTTTTTATATCCTTAAGCCCTATCAGCAGCATTAGAATTGCGGCCCCTGAAAAGCGAAACGCCAAAACGTACAGGGTTGGAATTACTTCTAAGGCATTTTTCATCACCACAAATGAGGTGCCCCAAATAAGCGTCATTGAAATCAGAGCAATCCTGCCCAATACCGCGTTTTTTTTATTAGTATCCATTGCCATTGTCTTTATCCTTATCTCTATATGCCCATCCCGCGGGCTGATTTTTAATCGTTCATATTCATATTTTTCTCATGTGCTGCGAAGCAGCACGGAGCATAAGTCTTTTTACTCCTGCCGAAAACTCAATTTCAACAAGATAATCATTGCCCATGGGGGTCATTTTTGTAATAACACCGCTGCCAAATGCCTTGTGGTCAATGCTATCTCCTGTCTTAAAGCTAACCGTTTCTGCAACAGGTGAGCTTAAAGTAACCGCAGGCTTTGGCTTTGATTTTGTCGGTAATTTAAGACCGTCAGCCGCATATCTGGGCTTGTAGCTGTCTTCTGCAAAGCTTCGCTCTGACAGTGTACCGAACTCATCGTTTCTCCGTGATTCCTCACGTTCGATAAAATCCTCCGGAATTTCATCTAAAAACCTTGAGGGATTGTTGGCACTGGTTCTGCCAAAAAGCATACGCTGACGCGCACAGCAAAGAGTAAGCTTTTTCCTTGCCCGTGTAAGTCCCACGTAGCAAAGGCGTCGCTCCTCCTCCATTTCCTCTGGTTCGCCTATGCTGCGGATTCCGGGGAACATGCCCTCCTCAACACCTACTATGAATACGTTATCAAACTCAAGTCCCTTTGCTGAGTGCATTGTCATCATCACAACGCAGTCGCTGTCAGGATCAAGGCTGTCCATGTCGGTATAAAGCGCAACCTCGTCCAAAAATCCCGCAAGACCTGAATCCCCTGTATCCTTCATATAGCTGATTATATTGGTTTTCAGTTCTCGAACGTTTTCGATTCTTGCAGTATTTTCGTCTGTCGGCTTAAGCTCCAGCGCACGAATATAGCCTGTTTTCTCTATAACCAAATCAAACAGCTCGTCAACAGGGGTTGTTTCTGACAGTACCCGAAGCTCATCGAGCATATTGGCAAACTCACGAAGCCTTGCAGCACTGCGTGCAAGCTCAGGGTAGTCACCTGCATTTTTAACTACGCTGTATAGAGAAACCTCGTTTTCAACTGCAAGCTGACGCGCAGCTTCAATGGTTCTCTCACCTATTCCTCTTGCAGGACTGTTAATAATGCGCTCCAGCCTCAAATCGTCCTGAGGGATTTGTATAACACACAGGTACGCGAGCATATCCTTTATTTCTGCGCGGTCAAAAAACCTCATGCCGCCAACAATGCGGTATGGTATTGCGTTTCTTTTCAGTGCGTACTCAAGCTTGTTGGACTGTGCGTTCATGCGGTATAAAATTGCGTTTTCCCGCCAGTTAATCCCCTGAGCAAAGCCCTCAACAAGTCGCGAAGCAACAAACTGCGCTTCATCGTTTTCGTTCTGAGCAATATATAAGGTGAGCTTATCACCCATATCCTTATCGGTCCAAAGCTCTTTTCCCTTGCGGGCTTGATTGTTGCGGATAACTGAGTTTGCCGCACCGAGGATATTGCCTGTTGAGCGATAATTCTGCTCCAAGCGAATTACGCGGGCATTATCATGCTGGCTTTCGAAGCTGAGAATATTCTCAATGGTTGCACCGCGGAATTTGTATATGCTCTGGTCATCGTCTCCGACAACGCAAATATTGTTGCTGCCGCCAGCCAAAGCCGAGGCTAAGCGGTATTGCAGGTTGTTTGTATCCTGATATTCGTCTATGAGGACATATCTAAAACGCTTCTGATAGTAGTCCCTAACATCTTCGTTTTCCTCTAATAGGCGTACTGTGTTATAGATGAGGTCGTCAAAATCCATAGCGTCGTTTTCCTTTAGACGTTTTGCATACTGAACATATGCCTCACCTATCCTCTGACGCCTTACATCTCCCATTGCTCTGGCTTGTGACAAAAAAGTCTCAGCAGGCATCATTTCATCCTTTGCCTTGCTTATGTAATTTAAAACCGTTCGGTAAGGAAAAGCTTTCTCATCCAAATCCAAATCACGGATAATATGCTTAATTACAGATTGGCTGTCAGAAGTGTCATATATAGTAAAGCTGCTGCTGTATCCGAGTCTATCGGCATATTTTCTTAAGATGCGAACACATGATGAGTGAAAGGTAAGCGCCCAAATATCCTGAGCACAATCACCCAGCATACGCTCAAGCCTAGACTTAAGCTCAGCAGCGGCTTTGTTTGTAAATGTAATTGCAATGACACGCCAAGGCTCGCAGGGCTCAACAGCCGCAAAGTGCCTTGCTTCCGTCATTCCTTCATAGCTGGGGTCTGAAGCCGCCGCTTCAAGCAGCTCAAGGTGCATCTCATTTACGCCCGCAGGCAGCTCAGTTGAGTCCGATCCCCTGCCGTAACGAAGCAAATTAGCTATTCGGTTTATCAGCACGGTTGTTTTCCCGCTTCCCGCACCCGCAAGAAGCAGCAAGGGTCCCTCGGTTGCCATAACCGCATCACGCTGCATATCGTTTAGGTGCGCAAAGTCACGTTCAATGATTGTTCTGCGCGCCTTTATAAATCTGTCCCTAAATTCTTTTTCTGTCATTGCTTTCACCTGCATATCAATGTTTCTTTCGCACACCAAAATATTATACATCATTTTGCCTGCATAAACAAGGTGCAGTTATTTCCGAAGTAATGAAATCACCTCGAACACAGTTGGTGTACGAGGTGATATAAACTATGAAAGCATTTTTCTCAGGCTTTCAACCGCACGCTTTTCCAATCTGGAAACCTGAACCTGCGAAACGCCCATGACTCTTGCGGTGCTATCCTGTGTCATGCTGTGGAAGAATCTAAGCGAGATAACCTTGCGCTCGCGTTCCGGCAGCCTATCAATAGTTTCCCTGAGTGCAACTCGTTCAATAAGCCTGTCCTCCTGCCCGAAGTCGCCTAAAACCTGTTCAAGCGTAAAGCCCTCGTCACCGCTTTCCCGCTGAAGCGATTCCGTTGGCCCTACAGCCGTTTCTGCTGTGGCGATTTCCGTCGGGTCAAGGCCCGTTTCCTCTGCCACCTCGGAAATTGTAGGCTCCCTGCCAAGCCGCTGCTCAAGGGCACAGCGGGCACTTCTTATTGCTTGTGCCTGCTCCTTAATGCCGCGACTCACCTTTACAGCACCGTCATCTCGCAGAAATCGGCGTATTTCCCCCGAAATTTTTGGCACTGCATAGGTTGAAAACTGAGTACCGTAGGTCTCATCATAGCCCTGTATCGCCTTTAAAAAACCGACACAACCAAGCTGATAAAGGTCTTCAGTATCCACACCTCTTCCAAAGAAGCGTCTTGCAATGCTCCAAATCAGACCGGAGTTTTCAGTTATTAGCTTTTCAGCCGCCTGCTTGTCCCCGTTCCTTGCGGCTCTAAGGACATCGGTTATATTATCAGTCATCTTCCGGAGGTCCTGCGCGTAATGCGCTTAGTCATAAATACAGTTGTGCCTTTTCCTTCCTTTGACCGCACGCGTACCTTATCCATAAAGCTTTCCATAATGGTAAAGCCCATTCCGCTGCGATCGTCTCCGCCCGTGGAGAACATAGGTTCCAAGGCTCTTTTGATATCGGGTATTCCAATGCCGCTGTCCCGAACAACAATTTCAAGTACATCGTCGTTTACAATTTTCACACGCAGCCAAATTGTCCCGATGCTGCCCGGATAAGCATGAACAATGCAGTTTGTAACAGCTTCACTTACGGCAGTTTTAATGTCGGAAAGCTCCTCCATAGTGGGGTCAAGCCGAGCTGCAAAGCACCCGACTGCTGCACGAGCAAAGCCCTCGTTCGCACTCCTGCCCGGAAACTCAATTTTTATGTAGTCCATATCCATTTTTAATATTTCCTTTCTTAAGTCTGGGAAAACACGGTTATAATTCTGTCTATCCCTGAAGCATCAAGCACACGAAGCGGCTGACCTGTAGGATTTTCGACCCAAGCTTTACCGCACATATCGTTCATTCGCTTGTGTATGCGAAGTATAACCGCAATACCTGAGCTATCCATAAATGAGAGCTTTGACAGATCAATTATGCAGTCTCGGGGTAAAAATTCATCAATAAGCCCGTCAATCGTTTTCATGCCGTTCTTAGCGCCGTGGTGGTCTAGCTCGCCTTCAAGAGATATTCTCAGCCGGCCATTACTGTAAGCCGAATAAATTTTCATGCTTTTTCCTCCGTGATATGTAAAGAAATAAAAAATGGCACCGTGATTCATACACGATGCCATTCTATGTCAATATTTTTGCAAAAGCCGTCGTAATCTGACGGTTAACAATATTTTAATGCTATTGTCCTATTTCAGCTTATTCAGACTTTCTGTAAGGTTATCCATAAGAGCCTTTGCCTTTGCGGCACGCTCCTTCTCAATTTCAACTACGCTGGAGGGTGCTTTGGCAAGGAATTTTTCATTGCCAAGCTTTGCCATCTGTCCGTCATATTCCTTTTGAGCCTTTGCTATTTCCTTTTCCAAACGCTCCCGTTCCTTCGCAAGGTCAACAAGCTCCACCATGGGCATAAGGATTTTTGCCTTATCGGTAACAACTGAAACCATGCCGTCAACATTTGATGGAGCGTCAGCAGCAATTGTAATTTCACTTGCGTATGCAAGCTTTATAAGGAATGCTCTGCCGTTTTTAAAAACTTCTTTCTTATCAGTTACAATGATAAGCTGTGCCTTTCGAGAGGGCGGAACGTTCATCTCGGCGCGGCGTGAGCGAACAGCTTTGATTGCGTCCATAAGGATTTCAAAATTCTGCTCATCCTCGGGAAAGGACAGCTTCTCATCATACTCAGGATAGCGCTGAAGCATCAGCATATCTCCGTCATGAGGGAGTGCCTGCCATATTTCCTCGGTAATAAACGGCATGAACGGATGCAGTAGCTTTAAAATCTCCGTCAAGGCATACAGCAGTACCTTTTGTGCGGAAAGCTTACTCTCCTCGTTGTCTCCGTTAAGGCGGGGCTTTGTAAGCTCAATATACCAGTCGCAATAGCTGTCCCAAATGAAGTCGTTTACCTTTTGAGCCGCTATGCCAAGCTCAAAGCTGTCCATATTATCGGACACCTCTTTGGAAACGCTGTTTAGCTTAGACAATATCCACTTGTCCTCAAGCTCCAGCTTCTCTGGCAGCTCACATTTGTCTATTGTAAGGTTCATCATAACAAAGCGGCTTGCGTTCCATATTTTGTTGGCGAAGTTGCGCATTGCCTCGCAGCGCTCGGTGTAAAACCGCATATCGTTTCCGGGACTGTTTCCGGTAACAAGGTTGAAGCGCAGTGCGTCGCAGCCGAACTGGTCTATTATTTCAAGCGGGTCAATGCCGTTGCCCAATGACTTGCTCATCTTGCGTCCCTTGTCATCACGAATAAGTCCATGGATAAAAACAGTGTGGAAGGGCGGCATTTTTGTGTGCTCGCAGCCTGAAAAAATCATACGGGCAACCCAGAAGAAAATTATGTCATAGGCGGTAACAAGCACATCAGTGGGATAAAAGAAGTCCAAATCCTCGGTCTTATCCGGCCAGCCCAAGGTTGAGAAGGGCCAAAGGGCGGAAGAAAACCAAGTGTCCAAAACATCCTCATCACGTGTAATATTTTTGCTGCGGCACTTTTCACACTCGGTTGCATCCTCGCGGGAAACCGTCATATGACCGCAATCGGCGCAGTACCATGCGGGAATTTGATGTCCCCACCAAAGCTGACGGGAAATGCACCAATCATGCACATTTTCCATCCAATTTGTATAGGTCTTTGAAAAACGCTCGGGGACAAACCTTGTCTCACCGTCCTCAACAACGCGGATTGCTTCCTCTGCCAGCGGTTCCATTTTAACAAACCACTGAGCTGATATAATAGGCTCAACATCGGTGCCGCAGCGATAGCAGGTACCTACATTGTGCTGGTGCTCCTCAACCTTCACAAGATAGCCCTGTTCTTCAAGCTCTTTTACGATTAGCTTGCGCGCCTCGTAACGGTCAAGTCCCTCAAAGCGACCGCCGTTATCGTTAACTTTACCGCTGTCGTCAAGAACGCGGATAACCTCAAGATTGTGACGCAGTCCCACCTCAAAGTCGTTAGGGTCATGTGCCGGTGTCATCTTAACGCAGCCGGTGCCAAACTCCATATCGCAGTATTCATCAGCAACGATGGGTATTTCCCTATTCACAAGGGGAAGAATGCACTTTTTACCTACGATGCTCTTGTAGCGCTCATCGTTTGGATTAACGGCGACGCCTGTATCGCCAAGCATTGTTTCGGGACGAGTTGTTGCGATAATAACGTCACCGCTGCCATCGGCAAGAGGATAGCGGATGTGCCACAAACTGCCGGGCTTGTCCTTATATTCCACCTCTGCATCAGAAAGCGCTGTGGTGCAGTGTGGACACCAGTTTACAATTCTGCTGCCTTTATATATAAGGTCCTTTTCATATAAGGATACAAAAACCTCACGAACAGCCTTTGAGCAGCCCTCATCCATGGTAAAACGAGCCCGCTCCCAATCGCAGGACGCACCAAGCTTCTTCTGCTGTTCAACAATACGGTTGCCGTATTTATTTTTCCATTCCCAAACTCTGTCAAGGAATTTCTCACGACCCAAATCATAGCGTGTAAGCCCTTCTCCGCGTAGAGCCTCCTCAACCTTAATTTGAGTTGCAATGCCTGCATGGTCGGTTCCGGGTACCCAAAGTGCAGCAAAGCCCTTCATGCGCTTATAGCGAATTAGGATATCCTGCAAGGTCGCATCCATTGCGTGACCCATGTGAAGCTGACCTGTAACGTTTGGTGGGGGCATCACAATTGTGAACGGCTTTTTTTGCTTGTCACGTATTCCTTTGAATGCGCCGCCTTGTTCCCACATTTCATATATGCGGGACTCCACCTCCCGTGGCTCATAGACCTTTGATAACTCTTTCATATTCACCCTCCAAAAATATGCGATATACGATAACTCGCAGTAAAACAAAAAAAGCCGCCCTGATAATAATCAGGGCGACTTGTAATCGCGGTACCACCTGAATTCGGCGCAAAGCGCCGCACTCTCGACCCTTAACGCGGGCAAAACGCTTCGGCATTTCCTCTGAAGGACTCGGGAGCGACCAATAGTCAAATGCGTGAAAGCTCACACCAAGCGCTTTCTCTCTTTACCGCATTACACGACCATACTTCTCCGTCACTGTCTTTAACTTATGGGTGGTGATTATATTACATTTTGTCTTGTTTGTCAAGATATTCGCAAGCTGCAAGTGCCGCGGTATTTCCCTGCCCCGCAGCTCTTGCAATTTGATATGGTCTTCCAATGCAGTCACCTGCTGCATAAACGCCCTCTACAGTAGTTTTCATATCAAAATCGACGACAATGTGCCCGTTCCTTGCTTCAAGCCCCACAAGGAAGTTTGTAGGCGCAATGGTACTTCTGAGGACAAAAACACCTGACACTATGTATTCGGTATCGTCTGCAATAAGGGCAGTAACTGTTTCCTCGCCTCGAATTTCAAACCTTTTCGCCCTTTTTCTGTCAAAAAACTCCACTTCGCAGCCAATTGAGCGCAAAAACTCCGCTTCCGACTCCGCCTCGTCGTTCATGCCTAGTACAGCTATTTTTCTTCCGCGGTACAGCATACCATCGCAGGTTGCGCAATATGACACTCCCCTGCCTAGATATTCGGTTTCCCCGGGAAATGTCGATTGATTTAAAATGCCCGTTGCTAAAATCAGTGCTCGGCAGTCAAAATAGTCTTGCCCAACTGTTACTCCAAATCCGCCGTTTATGGGCATCGCCGTAAGGGCTCTGCCGTCTACTACCTGAACATTTGCGTCATCAAGCTGCTTTCGAAAGGTAAGAAGAAGCTCTTCACCGCTTACAGCAGGCATTCCGGGATAGTTTTCAACGAGCTTTGCTTTCCAAAGATTGCTTTGCTTAGCAGGGTTTGAAATAACCATGACACTTTTGCCCCGATTTTTCGCAGTAAGTGCTGCCGACACGCCTGCCGGACCGCCTCCGATGATAATTATGTCTGTCATCATCATTTCTCCTTTATGTATTTAAGCAGTGTTATCCGCAGATTTACATTTTATAGTTGTATTCTAACACTTAATGATTGTAATTACCATATAAAACGTTTATAATGTTTGGTAGTATTTTTTCAATCAAAGCATAAGGAATGGTAAAGCTATGGACGAGTGCACCAAAAATTTTATTCACGATTTTATCGACGAGGACATTGCAGAAGGCGGAGCATATGCCGGTATGACTGTCCACACCCGTTTTCCGCCCGAGCCCAACGGATATTTGCATATTGGTCATGCCAAAGCAATTTACGTTGATTTCGGAACAGCTCAAAAATACGGCGGAATTTGCAATCTACGTATGGACGACACAAACCCGTCCAAGGAGGATGTTGAGTATGTAGACGCAATCCAAGAGGACATCCACTGGTTGGGCTACGACTGGGATGATCGGTTTTATTTTGCCTCCGACTACTTTGAAGATATGTACGGCTATGCCGTTGAGCTTATCAAAAAGGGACTTGCCTATGTCTGTGAGCTTACCCCCGAGCAGACACGTGAAATGCGCGGAAGCGTCGGCGTACCTGCCCAGTCTCCCTATCGTGACAGACCAATTGAAGAAAGTCTTGACCTGTTTGCCCGTATGCGTGCAGGTGAATTTGAAAACGGCAAAATGACCCTTCGCGCAAAAATAGATCTTGCCTCCGGCAACTTCAACATGCGCGACCCCGTCATCTACCGCATAAACCACGCTCACCATCACCGTACCGGAGATGCATGGTGCATATACCCCATGTATGACTTTGCTCATCCTATTGAGGATGCAATGGAGCACATCACCCACTCTCTCTGCACACTGGAATTTGAGGATCACCGGCCTCTTTATGACTGGGTAATTGAAAATTGTTCCGTTCCCTCAAAGCCTCGCCAGATTGAGTTTGCCCGTCTTGGTATTAACTACACCGTAATGTCAAAGCGCAAGCTGCGCCAATTGGTAGAGGAAAAGAGGGTATCAGGTTGGGACGATCCCCGTATGCCAACCATATGCGGACTGCGCCGCCGAGGCTACACTCCCGAAGCGATACGTGCGTTTTCTGAGCGCAACGGAATTTCCAAGGCATCAAGCACCGTGGAATTCGGCTTTCTCGAGCACTGCCTAAGAGAAGACTTAAACGAAAAAGCAACCCGCGTTATGGCTGTTTTGGAACCTTTAAAGGTCACCATTACCAACTATCCCGAGGGCAAAAGCGAAACAGTCACCGTAGAAAACAATCCAAACA
Organism: uncultured Oscillospiraceae bacterium; assembly: GCA_964485265.1. Taxonomy (GTDB): domain Bacteria; phylum Bacillota; class Clostridia; order Oscillospirales; family Oscillospiraceae; genus UBA2658. The sequence goes on along the minus strand of CAZAIU010000035.1, from coordinate 6,448 downwards.
GACCTGATGACGGCACACGTGAGGTAAGCTTCTCCCGCGATATATATATTGAAGCAGAGGACTTTCTTGAAACTCCGGTTCCCAAGTACAAGCGTCTTTATCCCAGCGGTCCTGAGTGCCGTTTGAAGGGTGCGTATCTTGTAACCTGCACGGGCTGCAACAAGGATGAAAACGGTAATATCACGGAAATTCTCTGTGAGTATGACCCGAATTCCCGAGGCGGCGACCCTGCTGACGGACGGAAGGTAAAGGGTGCGACTCTCCACTGGGTAGATGCTCAGGACTGTGTTGATGCTCAGGTGCGTTTATATGATAATTTGTTCTCTGACGCTGATCCCGATGGCGGCGATAAAAATTTCCTTGACTGCTTAAACCCCAGTTCACTGGAGGTACTCAAGGGCTGCAAGGTGGAAAAATCCTTATCAGAGGCTGAGTTCCCCCACTCATACCAATTTATGCGCAAGGGTTATTTTTGCGTGGATAACTGCGACTCCACCCCAGAGCATCTGGTTTTCAACCGCTCCGTAGCTTTGAAGGACAGCTTCAAGGTTTAATACTGTTGTTTTTCAGCGCCCGTCTCGGCAAAGTCGGGCGCTGTATTTTTTTGCAAAATTCCCTCGCGGATTGGGTTAAAAAGATATTGACAGGACAAAGAATAAATGCTATTATAATCGGGCGTTGTGTAAACAACTAATGCGCGCGAGTGGTGGAATCGGCAGACTCGCTGGCTTCAGGTGCCAGTGCTCTTCACGGGCGTGCGGGTTCAAGTCCCGCCTCGCGCACCAATAACAACTTCTGGCTACGGACCAGAAGGCTGGGAATTCGAATTCCTCAGGGCGTACCACGGCAAAGTTTCTAAGGGAGCGAGTATTCACTCCCTTAGAAGCATTCATACTTTTGTTAAACATAACTTAATAAATGTTCTTTTAGTGTTTAAAGACTCCCCTTGGAGGATACCGTATAAGCCGCAGTACTGATCGGCACGGTTAATGCATCCCTCAATCCGGAATACCGGTTCGCCCCCAATGCCTGTGACGGTTATTACCACGCTCGGACTATGGCTGGACGAGAGTATCACACTGTGCAGGTACAAACGCTTAACAACGCACCGCCGTTGTATCCTAACATATTTTAGCTGCTCCATCCAATTTGCATATCAGAGGCATTTCTCCGATAAGACGTAGCATTGTAAACAAACAAATGTTAGCAACGCTGTTCGGTCAACGCACGCAGGATATCATGGCAAATATGTTAGCTCCCTAGGAAGGCTCTATGCCCTCCACTTGCACAGTTTCTGTATCTAAGTTATTTAGGTCGAAACCCACCTGAAGGTAGCTTTTTCCTTGATGGATTTCTATGTCAAGGTTCACGCCGGCGTCCGGCAGCTCCTGCGACGTGCTTCCGACACGTCGCAGGGGTAATATAAGACAGCGTTTTTGAGTCGGCTTCATGCCGTAAGGCTTATTTTCCCTAGTGCGTTGCCGATTTCAGGAAGAAGCATTAGAGCAATCTGCGAATCGCGAACGTTTTTCATCAAAATAAATATATGCTGCGTGTTTTTTCAAAAGAGAGAAAGAACAGGCGGCTGTTTGTGTTGTTAAGATTTTTGAATTTTATTGTTAAAAATAAAAAGTCCTTTGACGTTTCATCAAAAGACCTTGAAAAAATTCCGAAAATCTGCTAAGATTTAAACGTAATCTCGCCAGAAGTCTTGAAGATGCTCGTTACATCTAAAAGGCGCATGCCGTTTCTCCTCGTCGAAAGGGGAAATAGCTATGGGGAGATTTCTTATTTACCTTCTATCATAATACCACATATAGCCAGTTTTTGCAAGCGAATTTTACATCAATCTATCTATTTTGTCTCTATTTTATTTCTCTCCTGTTGTGAGCAAATAGCACGCAACGCATAAAAGAACACAGCAGTTCCCTCACCGTCAAGAGGGAACTGCTGTGTTCTTTGTACGTAAACAGATTAACCTTAAATAGCTTTGAAATATCCCACAGGATGGATGATGTGGTCGTCCTTAGGATTAATATTTGTCAGCGTGTTATCCGCTGAGGTAACTGCGCGCCCTATGGCATAATGTCCGAAGCGTCTGCGTATATCGTCCACCGTGCGCTCAAGGCGTTCCCTGCGATTGCGCTGCTCCTCATTTTCAAACATTGATATTTGCTGCGGAGTAGATGCAGGTATGAGATTGGTTGCGCGAACACCAATAGAGCGAAGCGGCTTTTGCCAGTTATAATTGTCCCTCAGAAGCTTCATGGCGGCTGCATGGATATCTGACGAAAGACAAGTTGCCTCCGGCAGCTTTAATTGCCGCTCAAATGAAAACAGTTCGTTGTCCCGCAGGCTGATTTGCACAGTTTGGGCTACGAACCCACCCTCGCGCATTCTCTCAGCAACGCTCTCACAAAGCATATAAAATACAATCTTTGCGTCCTCATCGTTTTCAAGGTCTCGCGGTGTCGTTGTTGCATTTCCTATGCTTTTAACAACAGCTTCATCCCCGAACTTCAAAACCGGTGAATTGTCTTGACCATTAGCAAATGACGATAAAATATAACCCCATTTTCCAAACCAGCTTTGCATTAGTTCCGGATCTACTGCTGCAAGCTGACCTATGGTCCGAATGCCGTAACCGTTTAGTTTTCTTGTAGTTGCTCTTCCAACATACAAAAGGTCTTCAGCAGGCAGCGGCCACACTTTATCCCGAAAGTTATCATGGGAGAATACTGTAACTGCGTCAGGCTTTTTATAGTCACTGCCTAATTTGGCAAAAATCTTATTATATGAAACCCCGACCGAAACCGTTATCCCCAGTTCAAACTTAATCCGTTCTCAGCAGCAGTTATCCCCGTTACCCTCTTTCCACTTTAAGCCATCCTCATATTTAAAAAGTAACTTCCTCACCCTGAAATGTGCGTGGAACATTGTCAACCGAATAAAAAAAGCCGTAATAGTTTGTAGCAGGACCAATCCCATAGCTATTACAAAGAAAATTGACCTGTTTGTCGTTCCACACGGTAATATCTCGAACGTCCGAAAATGAAATCTCAGTTATATCTTCACCGTTAATTGCCTTATCTGCTGTGTCGGTACATGCTCAAATATTGCTGTGTACCATCTTAGCAATATTTTGCTTTGGACTTTTCTGAGTAAACACCAGCAATCCAATCACCGCAACAGATAAACAAATACAAATTGTGATAACCGACCTTTTCTTCATTATCGCATTCTCCTGTTATATGAATAATCTCAGGTTAAAGCCTTGCAAATAAACACAATAGGAAATACAATTAATTGTTAACATTTTGAAATATATGGTTCAACAGTCAAATGGTTCAACAGTCAAATTGTAAAAACACAAAAAAATTTTATGTGGATTATTCCCACCCTCATTCCACTTGTGTTATCAAGATTTTATCCATAGCTTTTCCCTTTACAAGCTCGTCCATCAGCTTATCAAGATAGCGGATATCCTGCATTAGAGTATCTTCGATGTCCTCCACACGAACGCCGCAGACACCGCCGGTGATCAGCCTTCTGGCTGGATTGGGTGCAGGAGCCTCTGCAAAAAATGTCTTGAAATCCACTTGCTTTTCCATCTGGGTGCCCAGATCGATCTGTTTATATCCCGTCAGCCAGCAGATGAGTTTGTCTACCTCCTTAGTACGGCCCTTCTTTTCTGCCTTTGCAAGATAAAAAGGATATACCTGACCAAATTTCATTTTGTAGATATTGAACTGCGCCACGATAACACTCCTCGTATAATGTATTTACGGTGTTTTGAACAAGATCACCGTGAAAAACTTGTTATCCTGTAACGAATATGGGATAATGAGCGTAAGCAGACAGAGGGCGCAGTCTCTACTCCTTGAGGTTTAGCTTCGTAAGAAAGAATTGCGCCTCTGTCCTTACAGTTAGATACGAATGAGCTGGATAGCGAAATGCCTGTTTTCAGGCTATGCGCTGCATATCTAACGAGGTTGTGTTGCCGTAAGAATCAGAGGGAAACCTTGTCTGTGTATTTTATGCATGGGAGGGTTTCTATTGTTTTACTGTGGAATCGACATTGCTAAACGTAACCACGAAGCATCTATCATCGATGCCGATGGAAAGCCGTTGTTGGACAGCATCACGGTTACGAACACAAAAGAGGGTTGCGAAAAGCTGTTTTCTTTGTTTGAAAGGCTTAATATTGCGAAAGATGCCGTCATTATCGGTATGGAAGCGACCGGTCACTATTGGCTATCGGTGTATGAACATCTGACGGAGCAAAGCAAACGCCGGATCATCGCGCTATTGGATCAGGTGTTTCCCGAATATGCCAATTTGTTTTCTGATACCTTTGGAACAACTTCAAAAGAATTGTTGCTGAATTACCCGACGCCGGACGATATGCTGGCGGTGTCCACTCGGAAGCTGACCGCATTTTTGAACAAAGCTAGCCACGGTCGGTTTGGCGAGGACAAAGCCAAAGAGATTCGCACCTCCGCTGCCGGTTCCTTTGGTGTGGGTTTTGCCAAGAACGCCTTTGCGTTTCAGATCAAGCAGCTTGTCGAGCAACTCATGTTTCTGGAAGACCAGATTGAGGAACTGGACGAGCAGATTTCACATTTGTTAAAGCAAGTCAATCAAGTCATTACTACCATTTCCGGTATTGGCGATACGTTAGGTGCGATTATCATTAGCGAGGTTGGCGACATCAACCGCTTCGACGCTCCAAACAAGCTGGTGGCGTTTGCCGGTCTGGATGTGAAGGTAACGCAATCCGGTGAGTTCACCGGAACAAAACAGCATATATCCAAACGAGGCTCGCCCTATCTCCGGCGGGCGATTTGGCTTGCCGCCCAGAGAGCGGCTTTCTGTGACCCTATCCTGACCGATTACTACCAGTCCCTAAAAGCAAGAGGGAAACACCACTTGACCGCCGTTGGTGCGGTTGCAAGGAAACTGTGCAACATCATTTTCACCATTCTTAGAGAGAACAGGCCGTATGAAGCGACGCCGCCGAAGAAAAATAATATCAAGGAAATGGATGTGAAGGAATGATAGGGAAAAATGCTCAACTATCACAGCAAATCCGGTTACTACACAAAATTCTGCGGGATAATCAGCCCCTATATCGTGTCATTGAAAAAAGTCAGGAGTTAAATCTTCCTGAATACTATATTGGCGCTGGCTGCATTGCCCAAACTGTCTGGAACTACCAAAACGGAAATCCTCTATTGAACGGAATCAACGACATTGACTTCGTATATTTTGATTCCGATTTGTCGCCGGAATCAGAAAACACTGTAATTCAAGCGATTCAAAGTGGATTTCCGAATTGTCCACTCAAACTTGACATTAAAAATCAAGCAAGGGTTCATGTTTGGTACAAGGATCATTTTGGATATGACATTATTCCTTATGATTCTATTGAGTCTGCAATTAACACATGGCCTACAACAGCTACATCCGTCGGCGTAAGGCTACAAGATAACCAGCTACAGGTTTACGCACCCTTTGGGCTGAACGATTTGTTTTCGCAAATAGTCCGCCCCAATAAGGCTCAGATTACAGAGGAAATATATGATAAGAAAGTTCATAAATGGGGGCATGCTTGGCCTAACTTAACAATTATCCCCTGGTAAATTCACACCCTAAATTTCTCGGATTTCCTCTTGACTCTTTATAGCTGGTCTTTCTCATGGGAGACAGTCATAGGCTTCAACAAAATTCGACCTGCCTGCACATGGCTTAAAATGTTTTTCTTTTGAAGCGTACAGCATAGATGATTTTTTTGTTCAGATTGATACACCAACAAATTTTGCGGTTTGTGGGAAGCTTGTAGCAGTTGACAATGCATATTTAGCAAGTGCCTTATTATGCCTATCTGAAAAGCGGCGAGAGATTATTTTGCTGCGCTACTATCTGCGTCTAAGTGATGTGCAGATAGCGGCACTATACGGAAGTCCACGCACTACCGTACAGTATCAAAGGCAAGCAGCACTAAACCAACTACGCAAAGAAATGGAGAGCATGAAAGATGAAATCTAAACTTGTGCCTTATGAAGTCATTGAAAAAGCAGTTGGTGGCGATACGACTTCACTACTTGCCATACAGCAGCACTACAAATCGGTTGTCGGTTATTTGAGCAACGGCGATATATTTGAGGGAGATACTTAATTCTAAGCTGTTAGAAGCTGTCTTGAAATTCAAACTGGACTACCAACCGCCTAGCAAGTAGCAACAAGGGTTTTATATTCCCACCACTAAAAACGCTGTTCTACTGCGTGACAAAACGAGCGTACCGCCACTTTGACGATACGCTCGTTTCTAACACTCTGCTTGTCAGCCGTTATGATAAGTTCATTTGCATACTTCCTTATCACCATTCGGCTAATGGGCCATTGCCTCCTTTTCTTTAATCTTTTTTGAGGAAGACTGTCAGGTTTT
>CAZAIU010000034.1:0-26486 GCA_964485265.1 uncultured Oscillospiraceae bacterium | reverse complement strand
AGACGCTATTCGACGCATGGGTAAAAGATATTCAACGATATTAGACGAAATTGACCTAAATTCAGGAAATTCAACGTTGGTATGAAACCTCCAAGAGATAATTATATCAATATAAAACCCTGTATTCTCAATGGATACAGGGTTTTCTTTATGTCTTTTGCCGCAAATCTGTAGTAACATCAGCCAAAGCTTGTAAAATAATATTAAATGAGACTCGAAGATGTTAAGAAAACTAAACAGATATTATTCAATGGCAAACATAACGGTATTAAGCAGCAAATAAATATATATGAATATAATAATGTTGAAATATAACAAAAATAGTTATACTATAGTAAAAAAGGGTAAAGAAATACTTATCGCTGTAAACACATAAAAACGCTATTTACGCTAAAGAAAATGTTATTGATTATTTTATTCAAGGTGGTATATTAACAGTGTATTGTGAAAATACAATTGAAAATGTTGTATTAGATGTTCTATATAAATGTTCAGTGACTGATACTACTAATTGGTCAGCAGAAATGAAAACTAAAACTGTATTCATATCTATAGATGCTAGGATTGTGTAAACTTCCCTTGTCATGTTGTGCAACTAAGAGCTGTGTCTAACGTTTTAAACGTATTTCAACTCCGCAAAATTTTATGCAGTTTTGTATGGAATGTTGGGTTCCGTTTCCGGTACTGCCTGCTAGCATCTCAACCGAGTGAGTAATGTTAGTCAAGATTGCTGATCAAACAGGATATAAATTATGAAATTGGAATATACTTTGAACCAAATCAGGATGCCTTCAAACAGACGTTTTACAATAAAACGAAAACTTTGCTATGCATTGCTGGCTTTTGTGTTTGGGGTTTTTACAGGAATTTTATCGAAATTCCTTGAAGCAATACCGCATATAGGTCGTATAGGGAGCCTTATTAATATATTTACCAATATTTGTTCTGATATCGGATTATGGGTGTTTATAGCGACCATTATTTCTGCTTGGAGCAGTGCTCCAAAGTCAGCGGCACTACATGTGCTTCTTTTTTTTATAGGCATGTTATTATCCTATTATATTTATTCAGGAGCGATATTTCACTTTTTCCCTCTATATTATTTTTTAAGATGGACTATTATTGCAATCTTTACTCCAATACCGGCATTTGGCGTATGGTACAGTCGCGGAAATGGTTGGATCGCTTCTTTAGCTGCATCATTGCCCATTGCACTCCTTATAGTGAATGGCTATAGTTTTTTCTATACGCGGTCTCTAATAGATACAGCGAATATAATTTTTGCTGTAATTTTATATATAGCTTTACCTAAAAATAGTACCCAAAGACTACTAATAATACCATTTGCTGTTATAGTGTTTTTATTGTTATCAAAACTTGATATTATATCGATAGTTTTCGGTGGATTGTGAAAATCCTGGTGATTTGCTGATATTAGATTAAATTAAGAGACTCTACACTATTCTTCGGTGTCAAGCCTCTTGTTAAAAAATGGTATAGATGGCTGGCTTATGTTGTGCTTTGGTATTAAATTAGACTCAAAGGTTTTAACCTTTGAGTTTTTTATTTGCCTAAACAATAATTACAAAATAAATCAAAAAAGTATATTTTTACAATTTAATATATTTATTTACATTTTATCTTGATTTTGTAAGTTTGTTTGTGTAATATAGGATAAATGAAAAATGGATTTAAAAGGAGTGGTTTTTTTGGGGTATAGAAATGTTATTTTAAAGGGAATAGGGTTTTATCATCCCGCACATAAAGTATTAAATGATGAAATAACACAGTATTTTGATGGCATTGGTAAAGATGTTAAGGGCTTGATGAAGCACCTTTGCAGAGAAGAGCGGTATTTTGCTGATGAAGGTGAAAATACCATAACCATGGCGTTGGAATCATCAAAGGAAGCTATTCAAAAAGCAGGCGTTTCAGTTGATGCTCTTGATATGATAGTTTTTGTTTCGGAAATGCCGGAATATCTTATACCTACCTGCTCATTAAAAATAAATCACTTTCTGGGAGCAAAAAATGCGCATATATTAATGGATTTGAACCAAAACTGCACAGGTATGATATCGGGGCTCGATTTTGTAAGCAGATTTATGCAGAGCAATAAGAAGGTAAAATATGCCTTGATGGTAGGATCAATTTTAAACACAGGCATGATTCGTCCTGATTGCACAATAACCCATTCCGGCAGTGCGGATGCAAGTGCTGCCGTTATCCTTGAAGCTTCTGAAAGGGAAAAACTAACCGGCTTTATTGATTCCGCATATTATACTGACTCAAATTACCATAACTCCATTACATTTCCAGGCTGTGGATTTTCAAATATACATAGTACAGAAATAGAGCTTTTTGATAAAAAGCTCATCTGGAACCCGTTTGATTTTAGCTTTCTTGCCGACGAGTGGGCAAAGCTAATACGAGAAGTAACTGAAAGTAATGGTTATACGGTAAATGACATTGATCATTTTCTGTTTTCACAGTTTTCAAAACCGGATATTCTTAATACGTTGTCTCGGCTTGGAATTACTGACATTGATAACAAAATGACATTTGTTGGAGACAAATACGGATACACAGGATGTACAAGTCCTTTTGTGGCATTGTATGATGCTTTTGAAAAAGGCAAGGTATCTGAGGGGTCACTTGTGATATTCGTCTCTGTTGCCGCAGGATACAGCATGTCTGCCGTGCTCATTAGACTTTAAATATAAAATGAAAGCAAAAAAACACCCATGTCTTAAAAACGTGGGTGTTTTTTATTTTAGGCTTGTTTTAAAGCCTCGGCAATGCTATCGCAAAATATAACCTTATTGCCAAAGCCCATTTCTTTTCCGAGATTTAAGACCTGCATGTTTGTAATTGCAGAATCAAATTTTACAGAATAAACCTTCTTGAAACCATCAGAAATATACATTTTCATGCAAGCGCCAAGCGTAGGCATAAGATCCTGAGTTGCGGTTGAAAGCTTACTTCCATCCAGTATTAGTGCTTTTGATGAAGGAACAATCTTTTTTAGCTCACTTTTATAGTCCACCATAAACTTTTGAGCTTCTTCAGGAGAAAAGAATCCCGACATAGTTGCTATAACTGCCTTGGGGGTTTGTTCGAATTTATACATAAGTACTTGCTCCTTTTATTATATTTTTCTCAGTTGATTTAGAATATATTAACATTTATGTAATTATATGTCAATAACTAAATGAAGATAGTATGCAAATGCCAGAGGAAAGTGTATGCCAGCAGGTGAAACAAATGTACCAAAAATACTACCAAAGGGAGTTTTCATTTTATACACCTACAAGGCACTGATTTTGGCTAGAGAGGAACACCTAAACTATTTATGTATCAACAGGTATTTAAAGACTTAAGCTTTGGGGCTTAATGACAGCTCTGCTTAATAGTGTCAACAAGCTTCTGCAGCTGCGATTTTGCATTAAGCTTTGAGTGGGTATATAGCCGCTGCAAATATTCACTAAAAGCATCAGCGGTGTTCTGATGAGTCAGAACAAGACTGATAGGCGGAGTCCCTGCACGCGCCAGAATTACACCTGCGTTTTTTTTGCAGAAAAGAACTATGTTTTCGGCAAATGAGTCAGTAACCATAATGTGATAGTTTGGATATAAATCTGAAAGCTCGATTATGTTTTCAATATGAGCGACATACTCATCTAATGTATAGTAAGCAGGACTTGAGCCTAAAAGCTCAGACAAAAGAACCGGAATCCTTCCTTCAGCTATATGCTCTTCCGCGGGAGGATAGATAAGCTCGTAAATAATGTAGTCCTCAATATTTTCCATGAACGACTTAATAAGTATTTGCCTAAGACGAAGCAGCCTGTCACTTCCGCTTCGCTGACAAATATTCTCCATTACCCATATGGGCATGGTGGAAAGCGCCGGAGTCAGATGAGCAATAATGGAATCCCCTCGCTGGCGTTCAAGCTCAATCAGACGTTCGGCCAAAACAAAACTTTCGTCATTTTGCAAAAGCTCCGTAAGGGGACTGCATTTTGAAAGATAGCAGGTGTATTCATACTCAAGGGAGGACACAGCATGTGGGTCGTCAATTAGCTGCACCAAGTCCTTATAGCCACGTTTCCCAACTACCGTTGTCTGCAAAGCAGCTAAGCCGGAGGCAACAAACAGACTTCGTTTGTGCTGGTTGTCACAAATTTTCGGGTAATAGTACGGAACAACTGCGCCGGTAAGGTACAGCGGAAGCCACCATGCAATGCCTTCTAGCATTTCGTCAATTGAATGAGTGGAATTGTGTATTATTTTTACCGTGCAGCCAAGCTGGAGGGCTTGACCAAAGCGCTTTGACCACTCGTCGGCAAAAAACCTATCATTTGCAAGCCAGCCCGGGTTCTCTTCACAGAACATGAGAAGCTCGCGCGGGTGACCGTCTGCAATAACGGTGTCCATAAAGGCTAGTATTGAATCTCGAAAACCCTGTTCGCCATAAAAAAATCTGGACATTTGCGCATTTGCCTGCCTCACTTGCGCGGGGCTGTTATCATATGTGGGCGAATTTAAATCAGCAATCTCTGATATCAGCCGCTCAATGGAGCAAAGCTGCAACTCATCAGAGCTGAGAAGCCAAAGACATATGATGTTCGAGGCGTCAGCAATATCCTCGGGCCATGACCTATTGGGCGCAATTTGGTCAGCGGCAGCTCTTTTTTGGTAGTCCTCGGTAAGTCTTGCAGCAAAATACAATGCCATTTGAGGAAGAAAATCGTGATACTTAGGAAGCGACCTTTTCCCATTGCGCAAACGGCTAACCGCTGAAGCGTCAATATTTATTGCCGTTGCTAAAGCAACATTGTGGGTGTTGGTTAGGTTCATAAGGAAATCAAGCTTTTTCGAAAACAATGAATTCACCTCCTACGTATGAAGCTTATCATAAATCAATTTTCTTTTCAAGCATTCATTGCAATTAGCAATGACCAAATATGACATAAACCATGCCACTTAGACAATGCTAGTAAAAAAGCATAAAATTTTGTATAAAATCATAAAATTGCTTGACAAAACATAAAAAGGGTTATAGAATATAACCACAGAAAGGGTGATTCCAATGTGCCACTTAGCGTGCAATGGTTCAGTTTTTCCGTAAAACACAGATATGTCACTTTTGAATATCTTCTGTGTACCTACTTGACTCTGCGGATGTGCCGAAGCCAGTACCATTAACCAGTGCGACACTCACGATGTGAGAAAAACTCTTTCGGCGGAGGCGGAACACCGTCTCATGGTCGAACGACAGCAGAGAGCGCCGAAGGCAAAGAGAAAACCTAGGCAAGCTGCGAGTCTGCGGATTAACTACATAAGAAAGAGAGGTAAGCCAACCGGATGTCGGAAATTAAAACAGAACAGAAGTAAACCCCCTGCTTGCGTTGGATGAGCAGGGGGTTGTTGCTTTTATTGACAACCGATTTGCGCTGCTTAGCGACTATAAAAATTTGATAGTCTATGCTTTTGGGTATAAAAAATGTCGTCAAGGAATGTGCGCTAAAGCGCAGTCTTGACGACAGAATATTTTAAAATATGTACTGGGCAAGTAATAGAATTATTACGCCGGGCAGGCCCAGTATGCCTACTACAATTGCGCTTACCCAGGTGATTTCAATTGTAAGACCAACCAAGCCTCCAAATAGGTTTAAAACCCAAAGGGCAATAAATCCCGAAGCCGCGTGAATTAGCAGCTTAAATGCCCATTTAATGGGTGTTTTCAACAGCTTGAATAGTGGAATTAAGAGAAGAGCAAGGACTATTAATAATATAATCCCCATGGCTTGAACGGTCATAATTTGTGTCTCCTTTTATGTATATGTAGTGGCGCTCAATGAAATTTTTCTCTGTATTTCTTGAGCGCTGTGTTGTAGCGGGAACGAAGTGCGTTGATTTCAAAAATGCACGCGTCCAAGGCATCGGGGTCTGTAGTGTTGTTAAAATGTGTGTACGCCTCGTCCAGACTGCTTTGCAGGCTGCTGATTTCCGATGCCACAAGACTTAAATCTGCCTGAAGTGCCTTTTCTGCCTTCTTTTCCTTTGTCATTTTGTTCTCCGTTTAATGAGATTTTTATGTTAGTTAAAAGCGTTTAGATACAGAGCTATAACTATTATACTCACAAATGGGGAGAAATAACCCAATGCACGGCGCTTTGAAGTCTTTAGTACGTAGTATCCCTTGATTTTTGAAGAGTTATGGGATATACTAGATGAGTTAAAATGGAAAAATAATGTTCACAATATCTTGTGATATGAGGAGCAAACGCGTTTATGAAAAAAACCACAGCGGCAGAATACGGTAACACAAGCATATCCCAGCTAAAGGGTGCAGACAGGGTTCGCAAGCGCCCCGCAGTAATTTTCGGGTCGGACGGGCTTGAAGGCTGCGAGCATGCAGTTTTTGAGATTTTGTCCAACGCAATTGACGAAGCAAGGGAAGGACATGGCAACATTATAACAGTTACCGCCTTTGCTGACAAGTCAATTGAAATCGAAGATTTTGGCCGCGGCTGTCCGGTGGACTGGAATGAGAACGAAGGGCGCTACAACTGGGAGCTTGTATTTTGCGAGCTGTATGCAGGCGGCAAGTATCAAAATGACGAGGGCGAAAACTACGAGTTCTCTTTGGGACTGAACGGTCTTGGCTCCTGCGCAACCCAATATGCAAGTGAATACTTTGACGCCACCGTCTATCGTGATGGGTTTAAATACACCCTTCATTTTGAAAAAGGAGAAAACATTGGCGGTTTAAAAAAAGAACCGACAGACCGCAAGAAAACCGGCTCAACCTTCCGTTGGAAGCCGGATTTGGATGTTTTCACCGATATAAGCATTCCTGAGGAGTATTATAAGGAAACCCTACGCAGACAGGCTGTTGTTAATGCCGGAGTTGTTTTTAAGCTCCGCAGTGAGCATGAAGGAAAATTCGAGACAGAGGAATTTAAATACGAAAACGGTATTTTGGACTACGTTTCCGAAATTGCCGGGGAGGACACCCTCTCTGCGCCTGCTTACATCGAAACAGAGCGCCGCGGCAGAGACAGGGCGGACAAGCCCGAATACAAGGTGAGGCTTACAGCGTCATTTTGCTTTTCGAACAAGGTTGCCGGAATAGAATATTACCACAACTCAAGCTGGCTGGAATACGGAGGTGCACCGGAAAAGGCAGTGAAATCGGCGTTTGCCTATGCGGTTGATTCCTATATAAAGAAAATTGGAAAATACCAAAAGAGCGAAAGCAAAATCGGATTTCAAGATATTGCAGACTGCTTAGTGCTTGTAACAAATTGCTTTTCCACACAGACCTCATACGAAAATCAGACAAAAAAGGCTATCAACAACAAATTCATTCAAGAGGCAATGACGGAGTTTTTCCGTGAGCAGCTTGAAATATATTTTATTGAGCACAAGACTGAGGCGGACAAAATCGCTGAGCAGGTGCTTATCAACAAGCGCAGCCGTGAGCAGGCAGAAAAGGCACGTCTCAACATTAAAAAGAAGCTCTCGGGCAGCCTTGATATATCAAACCGTGTGCAGAAATTTGTTGACTGCCGCTCAAAGGACTTGGCAAAGCGGGAAATTTACATCGTTGAGGGAGACTCGGCTCTTGGTGCCTGCAAGCTGTCAAGAGATTCGGAGTTTCAGGGCATAATGCCGGTGCGAGGCAAAATTTTAAACTGTCTCAAAGCCGACTACTCAAAGATATTCAAAAGCGAAATTATAACCGATTTGATAAAGGTTCTTGGCTGCGGCGTTGAGGTGGAAAAGGGCCGCGGCAAGGAAATCGGCACCTTTGAGCTTGACAGCCTACGCTGGAATAAGGTAATCATATGCACCGATGCCGATGTGGACGGATTTCAAATAAGGACACTTATTCTGACCATGCTTTACCGTCTAACACCAACCCTTATCGAAAGGGGCTATGTTTACATTGCGGAGTCTCCCCTGTATGAAATTGCTATCAAGGACAAAACATATTTTGCCTATTCAGAAAAGGAAAAAGCTGAAATAGTTGAAAAGCTTGAGGGGAAAAAGTACACAATCAACCGATCAAAGGGACTTGGCGAAAACGATCCGGAGATGATGTGGCTCACAACTATGAGTCCTGATACCCGCAGACTAATAAAGGTGATGCCCGAGGACGCCCGGCTCACCAGTGAGAGCTTTGACCTTCTCTTGGGAGACAACCTATCTGGTCGTAAGGCTTATATTGCTGAAAATGGGCATAAATATCTTGATTTGGCAGATATATCGTAGGAGTTGTGTTTAACAAGTATTTGCTGTGCTTGACGGCACTCAAAACATTATTTCTCTTTTCGCAAAAAAGAAACGGTGTTTTGAAATTGCAAAGAGTAAATGTCCAAAGGGGGTAGCGCTCCCTTTGAAAACTCCCAAACGAGAAAGGCAGCTTTACGTTAGCCCCCGTTCATCCCATCAGCGGCGTGGGAAAACACGCAACATCAATTTGTAAGAGGATAATAATATTTATGGCAAAGAAAAAGCAATCGGAAAATAACAAGCATTCCGCAAATCCCAATGTGGAAGGTCTGCGCGCGGAGGTTTTGGAGCAGCCCATAACAGAAACACTGGAAGTTAACTATATGCCATATGCTATGAGCGTTATAGTTTCTCGTGCGATTCCTGAGATAGACGGCTTTAAGCCCTCTCACCGCAAGCTTTTATATACAATGTATAAGATGAATTTGCTGACAGGTGCGCGCACAAAGAGTGCAAACATCGTTGGTCAGACCATGCGCCTTAATCCCCACGGTGACGCTGCAATCTACGAAACGATGGTGCGTCTGTCAAAGGGCTGTGAGGCGCTGTTAACTCCCTTCGTAGATAGTAAGGGCAACTTCGGCAAGGTATATTCACGGGATATGTCCTATGCTGCTTCCCGCTACACTGAGGCAAAGCTCTCACCTATCTGTGCAGAGCTGTTTCGCGATATTGACAAGGATACGGTGGATTTTGCCGACAACTATGACGGAAGCACTCAGGAGCCAACGCTGCTCCCCACCACATTTCCCAACGTGCTGGTTTCCGCGAATACTGGTATTGCCGTTGGTATGGCAAGCCAGATTTGCGGCTTTAATCTGAATGAGGTGTGCGAGACCGCCATAAACTACATAAAGGATTCGAACTGCGACCTAATGCAGACTCTGCTTGCGCCTGACTTTCCCACAGGCGGCGAGCTGATTTTTGATGCTTCGGAAATGTCGGAGATTTATAAATCAGGCAGAGGCAGCTTTAAGGTTCGGTCAAAATGGCGCTATATCAAGGCTGAAAATATCATAGAAATATATGAAATACCCTATTCCACTACAGTAGAAGCGATAATGGATAAGGTGGCGGAGCTTGTTAAGAGCGGCAAGGTTCGGGAAATCAGCGACATGCGCGATGAGACGGATTTAGGCGGATTAAAGCTTGCCATTGACCTTAAGCGGGGGGCAGATCCTGACAAGCTGATGCAAAAGCTCATGAAGATGACCCCTTTATGCGACAGCTATTCCTGCAACTTCAATATTCTGGTTGCGGGAAACCCCCGAGTGATGGGAGTTAGGGAAATACTGTCAGAGTGGACAGCGTGGAGAATTGAATGTGTACGCCGACGGGTGTTTTTCGACCTTTCCAAGAAAAAGGATAAGCTGCACCTGTTAAACGGTCTGAAAAAAATATTGCTGGATATTGACAAAGCAATTTCCATCATTCGCAGCACCGAGCTTGAAGCTGAGGTTGTGCCGAACCTGATGATTGGCTTTGGAATTGACAGAATACAGGCAGAGTATGTTGCTGAAATAAAGCTTCGCAATATCAACAAGGAGTACATCCTAAGGCGTGTAGAGGAATCAGAGACGCTTGAGAAAGATATTGCTGATTTGGAGGATATTCTTCAAACCCCACGCAGAGTTAAGAAGATAATTACAGATGAACTGCATGATGTAATAAAAAAATACCCAACGGAACGAAAAACGGCAATTGTGTACGCCGATGAAATAGAAGAAATAAGCGAGCTTGAGGAGGTCGAGGATTATCCCGTGACACTTTTCCTCTCCAAAGAGGGATACTTTAAGAAAATTACTCCTCAGTCTCTGCGCATGAGCAGCGAGCAGAAGTATAAGGAAAATGACGGTCCCATGCAGGAATTTGAGGCAACAAACAGGGACGAGCTTCTTATTTTTACCGACAAGCAGCAGGTCTATAAGGTTCGCGTGGCGGACTTTGATGACACAAAGGCCTCCCTGCTCGGCGTTTATCTGCCCTCCCATCTTGCAATGGATGAGGGAGAGAGCGTCATGTATATGGTAAATCCGGGGGATTACAGTGCTCACATTCTGCTGTTCTTTGCCAACGGCAAGGTGGCACGGCTTGAGCTTTCTGCCTATGCAACTAAAACAAATAGAAAGCGTCTAACCGGTGCGTACTCCGATAAGAGTCCGCTGGTGAGTATAATGCCCATCGAACAGGAGCGGGAAATTGCGGTGTTTTCAACAGAAGGCAGAGCACTTGTGTTTAACAGCGCACTGCTTGCCCCCAAAACCTCCCGCACCACAATCGGCGTCGCGCTTATGAACCTTAAATCAAAATACAGCCTTGAGCAGGCGGTATTCCTTGAGGACAGCAATATCCAAAACGTGGCTCGCTATAGAGCGAGAAGCATACCTGTTGCAGGTGCTCTTCTCCGCGAAGAGGACAGGGAAGAAAAACAACTGAGCCTTATTGAATGAGGCGGCAGCGGTAAAAGGTGCAAACGGACTCAGGATAGCTCAGATTCGAGCGAAAGGATGTTGAGTGTTGAAAATATCCAAAAAACAGGTGCTTGAGGGAATTGTTAAGATATTAAAAATAATGATTGGTGCAGCTATTTATGCAATAGGAATACAGTGGTTCTTCCGTCCGGCTTCAATGGTTTCTGGAGGAGTTACCGGTATTTCCATGATTATAAATCTGATGACCAAGCTGCCGGTTGGTATTGGAATAATTATTCTTAACGTGCCTATATTTATTATTGCACTAAAAAAATACGGGTTTAGGTTTATGCTAAGCTCTCTTTTAGGTATGATTTCAAGCTCTGTTGCGATTGACCTGCTGTCTCTTGTACCGATAGAAATTACAACAGACCCATTTCTCGCGGCGATTTACGGCGGCATAATAACGGGACTTGGCTGCGGAATTGTGTATTCTGCAAACGCAACCTCCGGCGGTATAGATGTAATTGCGAAGATTTTTCGGGAAAAATATCCCTACGTCAACTTTGGAACCTTCATTCTTGCTCTTGACGCAGTGGTGGTAACAGCATATGCTCTTATTTTTCGCAGATATGATAACGCCTTGTACACTGTTGTTGCGGTGTTCTTGGCTTCAAAGGTCATTGACATGGTGCTTTATGGCACCTCGCAATCCAAGCTGTGCCACATTATTTCAGAGCACAGCGACGAAATTAAAACCGCAATTGTAGGTGAGCTCCACAGGGGCGTCACAATGCTTAAGGGTGTCGGGGCTTATTCGGGACAGGATAAGCAAATTTTACTTTGCGTAATTAAACGTCAGCAAATTGTGGAGATAAGAAAAATCATTAAGGGTATTGACCAATCAGCTTTTGTAATTGTTACAGATACCCGTGATGTTTTCGGCAAAGGCTTCGGAGATATAAACTCAGAAAAATAGCGATTTATAAAGCGTATACGCAGATTTGGAGGAAGGGTATGAAAAAACGCGCAATTGCCCTGCTGCTTGCAGCGTCAATAGCAATAACGCTGTGCGGCTGCTCGGCACTTTTTAAAAAGGAATACCTTTCCGTCTCAAAGTATAAGGGAGAAACTAGAAACGAGCTGGGAACTGACGTATGTGAGGTCAAAACCTATGATGACCTTGTTAATACTATTGTAAGCATGGTAAATAGTCACAAGCTTGAGGGTCGGATTGTTTTTACCGGCTATGACGGAAACCTGCAAAGCGACCTTGCACAGGCTTGCTGGGATGTTAAGGCAAAAACTGCCATGGGAAGCTATGCTGTTGAGTATATGTCATATGATTTGAGCCGAATTGTAACCTACTATGAGGCTGTGATTTATATTACATATAAACACAGTCAGGCGGACATCGAAAATATAAAATACGTTTCTGGACGCACAGCATTAACTAATGGTATTGGAGATGAACTGGCGGTCATGAACCGTCAGGCGGCTTTCAGATTAAACAGCAGTACTGTTACTGCGGAAGAGGTTATGAGTATTGTAGAAACGGCATATGCTTCAAACCCCGCATCCTGCGTGCTGGAGCCGGAGGCAACCGTTAGGATACACCCGGAAACCGGAAACCATAGAATAATTGAAATAGACATTGAATATGGTGAGGAAAAAAGGAAGCTTAAGGAAATGAAAGCGCAGCTTCTGGAGGAAATCGACAAAGTATTCGAGGAAATCAGCAATGAAAATCCTGCGGAATTTGCAAAAGCGGCATATAACGCTTTAGCCGCTTATTGTAAGTATGATCCCCTTGGTGAGTTGAGAACTGAAAGAGGTCTTGACCCGAGGTTCACTGCCAGCGCATACGGAGCGTTGGTGGAAAAATGTGCAGACAGCCGGGGAATAGCACTGGCTTTTTCTGCCCTGTGTAAAAAAGCAGGAATAGAATGTATAGTAGTAAACGGAAGTGTAGACAAGCAAAATCATTCATGGAATATTGTGAAAATTGGCGAGAATTACTTCCATGTAGATGTCAGCGCGGACAGCACATGGGGCTTTGGAAACTCCTTTATGAAAACTGACGAGCAAATGCAGAGTCGTTATTGGTGGAACATTGAGAGCTATCCGGAGTGCGGCGATAAAACAATTCAAAATATGCTTACACGTGCGTTCTGATATACTCTAAATTTACGGAAGCAAATGCGGCAGATGAAATCAATTTCATCTGCCGCATTTGCTGTCTGTAGTTGCAATAAAACGTAAACCTTGCATTTTGATATGTTCGATTAAAGCTTATATGTAGCCGGTTCGATTAAAAGACTTAAATCGGTCGTTTAATCAACAGCAGAAAATTGTTAAACTTATTTCTTGACGAGGATAACATGATGAGATATAATGATTTTCGAAAACACACTATGTAATTTGCAAAACCCAATATGAAAGGAATCCAATATGAAACAGTTTGCACTCACCTGCTGTTCAACGGCGGATATGCCCCTTGAGTTCTTTAAAAATAATCAAATTCCGTTTGCTATGTTCCATTATCTCATAGACGGTGTGGAATATCCTGACGATTTAGGTCAGACAATGCCTTTTGGTGTATTTTATCAGAAAATTGCTGACGGAGCGCAGCCAACCACCAGTCAGGTTAATGCAGAGGATTATGAGAAAATGTGGGAACCGCTTTTGGAGGCTGGGGAAGACATTCTGCATATCACACTTTCCAGCGGTATATCGGGAACGATAAACTCTGCTATGGTTGCAAGAGACAACTTGATTAAAACGTATCCCCAGCGAAGGATACTTATAATTGACTCACTTGGCGCTTCCAGCGGCTATGGTCTTTTGGTGACGCGGGCGTGTGAATTGCGTGATCAAGGGAAAAGCCTTGATGAGACTGCGCAATGGATAGAAGAAAACAAACTGAAGCTTCACCACTGGTTCTTTTCAACAGACCTTACTAGCTATTTGCGCGGTGGACGCATCTCAAAAGCCTCTGCGGTTTTTGGAACGCTTCTGAAAATCTGCCCCCTGCTAAACATGAATACCCGCGGTGAGCTTATTCCCCGGGAAAAGATACGCACAACGAAGAAGGTTATAAAAACGATTGTGGAACGCATGGAGCAGCATGCCGAAGGCGGACTCAATTACAGCGGCAAATGCTACATCAGCAACTCCGGCTGCTACGAGGATGCAAGAGCTGTTGCGGATTTGGTGGAGTTGCGTTTTCCAAAGCTCGACGGAAAAGTGCTTATTAACAGCGTTGGCACAGTAATCGGTGCCCATACAGGTCCGGGAACGGTCGCCCTTTTCTTCTTCGGGGATGACAGAGTTCTTTAATTTTGACAAAAAAATATATAAACCGACAGACCTTGTCTTTATAATAAAAAAAGACAAGGTCTGTTTTTTGCTTTGATTTTTATATGAATATAAATGCGTTTGCAGGGGATAAATAAGCTTGAAACTCGGATATGATGGGAGATAATACAAAATGGCAAGAATTGTAATCGCCTTGGGCGGGAACGCTCTGGGAAACACACCGGCGGAGCAGATAGAGAAGATAAATGAGGCTGCGCCCTCTCTTATCGGACTTATCAAGCAGGGGCATGAAATAATTGTGAGTCACGGCAACGGCCCACAGGTAGGAATGATAAAGCTGGGACTTGACACTGCGGCAGATGTAAATGACAAAATAGCCCGATTTCCTCTGCCAGAATGTACAGCCCTTAGTCAGGGGTATATTGGATACCACCTGCAAAACGGGATTCTCCGGGAGCTGCGAATTGAAAAAATGCCTTGGCACGTGGCAACCGTGGTTACGCAGATTGAGGTAGACAAAAACGATCCGGCTTTTAAAAATCCCACAAAGCCAATCGGGGCCTTCTATACGGAGGAAGAAGCAAAAAAAATTATGTCGGAAAACCCGCAAATGATGTTTAAAGAGGACGCAGGACGGGGCTGGCGGCAAATGGTCGCATCACCCAAGCCAATAGATATCGTTGAAAAGGAAAGCATACTGAACCTACTTGACCATGAATTTATAGTAATTGCCTGCGGCGGCGGAGGAATTCCCGTTGTAAAGCTGGATGACGGCGACTATGAGGGGATTCCTGCTGTTATAGATAAGGATTTTGCATCGGCAAAGCTTGCAGAGCTTGTAAATGCAGATTATCTTTTTATCCTTACAGCGGTTGACAGAGTGTGCATAAACTTCGGAAAGCCCAATCAAGAGGAGTTGAAGGAACTTACTGTTGAAAAAGCGCAGGAGCTTTCAAATGACGGACAGTTTGCTCCGGGCAGCATGCTTCCCAAGGTGCAGGCTGCAATAAGCTTCGCGCAAAGCAAAAAGGGCAGAAGGGCAGTAATTGCCTCTCTGGAAAAAGCTCCTCTTGCGATTACAGGGGAGAGCGGGACAATTATAACCTTATAATTCAGCAATTTACCGCTTCGTATAAGCTCATACGAAGCGGTAAATTTGTATTATTCTACTCAAATGGAGCATTATCAATAAAAACTGCAAAATATGTCGAATTACTATAGAAAAAATGTGTGTTCTGTGCTACAATCAGTTGCGCAAGATAGAGGAGTCTAACCTTGACGCACAATTTACCAATGTGCTGTTTGAGGAAATGGAAGGATAAATAAATGGATAACATGCTGCTGTGGATAATTATTGTCACCCTAATTGCCGGTGTTGGCGGAACGGGTATGGGCGGTGCGCTCAGCGCCTGCATTAAGCGTGATTCAACAAAAATAGTGAGCCTGCTTTTGAGCTTTGCCGGCGGCATCATGCTTTCAGTTGTTTGCTTTGACCTTATCATGGAGGCGCTTTTTCCGGAAGATGCGGAACCCGTAAGCCTTATCATAGTGATTTTGGGCATTATGGTCGGATATGGGCTTGTGGGGCTTCTCAACTTTGCGATTGACAAAAAGACAAACCCCGAACTTTCGCACATTGATGAGGAGCACCCCAAAACAGCGGATGATTTAGACGAGCTTATACATAGCAACCACCTTGAAAAGCATATGGTTGAAAGGTCGAACCTCTTTGTGGCGGGACTTATAATGGCAGCTGCTATTGCGCTTCACAATCTCCCTGAGGGAATGGTTATCGGTGCTGCATATACAGGCGAAGGGATTTCCGAGCTTTGGTCGGGCAGCGGCTTTGTTATGGCTGTGCTCATAGGACTTCACAATATACCCGAAGGAATGGCAATTACGGTGCCTCTTGTAGCTGGTGGTATGAGCAAGGGAAAGGCAGTGCTTATAACTGCTGTCTGCGGACTTCCCACGGTTTTGGGTGCTGTGGTTGGCTATCTGCTGGGTTCAATGGGACCTATTATGCAGGCGCTTTCGCTGAGCTTTGCCAGCGGTGCAATGCTTTATGTTGTATTCGGCGAACTTTTGCCCGAGTCGATACTTATGTGGCGCTCAAAGCTTCCTGCAATCGGAGCGGTTTGCGGCATAATCATCGGAATGGTAATCATATTTGCATAGTAAAAGCTCTGCATGAGACAAAGTCTCATGCAGAGCTTTTACTATGATTTACATTATTTAACTAGCTTGTTATCACCGTGCTTAACAAAAAGCATGGTGATAAAGCTCAAAGCAACAAAGATTGTTGCATAGGGGAACAGTGTTTTATAGCTGACATTATTGAGCAAAGCACCTGCTGCAATAGGAGTGATTGTCTGGGCTGCCATTGAAAAGGTGTAGTAGTAACCGGTGAATTTTCCAACGTCCGAGCCACTGCACATTTCAACCACCATGGGCAGGGAGTTTACGTTGATTGCTGCCCATGCAAGACCTACCAGTAAAAAGATAATGTAAAGAACAGGAGAGAAGCTGTCAAACAGCATGGTGAAAACGAAGCCTGTAAAGAAGCTTAGAGCAAGCAGGGCAACTCCGCCTAATATAGTCTTTTTTCTGCCAATCCTTGTTGCAAGTGCTCCGATAGGAATATAGGAAATAATGGCACCGACTGTTGCAACAGTGAGACATTTTGTGGCATCGCCCAGTGCCATATTCCAAACCTGTGCGGCATATACGGTAAACCAAGTGGTTATTGCATTGTAGCCTATAAACCAAAGTGCAATGGAGGCAAGCAAAAAGCCTAAGCTTTTTTTAACAGGGGGAGGAAGCTTTGCCTTGCCAATCTCATCCGTTTTGGTCAGGATTTCTTCAGGATGTGCGTTTTCGTAGGTCTGTATTTCAACCTCAATCCTGCGTTCCTTGATGGTAATGATAACAACTGCTACTGAAACTACCATAATTGCCGCAACGATACCGAAAAGCATAGTATAGTCTACGTGCTCCATGGCATTGATGCGCTTTGCGCTGTATAGAAAGGAGGTAATGATAAGAAACAGTATGCCGCCAATGGCTCCCATCAAGTTGATAATTGCGTTTGCCTTGCTGCGCAGGGGCTTGGGTGTAACATCGGGCATGAGTGCAACTGCGGGACTGCGGTAGGTGCCCATTGTTATAAGTAGAAGACCCAAGGCTACAACGAACAAAACAAGCTTTAACGCTGAGGGGGCGGAGTAATAGCTGTTGTCAATGATGGGCAGAACATTCATAAGGACAACGGCCCCAATTGTACCGAACAAAATGTACGGGCGGCGCTTACCGAATTTTGAATTGCTCCTGTCAGACAAGGAGCCGAACAACGGAAGCAAAAACAGAGCAAGCACATTGTCTGCTGCCATTATCATGCCGGTGACGGTTTCATTTAGGTGAAAGGTTTCTGTGAGAATTTTGGGAATAACACTGTCGTACATCTGCCAAAAGGCACAAATAGACAGAAAGGCGAAGCCCACAAGGATGGTTCTTTTATTATTTAATTTCATTTGCTTTCCCTCGCTATATTTTTTGTCAATATTGAAATTGACTTGAGGACATATTCGGTGTATCATCTACAGATAATATATGGAAGACCTGCGAACATTTTTAGTATAGAGGTGAACCTTTATGAATAAATTTGCAAAAATCGCAATCCCCTTCGCAGCGGTAACCGCGGCTGCGGCAACGGCAATTTATCTAACGAAGCCGGGCAAGGCAAGCAAAGAGCAGAAAGCACCTTTTGTGGGACGCAATTTTGCCCATAGGGGGCTTTTCAGCGAGGATCAGTTTGTCCCGGAAAACTCGCTGACAGCGTTTGATTTGGCGGCAGATGCCGGCTACGGCATTGAGCTTGACGTACACATAACGGAGGACGACAGAATAGTTGTTTTCCATGATGACACCCTAGAGCGCGTGTGCGAGGTTGAGGGCAGGGTGGAAAACTATCTGTGGTCAGAGCTTAAGAACCTTACGCTATGCGGAACAAGTGAGACTATGCCCCTTCTAAGCGATGTTTTAAACGTTGTTGCCGGACGCAGCCCAATTATTTTGGAGCTTAAGCCCGACAAACGCAGAAATGAGCTGTGTGAGCGCACTCTGGAATTTATCCGCAGCTACAACGGAGACATTTGCATTGAAAGCTTTGATCCTAGAATTGTGGCATGGTTTAGAATAAGCGCCCCAGACATACTTCGCGGTCAGCTTTCTCAGCCACCTGCGGATTTTGCGGGTGATGCCTCAAAAATCACTGCGTTTGCTGTTGGAAACCTTTTGACTAACGTAATTTCCCGCCCGCATTTCATTGCATATAAAATCGGAAAAAAGCCGTTTTTAGTGCGCCTGTGCCATGTTATGGGTGCAATTAAGGTGTGCTGGACAGCCCATGACCCGTCGGCGGAACAAAAAAACGATATGGTGATTTTCGAGCATTACAGACCTTCTCAGCGGTTTAAATAAGAGCATCCTGTGCCATAAGATGGGACTGAAGCTCGGCAACAGACTCAAAAATAAATTTCGGCTTAACGGGGGATGAGAAAATCATCTCCCTGTTTGTTTCTCCGGAAAGCACGCATACAGACTGTGCCCCTGCGTTTTCTCCAATAGCAATATCGGTATATAGTCTGTCACCTACAACTGCAATCTGCTCCATGGGAATGGAAAGCTTATTTGAAAGCATTATAAGCATTTGGGGATTAGGCTTTCCCACATAAAACGGCTTTTTGCCTGTAGAGGCGGTAAGCAGTGCGCAGATACTGCCGCAGTCGGGAAGAACTTCGTTTTGGGGCATAGGACACACAAGGTCGGGATTTGCTGCAACGAACGCTGCTCCGCGGCGCAGAAAATGAACAGCCTTTTCGAGCTTTTCATAGTTAAGCTCCCTGTCAAAGCCTACGCAAACCACCTGTGCATCCTCGTCGGATAAAGAAACACCATAGTCCAAGAGTTCTTTTTTCAGAGCTTCAGTTCCAACAAGATGTATTTTCTTGCCCGAGTAGTTTTCGTTGAGATATTCTGCTGTAGCCATACCGGAGGTAAGAACGTTATTGCGCTCGCAGAGAAAACCCATGGAAATAAGGCGGTGCACATAGTCACTTGCCGCCCTTGAGGAATTGTTTGTTAAGTAGATGTACTGCCTGCCTGTACGGGACAAATATTGTATTATCTCATGGGCACCGTCTAAAACGGAGTCGCCGAGATACAGAGTGCCGTCCAAATCAAAAACATACAGGCGGCATCGGGAAAGAGCGTCTGACATAACTTGTCTCCATGAACCGTTTCGGTAAATTTATTGTTTAAAACGAAAAATCGCCAACAGAAATTAATTATACAGTCAAATTGACAAGAGGTCAATTGAAAAAACAGAGTAAAAGCTGTTAATTTACACAAGCTTGTCGATTTTTGTAAGATTATGGCACAATTAAGTACAAAATGATTTTTTTGTATAAAAATGCGTCTGTAATGATTATATAGCTATGACAGGTTTTGTCAATTAGTGTAAACAAGGAAGAGCACTGCCAAACAGCGGAATGGGAATAAAAAAGCCAAATATAGAAAGCCTTACTGTCAGCAATAGGCTGATGGTAAGGCGTTCTTTTTTAAAACAACTTTAGTCCTGCAAAACTGCTTTTAAATCGCTCGAATTGAAAGGTAAGACGTGCTTTGAGGCAAAAACTTCAAAAACTCTTGCATGTGCCACTACCTTGTGGTACAATGCACTACAATGTTGTAGTGCAAGGTAGTGATTAGCGGTTATGAGCTTTGATAAATCGCAGCTGATGCGTGGTACGCTTGAAGGTTGTATTTTGAAAATAATAAGTAAAAAAATGACCTACGGCTATGAAATAATCGAATATCTAAAGCAATGCGGCTTCACTGACCTTTCGGAGGGTACGATTTATCCTCTGCTGCTCAGATTGGAGAAGCAAGGCAATATTGCCGCAAAGCTAATGCCATCGCCTCTTGGACCGAAGCGGAAATACTTCTCGGTCACAGAAAAAGGCATGGAATATGTGAGAGAATTTGAAAGCTATTGGGCAAGCCTTGAGGAAAGCGTCAGCCGCATATTTAGTGAGGACGGTGATTGATATGTATTGTGAATATCGCGCTGCATACAAAAAGCTCACGCGGGAAAACCGGAATATCATACGTAAAATGAAATACTACCTCAACTCCCATCATCTCAATGAGATTTCCTATGATTCACTTATAGAGGACATTGTAGGTATGGCTCTTGAAACTCAGGAGAGGGGAGAGGACTTTTCAGACACTGTTGGAATTGAATATAAGGATTTTTGCGATGAGCTTATTAAAAATACCCTTCGCAAGAGCTATGCTGAAAAAATTCTGGGCGCGCTTGCGTGGATTTTGGCATATGTGGGGCTTGTTGTCCCGTTCATGTATCTGTTTTCCCTTATTATTCAAATGCCTGAGGTTTTCTGCAAGGGAGTTATGCTCATCACTCCGCTGGAGCTTATCTATAAATATCTCATAATAGTTTTTGCGCTGAATATAGGCTGGATACTTATAAAACGCAATGTTTACAAGTCTCCCACTATAATTTTCCCGTTGTTTTTAGCCATAATAACTATTGTTGTGATGTTTTCTGACTACATAACTGTTTTACTTTGGAGACAGCGCCAGATAATCGAGGTGAATGTGCTTATCTGGACAGCGGTTTTTGCAGTTTCCGCATTGCTGACTGTATTTATCAAAAGAGCGGTTGCAACTCATTTGGCAAAGCTCAATCACGTTGCTTAAGAGGTCACAGACTATGGAAAAAATATCAATAATAATTCCCTGCTACAATGGGGAAAAAACCGTTCGCAGATGCCTTGACAGCGTTTGCAGGCAAAGCTACGAAAACTTTGAGGTGCTGTTTGTTGACGACGGGTCCAAGGACGAAAGCAAACAAATAGTCCGTGAATACACGGAAAGGGACAGCCGTTTTAAGCTTATTGAAACTTCCAACAGAGGCGTGTCGGCTGCAAGAAACACAGGAATTGGTCTTGCTCAGGGCGAGTATATTCAATTTCTTGATGCAGATGATGAAATGCTGCCGGAAATGCTGGAAACGCTGCTTCGTGCTATAAATGAAAGCAATGCCGATATTGCTGTGTGCAATTTTATGGGAAATCCGCTTTTCCTTGCGTACTTCGACGACGCGGTGTTTGACCTTGGCGTTGAGAGCGAGCTTTTGGAATATTATCAGGAAACCTTTTGCATGCTTCCTCCATGGAACAAGCTTTTCAGAAGAGAGGTTATTACAGTTGGCTTTGATGAGCAGGTGCATTTTGCAGAAGATGAGCTTTTTAACCTATCCGTAATGGCAAACGCACGCCGAATTGCCTGCGTTAATAAGCCGTTATACTTCTATCACTTCGCTCCGGCAGACGAACAAATCAAAGATGACGGTGTATCTGCCATAAAAAAATCATGCCTTAATAAAATAATCGAGGCTACGGATAAGAACTGCAAAAACAGCGTTTGGTATAAGGGTGCGGAGCTGATTCCGAAACGCCGCGCAATTCTTGAAAATGCGTCGGACAACAGCAGCATGTCTTTTTCTCATGTTGATGACCTTTTGTATACACGAGTTTTTGACTTCTTCTTTTGGGAAATGTCCGCCTTTGCATATATGAACACCGACAGACGGGTGATTTATAACGAGGTATATAATGTTTTGAGAGAGCCTGAATTTATACGCAGCGTTGAGGTGCAGAAAAAATACGGAGTCCAGTTTGTTAAATATGATGCGGCAATGCTAAGACCCATCAGCAGGCAGTTTGTTGACGCATGTCTGTATTCGTATAACGACATCCGCGAAAATCATCCTGAGCTGAAATTTTACGATGTTTTTGTGATGATTTTTCTGTTTCTGTTTTGCAGACCTGCTGAAAGGCTTTGCCTTGAGTACAACAGACTTTACAAAACAATGCGTCAGCTATACGAAAACTCATCCGAGGAAGCAAATTACATTAATAAATTGACGTGTGCCAACCGGTTTGCAGCAAAGGTCACAACAGCATGAAGGCTATATCACCCTATCCTGTTAAAACGCTTTACTACAAAAGTGAAAGCGATGAGTTTTCCGGAGTAGTGCGAAAGGCAAAATGTATTGATGCTGACTATCCTTATATCCGCAGCAGCCTTCTTTGGCGCTTTCTCGCGGTGATAGTACATCGTTTGTTCGTAACTCCTGCTGCATATCTGTATTGCAAGCTTAAATTCGCATATAAAATAAAGAATAAAGCCGCGTTGAAACCTTATATAAAAAGCGGCCCCTTTCTTTACGGAAACCACACGCAGGTTCCGGGAGATGGGTTCTTGCAGGCAATGACCGCATTTCCGCAGAAAAGCTATGTTGTTGTAAATGCGGATAATGTCTCGTTAAAGGGAACTGAAAACCTTATGCAGATGATTGGCTGCCTGCCGCTTCCGTCAACGATAAAGGCTTACAGACCGTTTCTTAAGGCAATTCATATCCGCTGTGAACAGGGACACCCTATTGTGATTTATCCTGAAGCCCATATATGGCCTTATTATACAGGTGTACGCACGTTTCCGCCAACGGCGTTTTCCTATCCGGTGCGTGAGAACAAACCTGTATTTTCCTTCACAACGGTTTATAAAACAAGAAAACACATTAAGGTGCCCCGAATAGAGATTTATATTGACGGTCCGTTTTTCCCTGACAGGGAGCTGCCCGCAAAGGCGGCTGCGAAAAAGCTGCATGGGCAGGTGTGCGATGCAATGAGGGAGCGAGCAGCGCAAAGTGACTGCGAATATTTTCGCTATGATAAGGCGGTACCGGATAATTTACGGTTTGCACCTTAAGTACAGCCTCGACCAAAGCTTTCGGTTTGTTTAACGGAAAAATTGCATGTCAGTTAAACTTAGAATTTTGGGGTGTTACCTAAAAAAACGGAAAGGAATGTTAGTCTTGATTAACCTTTTATATTGCGGAAACGAGGGTGTGTTTGACGGAGTTATGCTTTCGCTGCTTTCAGCAGCGGAAAAAACGAGCTGTGAGCTGCACGCCTATGTGATGACTATGAATCTTACAGAGCTTGACAGCCGTTTCACTCCGCTAACGGAAGGACAAATCAGCTATATTGATTCACTTTTAAAAAAGCAGGACAGCAGACATAGCGTTGAACGCATTGACTCAACCACGGTGTTTCTTAAGGAAATGTCAGGCTGTCCCAATTTACTCACAGGTTATACTCCATATTCGCTTTTGAGACTGTTGGCGGACAAATTTGATCTGCCCGATGAATTGTTGTATGTTGACTGTGACACTATGTTCAACGGTGACATCAGTGAAATTAAGTCATATGATATATCAAACTATGAGCTTGCCGGAGCGGTTGACCATTTAGGCAAGCGCTTCATAGCAAAGGATTATATAAATTCCGGTGTGCTTTATATGAATATGAAGATTATTCGGGAAACCCAGCTCTTTGCCCGTTGCCGTGTGCTGTGCATGGAAAAGGAAATGCCATTTCCAGATCAGGATGCAATAAATGAGCTCGTTACGAAAAAGCTGCTCTTGCCTGCCAAGTTCAATCAGCAGGACAAGCTTAAAGAGGACACTGTCATTCAGCATTTTTCTAAAACTATAAGGTTTTTTCCGTATTTTAAAATCATAAACGTAAAGCCTTGGGAGCTTGAGCTTGTTCACGAGGTGTTGAAGCTAGATGCCTATGACGAGATTTTTCAGAACTACATCACCTGCCGAGATGCTGTGAGCGGAGTTTTGGCACCTCCCCGCAGAAGCTATAATGCACCTCCCGCAGGAAAGCAGTTTAGAAACGATTTGCATGAGGTCTTTTCCTACGCCGGACAAAATGGTGGAATTTTCAGGAAGAAAGGCAGGGAACGGGTATCTAATGGCAACTGAGGTAAGTGAAATCCAAGCGTATATTGAGCAGTGTGAAAGCCTTGGACGCTTTGATGAGCACACCACAAGTCCCGAGCTGTCTTTGTCCTTACCGGTTGATGGGAGCTACAATTATTTGCAAACAGGTTTTTTTAACTTTTTTAAGAAGAGGCTCGCCCATGCGGTTGATTACTTTTTTGAGAAGAAAACTGTTCGGGATTTGTTTGACCTTGAGATTAAGGGGCGGGAAAATCTTGAGGGCGTGCCTAATTCAATCGTGGTGTGCAATCATGTGCACATGTTTGATTGCGTAATTGTAAGACAGGCGTACAATAGAAAAAACATATATATTACAGCGGCACAGTTTAATAACCGAAGTGACTTTCTGGGCTTCCTGATGCGCTATAACGAGATGTTGCCATTTAGCTCTAACAGAAAAGCACAATGCAATATGAACAGTGCCATTGAAAAGATATTGAAAGGAAAAAGCGGTCACATTCTGGTCTACCCCGAAGCGTCTGAGTGGCTTTATTATAAAAAGCCGCGTCCGTTTAAGCCGGGCGCTTTCCATTATGCTGTCAAGCATAATGTGCCTGTTCAGCCCATGTTTATTACGTTTTCAGAGGAAGAAAGACGGGACAAAAAGGGAAATCCCGCGCCTAAGGCAACATTAAATATTCTTCCACCGATTTATCCCGACAGCAATCTGTCAAGACGGGAAAACAAGGTTAGTCTATCCGCGGCAGCATATGATTCAATGAAGAAGTGCTATGAAGAAACCTATGGAGTTGAGCTTAGGTATTCATTCAGCTCGTGATACGGTGTCCGCAGCGATGAAGTCGCAAAGAATGGAAAATTTAAGGAAAACCGGATACAAAGTCATGGTTCGTGGTTTTCAAATTCAATGGAGACGAATAGCAGCAGAATGAATGTGCTTGGTGTCATATAGCAGGCTGCAATATATTTTAAAATGTCCAACTGAGCTTGATCAGGATTGCCATAACCGGCATCTTGATCAAGCTATCTTTTTGGGTGTGATGGTGCATTACGTTATAGCGGCATTATATGGATTTCCCTTTCGATACGCACAAGGTTTCCTTGGTTCGTATATTCTCACATCTGCTGATATCTGTTCCGGAAAGATATCAATTAAAACCGTCAGATACAAAAAGCTAAGTATGTGTCGGTGACATACGCAACACCCCCACACATACATAGCTTTTTCATTAACTGAATACCTTTCGCAATTTTCTTTCTGTCCAATTTATAGTCCTACCAAATGCTCTATAACAGTTTTTCTAGCGGTACCCCATGTGATCTGCATATGCGCTTTAATCCAAAGAGCGCTTCAGCATCTCTTGTAATCACATTAACTCCATAATCACATGTTAAGCTTGCTTTAAATCCAAGTTTTTTAATAATATCTTCAGATAAATTGCTGTACTTGCCATAGGGATAATTAAAAGTATTCGGAGTAACTCCTGTTAGGGTTGTAATTTGATTTTGAGCTTTTTCAATGTCTTTAGTCAACACATGCATATATTGTTCTTGTGATTCATTATTATTTTTTGTGCATCCAAAGCGAATTGACATTTTGTGAAGATCATAAGTGTGGTTTTGTATCTCTACAAGACCGGATTCTGACATCTCATTTATTTGATCCCAAGTGACATGTGCATAATCAATATTATCATCCGGGTATTCAGAAAAATCATCAGTTGACTTGCAAATTATGGATAATACTATTTTCTCATTGTATTTCTTAAGAAGCGGAAAAACATATTTATAGTTGTTATAATACCCATCATCAAAAGATAAAACTATAGGATTTTCAGGGAGCGCTGCTCCGTTATATACATAGTCAATTAATTCGGTCATGGAAATGGTTGTATAATTATTTGATACCAGGTATTTTAAATCACTTTCAAATTCATATGGGGTGATTATATCCTTTCCGGAGTTGTTTGGCTTGACTTGATGATACATAATAATGGGAACACTGATTTCGTCGGTCGTAGTCTCTGTGGTAAGCTGCGCAAAACAGACAGTCGTAATGTTTAGCAACAAAAGAGAGAATACCGCAAAACAACTTATAGCTTTTATACTCATGCAGAATTTTTTGCTCATGAGACTAATCTACCTCAATTCTGTTTTATTATTTCTGTTATATTATTGCTGTTTTTACAAATAAAATTAAAAATAATATTGAAAAGCATGCAAAGATTCTACGAATTCAAGTGTATTGGAGTAACAGAAAATTTTGACATCAAATCACTACCAAAACGGACATCGTCAAATACTTGCATGAAAGATGATAGAATTAGGATAAAAAAGGCAAGAGGAACCGCAGGCAGGTAAAATAAAAAAGCCTTGTAACCATTCGCATTTCGTTCATGGGGATGTTTACGAAAGCCAAGTAAAGTTAAGGCAACCAGCCGAAACGGTACTAGGTAAATTGCAAATAAACTTATTGGAGGGTTTGCTATTATGGCAAAGATTGAACTGGATTATATCGAATATGATGGGCTACTATACCCCTGCATCGAAACAGG
>CAZAIU010000033.1:0-26734 GCA_964485265.1 uncultured Oscillospiraceae bacterium | reverse complement strand
TATAGATTTCTAAACAAAGGACTTGACAACGTATTAGCTGGTATTGCTAGCTAAAAATTTAGTTTAGGGTATCATTGCTTAATTTAAGCAATGATACCCTAAACTCATTAAACATACTTACACTGATGTTGCGTTAGTTTCTATTATGCAGCGTTATAAGCCATAGCCAAGATTGTCTAAATCAAAGCTTCTTGCATCGCTGCCTGTTTTGATTTGCGCATCGGTGAGCCAGAACCATTCGTCAGACCAATAACCGGGCTGATCTGGAACCGGGTCTGCCCAAGTGGTGTCAATGTTATACCACACGCCGCCATCGTTAATTCTTGACCATGCGTGGTTATCGCCGCCTGCTATCCCTGTCATACCGCGCATGGGAACTCCGGCAAGATTGCAGAGGTAGTTGTACATGCCTGCATAACCCTGACATACGGCCTTGTGACCAACTACGGCATCGTAGCCGGTGTACTTTGTGTAGCTTGTGTCGTATTGGTTGTTCAGTGCAGTATAAATATAAAGCACATAAGCTTTTTCTTTGTTGGTCATGTTGGACTTAAGTTCTCCGCTACTATATAGACCGGTAACAATATTGGCACAGGTAAGCTCAAATTGGTCAATTTGCTGCGCAATAGCGCTGTTTGGAATACCGTCTGCATTTTTAAGGCTGAGGGTAATTGTCAAATCTGTGCAGTTTCCATTGCCGTCAGTGTAATAATCCACATTCACACTCCATTCCCTTAGGAATGATGAATAGTCCATATAATCAAACATCGCGTAGTTGTAGGCTTCTAGTATTTTATCCATAAGTGCCTGCATATCGCTTTTCTTACAGGTAAGACCTGAGGAAAACTGCTGCTGAAAGGATACGTTCACAAGCATCCAGCGCCAAGCATTTATAAAGTCATCATAGGTGTTAAGGGCTTCAGGTTTTGCAACCAGATAATGACTGTAATCAAGGGCAACCACAGGGGCGGGCTTAACCGCATTGCTCCAATCCGGACGGGTTACCTTTTCGTCCAGACGGTAAAGCATAACGCAGGTGTCGCAGCGCTTGACATTTTGAGCACCTGCAAAGGACACAGTCCCGTCACCGTTTGGAATACCATTTACAATACCAAGATCAAATAGCTTATTTGCGGTTTGAGAGCTGGTATCGCTGAATGCGTTGGTGCTTGTTTTAGAATTGACCTTATACGAACGGAGTATGTACTGCCCTATTTGCTCTCTCGTTGCGTTTGCGTTAGGGTCTATACCCTTGTCAACAATTCCGTTGGCATATGCCCATTCCATGCAGTCACTGTACCAAGGGTCTGTTTTTCCAGAATAACCTTTATAGTCAACTCCTGCCATGGAAAGCACCAGTTTTATTGCTTCACAGTTTTTTACAGGGTTTTGAGGAAGAAACTTGCCGTCTCCGTAGCCACTCAAAACACCGCGCTGATACATGGTGACAACCTGCGCAGCATAATAATCGTTGTCATTTACATCGGAGAATGGACTGTATGCTGAGTCTGCTGTGTCAAAGGGTACAAGGCCGGATAGCAAAAGAAAGGCAAGTAAAGTACACAGCAGCTTTGTGCCGAATTTTTGTTTCATAACAGGCTCCTTTTCTTTTCAGCGTTTTAAAAAGTCTGTTCCAGAGAGAAAGTCATTTTTACGGGGTTGTGGTCAGACCATTTAAAGCCCGTATCCAAAACCGCTGAAGCCTCTACTGAAACATTGTTTGAAACAATAAAACCGTCAATAGTTAAAACAAACGCAGTTTTCGGGTCATATGGGGCATCTGCGTTGCGTGCGGAGGGAATAGGAGAATCTTCATCTACGGGAGCAACAAGAGAAAAGCCCTCAGGTAATAAATCAAAGGGGAAGCTTTGAGCCCAGGTATATGCTTCGCCGGATATGCCGAAAACTTTTGACGAGTCACCCAGCAGGTCTTTGTTGAAATCACCGCCGCAGACCACATAATTTCCTGCTGCGTATTCTGCGGTCAAATCCTCAAACAAAATTTTTAGCTGCTCCACAGCAATGGTGCCGTCAGAGCTGTATGCTGAAAGATGAAGGTTATAAAGGCAAAGAGTTTTGCCGTTTGAAACAGGGACACGGGTTACGCTGTAGCAGCGATCCAAATCTACAAGCTTCATAAAGGAATCCTCAATAGGCAGCCTTCTGCGCATAGAGCTTTCCACCTCGCAAGCAGACATGGTCATAATTCCTGCAACAGACTTTCCGTGAGGCTCTGTTATGGGATAGAACAGATAAGGTGAATCATAGTTTTGAGCAAAAACACTTGAGTATCCCGGGAGTACCTCCAATGCAAGCGCGTGTTGGTCAACATGGTAACTGCGTGTTGAGTCTGTGTCTACCTCCTGCAAAAATACGAAGTTGGGTGCTTCTTCTTTAACAACATTTAGGGCGCTGCTAATGTTTTCAATTGTAGCCTCACGGCTGAATGCACGGGAATACTTGCCGCCGTCCATGAAAAAGCTGTAATCATCGCTGTAGGCACCAAAGCCGAGGTTATATGTAACAATGGTATAGTCCTCCTCGGGTTTTGCCTGATCTTTTGCGGTATCAGTTATTTCAAGCTCCAGCATGTCATCAAGACGATAATAATCAATAAACACATACGCCACGTATATGCCCACTGCCAGTACAAGCACCAGAATAATTCCAAGAATAATCTTTAGCACGGTTTTCATATCCTACCCTCCTTGTGATACGTATTTTACAAAATTTTAAGGTCTATTTCAAGGCTTTAGTGGAAAATGTCAGGAATAATTTCTTAACTTCGGGAGTTCGTTTGCTTATTTTTGCCGAAAGTGATAAAATACAATAATATTAGCATAATTGCAGCTATATTATCTGGGAGGATGTAATATGACTACACAGAAATTTTTATCTCTGCTTGAGGAAAACCCGATAATTTCAGCCGTTAAAAACGATGATGAGCTGTCCAGCGCAATAAAAAGCTCCTGCGGCGCTGTAATTTTGCTTTATGGAAATGCTCTTAACATTGGCAAGCTGGTTTTCGCCGTGAAAAACAGCGGCAAGGCATGTCTTGTGCATATCGACCTTATTGAAGGGCTTTCTCAATCAACTGTTGCAGTGGATTTTATTGTTCAAAGTACGCATGCGGACGGAATGATTTCAACCAGACCGCAGCTTGTGCGGCATGCAAAGCAAAGAGGAATTCTAACAATACAGCGTTTCTTTATAATAGACTCAAAGGCACTGGACAATGCAAAGCGGCAGTTGGGCGCTTGTGAGGCGGATATTGTTGAAATCTTGCCCGGGGTTATGCCAAAGGTAACCGCAGAAATTGCAAAATGCAGCAGAAAACCTCTTATTGCTAGCGGACTTATCAGAGACAAGGAGGATGTTATGAGTGCTATTTCCTGCGGAGCTGTAGCTGTATCCTCTACCAACAGCGAGGTGTGGTTTTTGTAGAAAAAGGCGGAAAGTTCGTTAAATAATTGTTTTTTCTTGTTTTATCCTGTAGTATCTGGTATATTATCTGTAGCAGAATCATAAAAATAAATACTGCTGATGAGTTTATTTGAGTGCAGCGAAACGCGTCCCATTTGAGGGGCGATGTTTGCTGTACTTTTTTTATGCAAATTTATAAAGAAAGAGGAATTTAGCTATGTTCGATGTTCTGATAATCGGCTGCGGAGTTGTTGGTGCGGCGCTTGCCTACGAGCTGTCAAAGCATGAGGTTTCTGTTTGTGTTTTGGAAAAGGAAAACGATGTTGCAACGGGAACCACAAAAGCAAACAGCGCCATTCTGCATTCAGGCTATGACCCTGCTCCGGGATCTCTGATGGCAAGGCTCAACGTGGAAAGTGTTCCGCTTACTAAGGATATATGCCGTAAGCTGGATGTACCCTGTAAAAACATTGGCAGCTTGACCGTTGCTTTCAGTGAGACTGAAATGGAAGCGGTTAGGGAGCTGCACAGCAGAGGTGTAAAAAACGGAGTACCGGGCTTGGAGATAATCGATTGTGAAGAGCTTCGTCGGCGTGAGCCGCATATTTCTAAGGAGGCAGTGGGAGCATTGTGGGCACCGACCGCTGCAATTATAAGCCCGTGGGAGTTTTGCCTAGCCATGGCACAGACTGCTGTTCTAAACGGTGTTTCTCTGCATCTAAACAGCAAGGTCAAGTCCATAGAAAAGCGGGGGGAGTGCTTTGCGGTTTCTACCGGCAACGAGGTTTTTGAGGCAAAAACGGTGGTAAATGCCGCAGGAGTATATTCAGACAAGGTGCATAACATGATTGCAGAAGCTGCATTCAGAATTATGCCTCACTCCGGTGAATACTACCTTTTAGATAAGTGCGAGTGCCAAAAGGCAAACAGCGTCATTTTCCAATGCCCCAACGAAGAAACAAAGGGTGTTTTGGTATCGCCGACTGTACACGGAAATTTAATTGTTGGACCGGATAATGTCCGTGCCGCCGCAGGTGCATTGGGAGTAAGCACGGAAAGGCTGCAATATATTAAAAAAACCGCCCAACGTTCCGTCCCAGATATAAGCTTTGGGGAAAATATCCGGAATTTCGCAGGGCTTAGGGCAACTACAGACATAGATGATTTTATCATCGGAGAAACTGAGGTTGATGGTTTTTTTGATGTTGCGGGTATAAAAAGTCCCGGCTTGTCTGCTGCCGCTGCCATTGGAGTATACGTTAAAAATCTGCTTGAAGCCTACGGATTGCCCATGAAGAGAAAGAAGCAGTTTGTTGACGAGCGTAAGGTTACCCGTTTTAATGAGCTTACAATTGAGGAAAAGAAGGCGCTTATTAAGAAAAATCCATTGTATGGACGAGTAATATGCCGCTGTGAAACAATAACCGAGGGTGAAATAATAGATTGCCTCAGACAGCCCATTCCGCCTTGTTCGGTTGATGGTGTTAAGCGCCGAGT
The DNA here is from genome assembly GCA_964485265.1 of uncultured Oscillospiraceae bacterium. Lineage (GTDB taxonomy): Bacteria > Bacillota > Clostridia > Oscillospirales > Oscillospiraceae > UBA2658. Next base: position 21,814 of record CAZAIU010000033.1, on the reverse strand, counting down.
GGGTGCTGGGATGGGACGCTGTCAAGGCGGCTTCTGTGCACCTAGAGTTGTCGAGATACTAGCAAAAGAACTAAACAAATCTCCAGTTGAGATACAAAAGGACAGAGAAGGAACCTATATACTTACCGGAAAGACAAAGGAGGCGCAGGCATGACCTACGATGTAATTGTAATTGGCGGCGGACCTGCCGGGCTTGCGGCTGCGCTTGAAGCCAAAAAAGAGGGTGTCGACAGGGTTCTTATTTTAGAGCGTGATAAGGAGCTTGGCGGAATTTTGAACCAATGTATACATAACGGCTTTGGACTGCACCATTTTAAAGAGGAGCTTACCGGTCCCGAGTATGCCGCACGCTTCATTGAGCAGGTTAAGCAGACCGACATTGAGGTGAGCCTTGATACCATGGTGCTTGAAATAACAAAGGACAGACATGTCCACTGTGTTAATAAAACTCAAGGCTACAGTATACTTGAAGCAAAAAGTATTGTTCTGGCAATGGGCTGTAGGGAGAGAACAAGAGGCGCTATATCAATCCCGGGCACACGTCCCTCAGGTGTGTTGACTGCGGGAGCAGCCCAGCGCTATGTAAATATGGAGGGCTATATGGTTGGTCGCCGTATAGTAATTTTAGGCAGTGGCGACATTGGCCTGATTATGGCGCGGCGTATGACCTTAGAGGGCGCAAAAGTGCTTGCCTGTGTGGAGCTGATGCCCTATTCAGGTGGATTAAACCGCAACATTGTCCAGTGCTTAAACGACTATGACATACCCTTGTATCTATCTCACACGGTTATTGATGTCAGAGGTGAAAATCGTGTTGAGCAAGTAATAGTATCTCAAATAGATAGTAATAGACAGCCAATTCCCGGAACGGAGATAGTTTTTGACTGTGATACACTTTTGCTGTCCGTGGGGCTTATTCCGGAAAACGAGCTGACTCGCAACGCGGGCATAGAGATGGACGGACGTACAAAGGGTGCGGTTGTGTTTGAAAACATGCAGACTGAGACTGACGGCATTTTTGCCTGCGGCAATGTTGTGCATGTTCATGACTTAGTGGACTTCGTAACTGCTGAGAGCCAGCGTGCAGGAGCAGCAGCGGCACATTTTGCACTAAACGGAGCAGCGGAGCAATGCAAAACTCTTACAGTGAAAAACGGAAGCTGTGTCAGCTATACCGTGCCTCAGAAAATACGCGTTGCAAGGGTTGAAAAACGCTGCGATGTGTTTTTCAGAGTCAACAAGGTAATGCCGAAGGGCGTGGTGGAGGTCACTGAAGGAGAAACGGTGATTGCAAGCTTTAAACGCGAACATATGGCGCCGGGAGAAATGGAAAAAATATCTTTACCGTCGATTTTGCTTGAAAAAGTGTCGGGTGACGAAATTTTTGTAACAATAAAGGAGGTGCAGCAGGATGACTGATTTAATTTGCATCGGCTGCCCCAAGGGCTGTCATCTGCACATAGATGAAAATAATAATTATGAAGTAGCAGGTGCTGGTTGTGAAAAGGGCATAGAGTATGGTAAAATGGAGCTTAAGGATCCAAGAAGGGTTTTGACCTCTACTGTTGCCATTGAGGGTGCCGCACTGAACAGATGCAGCGTAAAGACTGATAGCGCAATCCCAAAGGGCGAGCTATTTAATGTAATGATTGCCTTGGAGCAGGTGATTTTAAAAAGTCCGGTTAAAATCGGTGACGTTGTTATAAAAAATGTGTGCAATACAGGAGCAGACATAATTTCAACCAAAAATCTTTGATGAACCCGATATCACCGAACTTTATTATTACAATTATATAATATAGGCGTGTGCACTATGCACCTGTCAGATAAGGAGTAACAGCTATGCCAAGGTATGTCTTGTCACTGGATCAGGGAACAACCTCATCACGAGCAATACTTTTTGATAAAGAACAGAACATTGTAGAAATGGCGCAAAAGGAGTTTCCGCAGGTATATCCGAGAGAGGGATGGGTAGAACACGATCCCATGGAAATTTATTCCTCACAATATTCTGTCATGATGGGCTTAATTGCAAAAAGTGGCATTGAGGCTTCGGAAATCGCGGCAATAGGCATCACAAACCAGAGAGAAACAACAATCCTGTGGGATAAGGAAACAGGTCGTCCGGTCTACAATGCTATTGTATGGCAGTGCAGGCGCACTGCGGATATTTGCGAAGAACTTAAGGCACGGGGGCTATCCGATTACGTAAGGAAAACCACAGGGCTTGTTATTGACGCATATTTTTCAGGCACTAAAATAAAATGGATCTTAGATAATGTGCCCGGTCTGCGTGAACGCGCTGAGAAGGGCGAAATATTATTTGGAACAGTTGACACGTGGCTTGTTTGGAAGCTTACAAACGGCAAGGTTCACGTTACGGACTATACAAATGCGTCCCGCACCATGATTTTCAACATACATACCCTTGACTGGGACGACGCAATGCTCAATGAGCTTAAAATTCCCCGCTGCATGCTGCCACAGGTTCGTCCCTCCAGTGAGATTTACGGCTACGTAAACATACAGGGGGCTGATATTCCAATTGCGGGAATTGCCGGTGACCAGCAGGCTGCACTTTTTGGACAAAAGTGCTTTGAGAAGGGACAGGCAAAGAACACCTACGGCACCGGATGCTTCCTGCTGATGAACACCGGTGACAAGCCCTGTGAGAGCGAATCGGGTCTTATCACAACCATTGCCGCGAGCCTTGATGAGCACCATGTGCAGTATGCTCTTGAGGGAAGCGTTTTTGTCGGCGGTGCCATTATTCAATGGCTAAGAGATGAGATGCGCTTTTTTACGGAGAGCTGCGATGCCGAATATTATGCCCGCAAGGTTGAGGATACCGGCGGAGTGTACATAGTTCCGGCGTTTACAGGACTTGGAGCACCCTACTGGGATATGTATGCTCGAGGATGCATTATAGGCATAACCCGAGGCACAAAACGAGAGCATATTATTCGCGCTGCACAGGAGAGCATAGGATTCCAGACGCTTGAGCTTGTCCGCTGCATGGAGAAGGATACGGGACTTTGCATGACTGAGCTAAAGGTAGACGGGGGAGCCAGCAGGGATTGCTTTTTGATGCAGTTCCAGTCCGACATTTTAGACAAGCCAATTCAGCGCCCCATGATAAGAGAGACAACAGCACTGGGTGCCGCCTATCTTGCAGGTCTTGCAACAAAGTTTTGGACCGGCAAGGAGGAGCTTGAAAACCTTTGGGGAATAGATTTGGAATTCGCACCCAACATGGAGGAAGATAAGCGTGAAAGGCTTATTCGCGGCTGGCAAAAAGCTGTTTCAAGAAGCCTTGATTGGGCAGAACATTAACAAAGTATTTTCATTTTTGAATTTATTAAATTCTATTTGCAATAAAAATTACTATTATTTGAGCGGAGGACGGGCTTTATGAACAAGCAAAAAGAGTTTTTTCAAAGCACCAACGGAAGCGATAAAATTTGCTACTACCGCTACACGCCTGACACAGAGGTGCAGGGTATTTTCCAACTGGTTCACGGCATGGCAGAGCACGGCGAGAGATATGAGGGCTTTGCAGAATACCTATGCGAAAGAGGCTTTGCTGTCTACATACACGAACATGTAGGTCACGGTGGAAGTGCTTCCTCCAAAGATAGGTTGGGAATGTTTTTGGATGCAAAGCAGGCCTCCGTCATGGTAGAAGACGCAAAAAAAATGACCGGTATAGCCAAATTGGAAAATCCGGGCAAAAAACTTGTCCTATTCGGACATAGCATGGGAAGCTTTGTTGTCCGTCTGTATGCCGCAAAATACAGCAGTGAGATTGATGGACTTGTTATCTGCGGCTCAGGAGCTAAAAACAGGCTGGCGGGAGTTGCCAATGTGCTTATAAAGACCATGAAGGTCTTTAAAGGTAAGGATTATCAGAGCAAGCTTATTGATAAGCTGTCCTTTGGCAAGTTTAATGACCGCTATGACAATTCAAAAACCGCATTTGACTGGCTTTCCCGTGACGAACGTGTAGTTAATGACTATATTGCAAGCGACTATTGCGGATTTTTGTTCTCACTGGACGGAATGCTTATGATTCTTGATGTAAATGTGAATTCAAATCGCCCCGAGGCCTTTAAGTCTGTTCGCAATGATTTGCCTATTTTTATCGTCAGCGGCGATATGGATCCCGTAGGAGATTACGGAGAGGGCGTAAAAAAGGTATATGACAGCTTCATTGATGCTGGAATGAAAAACTGCAAAATGAAGCTTTATCCGGGAGCACGTCACGAAATTTTAAATGAGACAAACAAGCAGGAGGTTTACGGTGACATAGTTGAGTTTGCTAGCAAGATTGCCTTTTAAAAACACGAAATTCATATAAAAAAGCTGCTGCAAAAATTTATTGCAGCAGCTTTTTTTTAGTTTGCAGGTTCAATGTAGATTGCGTTTTTGTTCAAATCGATGCTCTTTAAAACTCCGGGAACAACGGTTTGCATTCCCAAAAGATTTGTGAGCTTAATGTTCTTTCCCTCGACATCCACATTTGTAATACGTTCGCAAATGAGAGTGTCTATTCCGTTTTTGCTTTCGTACGCATTTGACAGGCACATAATTAGTCCCTCCTGTAGCTTACTGATTAAATTTTTGTGCTATTTCAGCAAATCCAATGCTTTTTCCAGCATATCGTTTGCATGACCGTAAAGGTGCATTGCCTCATGAAGCACTGCTGCGGCATCGTTTTTTCCAGCAGCTTCAAGAGCATGATAGATTTCGTGCAGATCCTCCCCGTGATGACGGTTGTGGTCAAGCATGTAGGTCAGCAATGCCATGGTTTCCTCAGGGCTTTGAGCAGCGTGCTCATGACCGTGGCAGCATTCGCCCTCGTGGTCGTGACCGTGCTCATGACCGTGGCAGCATTCACCCTCGTGAGTGTGTTCATGCTCATGACCGTGGCAGCATGTATCTTCGTGATTATGATTATCGCACATAGCTTGTTTTCTCCTTCTAAAAATGTATTTATCATAAGATATTTTGCTACATTATAATTCAAAATATCTATTTCCGCAAGCTACCATGGGGGTTAAAAATGTAGTTTTTCTAAAGATACTACAAAATTTATTCAACATTAACTGTCGGCGCTGGACAAGCTGTTTAAATTAGTTCATAATGCAGAATATACGAGCAAATAATCTAATTTTGGAGGCTGCTATGCTTATTTGGACAAAGCGCGGATTCTTTGCTGCGTTTACAATAGGCGTTGTGATTATATTGCTTTCGGTCTTCTGCGGGAACACCCGTGTATATGATGCAAGCAAGGGCGGCACAGCCGTGGATCTTGAGGAATTCTATAGCTTTACGGATGAGCCGCGAGTGAAAAATTACGAAGCGGTTATTCCCTACAATGTCAGCCCGGGAATGGTTTTTGCAGTATATACAACACACAGTGAAATATGGATTGAAAAGGACGCTGTGCCGATATATTCTGAAACAAAAGGGAATACCCTGTTCGGAAAAACAACTGGTTATGGCTGGTGTTTTATCCCGCTGCATGAGGCTGATGCAGGGAAAACAATCAGTGTACACTGCTTGTTCGCCTATGCCGATCAACCGGTAAGAGACCCCGTTTTCTTCTTCGACACTATACCTGATGTATACAGAACCACTGCACGAAAATATGCGGCAGCACTTTTAACAGGAATTGTTCTTATAATCTTGGGGATTGGATTTTCAATATATACTATATCAACAAACAGGATAGTTAAAAAAATCTACCCAAGATCCGATTTATCCGTTCTATACCTTGGAATATTTGCGTCACTTTTAGGACTGTGGTCGGGAAATCAGTCACAGCTATCGTCGCTGTTCATTACCTCAAAAATGCTGAATGTTTCGCTTACATATGTTCCTCTGGTTCTTATGATACCGGTATTTTTGATATACGTTAGAGAAATGTACAGCGACCCAAAGCATTGGGTTTGGGACATTGCCTGCGGAGCAAACATAATTGTAGCTCTGACAACAATGCTGCTACAGCTTTTCAATATTGCTGATTTTCGTCAGCTTTTGGCTGCCACTCATTTTATGATTGGCGTATCAACAATAATTATTATTGTGATGTTTATTCGGGATATAGTTTATAAGAGAGCAACTAAGATGATGAGGGGACACATGCTCCCAATCATGATATGCTTTTTCTGTGCATTGGGAGATGTTGCAAGCTATTACAACGGTGCGGCGGACAGCAATGTGTTTGGACGGATAGGCTTTCTGATTCTTATCCTTTATTCCGGATTATCCTCGTTACGTAATACAAGGGCGATTATTTTGCAGGGCAGAGAGAGCGAGTTATATAAGCTGCTGGCAACTAAGGACGCTCTTACCGGACTTGACAATAGGACAGCCTTCGTTTTTGCTATGAGCGCCGCAAAGCGGCTTGTGGATAAAAAGGTTGGATTTGTAATGATTGACCTCAATGATCTTAAGCACTGCAACGATACAATGGGACATAAAGCAGGCGACATTTACATCTGTGCCGGAGCGTCTGTTATAAAGCGGGCTTTTGAAAACTATGGCACTTGCTTTCGCATTGGGGGAGACGAATTTGTTGTTGTGATTCAAAACCCAGACTCTCAAGGAACACAGGACTGCTTAGAAAAAATGTTTGGCTATCAAAAAGAATACAATTCGGTTAAGGAAAATTATCCTATGGGAATTGCATGGGGATATTCGGAATACAGCCGAACAAGGGACGCAAGCTTGGAGGAAACTCTCGCAAGAGCTGATGCCCAAATGTATGAAAACAAAAAGCTTATGAAGCCCGAAAGTGTTTAGAGGCTTGGTGCATTTTAAAAGCAGAAATGTTGGTTAATAGAAAAAGCAGTATTATTAGGGGGAGTTCGAGTGGATCTGCAGCCAATTAGCATTGACTTCTTATATGAAGGACTTTTGGTCGACTACCCAATATACTACAAGGAAGGAAAAAACCTTGTATTATTATGTAAAGACATTATACTGACAAAAACGAAGCTAGAAGCTCTTAAAAACATGCTAGATGCAGGACGCAATATATATGTTGATGAGCAGCACCACAGCTCCTTGCTTGAGGACACACGATACTTTAAGCATGCCCAAAAGGTGCTTGAAGAACGTCTGGGTATTGATAAAATAAAGGAAAGCGTTAAAGAATTTATAGGCAATGCAGTAGGCGGCGGTGTTGTTAAGCGTGAGGAAATTGAAGAATTAGCCTGCACGATGGATATGAAGCTTGAAGGAAACGACAGTGCTACGATTATCCAGTGTGTGAGCGGGATGCGGGATGTTGACGAATACCTCTTCACCCACAGCGTTAATGTTGCGTTGTTGAACGGACTTATCGGGAAATGGATGCATCTTAGAGGTACTGACCGCCAACGGCTGGTTAAGGCAGGGGCGGTTCATGATATCGGTAAAATAAGGGTATCTCCGAAAATACTTAACAAACCCGGAAGGCTCACCCCGTTGGAGTTTGAAGCTGTCAAAATGCACCCGCTGTTTGGGAGACAAATTTTAGTCGATTCCGGTGAGGATGATAAGGAAATTTTGGATGTTGCTGTTATGCACCACGAAAAGGTGAACGGTACAGGATATCCATATGGCTTAAAGGGTGCGGAAATTTCACAGTATGCAAAAATAACTGCTGTTTCTGACATTTATGATGCCATGGTTGCTCGCCGCACATACAAGGAAGAGTGCTCCCCGTTTGAAATTTTAGATCAGATTTCAAAGGATGCCTTTTCCGGACTGGATTTAAACATAATCAAAATATTCTTGCAGAATATGCCAACAGAATTATCCGGTACAAACGTCTTACTTTCAAACGGCGCAACTGCAAAAGTGCTGTTTGTGAGCCCCAACAATTACAAATATCCTATGGTAGAGCTTGACGGAGAGGTTTTTCAGACCAGTGAACGGCTGCGCTGCGTTAGGATTTATAAATAATTTAAAATACCTCATGGACGTAACCGTCATGAGGTATTTTCTATATGTAATAAGTTAATGCCGGAGCCGCACCAACAGATGAATACTTTTAGTCTTCCCAATCGGATATATATGCAGGATTTGCAAAGGGACGGCTCATAGAAATTGCCTTTATACCGCCCATATTTAGGCAGTTTTGAATTTGTTCCTTTGTACGGTATCCTCCAACGCTGATAACGTCGCAGTCAACAGCCTCAGCGACCTTAAGCGCGCCATCGGTGAAATGACCGATCATTGCACCCTCAACAGCCTTTTGCATGGGTCTTGACTCCTTGTCAATGGCAAGACCGGAGCTGACTTCAATTGCTGAAACGCCGCGGGAAACAAGTTCCTTGCAGACCCAAATGCAATCCTCACCATGAGTACCGCCTTCGCCGATAAGGTCATCGAAGTTAATTTTTATCCATATAGGATAATCAGCACCAACGGACTCTCTTACCGCACTATACACCTCAAAAGCAAAGCGCGCACGGTTCTCCAAGGACCCGCCGTAATCATCGGTACGCTTATTGTAGTATGGGCTTAAAAACTGACTGATAAGATAGGCGTGTGCACAGTGAAGCTGAATGGCATCTGCACCTGCCTTTTTGCAGAGTGCTGCGGCTCTTGCAAAGTCTGCAATTACTGTTTGGATTTGATCATTTGTCATTTCCTTTGCATCAAAGCCCATGCTTGAGAGAATAGCTGAAGGTGCCCAAGGGTTTTCTCCCTCATCAAAGACCATGGCGTTTGCTCCGCCGTGAGTTAGCTGAGCAACAATTTTTCCGCCGTTATCATGTACTGCTGAGCAGACTTCGCTAAAGCGCTCTGCAAAGGTTTCATTGTCTGCTCTGGGTGCAAAGTCAGCGGCGCTGGAGTTTGTCCCCACGCCTATCATTCCTGTAATGATGCAGGCGACTTTGTTTTTTGTCAGGGCAACGCACATTTCCTTTTCATATGGAAGAAATGCACCATTTTGGCTATCTTTATCTGTAAGGGTCGCGCTCCTGAGAATGCGGCTTTTTAGCTCAAGCTTTCCAAGGGTGACAGGTTCAAAAAATTTTTTCATTTTTGTTTCCTTTCTGCTAAAAATGCTGTATAATACTCTTGTGTTTTTTGTAACATACGCAGATTTTTTAGCATAGAAATATTTTCTACTATACACAAAGTATAGAAGCCCATTTCGGGTTTGTCAATGAAGATGAATTTTATTTTTCTAACGGAGGAACAAAAATGCGTACACAGACCATAACTGCAGAGGTTGAGGAAAGAGTACTTTGCCCTCAGCTTTTGGATCGTATCATTACCCCCGAAGAAGCTGCTGAGCAATTTGAAACGGGAATGACCTTCTGCACCAGCGGCTTTGGCACAGGCTACCCAAGGCTTATCCCAACAGCCATGGCAGCAGCAGGCACAGCAAAGGATTTAACCCTTATAAATGCCGCCACCCGCGGCAAAAGGCACATTGAAGCGCTTGTAGAAGCTAAGCTTCTTAAAAAGTTTATTGGCTTTCAATGGAGTGAGATAACAAGAAATGCTGTTAATGCGGGTGAACTGGAGTTTATTGATTGCCACTTGAGTCAGCTTGCTTCAAAGCTTCGCAACGGCAATTTCGGTAAAATCGACTATGCCATTATTGAGTGCTGCAAAGTAAACGAGGACGGCAGCTTTGTGCCCGGTGTTTCGGGAGGAATTGTTGATACAATGGTCGAATGCGCAGATAAAATATTCCTTGAACTGAATCTGTCTGCTCCTGCAAGCCTTGAGGGCTTTCACGACCTACATATTCCCTCAGGCACTACCTTTAAACACCCTTCTCAGCGAGCAGGTCTTACCTACTGCAAATGCAGCCCGGATAAAATTGCAGGTATTGTTGTAAACGATGAAATTGATACAGACCTTATTTTCCCGACCCTAAAGCCCATTCATAAGCAGATTGCCGATAATGTCGTCTCAGTTCTAAACAGCGAAATCGCAGCGGGTGCAATTCCGACCGATTTTACATTCCAGTGCGGTACCGGCGTGGTGATAAACTGCGTACTTATAGAAATGATAAAAACCGGCTTCAAAGACCTAAAGATGTACACAGAGGTTTTGGGAGAACAGGCGCTTCTTGCAATGCTTGACGGTACTATTTGTGAGGCTTCCACTACCGCTCTTGACATTACTCCCTCTGGCTTCAGCACGCTTTATGACAACATTGACTTCTTTAAAAAACATATCGCAATGCGCAGCTTGGAGTTTTCAAACGGCAGCGCTCAAATACTTCCTATGGAGCTTGTATCCATGAACGGCGCACTGGAGGTTGACATTTACGGAAACGTCAACTCCTCCCATGCCTTTGGTACCCATATGGTAAACGGCCTCGGCGGAGCAAACGATTTCTGCCGCAACGCGAAGATTTCAATTTTCTCAACAGCCTCGACCTCTAAGGGCGGAGCAATCTCCCGCATAGTGCCGATGGTATCTCATGTGGATAACACAGAGCACGATACCGACTTCATTGTCACAGAGTGGGGCTTTGCCGATTTACGCGGCAAATCACCCAAGGAGCGTGCGAAGCTGCTTATTGAAAACTGTGCACATCCCGATTACCGTCAGCAGCTTTGGGACTACTACAACGGAGCAATTGAAAAGTGCGGACCTTGCCAGACACCCCATGACTTGCCCAATGCGCTCACTTGGCATCAGCGTTATCTTGAAACAGGCACAATGAAGGTTGAATAAAATGTCTTCTTTAGATAATAAATCGCAAATTAGCGACTATGGGGATAGGATTTTAAACCCGAACCTGCAACAAATAATAATGACCCCTGAAGGTGCAATCAGTGCTATTAAGTCAGGTATGACCATAGGACTGTCGGGATTTAGCAAAGGTCATCCCAAGCTTATCCCTGTTGCAATAGCACAATCGAAAAGCCTTCATGATATTACGATAATTCAGGCTGCCGGCAAGGGCAGTGAGGTTTTAGGTGAATTGGGTCGCTCAGATGTAATTTCAAGATATTTTGCTTTCCAGTGGGGAAGCGAAATGAGGAATGCTATAAACTGCGGTAGAATATCCCATGCGGATACTCATTTTTGCCGACTGCCGTCTGATATCCGCAGCGGTATTTACGGGAAAATTGATGTTGCTGTCATTGAATGTGCAAAAATTCATTCTGACGGCAGCATTGTTCCAACTGTATCAATTGGAGTGTCGCAAGAACTTATAGACTGTGCCGATAGTGTTTTGCTTGAACTTAACTTGTCGGTTCCTGCCGAAATTGAGGGTCTGCATGACATTGTCCAAGGGTACAAGCTGCCCCTTGAGAATGTTGCCCAACGTATTGGCTCAACTGCCCTGCGATGTGATCCCTCAAAGATTGCCGGCATTGTTATAAGTAATTGCCCTGAAGAGGACATGAAGTTTAGTGAACCGTCCGAGTTGTTTAAGGACATAGCAGAAAACGTCTTAGCGGTTCTTGAGAAGGAGATATCTCTTGCAAGGCTTGATCCGCATTTCACGTTTCAGGCAGGCAGCGGCGATGTGACCAACGCCGTTTTAGCAGGATTACAAGAGGGCGGGTTTTCCAACCTGAAGCTATATTCCGGAGTTCTGTCAGACGGAGTATTGGAGTATATTAAATCCGGTTTGGTAACTGAGGCAAGCTCTGCGGTTGTAGAGCTGTCTCACCAAGCCATGAAGCGTTTCTTCGAGGACATTGAGTTTTACAAGGAGCACATAGTAATAAGACCTATTGAGATGACCAGCAGCGCAACACAGGTTTCAGCGCTTGATATAGTATCCATGAATACAGCTGTTGAAGCAGACATATATGGCAATGTTAATTCATCTTCTGTTATGGGGACAAAAATTTTGAATGGTATTGGCGGAGCAAATGACTTTTGCCGTAATGCAAAACTCTCAATTTTCATAACACCGTCTCTCGCGAAAGGAGATAAAATCTCTTGTATCGTGCCAATGGTATCTCACGTGGATAATACTGAGCATGATGTTGGCATTATTGTGACTGAGTGGGGATATGCTGATTTAAGGGGAAAGCCTCCGAAGGAGAGGGCTGCTGCAATTATTGAAAACTGCTGCCATCCGGACTATAGGCCGCAGCTAATGGCGTATTTTAAGGAAGCCTGTGAACTGTGTGGAAACAGCCATATGCCGCACGATCTTACAAAGGCGCTGTCGTGGCATCAGCGGTTTTTGCAAACCGGAAGTATGAAAGAGAATTAAGTCAATAATAGCCTCGAAGCTTTTCTTGTAAGATGGCTTCGAGGCTATTACTTCTTTACTGTTGTACTCATAGCTTATACACTATTAGGGCAAATTTAAAGGGTTCAGGTGAACACTTCTGTTATTCGCCTGAACCCTTAACAAATCTATAAGTCTTTTGCCTTTATTCCGTAAAACTTACTCACAGGTACCGCAGGCAAAAGCACTTTTAATGCTTACACGCAGTTTATCTTCCTTGCTGATTTTTTCTCTTCCGCGAAGGTACTTACGAAGAACCTTGGGAACTTCAATTGAACCGTCAGACAGCTGATATTGCTCAATAATTGCAGGGAAAATACGGCTTGTGGCTAAGCCTGAGCCATTAAGTGTATGGCAATACTCAATCTTTCCGGTGTCCTCACGACGGAAGCGGATTTGACCTCTCCGAGCCTGATAATCACGGGCATTACTTACAGAAGAAACCTCCTTAAATCCGCCCATGGAGGGTATATAAACCTCTATGTCGTAGGTTCTGGCCATTGAGGCAGAGCAATCTCCGGCAGCAAGCTTTACAGTTCGGAATTTTAGACCTAAATCCTTAACAAGCATTTCTGCACGTGTTACCAGTTCTTCAAAGGCTTTGTCAGAGTCCTCGGGCTTTGTTACCTGGAACATTTCTACCTTATTGAATTGATGACCACGTATCATACCGCGTTCTTCTGCCCGATAGGAGCCAGCCTCCTTGCGATAGCATGGTGTATACGAAATGTATTTACGCGGCAGGTCTGCTTCGTTCAAAATTTCATCTCGGTGGAGACTTGCAAGTGCAGTTTCTGCTGTAGGCAGCATGAAATGACGCTGTTGATCGTCAACTCCGTCAACCCAGTATACTTCGTCCTTGAACTTGGGGAATTGACCTGCTGTTAGTCCGCATTCGTAGCCGAGCATATGTGGCACCATGATTATTTCGTAGCCATCAAGTTCATGTGTTTCAATGAAGTAGTTGAGTAAAGCCCACTCAAGGCGAGAGCCCATACCTCTATACAGCCAATATCCATTTCCTGACAATTTTGCGCCGCGCTCATAGTCTATCAGACCAAGCTCTGTGCATAAATCAACATGGTTTTTGGGTTCAAAATCAAAAGTTCTTCCGCCAAAGTAGCACATTGGCTTATTATTCTCCTTTCCGCCGAATGCAAGGTCGGGGTCGGGAAGATTGGGCAGAGATAACATTAGTTCTGTATATTCATCCTCTGCTACTCTCAAGTCAGAGTCAAGCGCCTTGATTTCCTCTTTTAAAATGTTCATTTTTGCGATTACTTCTGTTGTGTCTTCGCCTGCTTTTTTAAGCTGAGGAATTTCTTTTGACACCTTGTTTTGCTCGCTTTTTGCTGTCTCTGTCTTATAGATTAAGTCTCTTCGTACCGTATCTAGCTCTAAAATTCTGTCTATAGCAGAATCGCAGTCAACCAGTCTTCCTTTTAGACGGGTTTTCACGTCTTCTGGGTTATCGCGGATAATCTTAATGTCTAGCATTTTGCTCTCTCCTATTAAAAATTTTAATCTAATCGATTGTAGATTCAATCTTGCTTACTCTTGTTTCCAGCTCTTCGAGGCGAGTATCAATGTCTTTAAACTGATAGATATGTTCTTCGTTATACTGATTTAGCTTTAAACTATTGTTTCTTTGCTGAGCAAAGTAGGAAAGCAGAACAATTGCTACTACGGCGATTAGCATTACTACCAGATATGGTATAATGGGGTACTTTTTCGCCTGCTCCCTATTTGGCTTGTTCATTATTTATAGCCTCCCTTGGCAGTACCAAAGGAAATTAAAGCGTCAATGAGTGCCTCTCTGTCATCGCTTCCATAGTACTCCAGCTCAATCTTTCCTTTTTTCCTTGTGTCCTTGATTATAACCTTTCTGCCCAATACGCTTGTCAGCTGCTTTTCGGTTTCAATAAGGTAATTTACTCTTATCTCTCTATCGTCTTCTTTTTCTTCTTGTTGTTTTGACAGTTCACTGATAACCTTTGCGCATAGCTGCTCTGTTTGACGCACAGAAAGACTCTCTTCAAATATCTTTGTTGCAATTTTTAACTGTAGACCCTCATCGTGAATTGCAAGAAGAGCCCGCGCGTGACCTGCAGATATGTCTCCATCCTCCAACATTGCCATCACAGGCGGTGTTAAATTTAACAATCGAAGTGCGTTTGCAATTGCAGGCCGCGATTTTCCAACGCTTTGAGAGGTTTCCTCTTGGGTCATGCCGTATTCCTGCATAAGTGTTTGAAAACCCTTCGCTTCTTCGATTGGGTTTAAGTCCTCACGCTGTAGGTTTTCAACAAGTGCCAGTTCCATTGCTCGTTTGTCATCAGCGTCTATAACGCGAACCGGAACTTCTTTTAGCTCTGCGAGGCGTGCTGCGCGCCAACGCCGTTCGCCTGCAATGATTTGATAGTATCCAGAATCCAGCTTGCGCACTGTTATTGGTTGAATCATGCCAAACTGAGAAATTGAATCAGCTAATTCCTGCAGGGACGTCTCATCAAACACACTGCGCGGCTGATCGGCACGGGGTTCTACCTTTTCTATTGGCAGATTAATTGCGCCAGACAGCTCGTTTTCAAGTGCGCCACCGCCGAACAGTGCATCAAGCCCTGTGCCTAAAACCTTTTTTGATGATTTCTCGGCCATGTTACGTTCCTTTACCCTTCGTTAGTATATTTTTATGTTTGTCGGTATGATATAGAATTTTCATGTTTTTGCTTGCATTTTTAAGAACTCACTTGCCAACTTCAGATAGGCTTTACTACCCTTTGAGCTTTTGTCATATGCTATAACTGGCTTCCCGTGACTTGGTGCCTCGCTAATACGGATATTTCTGGGTATGCGGGTGTCAAAAACCTTTGTTCCGAAGAATTTTACAATCTCGTCCTCAACCTCTGTTGAGAGATTAGTTCTATTGTCATACATGGTTAGAACAATACCCTCAAGCATCAGATTAGGGTTGAGACGTTTGTTTATAGTTTTTATTGTACCCAAAAGGTCTGTTAAGCCCTCTAATGCAAAATATTCACATTGAACAGGCACCAGAACACTGTCTGCTGCACAGAGAGCGTTTAACGTAAGAAGCTCTAGCGACGGTGGACAATCAATAAAAATGTAATCATATTTATCTTTGATTGATTCGAGTGCCTCCTTAAGAACGTATTCTCTGCCAATTGTGCTCACTAATTCTATTAGTGCACCGGAAAGCTCCTTGTTTGACGGAATTAAGCTGCCGAAGCTAGTATTGATGATCGCATTTTCTGCTGATTCATCGTTTAGCAGGATGTCGTAGGTGTTAGGGCTGCTGTTTTTATCTACGCCAAGTCCTGAAGTGCTATTACCCTGAGGATCGCAATCACACAGCAAAACCTTTTTGTTCCGCAAATGCAAAGCATAGCTCAGGTTTATACAGGTCGTAGTTTTTCCGACGCCGCCTTTCTGGTTGACGACTGCAATTATTTTGCCCATTATCCTTCTCCCAACCTTTTTATTGCTATGCCATTATATCAGTGTTTGCACAGGTTTTCAATGGGTATTATAATAAAAGACATTTATTTGTTGGATACCATTTTATTGACATATGACACTGCTACTTATTCTAATTCTAAACATAATCAGAATTTATGTTTCATGTGAAACAAAGCTGTATATAAATCTATAGGGGTATGTTTCACGTGAAACATACCCCTATAGATACAAAGCTGTTTTTTGAAGCCTGAATTAGCTTTAAGGATTGTTTCACGTGAAACAATCCTTGTTTAGTGCTATCCAACAAGCATATCAACGTCCTCAACAGACAATCCTTTATGCAATGCTAGATTGATCGCATAAGCAACCAACTTTGCGGTGTTATTCACCTCGCTGTCAATGCTCCTTGGCGTTACAATCATGTCAGCGCAGTCACCCAATGACTCTTGAGAAAAATTTGTACAAAGGTCGGCCAATGCGGTGCGAATATCAACAACAGTAGGTACGCCTATTGCAATTACAGGGATGCCAATAGTATCCTTATTTATGCACGCTCTACTGTTACCTACCCCGGAGCCGGGAGTTATACCGGTATCTGTAATTTGAACTGTCTTGCAAAGACGATCAAAGCTGCGTGCCGCTAAAGCATCCACGGCAATAATTAGATTAGGGCTGAGTGTTTGGCAGACAGCCTTGATATAATCTGCACTTTCAATTCCGCTTGTACCAAGAACTCCGGGAGTAATAACAGAAACTGGACGAAGAAAGGTAAAGTCCTCTGGCATCTGGGATTTAAGATGCCTTGTTACAAGCGTGTATTCGGCTGCAATTGGACCAACAGCATCTGGGGTAATGTCTCTATTGCCTAAACCAACAACAAGGGTTTGAAAATCATCGCCTTCAACGTGTACCATTTGTGAAAGCACCTGTGACATAGCAGATACCGTGTCAACGAAGGACTCACTCTCTCTGCGTGTAAGCGCTTCAATGTCAAGAGTAAAATATACTCCGATTGGCTTGCCAATATTTTTTGCACCCGTGTCATCAAGCACGCATAGCTTTTTGCATCCGACACCATTTATTCTCGTTTCCGAATATTCGACACCTTCAAGCTCGCTGGCACCATTGCTTGCAAGCTCGCGAGACTCAAAGGCGAGGTCGGTGCGCTGGACAAATTTATTCATAGTGTGTTCCTCCAAAGTGATATTAAGTCTTACGCATATCTATATTTAGTGTTGGGATTACAGACACTAACAATATATGCACATGCAAAATATTTAATAAAAAAAGCAAAAAAATGCTTGCAAAATGAGGGATACCGTGGTAAAATAAAAATCCGCGGAGCGAGATGGTTACGCGACTATTATAGGAGGAGGTGGCAAGTAATGCCCAACATCAAATCATCTGCAAAGAGAGACGCTCTTTCAAAGGAACAGAACATTAAGAACAGAGCCGCTAAAACACAGCTAAAGACAAACCTAAAGAAGTTTGACGCAGCCGTAGCAGAGGGCGATCGTGAAACAGCCGTCAGTGCCTATAAGGTCGCTGTTAAAACAATAGATCATGCTGCGACAAAGCATCTTATTCATAAGAACTGCGCGGCAAACAAAAAGTCCAAGCTTACAGCTAAGCTCAACGGCATGGCACAGTAACCAATCGCATTGGAATAAGTATTTGATAAACGGCTCCGGATTATTCCGGAGCTTTTTTAATACATTTTTTGCATTAAAAAAGGAACAATAAAACAGAAGAATCAAGCTCGTTACAACTGCTAAAATCATCCGAAAAGTTACATGTTTTAATGTAAAATGGCATAAAACCACCGCCCGTGTAACTGAAAGCGTATTGACAAAAGTATATGGGGTGGTATCATAATTATATGTGTATATATAATTAATTCTAGGCATGTTGGGGGTAGGCGCGATGGGCTTGGCAAGCAAAAAACTGCGATTGGGAGACATTCTAATACAACAGGGATATTTAAATGAGGAACAATTGAAAGATGCCCTCCAAAAACAGCGCAAAAGCAAGCAGCGTCTAGGAGATTATCTTGTGAACTCCGGAATAGTATCCGATTCTGAAATTGCTCAGGCGTTACATATTCAGCTCGGGATAGAAATTGTTGACCTTCGCGGTATGCGGATTCCTCAGGAGGTCATATCATTGGTAAGCGGAAGTGTTTTGAGAAAACACAACGTGCTGCCGATTGGATTTGACGAGAATACAAATGATTTAATTTTGGCTATGTCAGACCCCTTGGACATGGTTGCCTTGGACGATATATCAATTATAACTAATTGCTCCGTAGAGCCGCGAATATCAACATCAGGTGAAATAAACGCAGTTTTGGATAAGCATTTTGGCACTGACGAGGCAATGTGTGCTGCGGAGCAGTATACAAAGGAAAAAGAACAGCGTATGGCCGAGCTTGAAGCGGTTGCAGCGGAACAGGACGCTGAACTGAGCAATGCACCAATCGTGCAGCTTGTACGCTCTATAATTGAGCAGGCAGTTCGCCAGCGCGCCTCAGACATTCACTTTGATGCACTTGAAAAGCAAATTCGCGTGCGCTATCGCATAGACGGCGTACTGACGGAAAAAATGCTTTACGATATTAATCTTCTGCCGGCAATTACTACTAGAATAAAAATCATGGGCGGTATGGATATTTCCGAGAAACGCAAACCTCAGGACGGTAGAATAACCGTTGTGGTAGACAGAATGGAATATGACATTCGAGTATCTGTTCTTCCCTCATATTACGGAGAAAGAATAGTCATGCGGCTGGCAAACACCAATGCACTCACAAGACGGAAATCGGAGCTTGGACTACGTCCTGATGAATTAGAGGTGTTTGATCATATTCTCGCAAACCCCAACGGCATTCTTTTGGTAACAGGTCCAACGGGCAGCGGAAAATCTACGACGCTTTATACGGCGTTGTCTGAGTTAAACAGTGAGACCGTGAACATCATCACAGTAGAGGACCCTGTTGAGGCGAGTATTTCTGGAGTAAATCAGGTTCAAGTCAATCCCAAGGCAGACCTTACCTTTGCCAACGCTCTGCGGGCAATCCTGCGTCAGGACCCTGATATTATTATGATTGGCGAAATTCGAGACTATGAAACCGCATCGATTGCGGTTCAAGCGTCAATTACCGGACATTTGGTGGTTTCAACCTTGCATACAAACAGCGCTGCAGCGTCTATAACACGCCTTATCGACATGGGTGTGGAAAGCTTTCTTCTGGCTGATTCCATTGTCGGTGTCATCGCACAGCGTCTTGTGCGCCGGTTATGCCCTAGCTGCAAAAAGGCACGTCTTGCCGATGAAGAAGAAAAGCAGATACTTGGACTTGAAAAGGACTGCGGCGATGTGGAAATATATGAACCCTGCGGCTGTCAAATGTGCAGCGAAACAGGGTATTACGGTCGTATCGGCGTTTACGAAATAATTGAAATAAATCAGGAGCTTAAGCGTATAATTTCCCGAAAGGGTTCTACTGAGGAAATTAAAAATCAGGCACTTAGCAATGGCATGAGAACCTTGCGCATGAGTGCCTCCCAATTTGTACTCGAAGGAATTACTACAATTTCCGAAATGATGAAAGTATCCTTTGAAGAGTAATTCAAACGAAATATATCTCTTTGAGATAAGGGAGACTCTATGACCAGCTTTTTTGAACTGCTTGATGCAGCAATTAAACAGGGAGCCTCAGATATACACGTCAGCGTGGGAGTTGCCCCGTGTGCAAGGGTCGACGGGGAAATTATTGTGCTTGGCAAGGAGAGCTATACCCCAAAAGACACGGAAGCTCTTGTATATGACATAACAACTGAGCGCCAGCGGGAGCTGTTGGAGCGCGAGGGAGAGCTGGATTTTGCATATTCCATTCCTCAGCTAGGACGTTTCCGCGTAAATGTGTTTAGACAACGTGGAAGCTATGCCGTTGCGACACGAATTTTAAATCTGACCATTCCATCACCGGAGCAATTGGGCATTCCCGAAGCTGTGGTTAAAATGACTGAAAAGCGTCGCGGCTTAGTTTTGGTTACAGGTGCAACCGGCAGCGGCAAATCAACAACGCTTGCGTCGCTGATAAACATTATTAACCAAAACTATCGTTACCATATCATTACTCTTGAGGATCCAATAGAATACCTTCACCGGCATCAGCGCTCCATTGTAAACCAGCGGGAAATGGGCAGCGATTCCAAGAGCTATTCTGCGGCGCTCAGAGCGGCGCTACGGCAAGACCCTGACGTTATCCTTGTGGGCGAGATGCGGGATTTGGAAACGATCTCAATCGCAGTTACGGCGGCAGAAACAGGACATTTGGTGTTTTCAACCCTCCATACAGTCGGTGCGGCAAATACGATTGACCGAATTATTGATGTGTTTCCGCCTCATCAGCAGCAGCAGATACGTACACAGCTTGCTGACGTTCTTGAGTGTGTGGTATCTCAGCAGCTTCTTCCCAAAAAGAGTGGACACGGACGAATAGCGGCAATGGAGGTCATGCTCGCAACTGCTGCCATACGAAACCATATTCGGGAAGCAAAAACCTTTCAAATACCAACAGTTATGCAGACTAACCGCAAAATGGGCATGATTACTATGGATGATGCCCTGCTTGATTTATATCTTGGCGGTCAGATAACGCAGGATTCACTTCTGACCTATGCACTGGACAGAGCAGCTATGCAGAGAAGAATTTAAGCGCGTGGGAGAGTGATGGTTTGTCTACCTACACATATCTTGTAGTTGACCCAAACGGAAAAGAGAAAAAAGGCAGCATTGAGTCCGACTCCCGTGAGAAGGCGATAGAGCGGCTCCGCGCAAACGGAGGCACTGTTGTTTCCTTGGAGGACGCAAATGCGCTCAACAAAAACATAGAAATAAGCTTTTTGCAGAGAGGACCAAAGCCCCGTGACCTGGCGGTGTTTTGCCGCCAGTTTGTCAGCATAGTTGATGCAGGTGTTCCGGTAATCTCAGCGCTTTCTATGCTTGCAGAGCAAACGGAGAACAAAAAGCTTGCAAAGGCAATTGACGGCTGCAAGAAATCCATAGAGCGTGGAGAAACCCTTGCCAGAGCAATGAGTGAGTGGCCGGAGATTTTTCCCTCAATGTTTATCACCATGGTTGAAGCGGGTGAGGCGTCTGGTTCACTTGACGTTTCGTTCACACGAATGGCGGAGCAGTTTGAAAAAACAGCAAAGCTCAAGGCAACAGTAAAAAAAGCAACAACCTATCCTGTTGTTGTGTGTATAGTTGCAGTGCTTGCGGTGGTCGTTTTGCTGACCATGGTAATACCAACCTTTGAGGATATGCTCACAGACCTTGGCGTTGAGCTGCCGGGGGTAACAAAGTTTGTTATTGCGGCAAGCGCCTTTATGAAAAGCTATTGGTACATAGTGCTTGCCTTGCTTATCGGCTTGGTAATAGGTATTCGAGTGTATAAAAGCACCAGCAGCGGACAGCACCTGTTCGGTCTTCTCGCCTTGAAGCTGCCCATGATAAAAAAGCTCACGGTGAAAACCGCCTCGGCTAGGATGGCAAGAACACTATCAACGCTTCTGGGCAGCGGACTTCCGCTTATGGACGCTTTGGAGATTACGGCGAACACCATGACCAACATATACTTCAAGGAAGCTTTGATGAAAGCGCGAGATGACGTGGGTATTGGTTCAAGCCTTTCAGAGCCGCTTCAGCGCTGCGGTCTGTTTCCGCCTTTGGTGCACCATATGCTTAAAATCGGCGAGGAAACAGGCTCAATTGACGGCATGCTCACGAAGCTTGCGGATTATTACGACGAAGAGGTTACCCAGACCACTGAGCAGGTTATGGCGGCGCTTGAACCTATGATAATAATTTTCTTGGCGCTTATAATCGGCACTATTGTGCTTGCGGTCATCCTGCCCATGTCCAGCATGTACGGAGGACTGGAAAACCTGTAAGCCACAGATACGGAAATAAGCGCCCAAACCTAAGGGGAGGCAAGGACGTTTATATAAAAAATTATAGGTAGGAGATAAAAAGTATGATTGAAAAACTTAAAAAGTCAAAAGCCGGCTTTACTCTCGTAGAGCTGATAGTCGTTATCGCAATCATCGG